>NZ_JALJDX010000222.1 GCF_022952855.1 Pseudomonas sp. RGM2987 | reverse complement strand
CCCCCCCGGGGGTGCACCCCCCCCCGCCACAGTGGGTGGAGCAGTAATAGAGGAAGTATGCCCATGAACGCCCTCCCATACGCCTGGGCCAAGGCCCAGCGCCTGGTGTTGCGCCAGTCCGAGGCTGGCGCGGTGCTGATGGTCTGTCCCTCGACGCCGGGCTGGTCCATCAGTGAGGTGCGCCGCCAGTTTGGCGAGGTGCGGCTGGAGCGAGTGCGCGACGAGGAACTCGACGGGCTGCTCAACAGCGTCTACGCCGATACCGGCAGCGCCGCGGCGGTGGTGGGGGCGGCGGAAAACGAGGTGGACCTCGACCGGTTGATGCAGGACATCCCGGAGATCACCGACCTGCTGGACACCCAGGACGGCGCGCCGGTGATCCGCATGATCAACGCCTTGCTGACCCAGGCGGCACGGGACGAAGCCAGCGACATTCACATCGAACCCTACGAAAGCCATTCGGTGGTGCGCTACCGGGTCGACGGCACCCTGCGCGACGTGGTGTCGCCGCGCAAGGCCCTGCACGGCGCGCTGGTGTCGCGGATCAAGATCATGGCCCAGCTCGACATCGCCGAAAAACGCTTGCCCCAGGACGGTCGCATCGCCCTGCGGGTCGCCGGTCGACCCATCGACATTCGGGTGTCCACCGTGCCCACCGGCCACGGCGAACGAGTGGTGATGCGGCTGTTGGACAAGCAGGCCGGGCGCCTGCAACTGGAAACCCTGGGCATGGACCCTGGCGTGCTGGGCAAGCTCGACCACCTTATCCGCCAGCCCCACGGCATCGTGTTGGTCACCGGCCCCACCGGCAGCGGCAAGACCACCAGCCTTTACGCGGCCCTGGCCCGGCTCGACGCCAGCGTGCACAACATCCTCACCGTGGAGGACCCGGTGGAATACGACCTGCCGGGCATCAGCCAGATCCAGGTCAACGCCAAGATCGACATGACCTTCGCCCTCGCGTTGCGGGCGATCCTGCGCCAGGACCCGGACATCATCATGATCGGCGAGATCCGCGACCTGGAGACCGCGCAGATCGCCGTGCAAGCGTCGCTCACCGGTCACCTGGTGCTGGCGACACTGCACACCAACGATGCTGTGTCGGCCATCAACCGTCTGATAGACATGGGCGTCGAGCCGTTCCTGCTGGCGTCGTCGATGCTCGGCGTGCTGGCCCAGCGCTTGGTACGCAGGCTGTGCCCGCAATGCAAACAGGTCGATCCGATAGCGCCCGACACGTGGCGACCGGTGGGGTGCAGCGCCTGCAATCAGACCGGCTACAGCGGGCGCACGGGTATCCACGAGTTGTTTTGCATCGACGATGACATTCGCACCTTGATTCACCAGGGAGCAGGGGAGCAGGCACTGCGCGCCGCCGCCCGCCAGGCCGGGATGTTCAGCATGCGTGAGGACGGTGAGCGATGGGTGCGTGGCGGGATCACCGCGCCTGAAGAAATCCTTCGCGTGACACGGGACGCCTGATGAATCGCTACCGTTTCGAGGCCGCCGATGCCCAGGGCAAGATCGAGTCCGGGCACCTGGAAGCGGACAGCCAGAGCGCTGCGTTCAGCCTGTTGCGCAGTCGCGGGTTGACGGCGTTGCAGGTGCAACTGGAACGCAACACGCCCCAAGGCAACGGCGGCGGATTGTTCAGCGCCAGGCTCTCGGATAACGACCTGGCCTGGGCTACCCGGCAACTGGCGAGCCTGCTGGGCGCGAGCCTGCCGTTGGAAGCGGCGTTGAGCGCCACGGTGGAACAGGCCGAGCGCAAGCATATCGCTCAGACCTTGAGCGCGGTGCGGGCCGATGTGCGCAGCGGCATGCGCCTGGCCGAGGCCTTGGCGGCCAGGCCCCGGGACTTTCCGGAAATCTATCGGGCGCTGATTGCCGCCGGCGAAGAGTCCGGCGACCTGGCTCAGGTGATGGAGCGATTGGCGGACTACATCGAGGAGCGCAACAACCTGCGGGGCAAGATCCTCACGGCGTTCATCTACCCCGGCGTGGTGGGGCTGGTGTCGGTCGCCATCGTGATTTTCCTGCTCAGCTACGTGGTGCCCCAGGTGGTCAGCGCCTTCTCCCAAGCCCGCCAGGATTTGCCCGCGCTGACCCTGGCGATGCTCACCGCCAGTGATTTCATTCGTGCCTGGGGCTGGTTGTGTTTCGGCGTGCTCGCCGGTGGGTTCTGGAGTTGGCGCCTGTACTTGCGCAAACCGGCGGCGCGATTGAACTGGCACGCCCGGGTGCTGCGCCTGCCACTGGTCGGGCGTTTCGTGCTCGGGCTCAACACCGCACGCTTTGCCTCGACCCTGGCGATCCTTGGTGGCGCCGGGGTGCCGCTGCTGCGCGCCCTGGAGGCAGCGCGCCAGACCTTATCCAACGACCGCTTGAGCTTGAGCGTCAGCGATGCCACGGCCAAGGTCCGCGAAGGCGTTAACCTGGCTGCGGCGCTGCGGGTGGAAAAAGTCTTTCCGCCCGTACTGATCCATCTGATCGCCAGCGGCGAAAAAACCGGCTGCCTGCCGCCGATGCTCGAACGCGCCGCGCAAACCCTGTCCCGCGACATCGAGCGCCGCGCCATGGGCATGACCGCGCTGCTTGAACCGCTGATGATCGTGATCATGGGCGGCGTGGTGCTGGTGATCGTCATGGCGGTGTTGCTGCCGATCATCGAGATTAATCAATTAGTGCAATAACCCCCCTCTACTGACATGCACGGCCTTGTGGCGAGGGAGCTTGCTCCCGTTGGGCTGCGCAGCAGCCCCAAACCCAGGCGCCTCGGTGGACCAGCCAGACCGCGTTTTGGGGTCGCTGCGCGACCCAGCGGGAGCAAGCTCCCTCGCCACAAAAGCCGTGATGCAGAAAAAATCTGCAGTGTTGTGCCAGCTCCCGACCCTCGCCAGGGCCAAACTCGGGTTCCTCGTTCTGTCATTTTTCCCGGCCAGGCAACTGTCCGCCGCGACCTCCAGCGCCTCTCCATTCAATAAACCCCTGAAATCCGTCTGAAGGCCCAGTCCAGAGCCTTCGAACACCCGAGGAAAAAACCTTGAAACGAGCCCTCTGCACCCGAGGTTTTTTCCTTTATCTGTCACCGGAAACTGCGAATTTCTTACCCATGGCCTCACCCCACCGCCATCGGCACAGGACCGAGCGCCATGACGGCAAGCACGCGTCACCCAACCTACGTACGAACACGATGAAAGGAGATTCTTCATGTTTAAGCGCACTATGATCGCAGCTTCCCTGGCAGTAGCCGCCCTGGCTTCGGCCCAATCGATGGCCGCGGTTGTCGGTGGCGGTGCCACCCTGCCAGAAAAACTCTACAACGGCGCTTCGCCTCTGCCACGTCTGCTGCCCACCGACTTCAGCTACACCGGTGTCGGCAGCGGCGCCGGCAAGACGGCTTTCCTGACCAACGCCCCCGCTTCGATCAACCAGCCTGCCGGCACCCCGGTTGACTTCGCCGGTAGCGACTCGGTACTCAGCCAGACTGAACTGACCAACTACAACAACGCCTTCGGCGCCACCTTCGGTAAACTGGTCCAGGTGCCATCGGTCGGCACGTCGGTCACCATTCCCTACAAAAAATCCGGCACCACCACCCTGCAACTGACCGGCGCCCAATTGTGCAACATCTTCTCCGGCACCGTGACCACCTGGGGCCCGATCCTGGGTAACAGCGACGCCACTCCGATCAAGGTCATCTACCGTTCCGGCAGCAGCGGCACCACCGAATTGTTCGCCCGCTTCCTGAACGATTCCTGCCCTGCCAAGTTCGGTGTCAGCAGCACCTTCACCACCGCCAACGTAGGCGCCGAGCCTGCCAACTGGCAAGCCGTTGCCGGCAGCGGTGATGTCGTGACTGCGGTCAACGCCACCGATGGCGCCATCGGGTATGTCAGCCCTGATTATGTTTCTCCTAACAACAACGCCGTGGTTGCTCGTGTCAGCAAAAACGCCGTGGCCGCTGGCACTGCTCCGCTGCCAAGCCTGGCCAACACCACCGCAGCCCTGGGCACCGCAGCAGTCCCGGCTACCGCTGCCGATCGTGCCAACCCATTGAAGTGGGTGCCAACGTTCGGTTCTGCCGCCACTGATACCCCGGTCCCAACAGGCACCAACCAGTACCCGATCGTGGGTTATACCAACCTGCTCGTAGGTCAGTGCTACAAGACCGCTGCTGACGCCACCGCGGTCCGCAATTTCCTGACCAGCCTCTACACCGGCACCAAAAACACCGTCATCAACGCCCATGCGTTCGCCATCGTACCGGGCACCAGCGCCACCCCGACCAACCTGGCTGGCGAAATCAAGAAAACCTTCCTCGACAACGCCTACGGCGATGGCCTGGATATCGCCAACGTCAGCGTCTGCAACGGCAAAGGTCGCTTGTAAGCCGCACGCAGGATGCTGAAACGGCCACAGGATGTGGCCACTTCAACACCCCATCGGTAGCGGCCAGCTTGGCGCTGCCGATGGGGTGTTTCTATGTGACGAACGTACGCACGTCGATGCGCCAGTTGATTTCGCTGCCTGCCGAACGCGCCTATGAACTTTGTGTGACAAGCGTTCGGTCGCGCACCTCTGTAACCGCCTATCAGGTATCGGTACGGCCGCCCGGCGGCGGTGTGACCTAACTCTGTGCTTTGGGAAAAGGATCGGATAGTGATGCGTCTGTACAAGAAAACTTCAAGACCGACGCCTCGCGGCTTCGCCCCTGGATCCTCTCGCTCGGTGCTGGAGCAGGGCGCGTTGTACCTCACCCCCCTGGCCCAGGCCATTGGCCTGCTGGTGCTCACGGGGACGGCCCAGGCCGCCCAGCCCGCGGCGTTCAGTTCGAGCTGGTTTGCCGCCAAGGGCGCCGCCCAAGCCACCAACGCTGCCCGCCCGGGCGCTCTGGTGCCGGGAGCACCGCCACCGTTGGCGCAACAGCAGACGGTCAACCAGCAATTACAACGCTCCTTGAGCAATCTCAACAATACGGTAGCGGCCATCGCCGCGCAGCAGGCCTTGCAGGCAGCGGGCCGTACGGCAGCCCTTGCCGGCCCGCAAACCATTCATAACGGTTTGGGTGGCAATGGTCTGAACCTGGTGATCGGCGCCGATGGCAAGCCGGTCTTTAGCAATGTCGAGGCACCGGTGCAGAGCGAGGCGGGCGGCAAGACCCAGGTCTCGATCAAGCAGACTGCCGACAAGGCGATCATCAACTGGGACACCTTCAACGTCGGGCGCGATACCACCGTCAACTTCCAGCAGAACGCCGATTGGGCGGTGCTCAACCGAGTCGATAACGCGACGGCGCCGAGCCAGATCCGGGGCGCGATCAAAGCCAACGGCACGGTGCTGATTCTCAACCAGAACGGCATCGTCTTCAGTGGCAGCAGCCAGATCAACGTGCGCAACCTGGTGGCGGCCGCCACTGCATTCGACGACAGCCAGTTCAAGAGCAACGGCCTGTACAGCCCCGGCACGGCGCCGACGTTCACCAACGCCGCCGGCCAGGTGCGAGTCGAGCAGGGGGCGCGGATTGAAACCCATGCGCCTGCCAGCTCCACCGCCGGTGGCGGCTATGTGCTGTTGCTGGGCAACGAAGTGGCCAACGCCGGGACCATCAGCACCCAGAAAGGCCAGGCGGCGCTGGCGGCCGGCAGTAATTTCGTGATCAAGAAAGGCCAAGGCACCGACGGCAACGCCGACTCGTCGGTGCGCGGCAATCAGGTGCTCGCCAGCGGCGCGGGCCAGGTCAGCAACAGTGGCTTGCTGCAGGCAGCGCTGGGTGACGTGAGCCTGACCGGCCAGGATGTACGGCAGAACGGTGTCGCGCTGGCCAGCACCTCGGTGGATTCACGGGGCACCCTGCACCTGAGCGCCAGCCGCAGCGTGACCCTGGGTGAGGGCGCTACCAGCGCGATCCTGCTTGATAGCAGCAGTGCCCTGGACAGCCAGCGTAACGGCCTGATGCAACCGGTCAGTGCCAACACTGCGTCTATCGTCGCGGCCGACGGCTATCGCCGCGACCAGTCGTTGATCGCCATCGACAGCGCCGGCACCGTTGACTTCCAGAACGGCTCGATAACCCTGGCCAGCGGCGGCCAGGTCGGCGTCCGTGGGAGCCAACGCAGTCGGGTGAGCGACGGCGCGATCATCGATGTGTCCGGTGCGTTGGGCGTCAAGGTGGCGATGGAATCCAACAGCATCAAGATCAATGTCCAGGGCAACGAACAGCGCGATGCACCCGGCAACCGCGACAAGGGCGGCCTGAACAGCAAGGACGTGTGGGTCGATACCCGCGAGCTGGTGTTCGTGCCCGCCGGCACCAACGGTTACGCCACCGATCGCTGGTACACCGCCGGTGGCCTGCTCGAGGTCAGCGGCTACCTGGGCACCCGCGTGCACAGCGTCGGTGAGTGGATGGCCCAGGGCGGCACAGTGTCCTTCACTGGCAACGACGTGGTGACGCAGAAGGGCTCGCAGATAAATCTGTCCGGCGGCACCCTCGATGTGCAGTCCGGCAGGGTCAAGCAGAGTTGGCTCAAGGGCTCGAACGGGCGGCTTTATGAAGTTTCCAGGGCTCCCGGCGACATCCTCTATGAGGGCGTGTACCAGGGCTACGAAGACCACAGTACGCGTTGGGGCCAGAGCGAGTTCTACTACAGTCCGCTGATTGCGCCACGGGAGCGTTTCGAGCAGGGCTACAGCGTCGGTCGCGACGCCGGCACTCTGGTGGTCGGCACGCGCAACGCGGTGCTGGAAGGCCAGGTGGTCGGCGACACCTTCCAGAGCGACCGCCAGGTGCAGGCCGCACAGGTCGGGCTGGACGGTTATAACCAGTCGGCCAAGGCGGTGGCCCGTGGCGCGCAGTTGGTAGTCGGCAACTACGTGCCTTACTACGTGAAAAGCAGCGGAACCTTGCAATATGCGTTGCGCGCCAATGACGGCACGCTGCAGGACATCGTCGTGGGCGCTGGCGACCAATCCCTTTCAGTCGGGATGGGGCTCGATGGCCCGGTAGCCGAAGGTCGCGAAGGCCGCCTGTACCTGGACAGTGAACAGCTCAACGGCTTCGGCCTTGGTGCGGTGAAAATCGCCGCCACCGGCAGCATCAAAGTCGAAGGCGACCTGCAAGTAGCACCCGCCGGCAGCATTACCCTGTACGGCCCGCAGGTCGAGGTCGATGCCAACCTCACCGCCCGGGGCGGCGACATTACCCTGGGCAACGTGTTGCAGCAAATCAGCGAGAACGCCCGGGTTGAGGACGCCCGGATCGATGGGCCCGGCGGCACCCAAGCCGGTGTGCGTGTAGCCAAAGGCGTGACCCTCGACACCCGGGGTCTCTGGAGCAATCAGTTGCTCAATCCGAGTGACAACGGTGCGTTGCCTTTCCTCAATGGCGGCAGTGTGTCCCTGCGCAGCAGTGGCGATGTCACGCTGGCGAGCGGCAGCCTGATCGATGTTTCGTCGGGCGCTGCGCTGCTGGCCGATGGCAAGCAACGCGGGGGCAAGGGCGGCAACCTGACCCTGGCGGCCAATGCCAATACCTCCGCCAATGACGGAGTACTCAGCCTCGACGGCGCGATACGTGGCCATGGGGTCAATGGCGGTGGGCGCCTGAGCGTGCAGGCCGGCAAGGTGACCATCAGCGACCAACCGCTGGCGGATGCCGGCGCTGGCCTGGTGCTGGGCAGTGGCTTCTTCGACAAGGGCTTCTCGGCCTACGACATTACCGGTAACCAGGGGCTGACCGTCAGCGATGGCACTCAGCTGGACATCAGCATGCCGGTGTACCACTTCGGCGATAACATTCAGGACGCCGCGACCGGCAGCGCGCCGCAGACGCTGTTGTCGCTCTGGACCCCCGAGTTGTATCAGCAGGATGCGCTCAAGGGCGTGTTGAGCCAGCGCAAGGGCGCGAGCCTGACCCTGCAAGCCGGCAGCATCCTGTCCAGCGCCAGCGAGCGGGAAACGACGGCGCTGTCGATCGGTACGGGGGCGCGGATCAGTGTCGATCCGGGCAGCAGCCTGAGCCTGGCCAGCGTTGGCCAGTTGAGCGTCGATGGTCAGCTCGATGCCTGGGGCGGGAACATCCTGCTGACCCAGATCAAGCCGGCGGGCTTGACAGATGTTCCGGTTGTCGAGCGTCCTCATCAGCGCTCGATCCTGCTGGGCGAACACGCTTTGCTGGACGTTTCGGCCCGTGCGGTAACGGCAGTGGACGCCCAGGGACGGCGTTACGGCCGGGTCGACGACGGCGGCAGCGTCGTCATCGGCGGCAGTGTCGATACGGCCAAGGGCATGGCCAGTGCGCCGGACCTGTTCGTGGTGGTGAAGCAGGGCGCGCGCCTGTTGGCCAACGGCGCCCAGGCTGAACTGGATATTCGCGGCCAAGGCGCCACTACGCTGGGCAGCGCTGGCGGCAGCATCGCCTTGAGTTCGAACAATGGCTTGCGCCTGGACGGCGAGTTCCAGGCGGCTGCTGGCGGTGTGGGCGCTGCCGGTGGCAGTTTGTCGGTGGCCCTGGAAACCCCACTGTACGATCGCTCGACGGTGGACGATCAGGTGCGGGTGCCGCGTGAGCTGATCCTGTCCCGGGGCGCCGACAGCGCTGCTACTGATAGCCCGATGAGCTACGGCCAGGGCCGTCTGGACGTCGATAAAGTCCGCGACGGCGGTTTCGCCAACCTGACCTTGCTCAGCAACGGCATCTTGTCGTTCGAAGGCGACCTGCAACTGGATTTGGCGCAGAGCCTGCAACTCTATACCGGCTCGCTGGCGTTGGCCGAGGGCGCGCCGAGTGACAGCCGGATAGTCTTGAACGCCCCCTATGTCCGTCTGGCGGGGGCCTCGGCTCGCACTGCCGACGTGCATGTACGCCCGACCATCCAGGGCGGCCTGTCGCTGCAGGACAGTGCCGCCCGGTTGGAGGTCAATGCCGACCTGTTGGACCTGCGCGACGTCCTGACCCTCGGCGCCCATGGCGTGTTGGCGCGCCAGCAGGGCCCGGCGCTGGAGGTTGACCGTCGTGGTTTTGCCCAGGCGCAGTTGAACAGTCGGGGTGACCTGCGCTTTCTTGGTGGCTCGCCGCTGAATATCGAGCGTACCGCCACACAACTGCTGAGCAACGCCGACCTGACCCTGGCCGCGGCGCAGATCTACCCGACCACGGGCGCCACGGCGCTGGTCAAGACCACCGCGGACTCCACCCTGCGGATCGCGCGTACCACCGACACGCTGCCGACCGTACCGTATTCGGCGTTTGGTTCGCTGAGCCTGGACGCCGGCACCTTGTTGCAGGGCGGCGTGCTGCGTGCGCCGTTGGGGCTGCTCAGCCTTGGCGAAGAAGTGGGCAATATCCACACCCTGAAGCTGTTGCCGGGCAGTGTCACGTCGGTCAGTGCGGCTGGTTTGAACATGCCTTATGGCGGTACGGTGGATGGCTTGTCCTATCGCTACAACGGCAAGGACGTCGAATTGATCGGGGCGGGTGGCAGCACCTCGGCCAACGTGTTGTCGGTGGGCGTCTCGATGACCGGGCAGACCGTTGATGTGCAACCCGGCGCCGTGCTCGATCTGTCCGGGGGCGGCGACCTGGCCGGCGCCAGTTTCATTTCCGGGCGTGGTGGCTCTACCGACGCGCGTTATAACCCGTTGGTGCAGATCGGTGCGGACGGCAGCCTGGTATTGCCAGGGCTGGACACCAACCCGGTGTACGCCATCGTTCCCGGCGATCAGCGCGGCTACGCGCCGCCGTCGGGGGAGGCCGGGGCGCGCGATCCGCTGATTGGCCAGCGCATTACCCTGGACGCTGGCGTTCCGGGCCTGCCGGCGGGCACCTACACCTTGCTGCCGTCGACCTATGCCTTGTTGCCGGGGGCGTTCCGGGTTGAGCTCAATGGCCTGGCCAGCAATGGAAAAATGGCCAGCAGCCTGGCCATGCGGAACGGCTCCTGGGCCACCTCGGGCGGCTTGTCGATTGCCCACAGCGACATTCGCGATGCGTTGTCCAGCCAAGTGATTCTGACTTCGGCGGACGTGCTGCGACGGTATTCGCAATACAACGAAACCAGCTACGCGGCGTTCGCCAAGGCCAATGCCGCGCTCAAGGGCGTGCCGCGGGCGATGATCGAGGCCGATGGCAAGACCCTCAAGCTCAAGTTCAGGGGTGTGGGCGACCCTGGCGAGACCTTTCAGTTCAATGGGAAGGCCAATTTCAAACCGACCGAGGGCGGCCTGGGCGGCAGCGTCGGCATTTTCGCCGACGCCACCCGCCTCGAAGTGCTGCCGGTCGGCCAACAGGCCACGGCGGGGTTCGCCGGTGCCTCGCTCTATGATCAGGCGCTCAATGCTCTGCAAGCTTCGCGCCTGACGATCGGCACGCTGCCCGGGGTCATCTACGGCCAGGGCGGCAATCTGGTGACCTTCAACTCGACCCTGTCCGACATCACCCTGCGCCAGGGCAGCAGCCTCAAGGCCGGCGAGGTATTCCTCGTCACCAGTGGCAAGGACGGCGCCATCGTGGTCGAGCAGGGGGCGAGCATCAATACCCTGGGCCAAGGCAGCGCGCCGTTCGATTCGCGCAGCGGCTTCATCTACAACCCGGGCCAGAACGGTTTGTTAGCGGTGTCCAACGGCTGGCTCGATGTGCTGCCGCCCACCGCGAGCACACTGACCGACGGTGCGGGATCGATCCTGATCGGTCAGTGCGACAGCGGCCATTGCAGCGGCACCACCGAACTCTATTCCCAAGGCACCATCACCGCGGCCACCGACAATGCCTTCAACCTCGACGAGTCGGTGCGCTTCGGCACGCGCAACCTGACGCTGGCGGTGGGCGCGATCAACATCGGTTCGGCCCAGGCACTGGCGGCGGCCCAACAACGCCAGGCCCTGCCCCAGGGGTTGACCCTTAACCAGCAGGTACTCGACCGCCTACTGCGCGGCGACAGCCTCAAGGGCGCGCCGGCCCTGGAAAACCTGGTGCTCAATGCCCGGGACTCGGTGAATTTCTACGAAAGCGTCGACCTCAGTACCCTGGACCCATTGACCGGCAAGTCCAGCCTGCAACGCCTGGTCCTCGGCACGCCGGCGATCTATGGCTATGGCAACGCCTATGACCGCGCGAGCATTCGCACCGGCACCCTGGTGTGGAACGGGGCGCTGACGCCGGCCGGTGCGCCGCTGCTGGCCGGGCCGGGCAACGGCAGCGGGATGCTGGATCTCCAGGCCCAAGTGCTGGAGTTCGGTTACGGGCCCAATGCCCAGGCCAACAATCTCGACAACCCGCAGCGCCTGACGCTGGGTTTCGGCCAGGTCAACCTGACCGCCAGCCAGCGCATCACCGCCAACCACAAAGGCGCGCTGCAGGTGTACCAGTCGCGCGGCGACTATGTCAGCGGTAAGGGCTATAGCTACAGCGGTGGCGACCTGCGGGTGAATACACCGCTATGGACCGGCGAGGCCGGCTCGGTCAACCGGATCACCGTCGGTGGCGCGCTGACGGTGGCGGGCATCACCGGGGTGTCGGCCGCAGCGGCCGACAATGCCGCGCTGGGGGCTGAGTTGCAGTTGCAGGCCGGCAGCCTGCTGCTCGACGGCACGGTCCGCCTGCCCAGCGGCAAGCTCACCCTCGGCGCCAGCGGCGACGTGGTACTGGGGGACAAGGCGCTGATCGACCTGGCCGGACGCGAAGTGGTGCTCAACGATGTCCGCAAGTACAGCTGGGGCGGTGATCTGTTCCTCGACAGCCGTACCGGCAATATCCGCCAGGCCGCCGGTTCGACCGTCGACCTCAGCGCCCGCAACAACCGCGCCGGCCTGCTGAGCGCGATTGCTCTCGACCCCGGCGCCGGGCTGATCGACCTGCAAGGACGGATCCTCGGTTCCGCCTCCGGCACCTATAACGCCGGCGGCACCCTGGTGCCGTATGCCGGTGGCGCGGTGGACCTGCGCGGGCAACAGCTGGGGGATTTCGCCGCGTTGAACGGGCGGCTGAACCGCGATCAGGTGTTCGGCTCGCGCAGCTTCCAGCTCAAGCAAGGCGACCTGGTGATCGGCAACGAACTCAAGGCCAACGACATCAATGTCTCGGTGGACAACGGTCGCCTGACCGTGCTCGGCACGGTCGATGCCAGCGGGCAGGAGGTCGGCAGTATCCGGTTGGCGGCGAAACACGGGCTGACCGTGGCCGGCAGCGCGCTGCTCGATACCCACGGCAGCCTTTTGCGGGTCGACAGCTACGGCAAGATCATCGACAGCCCCAACCGGGCCCTGATCGAGCTCAATTCGGGAGACGGGCAATTGACCCTGGTCAGTGGCGCGCGCTTCGACCTGCTTCACGGCACCGGCGCGTCGAAGGGCAATGCGCCGGGGCAAAATGACGGTCGGGCCCGTGGCGCCCTGGAACTCAATGCCCCGCGGCTGCGGGTCGATGACCCGCGCTACGGTGATATCGCCATCGATGCCTCCGGCAATCTGTCGGTGCTCGGTGCACGTTCCATCAGCGTCAACGCGGTCGCCCGCTACACCGACGCCCGTGACGGCACCGCGCCGGCGGCGGATGGGCGGCCCTATCAAGTGATCGATCAGGCGTACCTGAAGGAAAAACACGACGACAGCGAGGCCTTCATCAATGCCGCACTGCTCAACGGCAACTTGCTCAACGGCAAGCTGGCCGGGCTGAACAACGCGACTTACGCCGACGCGCTGCACCTGCGTCCCGGCGTAGAAATCCTCAGCAAGACGCCGGACGGTGACCTGGTGGTGCAGGGCGACCTGGACCTTTCCGGTTATCGCTACGCCAGCCTCAACCGTCATACGCAAAAGACCGATGTCTATGGCTCCGGTGAGTCGGGCAATCTGGTGGTGCGCGCCGGCGGCAACCTGAATATCTATGGCAGCATCAGCGATGGTTTTGCGCCGCCGGAGGCAGGCGACCCGAGCGTGCGCACCGATGGCAATGGCTGGTTGCTGTTGCCCGGGAAACAGCCGTTCGGTGCCGACCTGGTGGTACCGGGTGCCGGCGTCGAGTTGGCCGACGGTACCCTGTATCCGGGCGGTAGCCTGCTCAACTATGACTTGCCCTTCAAGGGCGGCAGCCTGCCGGCGGGGCTCGAACTGCCGACCGCGATGAGCCTGGGTGTTGAGCTGAACCTGCCCGCCGGCACGCTGTTGCAAGCCGCCATCCACGACGCCAGCGGCAATCTCCTGTATGCCGCCGGGACGTTGTTGAACCAAGCCGTCAGCTTGCCCATCGACACCCGGCTGGGTGCCGGTACCCGATTGGCGATGGACATCACGGTCAAGGATGGGACCTGGCCCAAGGGCGTCGCGGTGCCCCAGAGCGGGCTGACGCTGCGCGGGGCCTTGCCCTTGGGCACCGGTGCGCTGATTCCTTCCGGCACCGACGTCAAGTTGGCCGAGGGGGTCGATCTGATCGTGCTACGGCCGGTGGATAACGGTACCCAGGGACGCAACTGGGCCGTGGCCAGCCTGCTGCCCGACGGCTCGCAATCCTGGTCGATGCGTTGGGTGGCGGGGGCCGATACCGAGGCGGCCGATACCCGGACCACCCGTCCTCATGCCGAGGCGGGCAGTTTGCAATTGGCCGATGGGCATTACCTGGCGAAGCGCGAGCAGACCGGCGGCGGTGGCGGAGGGGGGGGCGGCACCGGGATGGTTTGGGCGCCGGGCAGCAATTTTGGCGTGCCAGGAGAGCCCGTACCACCCGAGATGTTGGACTTCTGTACCTGGATTCCTGATGCCTGTATGCCGGCACCACCCAAAACGGTATTGGTCTGGTCGCCGACCAACAACTATGGTGCTGTACCTGGAGAGCCCGTGCCGACTGAGTTGCTGGATTTCTGCACTTGGTTTCCTGATTGGTGCGTGGTGGCTGTGGTTCCCGACAAACCCCCGGAGCCGATCCGCACCAAAGTCACCCCCGGCAGCCAACTATTCAGCGTCCTGCGCACCGGTACCGGCGATCTGGACCTGCTCAGCGCCAACGATTTCAACATGCGGTCACTGTTCGGGGTCTACACCGCAGGCACTCAGTCCGCCTCGTTGGCTCCGGGCGCGAGCGACCCCTATCAACAGCCCCGTGGCCGTCAGCCCGATGGCAGCGTGCTGGGTGCCGCAGGTACCGCCTATGAATCGCTCACCACCGGCAGCGCTTACCAGGCCTGGTACCCGGAGCAGGGGGGGAATCTCAAGCTGACGGTGGGCGGTGACCTGCACGGTGATTCGTTTTCCAAGCGCAATGTCGACAGCGGGGGACGGAACACGTCGGCGGCAACGGGCAACTGGTTATGGCGGCAGGGCACCGGGGCCACCGCCGATCCGGCGGCGCAGATTCCCACCGCCTGGTGGATCAATTTCGGCACCTTCGCCCAGCAGCCCTCCACCGACGCGGGTGATCCGTACCTGACGGGCTTTACCGGGATTGGCACGCTTGGAGGCGGCAACCTGAGCGTTGACGTTGGCGGCGACGCCGGCCTGATCACCGAACAGCATGGTGTACTGGGCACCGATGTGGAGCGCAGCCAGGGGTTGGTGCTGGCCGTGGGCAGCAGTGGTCGGGTCGCGGCCGATGGCAGCCTGGTGTTGACCGGTGGGGGTGACCTGCGGCTGCGCATTGGGGGCGAGCTCAACCCCTCTCAGGCGGCGCGTGCGTCGCTCGATTCCAAAGCTGATTTGAACGGCGTGCTGACCAACCTGCGGGGATCGTTGCAGTTGCAGGCCGGGGCAATCGGGGCATTGGGCCTGACCTACGGCAGCGATCATTCTTTTCATGATCCACAAGAGTCTCGGGCGTATGACGCTTACGTTTCCACCCTGGCCAACGCTCGCGGCGGCGTGACACTGATGCCGGGGGATGCCGGCGTCAGCCTGGACAGCCGTGGCGACCTGGTGTTGCAGGGCGTGGGCGATCCGGGGCGGGTGGTGATGCAGAACTCCACCGGTTACACCGACCGCGACGGTGCCTACCGCAGCGGTGGCGGCCTGAGCCAGTTCTCTCTGTGGACCGGCAGTACCGCCATCGACCTGTTCAGCGTGGGCGGCAACCTGACGCCAATCGTTGCCAATGAAAACCGTGCCGGTATCAATGCCTCGACATCCGGCGGACGTTTTGTCTACCCCTCGATCCTGCGGGCCGTCGCTGCCAATGGCAGCCTTTACTACGGGCCGTCGGCCAGTGGCGTCAGTGGTGCGGCATCCGGGTTCTCATTGATGACCGCGCCCTCGGCCAATGCCGAGTTGCAGCTGATTGCGGCCGACTCGATCTATGCCGGTGGTTATGCGGTGACGCAGTCGGGGGCTGATCCAGCCTTGCTGTCCAGTCCGCTGCGTCCGGGCTTCGCCGGTTACAGTGGGATCAATGCAAACCCGATCTATGCAAACTACGGTACCGGGGTCTATGTCTCGCCGAGCGAATTCCCGTTGTTCAGTTTCGGTATCAATACCTTCAGCGCCCAGCCGTATGCCCCGCGCGAGCCGGTGCGTTTCTATGCGGTCAAGGGCGATATCGTCGGCCTGCGTACCGGCGAAGTGATTCGTTATCCAGCGTCGGGTGATGAGGTGCGCTATGAGGGCAGTGGCCCGCTGCGGGTGCTGGCCGGGCGCGACATCGTCAATTCCGGGCTGCCGTTGAATACCGTTACCGATGTGCCTGCCGAAGTGAGCGGCGCGGCCGGCGGGCAATCCACCGGCAACCTGATCGTGCACAGCCGGGCCGATGAAATTTCCCAGGTTTGGGCTGGGCGCGACATCCGCCTGAGCACCTTCAATATTGCCGGTCCCGGCCTGCTGGAGGTCAGTGCCGGGCGCAACTTGTACGGCTCGGGCCCAGGGGTTGGCCAGCAGTACCAGGAAAGCGGGTTCAACAGTATTGGTAATGTCGACCCGGCAGCCCAGGTACGTGACGGCGGCGCCTCGATCGCGCTGATCGCCGGGGCGGGGCCCCAGGGACCGAATTACCGTGGTTTGCTGGCGCGTTACCTACAACCGGGCGCGGCGCTGAAGGATTATCGCGGCGAGTTGAACCAGTGGCTGAGCCAGCGCTTCGGCTACAGTGCCGGCGAAGACCAGGCCCTGGCGTTTTTCGCCAACCTGCCGGCGCAACAGCAGAACGTCTTCGCCCGGCAGATCTACTTCGCCGAGCTCAAGGCCGGGGGCCGCGAGTACAACACCGTCGGTGGCGAGCGCAGCGGCAGCTACCGTCGCGGGCGTGAGGCGATTGCGGCGTTGTTCCCCAGCAAGGATGTGGCGGGCAACAGCATTCGCTATGACGGCGACGTCACGCTCTACGGCGGTTCGGGGATCCACACCGATTTCGGTGGCGATATCCAGGTGCTGACCCCGGGCGGCCAGCAGGTGTTCGGGGTCGAAGGCAACGCGCCACCGGCTTCCGCCGGGGTCATCACCCAGGGCCAGGGCGACATTCAGTTGTACGCCCAAGGCAGCATTTTGCTAGGCCAGAGCCGGATCATGACCACCTTCGGTGGTTCGATCCTCGGCTGGTCGGCCCAGGGCGACATCAACGCCGGGCGCGGTTCCAAGACCACCGTGGTCTACACGCCGCCAAAACGGCTGTACGACACCTGGGGCAACGTGACCCTGTCGCCCTCGGTGCCGAGCACCGGTGCCGGTATCGCGACCCTCAATCCGATTGCCGAGGTGGCGCCCGGCGACATCGACCTGATCGCGCCGTTGGGCACCATCGATGCGGGCGAGGCGGGGATCCGGGTCTCGGGTAACGTGAACATTGCGGCGCTGACCGTGGTGAATGCCGCCAACATCCAGACCCAGGGCAAATCCACCGGCGTGCCGCTGGCGGCCTCGGTCAACACCGGGGCCATCACCTCCGCCAGCTCGGCGGCGACCTCGGCCACCCAAGCGGCGGAAGACGTGGCCCGCCAGCAGCAGAACGCCGCGCGGCAGAACCAGGCGTCGGTGTTCACCGTGCAAGTGGTGAGCTTCGGTACTGAACAACTGGCGCCGTCCCGAGATGGCGGCAGCCGCGAAGCGCCGAGGTCCTATGACCCTGCCAGCCCAGTGCAGGTGCTCGGCGCCGGGCCCTTGGATGAGCAGACCCGGCAGCGGTTGACCGAGGAGGAGCGGGGGCGGTTGAGTTTGTGAGGCAGGGGATGCGCGCGGTGGTGACTGTGCCGGCGCCATCGCGAGCAGGCTCGCTCCCACAGTGGATCTGTGGGGTACTCAGGATTTGCAGGCACGCCGCAGACTCTGTGGGAGCGGGCTTGCTCGCGAAGGCGATGGTTCAGCCACCGAAGATGTCGGCTGCCGGACCGCTTTCGCGAGCAAGCCCGCTCCCACATGGGATTTTGCGGCGGTCGCGGAACTCGAATTCAACCCCAATTCCCTGTGGCTCGCGATGGCGGTCTATCAGCTTGTGAAGCGTTGCCGGTGCCGCTGTTACAACCACCGCGGCGTGGTAAAGAACGAGGCCATTTCCGAGCGGGCCAGGGCCGAGCCGAAGTACGGGCCTTGTACGTGGTCGCAGGCGACGCTGCGCAGTTGGCCGTATTGCCGGGCGTTCTCGATGCCTTCGGCGGTGACGGTCAGCCCGACGCTGCGGCTCAGCCGGATCATTGCCAGCACACCTTCCTGGTCATGTTCCAGGCCCAGTTGCGAGAGGATATTGCGATCGAAGCGGATCCCGTCGAACGGTTGGTTCAAGACTTCGCGCAGGGAGGCGATGTTGGTGCCGAACTTGTCGATGTTGATCCGCACGCCCAATCGCTTGAGGGCGTGCAAGGTTTCGGCGACGGTCTTGTGATCGCTCAGCAGGATCCCCTCGGCCACTTCCAGCGTCAGGCGATGCGGATCCAGGCTGCTCGCATCCAGGGCCGTTTGCACTTGCTCGAGTAAAAAGCTGCTGCTGAACCACTTCGGCGAAACTGCCAGCGAGACGCTGACGGCGTTCGGCCAGGTGGCCGCCTCTTCGCAGATGTTGATCAGCATCCAGGTGCCCAGGTCCTGCAACTGTCCGGACGCCTCGGCAATCGGAATGAAGTCCGCCCCGCCCAGCTCACCTTTTTCCGGGTGGTGCCAGAACATCTGCGCTTCAAAACCGTGCAATTGTTCGGCGTTCATGTCGAAACGAGGCAGATAACGCAGTTCCAGTTGGTCCCGGTGCATCGCATCGCGCAGTTGCTGTTCGTAGCGCCGACGGTCGCGGGCGACGTTGCCCATGGCTTCCACGTACACCCGCCAGGTATTGCGCCCGGCGGCTTTGGCCGCATACAAGGCGATGTCGGCGTGGCGCAACAGCTCGTCGGCGCGCTCACCACCGGGCTGTGCCCAGGCCACCCCGATGCTCACGCCCAGGTACAAGGTGTTGCCGTCCAGGTGCATGGGGCGTTGCATGCAATCGATCAGGCGCTCGCAGAGCTGGTCGAGATCCTGTGCGCTGCCAGGGTTGGGCATGACGATGACGAATTCATCACCGCCCAGACGCGCCACCAGGTCGGTGCCGCGTACATTCTGCTGGAGGATATGTGCCACTTCCTTGAGCACCTTGTCCCCCACGGCATGCCCAAGGGAGTCATTGACCGGCTTGAAGCGGTCCATGTCCAGGTTCAGCACGGCCAACGGCACGCCATCGGCCGGATCCAGGTGTTCGCTCAGGCAATCGAACAAGCGGTTGCGGTTCGCCAGTCCTGTCAACGGGTCGTGCAGGGAGAGATGCTTGATCTGGGCCAGCGCTCGCAGTTCTTCGGTGACATCGGTGGCGGTGCCACGAAAGCCGAGGGTTCCGGATTCGATGGCCCGTACCGAAAGTTTGCAGGTACGGATGCGCTGGTTGCGCGCGGTGTACTCGCAGAGCAGCGGGGTCGAGGACGCACTGTTGGCGCCGCCAAGCAGCCACTGGGCTATCGAAATCGAGCCGCCGTGAGGATGCAGCAACCGGTGCAGCGGCTTGCCCAGCCAATCGGCGGGGTTGAAGCCGGTCACTTGTTCAAAACGTTCCGACAGATAGGTCAGCGTCCCGCTCGAATCGACTTCCCACAACCAGTCCGATGACACTTCGGCGATGTCCCGGAAACGTTCTTCGCTGCGCTCCAACGCCTTGCGGTGCGTCAGCAGGCTGGCGTACTGGCGCTCCTGGGCGCGAAGCATGACCAGGGCATGGCGCAACACGGCCAGGGCCAGGAATGCCAATACCAGCAAGGCGACGGCGAGCAAGGGCAGCAGGGCCTTGCGCAGGTCATTGCCGGGTGTCGCGGGTCGCCAGGTCAGGGCCTCTCGGGTCAGGTTGTCCAGCAGCACCTGGGCGGTATCGGGCGGGCCCGGTGACCAGGCAATATGGGCATCGGGCAGGGCGAAGTCGCGGGCCAGGTTTTGCAGCGATGGGGTGTCGAGTACTTTCACGAACAGCAACAGGCTCGGCGGGCCGGGAATCTCGCGCACGCTGTGGTCTGTGCCGGTGGTGATAGCGGACGTGGCGACAAATGCCGGCGCACCCTCGTGGTGAGCCATCTCGACAATCACTTCGTCGCGGTTTTCCGAGGCGCGGGCTTTCTTCATCAGGGCCCGCAGATCGCCCGCCAGCCAGGTGTCGGCAGTGACATCGCTCATCTCGCCGTCGATAACCGAATAGACCGTTTTGCCGGCAGGGGAAATGACAAACACCGCCTGGTAGCCATAGAGCGAGAACACGCTGCTGCCGACGTTTTCCTGATCATAGGCCCAGTCTTTGTCCAACTTGATATGCAGGTGCCGGTAGGCGTCGCTCCACTTGGAGTAGTCGCTCAGGTCCCGGCCGATACCGGTACGGATGCCGTCTATGGCCCGTTGGGCAAAAAACAGGCTCTGCTCGCGGGCGCGGCGGTCCTGGACTTCAGTAATGTTGAGCAGCACTGCAATCGCCAGCGCGGACATGACGAACAGCAGCAACATGATCGCCGGGAAGGTCCGGCGGGTGAAGTTTCGGCTTGGCGAGCCCGGAGGAAGGTCGGTTGGGTCGTTGCCCGCATCGTCAGTCATAAAATAAGTCGTCAGCAAAAAGCGATTTCACCCGCACATGTCCTGTATCGGCGGGTGGGGTGATTAACTTAGTCATGATGGCGAAATCATTCTGTGGCAAGGGGCTTGTTCTTGCTTGAGTGCGACGTGTTCTCAAGAAGGGCCTGCGTCGCAGGCCAGCGGGAGCGAGCTCCCTCGCCACGGGGTGGGTTTGCAGCTTCAGTCCTTGTCTTTGCGCTGGCCCGGCAGGAGGCTGCTGAGTACCTGCTTGGCGGTTTCCACCACAATGCCGCGCTCGTTCGGGTCACCCTGGAGCAGGGTGGAGGCGAACTTTTTCGCCTGTTCCAGCTTGATGTGCGGTGGCAGGGGCGGTACGTCGGGGTCGGTGCGAAATTCGATCAGCACCGGGCGATCTGCCGCCAACGCTTGTTCCCAGGCGGCGGCAACGTCGTCCTCATGCAACACCAGGATGCCCTTCAGGCCGATGGATTCGGCGAACAGGTGGTAAGGCACGTCGGGAATGTCCTGGGAGGCGGAAAATTTCGGGTCACCTTCCATGACCCGTTGTTCCCAAGTCACCTGATTCAGGTCGCGGTTGTTGAACACTGCGCAGACCCAGGTGCCGTTGGCCCAGGTGCGCCAGTACTTGGCGACGGTGATCAGTTCGGCCATGTTGTTCATCTGCATGGCGCCATCGCCTACCAGGGCGACCACCGGGCGGTCCGGATGGCAGAATTTGGCAGCGATGGCATAGGGTACCGCGGCGCCCATGGACGCCAGGCCACCGGACAGCGAGCACATCATGCCGCGACGGATCCGGATATCCCGGGCGTACCAGTTGGCGCAGGAGCCGGAGTCGCAGGTGATGATGGCGCGATCGGGCAGGCGGGGCGACAGTTCGAACGTGACCCGCTGCGGATTGATCGGCTTGGCCGACACCAGGGCGCGTTTTTCCAGGGTCTTGTCCCAGCGCTCGCGCCACTGCTCGATTTTCTTGCGCCAGGCACGGTCGGTCTTTTCTTCGATCAGCGGCAACAGGGCGCGCAGGGTGTCGACGCTGTCGCCATGCAGGCTGACTTCCATGGGATAGCGCAGGCTGAGCATGTCCGGCTGGATATCGATCTGCACGCCACGGGCCTGGCCTTCGGGGGGCAGGAATTCGGCGTAGGGGAAACCGGAACCGATCATCAGCAGCGTGTCGCAGCCGGCCATCAGCTTGTCGCTGGGTTCGGTGCCCAGCAGGCCGATGGAGCCGGTGACCCATGGCAGGTCGTCCGGCACGGCGGCCTTGCCGAGCAGAGCCTTGGCCACGCCGGCGCCGAGTTTGTCGGCGATGGCGATCACTTCGTCGGTGGCGTGCAGCGCACCGGCGCCGACCAGGATCGCGACCTTCTTGCCGGCGTTCAACACCTCGGCGGCCTTGCGCAAGTCTTCTTCGTAGGGCACCACCTGGGGTTTGCGATAGCCGACGCCGGAATGCACCGTACCGTGCTGGCGCGGTGGCTCGGTGTAGGCCAGCTCTTGGAGGTCGTTGGGCAGGATCAACGCCGTGACCCGGCGCTCGCCCACCGCCGTGCGCACCGCTCGGTCCAGCAGATGACGCACCTGGGACGGCGCGCTCGCCTGCTGCACAAACGCCCCGGCCACGTCCTTGAACAGGCTGACCAGATCCAGCTCCTGCTGGTAATGGCCGCCCAGGGCCGTGCGGGCCTGCTGGCCACAAATGGCAAGTACCGGCATGTGGTCCATCCGCGCATCGTAGAGCCCGGTCACCAGGTGAGACGCGCCGGGCCCCGAGGTGGCGATGCACACCCCCAGTTCGCCAGTGAACTTGGCGTGGGCGCAGGCCATGAAGGCGGCCATTTCTTCGTGTCGGGCCTGAATGAAGCGGATCTTGCCGTTGGCCCGGTTCAAGGCGCCGAACACGCCGTTGATGCCATCGCCCGGATAGCCATAGATACGGCGCACCCCCCATTCATAAAGGCGTTCCACCAGAAAATCACCGACGGTCATGCTCATGTCTGTCCCTCGTTTGACGGCGCCGCCGAGCGGCGGGCGCGGTTGACGTTGTTAAGGACTTGACCGACGCATGCCGCCCAAGGTTTCGATTTTTTCACCTGGCGGTACCGGGCTTGTATCGCAGTGTGTACCGGGCCGCCGCGGATACACCTGCTTGACGAAGGCCGCTGCCTGCGACACAGCGCGGATACACAGCGGCGATTAACTACGCCAGCCAGCCGACATCGACCCCCGGTGTGGGTGACTGGCGCAATTGATCAATCGAGGAATACCCCATGCTCAACTTCACTCGCACCTCTTCTCTTGCACTTGGCCTGGCTATGGTCGGTGGCCTCGGTCTGTCCGCCGGCGCTTCGGCCCTGACCATGAACGACCTGGCCCAGGGCTACACCCTGGCTGCGGCGGACACCGTGAAGAAGCCCGCTGAAGGCAAATGCGGCGAGGACAAGTTCGCCAAGACCGATACCAACCACGACGGCAAGGTGTCGCGCGACGAGTTCATCGCTGCCGCACCGGAGCGTGCGGCGGAATTCGACAAGATCGACGCCAACCACGACGGCGGGATCTCGCTGCCGGAAGCCAAGCAATACCTGACCGCTCAGGCGAAATCCGCTGAAGGCAAGTGTGGCGAGGGCAAGTGTGGGGCGGCTATCGAGTCCTGATGTCTTGCGTGGGGAGCTGATCAGCTCGATATCGGCCCAGATGTGTGCCATTAAACAAGCCCCTGTGGCGAGGGAGCTTGCTCCCGCTGGGCTACGCAGTAGCCCCAATGCGGTCGCTGCGCAACCGAGCGGGAGCAAGCTCCCTCGCCACGGGATTTGTGTACTCAAAGGTCGGAGCAAGGCTCCCCACATCCCCACTTCAAGGAGATGTGCCATGTCAAACACCCTTTTCCCTTCATCCGCCGGGCTTGGCCTGCGTCGGGCCTTGCTCGATGAACTGCGTCAGGCACCGGTCGGGGACTTTGACTTCCTGGAAGTCGCCCCGGAAAACTGGATCGGGATCGGCGGCCCCCATGGCGCCGCTTTGCATGCCCTGGCCGAACGTTACCCGCTGTCGTGCCATGGCTTGTCGTTGTCCCTCGGTGGGCCGGCGCCACTGGACCTGGGGTTTCTCGGGCAGGTGCGTGGTTTCCTGGAGCGTTTCGACGTTCCGTTGTACAGCGAACACCTGAGTTACTGCGGCGACGAGGGCCATTTATATGACCTGTTGCCGTTGCCCTTTACCGAAGAGGCGGTGCAACACGTGGCGACCCGGATCCGTCAGGTCCAGGACGTGCTGGGCCGGCGCCTGGCGGTGGAGAACGTTTCCTACTACGCCGCACCGCATCAGGACATGAGCGAGCTGGAATTCACCTGTGCGGTGTTGCGCGAAGCCGATTGCGACCTGTTGCTGGACGTCAACAATGTCTACGTCAACTCGGTCAATCATGGCTTCGATCCCCAGGCCTTCCTCGACGGCCTGGAGCCTGGCCGGGTGGTGGCGATGCACGTGGCGGGGCATTACGACGAGTCCGAGACATTGAAAATCGACAGCCATGGCGCGCCGGTCAAACCGGTGGTCTGGTCGTTGCTCGCACACGCCTATGGGCGTCTCGGCGTCCAGCCGACCTTGCTCGAACGGGACTTCAATTTCCCGCCTTACGCCGCGCTGGTGGCCGAATTGCAGACCATCCGCCAGTTACAGCAACAGGCCGAACCCCGGCAGGCGGTGGCCCATGGCTGAGCCCTCGCAGACCCTGCATCAGCAGCAACTGGCCCTGACCCGCTACCTGCGCGACCCCGAACACGTCCCGGTGCCGGCCGGCATGAACCCGGTGCGGGCGCAGGTGTACCGCGAGCTGATCTTCGAGAACATGCGCTCGCTGCTCAGCGGCACTTTCCCGGTATTGATCAGCGTGCTCGGGCAGGACAGGTGGCGCACCTGCGTGCGTGGGTTCCTGCGCGATCATCGCTGCACCAGCCCCAGGTTCGCTGAAATAGCCGGGGAGTTCGTCGGGTATCTCGCCACTGCACAGGCACCGGACTGGCCGCCATTCATGGCGGAGCTGGCGCACTATGAGTGGGTCGAGATGGCGCTATTGCAATCAGACGCCGAATCGCTGCCTGCCGGTGACGAAGCGTCGCTGCTCGACCGGCCCTTGCACCTCTCAGCCTTGGCCTGGCCGCTGGCCTATCAATGGCCGGTGCATCGGCTGGCGCCGGACTATCAGCCTGCGACGCCGCCGTCCGAGCCAACACTGTTACTGGTGCGGCGAACGGCGGGGTTCGAGGTGCGTTTTTCCGAACTCAGCCCGCTGGCCTGGCGGTTGTTGCAACGCATCGAGGCGTTCCCCGAGTTGGATGGGCGCGAGCAACTGCTGGCATTGGCGCGGGAGGCGGGGGCTGGCTCGTTCGGATTCATGGAGGATGCGATGGCGCTGTTGCGCAAGATGCAGGAAGAAGGGGTTGTCGGCATCTCCACCCAATCCTCCAACTGAAACGCCATCCAATGTGGGAGCGGGCTTGCTCGCGAAGAGGCCGGCACATCCAACATAAGTGTCGCCTGAAACACCGCATTCGCGAGCAAGCCCGCTCCCACATTGGACGGTGTTTCCAGGTTTTATCGGCGGTAGGCGCGGCTCTTTATCAGCGCATCCACACTCAACTTCCCAGCCCCCTGTAACACCAGCGGCAACAACGCCACCAGATAGATCAGCGGCAGCTTGAAGTTGCCATGGCCTTTATTGCTGATCGCATACCCCTGGGCGAGCTCGCTCAAGGTCGACCAGTCGGTCGGCCAGTGCACCGCTGCGGTGGCGACCACGGTGACAATGATCAACACCAATGCCGAAAGCCGTGTGCCCAAGCCGATCAACAAGGCAATGGCGCAGACCAGCTCTGCCCACATCGACAGTTCCCAGTTCCAACTGGCCGGCAGGTGATCGAAGGGGAAGGGGAAGGCTGACTGGATCTCGGCGAACCAGTTGTTGCCGTTCCATTTCTCCAGTCCGGATTCGAAGAACTCCCAGGCCAGGAACAGCCGCAGGCCCAGCGGCGCGAGCCATGGCCCGGCGTGATCGAGGGGCGTATGCAGTGCTTTGAGGGTATTCGAGACGGTTGAGTGCATGGTTGATCTCCTTGGAGGCCGGCGGGCTGCGCCGGGAGCACGGAGGAGTCTTTCAAGCAGCTGTAAGCCGGGTGTGTCGGCAAGGAGGCTTATCGCAAGCGTGTGTAAGCCGGGCACCGGCAGACACACAGTCATACAAACCCACCCACAACCCTGCGCAAGGTGGGCTCGCAATTGCTGGTCACGAAGAGCACTTGTTTGTCATAGGCTTGGCACGGCGGGCTCCAGCCGGCCCGGGACAACTTGCCGGAAGCGTCCCACCCCTCATCAAGGCACCTCTCAAGTCGACGCAAAGTTATGCATGTGATCCATGCAAGCGGATATTCAACGCAGGAGTGTTGACTAAGCCGGCCGTCAACTGCCCGAAGCAGACTTGAAAACGCCACTGAGAATGAAGGCATAGCGTTCCGGTCGGATGTAGAACGTCGTGCGGTCGCAGCAGCGGCCGTCGGCGAAATAGGAGGTGCGCTCCATGACCAGCAGCGCCGCGCCGCGTTTGATGTGCAGTGCGCCGGCCAGGTGTTTATCGGCCTCTTGCGCGCGGATTGCCAGGTCGGCGCGAATGACCGGCAGGCCGGTGATTGACTCGAGAATGGAATAAATCGGTTGATGTTCGACTTCAGCCCAGGCCACCTCGGCCAGCTCGGCAGGTAAATGGCTGCGGCCCAAGGCGATGGGTTCGTCATCGACAGAGTGCAGGCGTTCCAGCAGCAAGCAGTCCTCGGCGTTTTCAAACAATCCACGCAGTGCCTCTGGAACGGCCTGCAGGGCATGGCTGACCACTTGCATGGTCGGCTGGAGTCCTTGGAGCAACAACGCTTCATGGAAACTGCGCAACGCGTCCAGGCCGTGGCGTACCTGCTTGGCCGCCACGAACGTGCCTTTGCCTTGTTTGCGCTCCACCACGCCGTCATCGCTGAGCTTGCCGACCGCCAGGCGAACCGTGACGCGGCTCACCCCGAACCGCTCGCCCAACTGCGCCTCGGACGGCAGCTTGCCGCTGGGCTCGTAGTCGCCGCGTTGGATCTCCTCCAGCAGCCGATGGGCGATCTGTTCGTAGAGCGAGGTGGTGCTTTCGCGAAGAATGGACGTGGACACTGTCAGCTTCCATGGCACTGAGTGGGGCAGGGCGGGCCGTCACTTCTAAGGTTATAAAAATAGGTTATTGGGCATACTTGTATTAATACGTATTATGTCAGGCATTGCCATTGTAAACGACCTGACGACACTTGCCATGCCCAAAACCTTTGCGCACCAACAGCCGCAAGCCGATGCCCTGACAGTCGCTGATATCAGCTTCAGTTACCCCAACGGGCATCGGGTGTTTTCCTCGTTCAGCCTGAACGCCAGGCCCGGCGAATTCGTCGCGATCCTCGGGCCATCCGGCTGCGGGAAAACCACCTTGCTGAACTTGTTGTCGGGTTTCGTGCAACCGCAAAGCGGGCAGATCACCATCAACCAGACTGCGGTGCGGCCAGAGCGTTCGGAGTTGGGTTATGTGTTCCAGGCTCCGCAATTGTTTCCCTGGTTGAGCGCCCTGGAAAACGTCCGTTTTGGCCTGCGGATGAGCGCCCAGGCCAGCGAAGCGCAACAGCGCGAAAAGGCGTTGCGATACCTGCGACTGGTCGGTCTTGAAAAGGCCGCGCATCGCTTGCCGCATCAGCTGTCCGGCGGCATGCAACAACGCGTCTCCCTGGCCAGGACCCTGGCGCTCGAACCCAGCGTGCTGCTGATGGACGAACCCTTCGCCGCGCTGGACGCCATCAGTCGCAACAGCATGAACGAAGAGACGTTGCGTATCTGGGCCGAACTCGGCCAGACGGTGTTGTTCATTACCCACGACATCGACGAAGCGGTGTTCCTGGCGGACCGGGTCATCGTGTTGAATATCGCCCCCGGCGGTATTCACAGCGAACTGGACATCCGCCTGCCGCGTCCCCGTTCCAACCTGAAAACCCGCCGCTTGCCTGCCTTTCTGGATTACCGCAATGAGCTGATGGAGCGCATTTCCCAAGTCATGGACGCGCCCCAGGCTACGGCTTTTCCTACCTCCCGCCTTGAGATGACAGCATGATCAAACGTTCGCTGCTTGCCCTTTCCTTGTCTGTTGCCACCTTGGCAGGCAGCGCTTTCGCCGTGGCTGGCGAGGATAAACCCCTGCGTATCGGCTACGTCTTTGCCATGGCCAACGCGCCGGCGTTGATCGCTGACAAGCAGGGGTTCTACCGCGAGGAGGGCCTGGACGTTGACCTCAAGGCATTGGGCGATGGCCCGGTGATCCAGCAGGCCTTGGCCGCCGGTGAGCTGGATGTGGCCTATGTCGGGACACCGCCGGTGTACCAGTGGTTTTCCCGAGGTTTGCAAAGCCGGATCCTGGCAAAGGTCAACTACGGGCAGGCCGCTGTGATTGTCGATAGCAAAAGCCCGATCACCGGCCTGGAAGCGCTCAAGGGCAAGAAGCTGGCCGGGGTCAAGAAGGGCAGTGGCATGGATGTGCTGCTGCGTGGTTACGTGCTCAAGGAAAAGGCCGGCCTCAATCCTGACAAGGACCTGGACATCGTCGACATGCCACCCGGCAACATGAATGCTGCCCTGGAGCGCGGCATCGTCGACGCGGCATTTTCCTGGGAGCCTTTCGTCAGCCAGTCAGTGCTGCGCGGTTCGAGCCGGATCCTGCTGGATGTCAACCAGGCGCTGCCACAGTATCCCTGGTACGTGGTGATAGCCTTGCCGAAAACCTTGCAGGAGCGACCTGATGACGTGGTCAGGCTGCTGCGCGCCCATCGCAAGGCCATTGCCTTTCTCAACGAACATCCTGCCGAATCGAACCGGCTCATCGCCGAGGCCTTCAAGCTTGAAGCGGTGCAAGGCCTGGATGGCCAGACCATCGCGCCAGAGGCTATTGTGGCCCAGGCACGTACGCGGCTGGGCTGGTCGGCGGACTTGCAGCCCTCGGATATCCAGTTCATCCAGCGCCTGATGGATTACTCCCACGACCTGGGTTTTATCGATACCACGCTCAAGACTGATCAGATCGTGGATACCTCTTACCTGGAAAAAGCCGCGCACTGAGTCCGCCATGTCTCTGCCAAAACCGAACTGGGGATGGGCTTCACTGCCGTTCCTGTTGTTGATATGGGTGGCCCTGGCCAGCCGCTTTCCCACCTACATCCTGCCGCAGCCCTGGGATGTGGCCCGCGAGGCCGTACGCTGGCTGAGCGACAGTTCATTGTGGCAACACCTGCGAGCCAGCGTCCTAGAGGAGCTAGGTGGTTTCTGCGCGGCGGTCGTCGTTGCGGTCGTGCTGGGCACGGCGGGCGGGCTGTCCTCGCGCTTTCGTGATTTCAGCTCACCGCTCAATAGCCTGTTCATGGCGATCCCGCCGATCGCCTGGGCGCCGCTGATCATGATCATTTTCGGCCTGGGCTATGTCTCCATCGTCCTGGTGATTTTCATCGCGGCGATGTTTCCCATGGCGGTGACCATCCAGGAAGGCGTGCAAAGCATCCGCGGCGGTGAAGTCCGCGCGGCGCGGACCTTGGGTGCCAACGCTTGGCAACTGCTGGCCCACGTCTACCTGCCGGCTTCGCTGCCTTTCGTAACCGCCGCCCTGCGCATTGGCTTCAGCCAGGGCTGGCGGGCATTGGTGGCGGCGGAAATGATCGGCGCTTCCCAGGGCATCGGCTGGATGGTCTCCACCGGTGGGCAGATCGGCAACAGCAGCCAGGTGCTGCTGGGCATCGTCGTGATCGGCCTGATTGCCTGGCTGATGGAGAGTTTTGTGTTCCGGCGCATCGAGCGTCATTACCAGAAATGGCGCGTGCAATAAGCCTCGCCATTGTCTTTGCCCCCCTTCAAACCTTCAGTGGACCACTGCACGAGGTGTCATGTGAGTAACGTTTTCGATCCCCGCGAAGCCGGGCATTACATCGCTCCCCAGGGCCTGTACGAGCGCAACAAGCAACGGCCGTTCCTGGGCAGCATTCACTGCGACCGTGACACGCTGGTCGCCGGTCAATGGGATGAAATCACCCTGGTCTACGAGGTCGGTGGCAGCGGCCTGGCCGACGGTGCCTGGCTCAAGCTGGCCTTCAAGTTCTACTCCGACTGGGCCCTGTTCCAGACCTCGAACCCGGCCGGCCCCAACTATGTCAGCGCCGAGTACCAGGCCGGCGAGCTCGTTCCGGGCCAGAGTCAGGCCACCGTGCAGCACCTCAAGGTGCGCTTCGACCAGAAGGGCCATGAACGGCCGTTCCAGAAGGCAATCATCATCGATATCGTCGACGGTTATCTGAATCCGGGCGACAAGGTGATCATTCGCCTGGGTGATCGGCGTCAGGGCGGGGCGGGCACGCGGGTGCAGAGTTTCGTTGAAAAAGACTTCCGCTTCCGTCTGTTCATCGACCCGTTGGGCAGCTCGAAATTTGCCGAGGTGCCGGGTGATCCGTTGCTCGACATCGTGCCGGGGCCTGCCCACGGTTTGCAGTTGATCGTGCCGCGACTGGTCAGTGCGGGAGAGGCGTTCGATGTGCTGCTCAGGGCCGATGATGCCTGGGGCAATACTTGTCGACAGCTGCCGCTGGGCGGCACCCTGACGTTGGTTGATCCTGAAGGCGTGGCGCGCCGACAGCCGTTCACGTTGGCCGCTGAAGGCTGGGCCATTGCGCGGATTGCGGGCGTTGATCTCGGCACGCCGGGCGAGTGGCGTTTGGGGGCCGAGGTGGATGCGCGGTCCGTCCGTGGGGCCCAGGCCTTCGTCACGGTCGATCCGGCGGGCACGGCCTTGCGTCCTCTCTACGCCGACCTGCATGTGCATTCCGATGACACCGTGGGCACCAACGACACCTTGTACAACCTCAGCTACGGGCGTGACGTCGCCGGGCTCGATGTGCTGGGCTACACCGCCAACGACTTCAATATCACCGAGCAACGCTGGGACCAGGCGGTCAGGCTGATCCATGAACTCAATGAACCGGGCCGATTCGTCTGCTACCCCGGCACCGAGTGGTGCGGTAACTCCTGCGCGGGCGGGGATCGCAATGTGGTGTTCCTGCATGACCGCAAGCCTGAGTTTCCCTTCGATAATCAAGGGCGCCTGGTGCGCTCCTTCGAATGGAACGAGTTCACCGCCGGTACCATCAAACCGGGCGCCTGGCCGGTGGATGAGTTGTATGCCGCCTATGCCAAGGACCCCGAAGGCCACCTGATGATGCCCCATGTGGGCGGACGCCGTTGCAACCTCGACTGGCACCACCCGCAGCTTGAGCGACTGATCGAAGTCGGTTCGGCCTGGGGGCAGTTCCATTGGGTCTACGCCGAGGCACTGGCCCGTGGTTATCGAGTGGGCGCCGCGGCCAATAGCGATGAGCACCAGGGCCGTTGCGGAGGTGGCGTCCCGGCGACGGCGGTGTTCGGCTCGCGTGGTGGGTTGACCGGTGTGTTGGCTGACGGCTTTGACCGCGCCAGCGTCGGCAAGGCCCTTCGCGCCCGTCGCACCTTTGCCACGACCGGCGAGCGCTCATTCGCCAGCCTGCGCCAGGGCGAACATTTCATGGGCGAAGTCTTCACCGCTGATTCGACCGCCACGCTGGACTATCGATTGCTGGGCGAGGCCGGTTGGGAGCAGGTCGATTTGTACGACGGCGACCAGCTGATCTGGTCGCGCAACCTGCATCAGGAGCTGGGTTTTTCCACGCAACGCATCCGTCTTCGCCTGGGTGGCGCAAGGATCAAGGACCGTTACCGCGGCGCCTACTGGACCGGTGAGATTCGCATCACCGGTGCGGTCATCAATGGCTTTCGAGCGTTGGGCCTCGATCATCCCGAGCAGACTGTCTGGCGCCAGGACGCTACGGTCCTGGCCTTCCGTACCGACACCAACGGCGATACCGACAGCATCGAAATCGAGCTGTCGCAACTGGCCGGCGCCATGTTGCAGGTCCACAGCCGTATCGACAACTACATCAAGGTCGGCGATCCATCGGAACCGCAGCCGTACGTGCATGCGCCCACGGTTTTGATGGAAGTCCCCGGCGAGCAATTACTGGCGCTGTCGCAAGTGGTTGAAGAGCTGCCGGGTGCGGAGCTGAAGGTATCCCTGGAAAGAGTCACGGCTGAATCGCTGCCTCGCGAGCTGCAAGGGAACATCGAGCTTGCCCGGTTGAACCTGGAGCGGGGCCGTGAACACCCCCTGTTCATTTGCGCCCGGCAGCGGGATCAGTCGCGGGTCTGGACGTCGGCGTTGTTTGTGACGTTGTAGTCAGGGCTGCATAACTAAAGTGGACGCACAGCCAGGCAATGCTCAGGGAGCGGCCAGGTGCGCCGGGCAAACTCATGAATGTGTACGGCGTATCCGACAGTGCATGGGGAAACGGGTGAGGTTCAGTTCAAAAATAGTATTTGACTCGTGTGCATATGCACATATGATGGGCGTCATGAAAACACTCCATGGCGCCGACCTTTGTCATTGTCTCGCCGCCAGACGTCACGCACGTCTGCTGACCCGCCTCTACGACCGGCACCTGTCTGCTGTGAATCTCACTGTCTCGCAGTTTTCCACTCTGGCGGTGATCAATGAACACCCCGGTATCCTGATCGCCGAACTGGCAGAGATTATGGTCATGGAAAGAACCACCTTGGTTCGGGCCCTGAAACCACTGCAGAACGAAGGTTATATCGCTAGCCATACTGAGGGGCCGCGTGCTGCCATCAAGCTCTCGCTGTCCGTGCAGGGACGAGCGAAGTTGAAAGAGGCTGACCCCCATTGGGAAGCTGCTCAGCGTGAGCGAGAAGATCAAGTCGGCGACGCCTCGGCTGTACTGATTCGAAACTTGCTTCTCGAACAGGTTATCGGCGAGTAGTTTTTTTTTGCAGGGCAAATGTGCAATTACACATGTGATTTCTACCAAAAAAATGAGGCAGTACCATGAAAGCTTTTCCAAGAATTTCCCGCCAAGGTGTTGTCGATCCAGCGGACCGAAGCAGCGCGATCGATTTCGTGAACAGGCTTAACTGGTGGTTCGAAACATGGGATGTGGAGGCAATGGTCGATGCCTTTCTACCTGATGCTGTCGCGTACCACTTCCATGGGACCATCAGCGGTCATGACGAGATCCGCCAGTTTTTCAAGAAGGACTACCCCTATCTGATTCCAGGCGTCAGCCGACACGCTACCAATCATGTTGTCGATGCCGATGAAGACGGAGTCGTGGTGCGTTATCAAAATCTGTTAGTGCGCTACGCGACGCCAGAGTCGACGGCGACGTTGGGAGATGGTCAAGCCATCGAGAGTCCTGATGATTTACCTGCAATCTGGCTGTACTCGCCCATGATGGATCGCTTGCGTCGAACTGAACACGGCTGGAAAGTCTTCGAGCGGTACATTGGCGGATCAACCGTCAATACGAGGCTCAACCCACCGACTACGAATCCTGCTGAACTTGCCGAATACATGCCCCAGCTGAAGCAAGCGTAACCCGCCGTCGTTGAGAGGAAGCGGGGTGGGTTCCACACCTCGCTCTCGCCATCCACATGGCTGCGTATCGTCCGTTATTGCAGTTCCAGCAGCGCCTGCTGACACCCCGCCGCCGCAATGAAGACGTCTCTCGATCTACGACGTCTCAAGGCAACAGGCCTGCCGAGCGATACGTCTCGATTGTCTTGTCAAAAACGCTGATGTCATCGCGCCCCCGAGCGATCAACTGAGCGCCTTCCACAGCCGCATAGATCGCTAGCGCCTGCTGCTGTCGTTCCTCGAGACTCAAATTCGCCCGGCAAACGGACAGCACCTCCGTCAGCCAGCGCACATTCAGTTCGGTGAAGCCATCCACCTCCGTCCTCACTTCTGGCGGCAAGTCATGATATTCGGCGGACATGATGCCGCACAGGCACATGCGATTTTCATTGACCAACGCGATGCGAAAAATGTCGGTGTAACCCTTTATCCATTCATTCGAGTCTTCGGAATGAGCGCGTAAGCCATCCAGGTACTCAAGCCCGTCCTCGGTGTAACGCTTAGCCAAAGCGGCAGCCAAGTCGCCTTTGGTCGGGAAGTGATAGTGAATGCTTGCGCTCTTGATGCCGACCTCTTTGGCAAGCTCACGAAAGCTCAAACCGTTATAGCCACGGGTCTGCACCATTTTCCGGGCAGCCGCCATGATTGTCTCTCTTGTATCAGTCGTCACAGTTTTACCTTCCTATCGATAGATAGTCGTTGACAGTGAAAATATTCTTGCCGTAGTTTATACCTATCGATAGGTAGATAGATAGTAACGGAGCTCGTATGAAAGTTTTTGATATTCCTGGTTTTCCTAATCCGCTGCGCATTCGTATTGTGTTGGCCGAAAAAAATCTGGGCTCGCAAGTCGAGTTCATCAAGATCGACCTGCCCGCTGCGGAACACAAGCAACCGGCGTTCCTCGCGATTAACCCATTGGGCACCGTCCCGGTGTTGCAGTTGGATGACGGCACCTACATTTCCGAATGTACCGCCATCACCGAGTATCTGGACAATCTGGATGGCAACCCGGTGCTCACCGGTAAGACGCCGAAGGAGCGGGCCCTTATCCACATGATGCAAAAGCGCGCGGAGTCCGAGCTGGCGGATCCGGTCGGACATTATTTTCACCACGCCACGCCGGGGCTCGGTGCCGCTCTGCTGCCATACAAGAGTCCTGAATGGGAAGGTCGTAGCGATTGGGGCAACCGTCAACGCGACAAAGCGGTCGCCGGCATGCATTACTTCGATCAGGTCCTGCGTGATCAGCCGTATATCGCTGGCGAGTATTTTTCCATGGCCGACATTACGGTTCTTGCCGGGCTGATCTTCGCGGGTTTCGCCAGTATTGCCATCCCTGATCAGTGCAGCGCGCTCTTGGCATGGCAAGCGAAAGTGCAGCAACGTCCAAGTGTAAAAAATCCAGCCTGATCCTGCTTCGCCCAGACTGACTGATCAGTCTGGGCGGCTTCCGGACCGGCAAGTTTTTTCAGGTGTTCATGACTGTGTGCCAAACGCATTGGCTGTCGCGTTTGCTGCTTGCTCGATACTGTCCGTTCAGGCCCGCACCCATCCGCTGGGACAAGAGCTACTCATGGCTACACCCACCACGCCGCGCTGATCAAGCGTCAGTCAGCCCTGCATCCGCAGACTCAACGAGCCAGGAAGCTAGGATTCAGATTATGAAGGCGATTCAGTTCCGTCGCTTCGGCGGCCCCGAAGTACTCGAGTACGTCGACTTGCCCACCCCGGTGCCGGGGCAAGGAGAGGTATTGATAGAAACCTCTGCGATAGGCGTAAATTTTCCAGATACTCGTGAACGAATGGGTATGTATAACCGGCCCGAAACAGCTGTTGGTGGCGTCGCGCTGCCGCACATCACTGGTCTTCAGGTGGTCGGACGCATTCTGGAAGTTGGGGAGGGCGTCGACCCTGTTGTAGTCGGGCGCAAAGTCATGGCCTTGATGCCCAAGGGCGCATACGCACAGCAGGCTATCGCTCGTGCTGAAATGTTGGTAGTGCTGGATGAGTCGGCAAACGACGTCACCATGGCGGGTTTACCCTGCCAGGGAGTAACTGCCTTTCTCGCGCTCCGCACATGCGCGCACCTGCAACCAGGTGAGAGCGTTTTGATTCAAGGGGCCGCCGGTGGGGTGGGCAGTCTGGCTGTGCAGATCGCCAAACTGATGGGCGCAGGCACAGTTTTCGGTACGGCCAGTACCGAAAGTCGACGCGCATTCGTGCGCGGCCTGGGGGCCGACTACGCCATTAGCTATGACACTGCCCAATGGCCGGAGCGAGTACTTGAGCTGACGCAGGGGCATGGCGTTGATGTGATTCTTGAAACTGTTGGCGGAGAGGTGTTCGATCAGAACTTTGAATGTCTCGCGATGCTGGGGCGCTGTGTGGTAGTGGGCTCAACACGGGGTCCAGGCAAAGCATTGCCACCTCGTCGATTGATGGCTAAAGCACATATCTTGGCTGGAATGTACTTGCCGACGTTCTTCAAGCGCCCAATGCTGATTCGCGAGGCGTTGCAGTTCCTTGCTGACGGCGCTTCAGGCGGTGTGCTCAGCCCCGTCATAGGTGCGACGTTACCCCTGAGCGAAGCAGCACAGGCGCACACCTTATTGGCACGAAGGGAAGTGCAGGGTGTCATAGTGCTGGATCCAAAGCGTTAAAGAAAAGGGGGCTCGTGCCTAATGCCAATCAGTTGAGGCACAAGCCTGTGGGAGCAAGCTTTGCTCCCACAGATTTTTTCAGCGCATCAATCCGCTGCTGGATGGCGCCTTACCACCTGAAGTTAACGGATGTCACCAACTCACGCTCATCACCGTAGCGGCAGATGGCAAATTCGCAGTAGGTGTATTTCTTGTTGGTCACGTTGTTTGCGTTGACGGCAACGTCCCAGTTCTTGTCGATCTGGTAGCTGGCCATGGCATCGAACAGGGTATAGGCCGGCATTTGCGAATCGATGCCCGAGGCCTGGGTCGTGCCCTTATAGCGGGCACCACCGCCGACCTTCAACTGCGGCAAGCCGAGCAAAGCGAAGTTGTAGTCGGCCCATACGGCGGCCTGGTGGTAGGGCGTGTCTTCGCTGCGCTGGCCTACTTCGCTCTGGATCGCGCTTTTAGTGATGCGCGCATCGGTGTAGGCGTAGGTCGCAATGACACTGAGTTGAGACGTCACGTCCGCCTTGGCTTCCAGCTCCAGGCCACGGGAGCGCTGCTCGCCAATTTGAGAGGCATTGCCACCAAGGTCAAACTTCAGCACGTTCTCCTGGGTCAATTCATACACCGCCGCACTCAGCAGTATGTTGCTGCCAGGAGGCTGGTAGCGGATGCCGACTTCGTATTGTTTGCCTTCGGTGGGATCGAACGTCTGGCCAGGGGCTTCGGACACCGCGACGGGGAAGAACGACTCGCTGTAGCTGATATACGGCGCCAGCCCGTTATCTGCCTGGTACACGAGGCCCGCACGCCAGGTGGTGGCTTCGTTGCTCTGGTCGAGCTTCTGGCCGGTGGCAAAACCCTTCTGATCCTGATCGGCCCAGTCATGTCGGCCGCCGAGCAACAGCAACCAGTGATCATCGAACTTGATCTGGTCTTGCAGGTAGACGCCAGTCTGCAAGGTATCGATCTGCGAACCGCGATCACGGCTCTGGCGCTTATCCACCACTACCGGTTGCCCGTAGTTGTAGTCACCGATATTGATGGACGACGTGTTGGCCCGGAAGTTATGCGAGTCATACGAGGCATCGTAGGTGTCGGCACCCACCAGGAACGTGTTCTCCACGCCACCGATGTTCCAGCGGGTTTCGACATTCGTGTCACTGGCCAGAGCCCTTGAGCGCTCGTGTCGATCGCTGTACTGCCGACGCAGGATACCGGTGGTAGCGGCGGCATTGATCGCCGCTGGAGTTGTCTGGGCCTGCAGGTATTTCCATTTCACATCCGCTTCGTAGTAACGCAACTTGTTGCTGATGCGGGTGTGCTCGTCGAAACGGTGTTCGAATTCGTAGCCGATGGCGGACATCTCGCCATTCATATCGTCGTAGTCAGGCTCGCCGATGAAATCGTGGCGGCCGATAGTGAACGGGCCGTTGCCGACACCCTTGACCAGTTGGTAGGGCAGGGGGGCGGAGAAGCGTGTGTCACTCTTTTGATAGAAGGACAGCAGGGTCAGCGAGGTATCTTCATCGGGGCGCCAGGTCAGGGCCGGAGCGATGTAGGTCTTGTCGTCGTTGATATGATCCTGTTGGGTGTCGCTGTCGCGCTTGAGCATGGTCAGGCGGTAGCTGAGGGTCTCGCTGTCGCCGAGCGGGCCGCTGAAGTCGCCGGTCAGTTGCTTGCGGTCATGGTTGCCGTATTGCAGGCCCAATTCATGAAGCGGTGTGTCGGTCGGGCGCTTGCTGACGCCGTTGACGAATCCACCCGGTGACAGCTGCCCGTACAGGACCGAGGCCGCGCCGCGGATCACTTCCACGCGCTCCATGCCGTAGGGTTCCTGAACACCGTCGTAGGAGTTGTTTTGCAGGCGCAGGCCGTCGCGCAGCGAGCCGCCGGTAGCGGACTCGACGTCGAAACCACGAATGCGGAACCGGTCGGACGTGCGGTTGAAACTGCTGGGCTGGCTGGTGAAGCCCGGTGTGTAGCTCAGGGCGTCCGCCAGGGTGTCCGATTTGCGATCGCGCATTTCATCGGCGGTCACCACGGACAGCGATTGTGGCGTTTCAGTGATCGCCGCGTTGGTCTTGGTGGCGCTGGTATTGCGCAAGGCGACTTTGCCGGCCAGCGGGCCTGTCGGGTTTTCAACGGCGGCGGCATTAATGTTGATTTCGCCCAGTTGGACCGTCGTGCTCTTATCGGAAGCCCCTTGATCGGAAGCTCCTTCCTGTGCGGCCATCGCCTGTGCTGAAAAGATGCTCCCCAAGGCCAGCGCAAGGGTGCTCAAGTGAAAGGCCGGGTGACGCGCGCCGTAACGTTTTTCGCTGCCAACTGTTGTTTTTTTTCCGAGCATCGAGGAAGTCCTTGAGTTTACATTTTGCTCTTGGGGAGCCTTATGTCCTGATTCTGTTCTGCCAGGCAGACCTTAAGGGTTGGTGTCTACTGGCCACATGGTAGCTGTAAATGATAAGGGTTTGCATTAGTATTGTCAGGCTTGTAGGCATTTATTTTATTTCGACATATCCTGTCGCCCACTTAGGGCCCTCCAGCTGATTACCTATCGTGTTACAGGACGAAAAACGCCGCGGAGGGCAGCTCGAAAACCCATTCGGTCAGGCCTTCTTGGGCATGGAGGGACGGTCATGCTGAAAGCCACCGATGTGCGGCTGAGCTATGGCGAACAGCAGATTCTCAACGGCGTCAGCCTGGAAATTCCTGAAGGTTGTTTCACGGCGTTGATCGGGGCCAATGGCTGCGGCAAGACCACGTTGTTGAACGTGCTTGCCCATATGCTGCGGCCGAGCGCCGGCAGCGTGCAGTTGTCAGGCAAACCCTTGGGGCAGCACTCGCGTCGGGCGCTGGCGCAACGAATGGCGTTATTACCCCAGCGCACCACATCGCCAGCCGGCATGAGTGTGCGTGAGCTGGTGATGCAGGGACGCTTTCCCTGGCAGAGCTGGTGGCGCCAATGGTCCGAACAGGATCAACAGGCCATTGACCGCGCGATTGACCTGGCCGGTATCGGTCCTTTGCTCGACCGTTCGCTGGCCACCCTGTCGGGTGGACAATTGCAGCGCTGCTGGATCGCCATGACGCTGGCCCAGGACACCCCGGTGATTCTACTGGATGAGCCCACGACCTTCCTCGACATTGCCCATCAGATCACCCTGCTTGAATTGCTGGTCGATCTGCGTGACCAGGGCAAGACCATCATCGCGGTACTTCACGATCTGAACCAGGCCGCGCGTTATGCCGACCATCTGGTGATGATGCGCGAAGGGCGCTTGATCGCCCAGGGCGCGCCAGCCGAAGTCTTCACTCGGGAAAATCTCAAGGCGGTGTTTGATCTGGATGCGCACATTATTACCGACCCCTATTCCGGTGATCCGTTGTGCGTACCCCAGACCAATCGAAGCCAGCCGCTGGCCGTGCGGGAGGCGATGTGAGTCACGGTTTGCGGTTACCGGTCTGGTTGGGTTTGTTGCTGGCGATCGTCCTGACGGCGCTGCTGCATCTGGCCGTCGGTGCAAAGGACATCCCCTGGCAGGAGGCTTGGCAGGCCTTGGTCGCCTATGCGCCGGACAATCCCGATCAGAGTGTCATTCGTGGCAGCCGCTTGCCACGCCTGCTGGTCGCGATGCTGGTGGGCGCCAGCCTGGGGCTCGCCGGGGTCATCATGCAAGCGGTGGGTGACAACCCGCTGGCCGACCCGGGCATTCTCGGCATCAATAGCGGAGCTGCATTGTTCGTTGTGTTCGGCTTGCTGGTGGTGCCGGGCAACGATATGTCGATGATTCCCTTGTTTGCCTTTGCGGGCGCGTTGGTGGCTTCCATCGGTGTGCTGATGCTGGCGGGGCGGGGGCACAACCCGATTCGACTGACATTGTCCGGGGCGATGATCGCGGCGTTGTTCAGCGCGATCACCTCGATCCTGTTGCTGCTCGACCAGCAGGGGCTCGACAGCCTGCGTCGCTGGCTGACCGGTTCCATCGGTGTCACCGGGGGTTCGATGCAGACCTGGGTCTGGCCCTATGTCTTGCTGGGCATGTGCCTGTGCCTGGTAAACGTCCGCGCGTTGAATGCTCATCGGCTGGGGCCTCAGGCGGCGGCCGGCATGGGCGTCAATCTGTTGAAAATGCGTGTGCTCGGCCTGGCATCGGTGGTGCTGCTGTCCGGGGGGGCAGTGGCCTTGGCGGGGCCCATTGGTTTCGTGGGGCTGGTGGTGCCGCATGCGGCGCGGTTGTTGTTTGGCGATGACTACCGGCGCCTGTTATTGGCCGCCCCGTTGTTGGGGGCGTTGCTGCTGATCCTGGCGGATATCGCGGCAAGGACCGTAGTGCGCCCGTTCGAGCTCAATACCGGCATCGTCACCGCCCTGATCGGCGGTCCGATCTTTGTCGTGCTGGTCTTGAGGAAGGTCCGATGATGCGCACTGGATTGACCTTGCCCCGAACCTATCCGTTATTGCCCTGGGTGGCCCGGCCAATCGACCTGATTTGCGTGCTGGTGCTGATGGCTGCCGTTGTTGCATTAGCCCTGTATGCATTGACCGTCGGCAGTTATTCATTGGATGTTGCCCAGGCATGGCAAGCGTTGCTGACGCCTGAGCAGGTCAATCCGATGACCCGCAATCTGCTCTGGGAGCTGCGGCTGCCCCGCGTCCTGTTGGCGATCCTGGCTGGCGCCGCTATGTCCCTGGCCGGTCTGTTGATGCAGTCGTTGACCCGTAACCCTCTGGCAGCGCCGGGCCTGGTGGGCGTGGAATCGGGCGCGAGTGTCACCATGTTGGTGATTATCGTGCTCTGGCCGACGCTGCTTCCCCTGGAGTTCTACCCATTGGCGGCGCTAGCCGGCGGGTTGACGGTGGCTTGCTTCGTTGCGCTGCTGTCCTGGCGCCAGGGTATTTCGCCATTGCGCCTGATCCTGGTGGGCGTTGGGCTTACCGCCATGCTCAGTGCGGTGGCCGATCTGCTGATCACCTACGGCAACATCGATCAGGTGGAGTCGGCCCTGATGTGGCTTGGCGGCAGTCTGCACCGGGCTGGATGGCCCCAGGTCCATAGCCTCGGCGCTTGGCTGATGCTGGCGGGGATGCCGTTGCTGTTTTGTCATCGCCAGTTGAACCTGTTGCAGTTGGGCGAAAAAGTCGCCCTCAGCCGCGGTCTGAATGTCACCTGGGCCATGATGTCGCTGCTGTTGTGCAGTGTCATGTTGACGGCGGCAGCGGTGGCCAATGTCGGCACCATGACGTTTGTCGGGCTGGTGGCTCCGCACCTGGCGCGGCAAATGGCCGGTGACCGGCATGGCGCGCTGATCCCTTTGTCGGCCTTGGTCGGCGCACTGCTGGTGCTGGCCGGCGACACCCTGGGGAGGGGGCTTTTCCCGCCTTTGCAGTTGCCGGCGGGGCTGGTGGTCGCAATCGTCGGAGCACCTTATCTGATTGTTTTGTTGGCGCGTCAGCGCAGCCGTTGAAGCGCAGCGGTGTTCATTGAATTGTCTGGAGGCAAATACGTGCGGGAATGGGTGAAAGGTTCTATTCGAGGTTTGATCGGCATGCTCTGTGTGCCGTTGGCATTGGTGGTTGCACAGGCCAGCGCCGTTGAAACCAAGGCCGCTGAAACCAAGGTGTTCGAGAACAGTTTCGGTCGGGTTGAGGTTCCCGTCGCTCCGCACTGCATCGTGTCTTTGCATGACTTCAGCCTGACGGACCAATTGCTCGAGCTGGGGGTCAAGCCTTGTGGTTCGACGGGGCGCAAGAAACTGTTCTCGGATGTGCTGTTTCGCGGAGCGGAGCAGCGGTTCAATACGGCGGGAATCCAGTATATCGGCTCGCATCAGTCACCCGATCTGGAGGCTATCGCAGCCTTGAAGCCTGACTTGATCGTGGGGTTGTCCTATCACGCCGACATCAAGGACAAACTCAGCAAGATCGCACCGGTCGTGCTGCTGCCTGCCCGGGAAACCGACATCAAGACTTACGCCAAGGAGCTCGCCGAGCTGGTCGGCAAGCAGCAGCGTTATGAAGAAATGCTCCACGAGTATCAGTGGGTCGTCAGCGAGTTCAAGAAGCGCGTCAAGGATCCTTCGCGCATCACGGTCACAACGCTGGAAGTCTACAGCGATGGCTTCCAACTGATCGGCCGCGGCGGCATGGACGACGTCATTACCGATTTTGGCCTGGGGCGCGTCGCCGCTTATCGTGAGGCGCGGCAGAACGTGCCTTACAGCCTGGAACGAATCGGCGACTTCGACAGTGATTTCATCATCGACACCTATGAAGAATTGCTCGACTCGGAAGCCAGCACCGCCGCGTTTCGTCAGTCTCCTCAGTGGAAGAACCTGTTTGCAGTGAAAAACCGCCAGTTTCTGTACCTCAATCGCAGCCGCTATGCCGATACGATGCAGGGCCTGCTGGGTTCTGCCTATCTGCTGATGTCGCATATCGCCGAGCGGGAGAGCGTCCTGCAGGGCAAATAAGCCGATCCTGATGATGCGATTAATACTAATGACAATGATTCTCTGTTGCGGCTGTTAGTCGTTTGTATTAGTTTATGCTCTCGAAAAAAATTCGCTGATCGGATGGCGGGAGCTTATATGGAAAGCGGTTTGGTGCGTGCACAGGTTCAAACCATGGATGTTGTACCGGGTAACGAGCAGACCTTGCCGTTCATATTCCAGGCACCGCAGGCCGGCGCTGCCTGGCAAGCCAGTCGAGCGCAGATCCTGCAAGCGGTGGAGGCCCAGTTGCCTCGTGCGGGAGGGGTTCTGTTTCGCGGTTTCGCGTTCAAGGGTGAAGCGGACTTCGAGGAATTTGCCCGCAGCTTCGGTCATGAGTTGCTGACCTACGACTATGCGTCCACTCCGCGCACCAAGCTCAACAACCGGGTGTACACCTCCACCGAGTACCCGGCCCACCAGGTTATCCCGCTGCACAATGAGCAGTCCTATTCGCTGAACTGGCCGATGAAGATCTGGTTCCATTGTGTGCAGGCTTCGCCGGTCGGCGGTGAAACGCCCATTGCCGATAGCCGTCTCGTCTACCAGCAGATCGACCCCGCTATCCGTCAGCGCTTTGCCGAGAAGCGCCTGATGTATGTGCGCAACTACGGCAACGGCCTGGACCTGCCCTGGCAGCAGGCTTTCAGCACCGAGGACCGCACGCAGGTCGAGCGTTACTGTCGTGCCAGCAACATCGAGTTCCAGTGGAAAGACGACGGTGAGCTTTCCACTCGCCAGGTCTGCCAGGCCGTGGCCCAGCACCCGGTGACGGGGGAGTGGGTGTGGTTCAACCAGGCGCATCTGTTCCATATCTCCAACCTTGCAGCGCCGGTACGCGAGACATTGATCTCCATCGTCGGGGAACAGGGTGTGCCGCGTAACGTGTTTTATGGCGACGGCTCGCCGATTGAACTGGAGGCGCTGGAGCATATCCGCGAAGTCCTGCAGCGTTGTCAGGTGAGCTTTCCCTGGCAGGCAGGTGACGTCTTGATGCTCGACAACATGCTGGTCGCTCACGGTCGCGCAACCTTCCAAGGATCGCGCAAGGTCGTGGTCGCCATGGCGGAGCCGGCCTCGGCAGGCTGATCGCCTCTTCCTTTCAGAAAGCCGCCGCAATGGGCGGCCTATTTCGAACAAGCACAATGAAGGACATCAAATGCTCGATCGCCTGATGCATCGCTGCTGGCTGCGTGGAATTCGCCTATCGATAGCCGAAGGTCGTTTGATCGTTACGCACGGATCGCCCGGTGCGCTGGATGAAGAACTCAACGCCCAACTTCATGCACGCGACACTGAAGTGCGGCAGTGGCTGCAACGACACCCCGACTATTTCGATGCCCGACCGCTGACGGACAACGAGCAGGCGCTCTGGTTTCTCCAGCGCCTTGCGCCCGACAGCTGCGCCTACAACATTGCCTATGCCGGACGGATCAAGCCACAGTTCGTTACCCAGGACTTGCCCCAGCGTCTGCAAGACGCCTGGGCAACCGTACAACAGCGCTATCCGTTGTTGTGCACGCCCTATGCCGAGCGCAACGGTGACTTGCTGCAATGGAGCCACCGCGAGCGCGTCCAGTCGTTGCAGCGCGTGGCATTGCAGGACGCGGACGCGCAGACGTTGCAGCAACGCATCACCGAGACGGCCGATCTTCCCTTCAAGCTGGAAGACGCAGACGTCAGCCGGGTAGTCCTCTTCAGCAACGCGCGCGATGGTCATGTCGAGCACAGCGTGCTGCTGGTGATTCATCACATCGCGGCGGATCTGGCCACGTTCTACATCGTGCTCAATGAGCTGTTCGCGCTGCTCCACGATCAGCCGCTGCCCGCCGTGAATCCCGATGCCTATCGCGACTATTGCAGCGACTTGCATATCCGCAGTGAGGCGGCCGAGCCCGTGGAACTGGCATGGTGGCAGGCACAGCTGGCCGAAGCCCCGGCCCTGGAGCTGCCTACCGATTTCCCCTATGGCAGCAACCAGGCATTCAAGGGCGGGGAGTTGTCGGTCCGCTTCGACCCGGCCACCACGGCGCGGTTTCGCGCCGTCGCCCGAGAGTGGGGGGTGACGCCGTATGTGTTGTGGTTCTCGCTGTTCCAGCAATTTCTCGGCGTGCTGTCGGGCCAGGACGACTTCATTCTGGGAACGCCCAGCGGTTGGCGCTTGCGCCGTGAACACGTCAACCTGCCGGGGTACCTGGTCAACCCGCTGCCCATCCGCTGCCGTCTGCGTCGGGACCTGTCCAGCGGCGAGTGGGCCAGGCAGGTCGATGCCACCGTCAAGAACGCCTTGCAGCACCGCCATTACCCGTTCTCGCGCCTGGTCAAGCAGTTGGATCTACCGCGCCAGGCGGGCAGGGCGCCGCTGTTCCAGCACATGTTCACGCTGAACAAGGAACGCATTGCACCGTTCGAGCAGTACGTCGACCGCTTGCTGTCGGAGCAACGAGGCGCGGCCCACGAATTGAACATGGTGATCATCGACGAAGAAGACGGATTTCTCTGCCGGTGGCGCTACAGCAAGGCGTTGTATCGCCACGAAACGATCGAACGCTATCGCGATCAGTTCGTCGCCCTGGCTCTGGCGGCGATCGAACAGCCCCAGGTGCCGTTTGCCGACCTCCACTGGCTGGCGCCCGAGCAGCAGTCGTTGCTCAAAGGGGAGGACGTGCCGGTTCCCTTCAGCAACGCCTGGCAGGCATTCACCGAGCAATGTGGGCGCAAGCCCCAGTCGATTGCCCTTCAGGATGAGCAGGGTACGCTCAGCTACGCAGAGCTGGGACGTGCCGTGGTCGCTCGTGGCGAACGCTTGCAGCAGGATTCGAGCCTGGCCGGTGAGCGCATCGCCCTGTGCTTGCCGCGCAGTCGTGAGCTGGTGATGCACATGCTCGCAGCGTGGCAGTGCGGCGCGACTTACCTGGCGCTCGATCCGCAATGGCCGGCGTCGCGTTTGCAGGAGATCTGCCAGGACGCCACGCCCAAGGTTTGGATCAGTGAGGGCGAGCGACCCGAGTGGTTGCCCGAGCAGGTTCGATGGGTGGCGTTGCCGCCTGCGCCGTTGTTCAGTGAGTCACCATTGCGGGCTTCCCTCGCGGCCGACCTGGCGGCTTACGTGGTCTACACCTCGGGCTCCAGTGGCCGGCCCAAGGGCGTCGAGGTCAGTCAGGGCAACCTGATTCATTATGTGAGCGGTTGCCTTGAGCGCCTGGGGCTGCCTGGCGATGCAAGCCTGGCCAGCCTGGCCAGTTGCGCGACGGACCTGGGGCATACCGCCTTGTTCGGCGCGCTGCTCAGCGGTCGCTGCCTGCGCCTGCTCGCCGAGGACCTGGCCTTCGATGCCGAAGAACTGGCGGCCGTACTGGCGCGCCAACCCGTCGATCTGTTGAAAATCGTGCCGTCGCACCTGAACGCCTTGTTGATCGCCAGGGACCCACAGCGGTTGTTGCCACGACAGTGCCTGGTGGTCGGTGGCGAAGCCCTGAGCCACGACCTGGTGACACGCTTGCGCGCGTTGAAAGCCGATTTGCGCATCGTCAACCACTATGGCCCCAGCGAAACCACGGTCGGGGTGTTGACCCATGAGGTGGATGCCAGTGGTGCCGCGCCGTTGGGACGGCCACTCGCCAATGTCCAGGTCAGCGTGCGCGGCCCTGACGGTACCCTGTTGCCGGTAGGCGTCAGCGGTGAACTGTACGTTCAGGGGGCGACCGTGGCGCTGGGTTATGTGAGTGCCAGCGACGCCGACCGCGCACGTTTCGGTGAGCACGGTTATCGCACCGGTGACCGGGTACGGCTCAATCACCTGGGGCAGATGGAGTTTCTCGGTCGCCTCGATGAACAGGTCAAGATCCGCGGCTACCGGGTGGAGCCAGCCGAGGTCGCGGCCCAACTGCGCGCCATGCCGCAGGTCAGCGATGTCAGGGTGCTGAACTGCCCGACGCCGTTGTCGGGCAATCGACTGGTCGCCTTCCTGGTTGCGCCGCCAGCCGCGCTGGCCGGCATCCAGGAAACCTTGCAAGGGCAACTGCCGGATTACATGCAACCGGCGCAATGGCATTGTCTCGACGCTTTCGCGCTGTTGCCCAACGGCAAGGCCGATCGACAGGCATTGTTGCGCCTGGCTGAGCAGGCGACGACCCCGGCCCATGGGGCAGGGCGGTCGGACGATCAGCCCTTGAGCGCCGTGGAAACCGCGTTGCTGGACATCTGGCGCTCGATGCTCGGCAACCAGGAGGTCGGGCCCGATGACAACTTCTTCGCCCTGGGTGGCGATTCCATTCTCGGCTTGCAAATCATCGCCCTGGCGCGCCAGCAACAGATCTTGATGACGCCCAAGCAGTTGTTTGCCGAGCAAACGGTGCGTGCCTTGGCCCGGGTGGTGCAGACACCACAGCGCAGCCTGGAGCTGCGCCTGCTGGAGATCGCCCGGGAGATTCTCAATAACTCGGATCTGCAGGTCGACGACAACTTCTTCTCGGTCGGCGGCGACTCGATCCTGAGTTTGCAGATCATCGCCCGGGCCAAACAACAGGGCCTGCTGCTCAAGCCCAAACAGATCTTCGAGTTTCCCACCGTGCGCGGCTGGGCCGGGCAAGCGGTAGACCTTGGCGCGATGACTGAGCAGTCCGCCAGCCACGCGCCCGAACCGACCACGGCCTTCGCCTTGACGCCGATCCAGGAATGGTTTTTTTCCCAGGAACAGAACCTGGCCGAACACTGGAACCAGTCGTTGCTGCTGGCCCTGGACGAGCCACTGGACCAGCAACGGTTTACCCGAGCCCTGGGCGCGTTGCTTGAACGCCACGCCAGCCTGCGCCTGACGTTTGAAGCGTCCTCGCAGGGTTGGCAGCAACGCTATCAAGGTTTTTCCCAGGACCAGGTCAAAACGCTGTTCCGGGTCGAGGAACAGCCCTTGACCGAAGCCTTGCTGCAACGTTCGCAGCAAGGCTGGGACCTGGCCCAGGCACCCTTGATCCGCTGGGTGTATTTCACCCAGAGCCGGGAGTTGCTCTGCACGGCCCATCACCTGTTGGTCGATGCGGTGTCATGGCAGGTTCTGCTGCACGAGCTGGAGAGCCTGTACCTGCAACCGGATGCGGTACTGCCCGCCGTCACGGCAGGTTTCCATGTGTGGAGCGAGGCGTTGCAGCGCCACCGGGGTGACCCCGAAGTGCTGGCGCAGGTGGATTACTGGCATGAGCAACTGGCCGCTGAGGGCACCGTGCCCGAACAGGTCAGTGTGTACGGTGAGAGCCGGACGCTGGAGGCGCAACTGACCGTTGAGCAGACGCAGTTGTTGCTGGGCGATTGCCATGCCGCCTACGGCACGCAAGTCCAGGATCTGCTGGTGGCTGCCTTGGCCGGTACTCTCGGACAGTGGCAGGGACGCGAGCGGGTCACCCTGGAAATGGAAAGCCACGGTCGCAGCGGCTGGGAGCAAGGCCCCGATCTGTCCCGTTCGATCGGCTGGCACACCAGCCGCTATCCGCTGGCCATCGACACCTCCTGGGAACCGGAACGCTCGATCATCGCAGCCAAGGAAGCCCTGCGCCGCCTGCCTGAACAAGGCCTGGGCTACGGATTGCTGCGCCTCGATCCGGTCCACGGCCTGGGAGCGGCCTCGCTGTTGACCTTCAACTATCTGGGACGGGTGGAGCAATGGCTGGAGGCATCCAGGCTCTGGCGATTGGCCCGGCCGATCTGCCCAGGCATGCGCGCCGACAGCACCCGCCGCACGCATCTGCTGGACGTCACGGCGCTGGTGAACGAAGGCCGGCTGCATATCGAATGGCGTTACGACCCGCAGATCCACGAGCCGGCGTTGGTCCGCGAGTTGGCCCAGCAGTTCCAGCAGCGCATCGCCGACTTGCTGGAGCACTGTCTGGCGCCCACGGTGGGTCGCGCCACGGCTTCGGACTTCGCTGACTCAGGCCTGTCCGACGATGAATTCCTGGGCCTGCTCGAACAGCTCGAGCAGTGATTAACCCTGCGTAGCCGTACATACAGGCATACATACACGCATACATACAGGTTCGGATACCGTCAGCATGAACGACAAGGTCAAAGCACTTTCGCGCAATATCGAAGCGATTTATCCGCTGGCACCCATGCAGCAGGGATTGCTGTTCCACAGTCTCTTGTACCCTGGCAAGGGCATGTACCTGCTGCAATACCGTCATGTCATGGTCATGCCGAATCTCGACCTGGCAGCGTTCCGTCAGGCCTGGGCGCAGGTGGTGGAGCGCCATGAATTGCTGCGCACCTCCTTTGTCTGGAAGCAGCAAAAGCGTCCGATGCAAGTCGTGCACAAACAGGTCGAATTGCCGATCACTTATGAGGACTGGTCGCACCTGAGCGAAGGCGAGCAACAGGAGCGCCTGGAGCACCTGCTCAGTGAAGAGCGGGCCCAGGGACTGGACTTTACCAAGGCGCCCCTGATGCGGGTCAGGCTGTACAAATTGGCGCCCGACACCTATCAATTCGTGCGCAGCTACCACCACATCCTGATGGACGCGTGGTGCTTCTCGATCATCATGATGGACTTCCTCAACGGCTACCGTGCCGCCCAGGAAGGCCGGCGCCTGAATCTGCCGGCGCCGCGTCCGTATCGCGATTTCATTCGCTGGCTGGAAACCCAGAAGCCGCAGGACCACCAGGCGTTCTGGCAGCAGCGCCTGGCGGGGTTCGACACCCCCAACGAGTTTGGCTTCGGGCATGTCGGCCGGATCCAGGGGGCCGCGGAGCCCGTTGAAGACTGCGTCGAACACCTGGCGCTCGAGCAGACCCTCGCCCTGCAAAGCGCGGCGGCCCGGCACGGCATTACCCTGAACACGCTGGTGCAGGGGGCCTGGGCTTTGCTGTTGGCGCGCTACAGCGGGGATCGCGACCTGGTATTCGGTATCACGGTCGCCGGTCGGCCGGTTCACCTGCAAGGTATGGAAAGTATCGTCGGCCTGTTCATCAACAGCCTGCCACTGCGCTGGAGCATGCGCCCGGATGACGCGTTGGGTCCATGGCTGAAGGCCTTGCAGACCGAGAACCTGAGCCTGCGCGAACACGAAAGCGTGTCCCTGGCCGAGATCCAGCGCTGGAGCGAAGTGCAGCGCCAGGACCTGTTCCAGAGCCTGTTCGTGTTCGAGAACGCGCCCATTGCCGCCGACTTGCGTCAGGGGCAACTGGACTACCTGATCAGCGACATGGCCAACCGCACCCACACCAACTACCCCATCACGGTGGTGATCGTTCCGGGTGAGCGCCTGCACCTGCAATTGACCTATCAGACCGACTGGTTCCTGCGCGAAGAAATCGAGCAGATGCTGCGTCACTTCCGCACGTTGCTGCTGAACATCGGTGCGGCCTTGCAGACTCATCCAGAGACACCGCTGCACCACCTGGCGATGCTCGATGAGCGCGAAATCGCGCACCAGCATCAGGTCTGGGCCGGTGGAGGCCTGGCGGCCGACGAACAGCTGCTGCAACCCTTGTACATCGAGCGATTGCAGCAACAGGTTCGCCTGACGCCCGAGCGCATTGCCATGGTTCACGGCGACCAAAGCCTGACGTTCGATCAGGTGAACCGCGCCGCCAACCGTCTGGCTCGGCATTTGCGCGCCCAGGGTGTCAACGCCGGCGACTTGATCGCGGTGTTCGACGAGCGTGGCCTGGACCTGGTGGTGATGATCCTTGCCACCCTCAAGGCCGGTGCCGGTTGGCTGCCGCTAGACCCACGCAATCCACCTCAGCGCTTGGCCCAGGTCCTGCGCCAGAGCCGAACGCCGTTGCTGGTTCACAGTGCGGGGCTCGGCGAGCTGGCGCTGGAGGCGGTGGAGCTGCTCGAACAGCCTCCCAAGGCTGTGCTCTACGATCCTGCGGTATTGAACAGCTACAGCGATGAAGACCTGGACCTTGCGGTCCACGACCTTTCGTTGGCCTATTGCATCTTCACGTCCGGCTCCACCGGCACGCCCAAAGGGGCCATGGTGGCGCACGCGGGCATGCTCAACAACATCCTCGGCAAACTGCCGGGGCTGGGGCTCGATGCGTCCGATGTGATTGCCCAGACCGCGCCGCAATGCTTCGACATTTCTGTCTGGCAAACCCTGGCCGGCCTGGTGCTGGGGGCACGCACGGTGATCCTCGGCGATTGCATCGCGCAGGATCCCGATGCGCTGGCGGCGGCCATCGAACGGCACGGCATCAGTATCCTCGAAGCCGTGCCGTCGCTGATGCAGAGCCTGCTCGACGCGGGGCTCGAGCACTCGCCACTGCGCTGGGTGCTGGCCACCGGCGAGGCGCTGACGCCGGCCCTGGCGCGTCGCTGGTTCGACCGCTATCCCGCCATTCCGCTGATGAACGCCTATGGGCCCGCCGAATGCTCCGATGATGTCGCGTTCCATCCGTTGCTCGAACGTCTGCCGGAACAACGCATCAACGTGCCCATCGGCCGCGCCACCCTGAACAACCGCTTGTACCTGCTCGACGCCGACCTGCAACCCATACCGGCCGGTGCGGTGGGGGAGATTTTCGTCGCCGGTGTCGGCGTCGGACGCGGCTACATGGCAGACCCGGCGCGCACGGCGGCGGTGTTCCTGCCGGACCCGATTGCCAACGACGGTTCGCGTCTCTATCGCACCGGTGACCTGGCGCGCTTCCTGCCCAACGGCGATCTTGAATACGTTGGCCGTACCGACCATCAGGTCAAGATCCGCGGGCATCGCATTGAACTGGACGAAATCGAAGCCTGCCTGAGCCATTACCCCGGCGTCCGGGAAGCCGTGGTCGTCGCCCGTGACGATCAGCAACGCGCCAAGGTGCTGGTGGCCTATGTGGTGGGCGATGCACACGTGAGTATCGAGGCCTTGCGCGAGCATGTCCTGGGCCATCTCCCACCCTACATGACGCCCGGCGCATTTGTGTTCCTGGAGCGCTTCCCGCTCAATGGCAACGGCAAGATCGATCGAAAATCCTTGCCCGCCCCGGATTTTGCCGCGCAGAGCCAGGCCCGCTACGTTGCGCCCAGCAGCGAGCTGCAAAGCCAGATGGTCGAGGCGTGGCAGAGCGTGCTGGGGCTCGGCCAGGTGGGTGTCGAGGACAACTTCTTCGAGCTGGGCGGTCATTCGCTGCTGGCCACTCAACTGATTGGCCTGATCGGCAAACTCACTGGCAAGGATTTGCCCCTGCGCGTGGTCTTCGAACGCCCGACCATCGCCGCCATGGCCGATTGGCTGGAAAACCAGGCTGGCACTGTGAAAGCGTCGCCAACGCTGTTGCCGCGCCCTGACAAGCTGCCGCTGTCGTTTGCCCAGCAACGTCTGTGGTTTCTGCAACAGCTGGATCCCCACAGCCCCGCCTATAACCTGGCAGGCGCCGTTCGCTTGACCGGCGAGTTGCACATCGCCGACCTGCGGGCTGCGCTGCAGGCTGTGGTGGATCGGCACGAAGTGCTGCGCACCGGATTCATCAACCAAGCCGAAGGGCCGAGCCAGCTGATCCTGGCCCGCACTGAGCTTGAGTTGCCCTTGGTCGACGTGCAGGACGAAGAAACGCTGCACGAGCTGCTGCGTCAGGATGCAATGACGCCGTTCGCGCTGGAAACGGCTCCGTTGCTGCGCGCCAGGCTCTATCGGCTGGCCCCGGATGCCTTTGTCTTGTCGTTGAACTGCCATCACATCGTCGCCGATGGCTGGTCCTTGCAGTTGATCATCGATGAGGTGTGCAAGCAGTACCGCAACCTGCGGCAAGGGCTGGCGACAGCGCTGCCGGCGCCGTCGATGCAGTACGCCGACTATGCCCTCTGGCAACACCAATGGATGAGCAGCAAGGCGTGCGAACAGGAACTGGCGTTCTGGCGCGAGCAGTTGGCTGGCGAGCTGCCGGTGCTGGAGCTGGCGGCTGACTTTCCCCGTCCCGCCCAGGCGAGCCAGGCCGGTGGGCGTGTCGAACGGCGCTTGTCCGAAGCCCTGACGGCACGCTTGCGCGCATTCAGTGCCCGCCACGGCTGGAGCAATTTCATCCCGATGCTCACCGCGTTCCAGTTGCTGTTGCGCAGTCGCGGCGGCGCGGATGACATCCTGGTCGGCGTTCCCGTGGCCAACCGGCACCACGGGGTACTCCAGCCCCTGGTCGGTTGCTTCGTCAACACGCTGGTGTATCGCAACAAGCTTTCCGGCGAGCGCAGCCTGCTGCAACTGATGAGCGAGCTGCAAGCGCTGTCCGTGTCGGTTCAATCCCATCAGGACTTGCCATTCGATTACCTGATCGAGCAACTCGGCGTGGTCCGGCAGGTGAGCTACAACCCATTGTTCCAGGCCATGTTCAACTACTTCCCGGGCAATGCCCTGGAGCGTTTTGAATTGACCGATGTGATCGCCGAGCCGTTGGACAATCGTCCGGACAGCGCCTTGTGTGATCTGCACCTGGATGTGCGTGACAGCGAGCACGGCATCAGCCTGAGCCTGCAATACAGCAGCGACCTGTTCCGCGAAGAGACCGCCCAAGCGATGGCCGAGCAGTACCTGGCGATGCTCGATGCGTTGATCGAGCATCCAGAGGGCGCATTGGGTGAACTGGCCTGGCAGTCTGCCGAGAACCCCCTGGCCCGGATCGAAGGACCCGGCGTCACGGGGCATCAGGATATTCTCCAGGCCTTTGTGCGTCAGGTCGCCCGTCAACCTGACGCGACGGCGATAATGGCCGGTGATGAGCGCCTGAGCTACGCCGAGCTGGACCAGGCTGCCGAGCGATTGGCGGCGGCCCTGCAAGCCCATGGCGTTGGCATCGAGGATCGAGTAGCCCTCAGCCTGCCCCGCGACGCTCGCCTGCCGATGGCGATGCTGGCGATTCTCAAGGCCGGTGCTGCCTACGTGCCGTTGGCCGAGGACACCCCGCCGGAACGTGGCCGCTACATCCTCGAGGCGGCGCAACCCAAGCTGTGCCTGGGCACCGGCGCGAGCCTGGCGCTATTGGCGCAGTGGAACAGTGGCGTGGCGTTGCTGGACATCGATGCCCTGAGCACCACCGACCGCTACACGGCTGCGGTAGTGGCTCAGGATCAGCTCGCCTACGTGTTGTATACCTCCGGCTCCACCGGTCAGCCCAAGGGCGTGGCAATCAGCCGTGGCAACCTGATGAACCTGTTGCTGGCCGTGGAGCAGGCTGTGCCCATGACGGCTCGGGACCGGGTCCTGGCATTGACCACCGCGACCTTTGATATTGCCATCGTCGAACTGCTGCTGCCGCTGGCACACGGCGCCAGCATCCTGTTGGCCGACCGCGAACAGGCGCGTGATCCCCAGGCGATCGATCAACTGTTGATGACCGGCCAGCCGACGATCATGCAGGCCACGCCCGCGACCTGGCGAATGCTGGTGGCGCATACCTCGCGCAGCTGGCAGGGCGTGCGTGCGATTTCCGGCGGAGAGGCCTTGCCCTGTGCGCTGGCCGAAGCCATCGAGGGCAGGGGCGCCCGGGTCATCAACGGTTACGGGCCGACGGAAGCGACGGTCTACAGCACCTTTGAAGTACGCAGCGGTGACGAGGGTGTTGGTGTGGAGGTGCCGATCGGGCATCCGGTCGCCAATACCGCCGCGTATGTCCTCGATGCCGACTTGCAGCCGGTGGCCGCCGGGGTGCCCGGTGAACTGTACCTGGCCGGGGCGAGCCTAGGTCGGGGCTACTTCGCGGCAGCACGACTGACCGCGGCGGCGTTCCTGCCGGATCCGTTCGTGCCAGGTGCGCGCATGTACCGCACGGGTGACCGGGTCCGACGCAACAGCCATGGCAGCCTGGACTACCTGGGACGGCTGGATTTCCAGGTCAAGCTGCGCGGTTTCCGGATCGAGCTGGGTGAAATCGAAGCGCTGCTGGCGCGCATCCCCGGGGTTCGCGAAGCGGCTGTCGTGCTACTGGGCAGCGGTGAAACCGCGAGCCTGGTGGGTTACTACGCAGGCGACGAGTTGGATGAAACGATGCTGCGCGGGGCGCTCGCCGCGCAACTGCCGGACTACATGCTGCCGAGCCAGTTCGTTCGCCTGGACACCCTGCCGTTGAGCCCGAGTGGCAAGGTTGACCGCAAGGCACTGCCGGCACCGCAACAACGCGACGGACAGCGCGGCACGCTTTCGAGCGAGTGGGAGCGGGAGGTGGCCAGGCTCTGGGAGGAACTGCTGGGCTGCACCGACATTGGCGCCCACGACAATTTCTTCGCCCTGGGTGGCCATTCATTGCTGGCGGCGCGGCTGGTGGCGCGGATTGCCGAACAGCATGGCCGGCGCCTGCCATTGCGCACGCTGTTCGAGCAGCCGGTGCTGCGCGATTTTGCGGCGCAGGTGGCGGCGGCGAATGTTGAAGCCGAGGGCATCCTGCGTCCCTCCAAGGAACGCCTGGCACCGCTGCATTTCACTCAGCAGCGCCTGTGGTTCTTGGATCGCCTGCAAGGGGATACCCAGGCCTACCACCTGTCCCTCGCCCTGCGTCTGGGAGGGACGCTGCAACCGTCATTGCTGGAGCAGGCGCTGACGCAGCTGAGCAATCGCCAGCACAGCCTGCGCACGGTGTTCAGCGAAACGTCCGATGGGGCGCGGCAGTCTGTCGAGGCGTCCACGACGGTGCCGTTGAGCGTCGAGCCACTGGAGATGGACGAGCAGTCCCCAGGTTTCGCGCAGAAACTGAGTCAGGAAGCGCAACGTCCCTTTGACCTGTCGGCGCCGCCGCTGTGGCGGGTGCGTGTGTATCAGGGCCAGAACCTCTGTGTGCTGCAGGTCACCTTGCACCACATCATCGCCGATGCCCGTTCGCTGGAGATTTTCTTCAATGAGCTGCAACTGATCTATCAGGCATTGCTGGAAGAGCGCAGCGCTAGCCTGCCGCCACTGCCGCTGCAGTTCCCGGACATCGCCGCCAGTTGGCAAAGTCCGGCAGGGCAGGCGCGTATCGAATCGCAGCTTGAATACTGGCGGCAAACCCTGGAAGGGGAGCCGCCGGTGCTGAACCTGCCCACCGACAGGCCTCGTCCCGCCGAACAAGGTTACAACGGCCAGCGCCTGCGCTTCAGCCTGCCGGCCACGCTGGTCCAGCGTCTGCGTGACACCGCGCAACGCCACGGGCTGACCGCGTTCGCGCCATTGCTGGCCGCTTGGAAAATCCTCCTGGCCAGGCACTCGGGCCAGCGTGAAATCTGGATCGGCCTGCCGGTCGCCCATCGCCACCAGGCTCACACCGATAACCTGATCGGCTACTTCGCGACCACCCAGGTGCTGCGCAGCCACATCGATGCCCAGCAGCCGGTCGAACAGTTCTGGCAGCAACTGCAAGCCAATCACCTGGCTGCCCAGCAGCATGCGGACGTGCCTTTCGAACGATTGGTAGAAGCGTTGAATGTGCGCCGCGACCTCAGCCACACCCCGCTGTTCCAGGCGTTGTTCAACCTGATCCAGCGCGATGCAGCAACGGGCGAGCAGCGTTTCGCCGGTCTGCCGATGCAGCGGCTGGACGTGGAAAGCGACAGCGCCCTGGTGGATATCGGCTTGCACATCGAGCAGTACGGTGATGACTGGCAATGCGTGCTGGAATACAACACCGACCTGTTCTTGGACCGCACGGCGCAACGCTATGCGGACGAATACCTGCATCTGCTCGAGGGCACGCTGGAAAACACCCAGGCGCGCCTCTGGGACATCGACCTGGCCAATACCGATCATGCCCTGGCCCTGCGGCCCTGGAACCAGACGGCCGAGGCCTTGCCCCGCGAAGCGGACCTGATTGCCCGTTTCGAACGCCAAGTGGCACTGACGCCCGATGCGTTGGCGGTCGACTGTCAGGATCAGCAACTGAGCTATGCCCAGCTCAACGCCCTCAGTAATCGCCTGGCCCATTGGTTGCGTACACAGGGCGTCGGCACGGACGACCTGATTGCCGTCTGTCTGACCCGGGGCCGCTGGTTGTTGCCGACACTGCTGGCCATTCACAAAGCCGGCGCGGCATACCTGCCGCTGGACCCACAACACCCGGCGGATCGCCTGCGCTTCATCATCGAGCACGCCCGTCCGGCCCTGGTGCTCAGCGAAAGCCTGTGCGGCGATGTCCTCGACGGTGTCGACAGCGTCTGGCTCGATCAGTTGTCGCTGGAGGCATGCAGCACCGACAACCCGATGTTGACGACCCACCCGGAGCAACGCGCCTATGTGATCTACACCTCGGGCTCGACCGGCACACCCAAAGGCGTACAGGTCACCCGTGGGAACCTGGGCAACCTGCTGGTCGCTCTTGATCGGCAATTGCCATTGGGTGCTGCGGATGTCTGGCTGGCCAGCACCACTTACGCGTTCGATATGTGCAAGCCGGAGCTGTTCCTGCCGCTGGTCAATGGCGCGGCCATCCTGCTGGCCCGTCGCGAGCAGGTCGTCGATGGTCACCGGCTGTTTGCCTTGCTTCGCCGCGCGACCGTGTTCCAGGCGACTCCCGCCGGCTGGCAGATCCTGCTGGAAACCGCGCAGGCCGACTGGCCGCCTGTGCGCGGGTTGATCGGTGGTGAGGCGGTGCCCGCTGAGCTGGTGACGGAGCTGCGCAGCCGCGGCGTGGTGCTGATCAACGCCTATGGCCCGACCGAAACCACGGTCTGGTCGACGACGCAGGCGCTGCAAGACGTGCCGTCTGGCGTGGCCGATATCGGCTCGCCGCTGCTCAACACGCGTTGCTATGTGCTCGATGAAATGCTGCGCCCGGTGCCACTGGGCACTACGGGTGAACTCTATATCGCCGGCGCCGGGGTGACCCGTGGTTACCAGCATGCCGCCGCCACCACGGCAGCGGTCTATCTGCCCGACCCGTATGCCAGTGAACCTGGCAGCCGCATGTATCGCACCGGCGACTTGGTACGCCGGCGCGATGACGGACGACTGGCCTACGTCGGACGCAGCGATTTCCAGGTCAAGGTGCGCGGGTTCCGCATCGAGCCCGGCGAGATCGAATCGCTGTTGCGTCGTTATCCGGGCGTGGAGGAGGCGGTGGTGATGATCGACTCGCGCAGTCAGAGCCTGTTCGCCTGGCTGCAAGCGCCGAGCCCCGTTGACCAGGCAGAACTGCGTCGGCATCTGGAAGGCCTGTTGCCGGGCTATATGATCCCGGCGGGTTTCATTATCCAGCCACGCCTGGCCCTCAATGCCAACGGCAAGATCGACCGCAAGGCTTTGCCGGCGCCGCAACCGGTCACGATCCAGGGCGTGGCGCCGCGCACTGAGCTTGAGCAGCAACTGGCCGAGATCTGGCAGGACCTGCTGGAGTTGCCGCAGGTTGGGGTGTTCAACAGTTTCTTCGAGCTGGGAGGGCATTCGCTGCTGGCGATGCGCTTGATGACCCAGGTCGAGAGCCGTTTCGGCGTCAGGATCGAGCTGCGCAGCCTGTTCCACAACCCGACGATTGCCGGTCTTGCCGAGCAGATCGAGAAACCCCAGGGGCCGTCGACGGACCAGGCCCTGGACGAAATGCAGCGCCTGTTATCAGAGATGGAAGAGTAAGGATGAGTGCGATGACGCAACAAGCGTTCCTGGAGATTGCGCAGCGGCTGGCTTCCTTGCCCGCGGACAAGAAAAAGATCTTTCGCCAGCGCCTGGCCGAGAAGGGTATCGATAGCTGGCGCCTGCCGATCGTACCCGCCGTGTTCGCTGAAGCGGGGTGCTTGCCGCTGGCGCAGGCGCAGCGGCGTTTCCTGTCGGCGGAGGCCCTGAGCAGTCGTGCGCTTTACAATCTGTGCTCGGTGCTGCGTTTCGATGGTCGCCTCGATGGCGAGCGCTTGCAGCAGGCCATGCAGCAGTTGAGCGACCGTCACCAGATATTGCGCACCCGTTATACGACCGACCCGAATGGACAGTTGCAGTCCCATTGCGAGCCGCAAAAGGTCATTCGGCCAACCGTCGAACGATTAAGCCTGGCTGCCGGCGAATATGAGCAATGGTGCGCCGATGAGTACGCCCGGCAACTGGCAGAACCCTTTGACCTCAGCCAGTCGGCACCTTGGCGCTGGCAAGCGTTCAGCGATGCGCAGGAGCAATCGACCTGGCTATTCTTCACCATTCATCATGTGGCCTACGACGCCTGGTCGGCCCAGCAACTGACCCTTGAGCTGGCCGAGGCGTACCGGGCGCTGGCAGTGGATGAGCCTGCCCGGCAGCCCGAACTGAGCATCCAGTACGCCGACTACGCCGCTTGGGAACAGGAGTGGCTGGACAGTGAAAGCTGCCGCCAGCACATCGATTTCTGGCGTGCACAGTTGGTCGATGCGCCCGCACCATTGGCGTTGCCCCTGGATCGGTCACGTCCGGCGCCCGCGCAACGCCGCCACAGCGGCGCGGTGCTGGCCCGCACGCTGTCACCGCGACTGACGACAGCGGTCGAGGCAGCTATTCGTAATCACGGGGTGACGCTGTACATCTACGGTCTGACGGCTTTCAGCTGCCTGCTGTCGCGCTACAGCGGCGAGAGCGACTTATGCCTGGGCACCTCGGTCGCGCACCGTGATCGCCCGGAGCTGGTGCCGCTGATCGGGCCCTTGCTCAACACCTTGGTGATCCGTCAGCGCCTGCACGACAACCCGGACTTCGCCAGCGCGCTGCTGCGCACCCGTGACACCGTCGCAGCCGCCTTCGATCATCAGCTGCTGCCTTTTGAAAAGGTGCTCGAGAGCCTTGAGCGCTCACGTTTGAGTCCGCTGTTCCAAGTCATGTTCGTCCAGGTGGACTTGCCCGAAAGCCGCACCCTGGTATTGCCGGGTGTCGCGGTTGAAGTTCTGGATCCGCCGCAGCGTCACGCACGCTTCGACCTCACGCTGCGCCTGGTGCGGACCGCTGACGCAGGTCTGCGTTGCGAGTTGGAATACAGCGACGAATTGTTCGATGCAGCGACGGTCGAGCAGATGCTGGACGACTTGCTGGCGATTCTCGAAGAGGCGTCGAGTCGTCCCCAGCGCCGCCTGGCCGAGTTCCCGCTGGTTTCGCCGCCGAGTGAGCTGTGTGGTCCGGCGTTGGGCGCGATACCCCTGCCGTTGGACCGGCAGGTACTGCATTGGGCAGCGCATACGCCAACCGCGGCGGCGCTGTGCAGCGCCAACGAAACCGTCGACTACGCCACGCTCGGTGCCGCGAGCCGCGCCCTGGCCTCGCGACTGGCCGGGCAGGGCGTGGGTCCGGGGCAAGTGGTTGCGCTGTGCATGCCGCGTTGCGCGGAACAACTGCTGGCGACGCTGGCATGCTGGCAACGAGGTGCGGTCTGCCTGTTTCTCGACCCGGCGCAGCCACCACAGCGACTTGCGCAGCTATTGCAGGACAGTGGTGCGAGCCTGTGGGTGACCTTGGCCGACGCCCCGGAAACCGGCATCCAAATCGAACGCCTGATACTCAGTGCCGCTGACGTGCGTGCCGAGGTCACTGAGGACCTGGGCGAGAGCCTCAGCCAGCCCCACTTGCCGGCCTATCTGATTTATACCTCCGGTTCGACCGGCCAGCCCAAAGGCGTGCTGGTCACCCACGGCAATCTGGCGCATTACGCGAGTGCGGTCGGTCAACGCTTGCAAGCGAGGCCGGGCAGCCGCTGGGCTACCTTAGCGACCGTAGCGGCGGACCTGGGGCTGACCTGCGTGTTCGCTGCGCTGAATGCCGGTGATCCGTTGATCCTGCCGCCGGCGTCGTTGACCTTCGACCCGCCAGGCTGGGCTGACTTTCTTGACCAGCAACCGGTGGACTGCCTGAAGATCGCGCCGTCGCACTTGCGCGGTTTGCTGGCGCTGGATGATGCCCGACGTGTCTTGCCCAGGGAGGTATTGATCCTGGGCGGCGAGGGCTTCGATCACGCCTTGTTTGCACGGGTGCGCGAACTGGCACCGCAACTGCGCATCTTCAACCACTACGGACCCTCGGAAACCACGGTCGGTGTGATCTGCGGAGAAATCCAGTCGCTCGACTCGCTGGACCCGAGTCCGTACCTGCCCTTGGGCCAGCCGTTATCGGACTGCCAGCTGCGCATCGTCGACGGCAACGATGTATCGGTGCCGCTGGGTGTCGCCGGCGAGTTGCTGATCGCTGGTCCTCAGGTGGCCCAGGGGTATCTCGGCCAACCTGAATTGAGCGCCAAGGTATTTGGCTCCACGGCCCAAGGCCAACGCTTTTATCGCAGCGGTGACCGGGTTCGCCTGGATCGCAACGGGCGCCTGGTGTTCCTCGGGCGTGGCGACGATCAGGTCAAGATCCGCGGTTTTCGCGTCGAGCCGGGGGAAGTCAGCGCCTGGCTCAAGGCTCAGCCGCAGGTTCGCGAAGGGGTGGTGCTGGCCTGCGAGGTGAAAGGGCGCACGCAGCTGGTGGCGTACCTCAGTCCGTCCCTGGCGAGCGACGCGTTGGCGAGCCTGCAAGCCGAGGCCAGGCGTCAATTGCCGGAACACATGGTGCCCAGTCATTGGTGCGTGCTGGAGGCGTTGCCGCTGACGGCCAACGGCAAGCTGGATCGACGTGCCTTGCCGGAACCGGCCGAGCAGGCGTCGGCCGATACAGCCGCTCGGCCACCCAGCGGTGCCACGGAACAGCGCCTGGCGCAGTTGTGGTGTCAGGTCCTCGGCTGCGCGCACGTCGGGCGTGAGGATGATTTTTTTGCCCTGGGCGGCGATTCGATCCTGAGCCTGCAATTGATCGGCCTGGCTTCGCGCGAAGGGCTCAAGCTGCAACCGCGCGATGTCTTGCAACACCCCAGCCTGGCGGCCATGGCCCTGTGCATCGACGCTCGGCTGGACCCGGTGTTGCTGACCGTACTCACGGCCTTTCGCGAATTGCTGGAGCAGCCTGGCCTGGGGCCGGACGCTGATTTCTTCGCCGAGGGCGGGGATTCGATCCTCAGCCTGCAATTGATCGCGCGTCTGCGTCAGGCCGAACTACGCCTGATGCCCCGGCAATTGCTGGAAAACCCGACCGCCCGGCAACTGGCCGGGATCCTGGCTGGTGCAGCCGCGCCGACCGTAGCACCGAAGCAGGAAACCGAAGCCTCGCAGCCGCAGCGTGCCCTGTCCCATGCCCAGCAACGGGTGTGGTTCATGCAGCAGCTCGATCCGACCGCGACCGCCTACAACGTTACGCAGTTGCTGGCCTTGCGCGGTGAGCTGGATGTGCCTTGCCTGCAACGCGCTTGCCAGACCCTGGTCTCGCGTCACGAGGCCCTGCGTTGCAGGTTCTTCGAAGCACAAGGGCAGGTCTGGCAGCGCCTGGATGAGACGGCCTCTGCCATTTTCAATGTGCATGACCTCAACGGCCAGGATGAGCCGCAGCAGGTAGCGGCCATCGCCGCTGCTGCCAAGCGCGTTTTCGACCTGGGACAGGGACCGTTGCTGGCAATCGACCTGTTCTGTGTGGCGCCGGGTGATTACCGCGTGCTCTTCAATGTGCACCACATTGCCGTGGACGGCTGGTCCATGGGCTTGCTGGTCGAGGATTTTGCGCGGCTCTACCAGAACCAGAACCAGAACCAGGCCACGCCCGCGACCACCGGGTTATTGCCATTGATCGAAGCGCAGCGGCAAGCCCTGGAAGGAGAGCAGGGCAGCCAGTTGCTGGCTTATTGGCAACAACGCCTGCAAGGCCTCGGCAACGAGCCGCTGGAGCTGCCGGACCACTGCGCTCGCCCGGCAATGCAGGCGTACGCGGGTGCCCGCGCCGAGTTTGCCTTCCCCAGCGCGTTGAGTACGACTATCGATGCCCGGGCGAGAGCCATGGGTGTCACGCCCTTCGTGCTGTATTTCGCCGCCTACCAGCTACTGCTCTGGCGTCATGCCGGGCGCAGTGATTTCGCCATTGGCTTGCCCGTGGCAGGGCGCGAATCGGCTGAGAGCCAGGCATTGGTCGGCTTGTTCGTCAACACGCTGGCGCACCGGGTGCAGATCGATGCGCGGCAAAGCCTGCAATCCTTTATCCACGATCTGAACGGGCGGTTGACCCGTGATCTGGCCCATCAGGCGCTGCCGTTCGAGCAGTTGCTGGACATGCTCAATGTCGAACGTAGCCTGGACCGCACGCCGGTATTCCAGGCGATGTTCAACTATCAGGCTGACCACCGTGATGCGCGCAGCCTCAGCCTGCCCGGCATCCACGTGGAGCCGCTGGCGCTGCCGGACGGTGTGGTGAGTGCCAAGTTCGACCTGACGTTCAATGTGTTCACCCGAGGCCGTGGGGCCGATGCGCGCACCGGTTTGATTGTCGAGTACGCGACTGCCCTGGTGCATCCCGGCACCAGCCAACGACTGGCGGAAGATTACCAGGGCTTGCTCAGCAGCCTGGCCAGCCTCGATCCTGCGCAGCGCTTGCTGGAAGTCCCCCTGGGCTCAGTCGCAACCCTGGACACCGCAGGCAAGCCTGCGAACCTGGATGGCGAAGCGGATTTTGTCACCCGCTTTGAAGTGCAGGCCGCCGTTCACCCTGAGCGTATCGCGGTGTGCTGCGCCGGTCGCCGCATGAGTTACGCGGCGCTGGATGCCCAAGCCAACCGCCTGGCTCATTGGCTGCTGGCGCAGGGCATCGGGCAGGAGTCGACAGTCGCCTTCTGCCTGCCGCGAGACGAAAGGTTGCTGGTGTGCCTGTTGGGCATCCAGAAGGCCGGCGCAGGCTACCTGCCGCTCGACCCCGCGCATCCACCGGCACGGCAGGCGCAGATTCTCACTCGGGCGCAGCCGCAATTGCTGCTCTGTGACACGCTGTCCGCAGACTTGCCCGGGCACCTGCGCAGTTGCCTGTGGGCAGACCTGCCGTTGTCACAGTTTTCGGCGCACACATACACAAAAGCCCCGGGCCTGGCGACGACCCTCGGGCAGTTGGCGTATACCCTCTACACCTCGGGCTCCACCGGACAACCCAAGGGCGTGCAGATCAGTCGAGGCAGTTTCGCCAACTTCCTGCTCGCGATGGAGCAGGCGCTGCCGCTGGATAATGTGCAACGTTATCTGGCCCTGACCACCGTGACCTTCGACATCTGCGGCCTGGAGCTGTGCCTGCCCCTGGTGCGCGGCGGCACGGTGGTGCTGGCTGATGATGAAGAGCGACAGGACCCTCTGTTGCTCGCAAACCTGATTCAGGACCAGGCCGTGGATCTGATCCAGGCCACACCGGCCACCTGGGCGATGCTGCTGCAAGGCGATCGCCAGGTACTGGCCGGGCGTGTGGCCCTGGCCGGTGGTGAGGCGCTGTCGGCGGAGATGGCGAGCGAGCTCAGGCAATGCGTGGCCCACCTGGTCAACGTCTACGGCCCGACAGAAACCACGGTGTGGTCCACCCAGACGCCGATCGATGCCCTGCAATCGCCCGTTGCCCCGATTGGCCGGCCGTTGCTCAACACCCGTTGCCACGTCCTGGATGAGCACCTGTGCGAAGTGCCGCCCGGCTGTGTGGGCGAGCTTTATATTGCTGGTGACGGCCTGGCCCGCGGTTATGCCGGGCAACCGGGGTTGACCGCCGAACGCTTCATTGCCGATCCGTTCAACCGCGAGGGCGGGCGGTTGTACCGCACCGGTGACCTGGCGCGTTGGCAGCCCGATGGGCAGCTGTATTACCTGGGCCGCACCGATGACCAGATCAAATTGCGCGGTTATCGCATCGAGCTGGGGGAAATCGAGGCCGTGCTCCTCAGTCATCCCGATTTATTGCAGGCGGTCGTGGCCGTGCAGGGCGAGCATCTGGCCGCTTTCTGGGTCGCCAGTACCGCTAACCCACCTGACGAAGCCGCGATCCGCAGCTATTTGCAGGCCCGTTTGCCGGCCTACATGTTGCCGACGCATCTGCTGGCGCTGGAACAACTGCCCCTCAATACCAACGGCAAAGTGGATCGCAAGCAACTGCCACGGCTGCAGTTGGACGTCAGCGGTGCTGGCGTCGTCCAGCGTGCGCTGACGGCCAGCGAGACATTGCTGGCCGAGGTCTGGGGAGCGGTGTTGAACCAACCACGGATCCCTGCCGATGGGCACTTTTTCCAGTTGGGCGGACATTCGCTGATGGCGGCCCAAGTGCGTGCACGCTTGCGCGAGAAAGGCCTTGAAGTGCCGTTGCGCTGGCTGTTCGAAACACCTGTGCTGGCGGACCTGGCGCAGCGCATCGAGGGGCTTGCGCCTCACCTGGACCTGGCTTCGTTGCAAATCCCTCGCGTCGATAGACAGATTGATCAGCCCTTGTCCTCGGCGCAGCAACGGGTCTGGTTGATGCAGCAGCTGGATCTGGCTGACAGCAGCTTCAACATGAGCAGCAACGTGCGCCTGCGCGGGCCACTGGACTGCCAGGCCCTGGAGCGTTCATTGCAACGGCTGGTGGAGCGCCATGCGATCTTACGCACCACCTATCACCAGCGTGGCGGCGAGTTGTACCAGCGGATCCACGAACAGCTGTCGGTGGCGTTGCCAGTGATCGTGTCGAGCGCGGCGCAATGGCCGGTCGCTGCCCGCGATGTTGCGCTGCGACCGTTCAACCTCGCCGGCGAGGCACCGCTGCGGGCGGTCCTGTACCGTCTAGGTGAGCAGGACCATGTGCTGCAACTGGTCATGCACCACATTGCTTCGGACGGCTGGTCCGGCGCCGTGCTGGTCGATGAGCTGATCCAGGGTTACGAGGCCTACAGCGCAGGTGTCCTGCCGCCACAAGATGAGCTGGCGATCCAATACGTCGACTACGCGGTATGGCAAGGCTCCGCCGCGGTACAGCGGCGTCAGCGTGAAGGCCTGGACTTCTGGCGACAGGCCCTGGCCGGCATTCCCGCGCAAGTGCCGCTGCCGTTCGATTTTCCACGCCCGGAGCGTGACAGTGGCATCGGGGCGGCGCTGGACTTCCAGTTGCCGGCGACGACGGTTGGCCGGTTGGAGGCGTTTGCGCAAGACAGCGCAACGTCACCGTTCATGCTGTTGCTGACCTGTTACGCCGCCGTGTTGCAGCGCGAAACCCAAGGGCGCGACCTGGTCATCGGCACGGACGTGGCCAACCGCGAGCATCCCGCCACCGAGTCACTGATCGGCTTCTTCGTCAATCTGCTGGCCTTGCGTATCCGCCTGCAACCGGAGCTGAGTTTGCGTGAGCAAGCGCAGCAGGTCCGGGAAGTCTGCCTGCAAGCGTTTGCCTGGCAAGACACGCCGTTCGAACGTGTCGTCGAATGCCTGGAGCTGCCACGGGTGGCGAATGTCCATCCACTGTTGCAGACCTTGTTCGTGCTCGATAACACGCCGCGCCAACAACGCCAGCTCGGCAACTTGCAGGTCGAGCCACTGACGGGCGAGCAGCACCATTCCAAGTTCGACATGGCCCTGTTCGCCAGCGAAGACGGCGACGTAATCAATCTGCGTTGGGTGTATCGCACCAGCCTGTTTCGCCAGGCCACGGTTGAACGCCTGCGCGATGCCTTCCAAACGCTGCTGGACATGGCTCTTGGTGCGCCCGACAACCCAATCGATACCCTGATCAAGACTCCAGGAGGAGCTGCCGCCATGTCCACGGACAACCCGCTGCAACGCAAAATGAGCAAATTGGGCAAGATGCGCCAGAGCGGGTCGCCTGTCACTCGCGAGCCCTTCGAAGCCCGACCGCTGCGCGAAGGCTCCAAGTTCCCCTTGTCGATTCAACTGCGTGACCGCGAACTGGCGCCGGCCATCTGGGCGCAAGCCCACCGCGAGAAGGTCGAAAGCTGGCTGCTCGACCACGGTGGCATAGTCTTCCGAGGTTTCGATCTGCCGACCCCGGCGGCTTTCGAAGCGTTCTGCCAGGCCCTGTGCCCGCAGCTGTATGGTCAGTACGGCGACCTGCCGAAGGAAGAGGGTGGCAAGAACATCTACAAATCCACGCCCTATCCCAAGGACCGGATGATCCTGTTCCACAACGAGAGTGCCCATCAGCATCGCTGGCCGCGTCGGCAGTGGTTTTACTGCCAGATCCCGGCCACGTCGGGTGGCGCGACCCCGATTGTCGACAGCCGTCAGGTCTACCGTGAACTGCCGGCCTGGCTGCAAGCCAACCTGCGACGCAAACAGCTGATGTACGTGCGTAATTTCAGTACCAGCCTGGATGTCAGTTGGCAGCATTTCTTCCAGACTGAAGAGCGGGCCGACGTTGAACGGATCTGCCGTGAGAGCAACATCGAGTTCCAGTGGCGCGGGGCCAACGATCTGCACACCCGTCAGGTGTGTCCGGCGGTCATCCTGCACCCCTTGACGGGCGAGGAGAGTTTCTTCAATCAGATCCAGCTTTATCACCCGGCCTTTCTCGATGCTGACGTGCGCGAGCAGTTCTTGCGCGACGGTGAAGCCTCGATGCCCCGTCAGGTGTTCTACGGTGACGGTTCGGAACTTGAACCGGAGGCTATCGAGGCTATCAACACCGCTTACGAGCGGTGTGCCGTGCGTTTCGATTGGCAGCAGGGAGATGTGGTCATGCTCGATAACATGATGGCGGCCCACGCCCGGGACCCGTTCGAGGGCGAGCGCAAGATTGTGGTGGCCATGGGGGAGATCTATGGTCGTGACCAGGTGATGGCTGCGCCGGCGCAGACCGAACAGACACACGCAGAGTTGGAATCATGATGGACCTCGGACTCACGCTTTCACCCCAACAAAAGCAACTGGCCCAGGCCAATCCGCAAGCCTGGCGCTGGGTCCGGATGCAACTGACCGGCGTGCCTGAAGGCATTGTCGAGCAGCGCCTGCGTGACGGCCTCCAGCAGCATCAAGCGTTGCGCCTGCGCTATCAGCGCCCGGTCGGCGCCACGGGCTTGCGCCAGCGCGTGGTCGAGCCCTTCGAGTTGCGCCTGGACTGGCGTCAGGGGCGCTCGAGTGACACGCAGAATGAGCAGACATGGCTGCGCGACGCCCAGCAGCGTTGCCTGACCGAGCAGCCCGATGTGTTGGCCTGGCTGCTCGACGATTGGCTGCTTTTGGCGGTGCCGGTGTATTCGCTGGATCAGCGCAGCCTGATCCAGTTGCAGGAACAATTGCTGGGGCGCGCCGCGCCATTGGACGCCGAACCCATGCAGTACGGCGAATACGTCGAATGGATCAACGGCCTGCAACTGGACGAAGATGCCGAGCAGGGCGTGCAGTTCTGGCGTAACCAGGCCTTGCAGGAAGTGCCGGGCATGCGTTTGATCGAACGTTATGGCATCGCCAGCGGCAAGCATGCCGTGGTCCGGCTGACGCTTGCACCGACACTGCCGGCGGCGTTGAAGGCCCTGGCCGAGCGCGAAGGCCTGGCGGTCGAGCCGCTGGTCCTGGCCGCCTGGGGTGCGTTGCTGGGCAGGCTCAATGGGCAGCAGGACGGCCAGTTGGGTTTGCAGCACGATCCTCGTGATGACTATGAAGAGCTGTCGGGCGCCTTCGGGCTGTTCGAGCAGACCCTGCCGATGACGGTGCGGATGTCCGAGCACAGCACCTGGATCAACCTGGCGCGGCCATTGGCACGGCAACTGGAAAACGCGGTGGCCTGGCAGGAGTATGTGGGCCAGGCCCAGTTGTTGCCCGACTGGCGTGCCAGCTTCCAGGCAGGGCTGCGTGTTGTCCATGCACCGTTGCTGCAAGGTGTGCAGGTCCTGTCCTTCGACACCCCGGTCGAACTGCAATTGCAGCTGACACTCGACGCCCAGGGCAGCGCGGAACTGGTGCTGGCCTACGATGATGGGCTGTACCGTGAAAAGCAGATGCAGGTGTTGCTCAAGCGCTTCGGCCATTGGCTCGAGCAATTGGTGCGGTCGCCCAACGGCCTCATCCAGGGCGTCGACTGCCACATGCCCGAGGAACTGTCGGCGGTGCCGATCCGTCCGGCCCTGGCGCCGGATCTCGATATCGTCGCCACCCTGCGTGAACACGCGCGGACACAACCGGATCGGCCGGCGCTGCGTTATGCCGAGCAGATATTCTCCTATGCCGAACTCGATGCCCTGAGCGATCGTGTTGCCGGCAGCCTGCGTCAGGCCGGCGTCGGCCGTGAGCAGGTGGTCGGCCTGTATTTGCCGCGCGGGGCGCAGATGTTGATCGCGATGCTGGCCTGCTTCAAGGCCGGTGCGGCCTATCTGCCGCTGGATCCGCAACAACCACCGCTGCGTCTGGCCGGCATCATCGAGGATGCCCGACCAGCGCTGTTGCTGCACCTGGAAGGGCTGCTGCCCGATACCCCGGTCGATACGCTGTGCTGGTCGCAGGCATCCATCGGGCCGGTGTTCGATACGCCGGTGCCGGGCACCGCGCAAGACCTGGCCTACGTGCTCTATACCTCGGGTACCAGTGGCAAGCCCAAGGGTGTGCAGATCGAGCAAGGACAATTGCGCCATTACGTCACACAAGTGACCCGCGCGCTGCAGTTGCCCGAGGGCGGGCATTATGGGCTGGTGTCCTCGCTGCTGGCGGACCTCGGCAACACCGTGCTGTTTCCGGCCTGGTTGCAGGGCGGTTGCGTGCATGTGCTGGAGCAGTCCACCGTGACGGATGCGCGGGCATTTGCCGAGGAGCTTGAGCGCTACCCGTTGGACGTGCTCAAGATTGTCCCTTCGCACCTTGTGGCCCTGATGGGCGAACACGCGACCGACGCGGTTCTTCCACGCCGCGTCCTGGTCCTGGGCGGAGAGCCGGTCAGTGAGCATTTGCTCAGTCGTCTGGCCCAGGCCAAACCAGCCTGTCGCCTGTACAACCATTACGGTCCGACCGAAACCACCGTGGGGGTGTTGTGGCGGGCGATCGATATCGATCAGGGCGCGAGTGGCATTGCCTTGAATCAAGTCTTGGGCGATAACCGTATCCACCTGCTCGATGAGCAGCAACGACCGGTGCCTCCCGGCCAGGCCGGGGAGTTGTGCATCAGTGGCGCCAGTGTCGGGCGCGGTTATGTGGGCGGTGCCGGCAGCAGTGCCTTTGGGGTCGATCCGCTCAGCGGCAGCCGCCTGTATCGCACCGGTGATCTGGCCTTGCGCCAGGCCGATGGTGCGCTGCGCGTGCTCGGGCGCAACGATCAGCAGGTGAAAATCCGCGGGTTCCGCCTGGAGCTGGCGGAAGTCGAACAGGCGTTGTTGGCCCAGCCGGGCGTGGCGCAGGCCGCTGTCTTGCTGGACGGTGAAGGTGACCATGCCCGCTTGCTGGCGTTCGTGGTCAGGGACGAGGCCGTGTTGCAGACCACCGATCATCTGGGCGCCGCCCTGGCTCGCCAGCTACCGGACTACATGCTGCCCAGCGCGATCCTTGCGCTCAGGACGCTGCCCCTGAACAGCAATGGCAAGCTGGATCGCAAGAGCCTGCTCGAACGTGCCCGGCAGCGCTTGCAGAGCACCCGCGTGGCACCTGTCGGCGAGCTGGAAACCGCCGTCCTGGCCATCTGGTGCGAGGTGCTCGGGGTTGACGAACTGGGCGTGACCGACCACTTCTTCAATGTCGGTGGACATTCCCTGGCGGCGATCAAAGTGGTATCGCTGATTCGCGAGCGCCTGTCTCTCGAGTTGCCGACCAACCTATTGTTCGAGCGGCATACCGTGCGTGACCTGGTCCAAGGGCTGGACAACCGCGAGAGCGGCGGCCCCTGGAAAGTCTTGCAGGACGCGGATGAACATGCGCCGGCCTTGCTGCTGGTGCACGGTGCGCAAGGGCATCTGCAGGCGTATCAGCCGCTGCTGGACAACCTCGACGGCAAAGTCGCCGTCTTTGGCCTGGCTGCCCTGGAAAAGGGGTGGGGCGAGGGCGACATGGAGGCGTTGTTGCAACAGTACGTGGCGAGCATTCCCGTTCAACTGAAACAGCGCCCGTTGGTGCTGCTGGGCTGGAGCCTTGCGTCGCGACTGGCGTTGCTGCTGATCCCCCATCTTCAAGCCAACGGCTTTAGCGTCGAAGGGCTCGTGGTCCTCGATCACGATGCGCAGCGCAGCCTGGCGGGTGAGGGCGATGAGGCGGGCCAGTTGATTGCCGACTTCGCTTTCTACTGCCGCAGCCATGCCCAGCCCATGGGTGAGTCGCTGCGTGAGCGTTTGACAGGCCTGTTGGCCGGGCATGACTACGCCGAGGGGGTTGCCCGCTTGCTCGACGACGCCCAGGTGCGTGCGCATCTGCAATGGGACGCCGCCGATGCTGATTTGCTCAGGCTATTGGCGCAGTATCGGGCGATCAAGATGGGTTTGTATGAACAGGCCTTGCCCACCGTCGATGTACCGCTGTGGCTCTGGCGCGGCAATGCCCATGCCGACTTGCGGGCCCCGTGGCAAGCGTATACTCGGCACGCTGTTCGCCAGTGGACGCTGGACGTGGGTCATCATGAGATGCTCGGTGAGCCGCGACTGGTCGAAAGCCTGCTGCCGTTACTGTTGGAAACCTCTGCCAAGGTGGTGTCTGCCCCATGATCCTATTGAAAGAACTGCTGCATGACGCTCGATGGCGCATCTTGCTGGCGATCCTGAGCAGCGCCTTGAGCGCGGCCACCAGTATCGGCCTGATCGGCTACATCAACCGCAGCCTGGAGCATGGCCTGGATGATATCGGCCGCGGTTTGCTGCTGTTCGGTGGCTTGCTGATCCTGTTGTTCCTCAGTGGTATCACGTCGCAATGGTTGCTGGTGCAGATCGGGCATCGCCTGGTTTACCAGTTGCGCCTGCGGCTGGTGGGCAAGGTGTTGGGCACTGCACTCGAACGCATCGAGCGGCTCGGCAGCCCGCGTATCTACAACGCGCTGACCAAGGACGTGACCACTGTTGCCACGGCGTTCAAGCAGCTTCCGATCTCCCTGTACAACGGTCTGTTGTTGCTGGCCGGGCTTGCCTACATGGCGTGGCTGAGCCTGCCGTTCTTCTTCCTGACCCTCGGTGTGATTGCCTTGGGGGTAGGGCTTGATGTGTTGCTCGGGCGCAAGGTCAAGGCCTTGATGCAGGCCGTACGCCGCCAGGACGACCAGTTGACCGAGCAATTCGAGGCTGCCATCCAGGGTCGCTGCGAGTTGGGCCTGAGCCGGGAACGCCGGCACTTGCTCTATGAGCACAAGCTCGAACCCATCGCCCGGGCCTCGCTGGATGCGTCGGTGCGTGCCGACACCCTATGGGCGGTGAACCTGAACTGGACGACACTGCTGGTGTTCGTGCTCATCGGTACGCTGTTCTTTCTCGGCCAGGGGTTTGGGTTGCTCAGCCAACAGGTGGTGGTGGGCTATGTGCTGGCGATCATGTTCCTGCGCACGCCGATCTCGATGATCCTGGATGCCATTCCCGCGGTCATTCGTGGCCATGTCGCCTTGCAAGCCATCGATGCCCTGGCGCTGGGCGAGACGGTGCAGTTCAAGACCCCTGCGCAAGCGGCAGAACCCTTCGGCGAGTTGCGCCTGTCAAACGTGCGCTACCGCTATCCGGGGCAGAGTGACGAATTCGCCTTCGAGCTGGGGCCGATCGACCTGTCGATTCGTCGCGGGGAATTGATCTTCATTGTCGGCGGCAATGGCAGCGGTAAATCGACGTTGGCCAAGCTGCTGACCGGGCTCTATGTGCCGACTTCGGGGAAGGTTTCGCTTAATGGCGTGGTGCTCGATGCCAGCACCAGTGAATGGCATCGCGAGCATTTCGCGGCCATTTTTGCCGACTTCTATCTGTTCGCCGATGTGCTGGGCGAGGCGGGCGATCATGAAGGGCTGGAGGATCGGGTGGACCACTATCTGGACCGCCTGGGACTGGCCCATAAAGTCCAGTTCGCCGCCGGGCGCTTGTCGACCACGGCGTTGTCCCAGGGCCAGCGCAAGCGCCTGGCGCTGTTGTTGCTGATGATGGAAGGCCGGGAAGTGTTCTTGCTCGACGAGTGGGCGGCAGACCAGGATCCGGTGTTCCGCCATGTGTTCTACAACGAGCTGCTACCGGAGTTGAAGGCGGCCGGCAAGACGGTGATCGCAATCACCCATGATGACCGCTATTTCGACGTGGCCGACCGGGTCTATCGTCTCGATTACGGCCATCTTGTGGACTATGACCGAACGGCAGAAAACCCTTTCCAGCTGGCGAAATAGGGGAGCCGTCAGACGGGCTGCTCCTGCTCTTTGCACTCATCGAGGGGGCAACTGCTGCAATAGCCGACGCCGGGAAGGCGGTAGCGAATGCAGCAGATGCGCCTGAGGCGCTGTGGTTCGTCCTCGCCGATATCCTGGTAATGCACGGGGGCGAACAAGGGATTGCGTCGCCCGTCGGGGCGCAGGCGAGCGGCCAGGATTTCCCTGGCCGGTGCGGTGCTGTGGGCGTTGGCCAGCGGGTGAAGGTCGATACGGCTGGTGACGAACTCGAAGGTATTGCCGGCATTGCTCCAGAACAGCCGGGGCGATGCCCGGGAGGCACCGACCAGGGTTTCGATGACGGGCTCCAGATGGTCCTCGATCAGGGGATGGAATCTTTCGAAGGCGGTGCCGGGAGGCAAAGGCTGGCCGGCATGGGACAAGTGCAATGCCTGCGGCCTGGCGTCATTGCCCAGTTGGATTCCGGTGTCGGCGAGCGCCAGTGGCAGCTCCCATTGCTGGAGCAGATTGGCCGCCATCACCGGTGCCAGGAACGTGCTGAAGTACCACTTGGACCACAGCGAAACCAGGGCCAGACGCTCATCGGTCTTGTACCGCGCCTGCAGCTCGTCGACGAAAGCGTTGAAATGCCCCGGCTGGAAGAATCTGCTTGCCGGCACATCCGTCCGAGGATGGCTGCGCAGTTGCAGCTTTTCACCGTGGTCGGCCAGCGGACCGGTGAACAGCGGGGCGAGGCTGGGAATCATCGACTCATCCGTAGGCCGCGTATTGAGAGCGGTTATCGTTCAGAAGGGCTCGAAGTATAAACAGGGCGTTGCGGTCTTGCGACTGTTCATCGTCGAGATGAATTTTGAGAAACAGGCACATATTTTAAAATATTAATGAGAATCGCTACCATTAGTATTGTATCGTAGGATCCTTCGCGTCATACCCTCAAGGAGCAAGCAATGAGTTTGGACAGCCCGGATACGCGCTTTCTGGTTGTAGTCAACGAGCAGGAGCAATACTCAATCTGGCCGGATTATCGAAGTGTGCCCGATGGCTGGCGCGCACTCGACGTGAAAGGCAGCAAGCAAGAGTGCCTGGACCATATCGAAAAGGTCTGGACCGACATGCGCCCGTTGAGCTTGCGCCAGGCCATGCAGGAACAAGGACAGGGCTGATCGCCCGCGACAGCGTTTCTTCACTCAGGGATTCAATATGGAAAGCGTCCAGCCCCGTCTATCTTCCAGCGCAACCTTCACGCTGGAACAGTTCCGCCAGCAAGCGCCGCGTGAACTGAACACCAACCCGTACCTGCAACGCCAGGCTGCCCGTGAGTCGAATGCCCGGTCTTACCCGCGGCGTATTCCGTTGGCGCTGCAAGAGGCCCATGGGCTCTATGTCCGCGATACCCAGGGACAATTGTTCATGGATTGCCTGGCGGGGGCGGGGACGCTAGCGCTGGGGCACAATCACCCGGTCGCCATTGCGGCCATGCGACAAACGCTCGACTCGGGCTTGCCCTTGCATACCCTGGATCTCACCACACCGGTCAAGGATCGTTTCGTCGAAGACCTGTTCAATGCACTGCCGGAAAACTTTGCCCGCCATGCGCGCATCCAGTTTTGCGGCCCGACCGGTGCTGATGGCGTCGAGGCGGCATTGAAACTGGCCAGGACGGCCACCGGACGTAAACCGATCCTGTCGTTCTCCGGTGGCTATCACGGCATGACGCTTGGAACGCTGAGCCTGATGGGCAACCTGGGGCCGAAACAGGCGCTGGGCTCGATGATGGCTGACGTGCAGTTCCTGCCATACCCCTACGACTACCGTTGCCCGTTCGGCATCGGCGGCGAGGCTGGTATCGATGCAGGCCTGCATTTTATCGAGCAGTTGCTCGGTGACCCGGAGTCGGGTGTATTGCCGCCCGCAGCCGTGGTGGTCGAAGTCGTGCAGGGCGAGGGCGGTGTGATCGCGGCGCCGATCCGCTGGCTCCAGGGACTGCGCCAATTGACCCGCAAGTTCGGCGTTGCGCTGATCATTGATGAAGTACAGACCGGCCTGGGCCGTACCGGGAAGCTGTTTGCTTTCGAACATGCGGATATCGAGCCGGACATCCTCGTGCTTTCCAAAGCCATCGGCGGAGGGTTGCCATTGGCCGTCATGGTGTACCGCGAAGAACTCGACACCTGGAAACCAGGCGCCCACGCCGGCACATTCCGTGGCAATCAGATGGCGATGGCGGCGGGGGCGGCGACGCTGCGCCACATCATCAGTGAAGACTTGCCTGGACACGCCGAGGTCATGGGGCAACGACTGATGGCGCAACTGCGTCGGTTGCAAGGCGATTACGCGTGCCTGGGCGATGTGCGTGGCCGGGGCCTGATGGTGGGCGTGGAGATCGTCAGCGACAAGCCGAGCGATCATCGTGTACCGGCCGCGGATACGGCCTTGGCCCAGGCGATTCAGCGCCAGTGCCTGCGCCTGGGGGTCATTCTGGAACTGGGAGGACGCCATGGCGCCGTGGTGCGATTCCTGCCGCCGTTGATTATCCAGCCTGAAGAAGTCGACTTGTTGGTCGAGCGTTTCCAGGTTGCCTTGGCCAATGCTCTGGAAGAGGTCAAGGGAAGGACGCTGCACATCGCGTGAAACCTAGCGATAACGCTTAGAGCGGCTGCCCGATTTGTCGGGGCAGCCGTGGCGATTGATATTCTTTTTGGAAATAAGCATAAGACAATTTATTGCTTGATCGTATTAGTCATCATGCTAGATTGCGTCAACCGGACCGCCGGATATGTTCAACATTATTCAATGGTATGACTATGTCCGGCGCCCGAATTTCTCGAATCAGCCTTGTAACTTCGTCTTCTGACGGAGCGCCGGGGATTTTTCATTCCGGCGTTATTCGCGTCAGCTGTAATACCTCCATTGCCGTTCCATCAGTCACCGGCAAACCTCTCCCTGTCCAAGCCAACAGTGAAGCCTGCAGTGCAATCAGCGAGGGCCTGGCATTTCTTCTCTACGCGATGTGAAGCAGCGCCGTTGGACACTTCCATACCGTAAGTCTGGCCAGTCATTTTCAAGTATCTACCCGATCTAACAGGGTGACGGCTTGGAGCATGAGTGACTGGGCGCCTACAGTCCTTGCCGCGACTTTGCATCATGCCGAACTATCTGGACGAAGCTCATCGAGCTGAAATCGTTAAGTTAAGCACTACCTTTACCAGCCGAACGCAATGGCCTACCTGGCTGTTGCTGGGCGGATTCTATCTGGGCTGGATACTGGTCATCTTCTACGGGCAGGCCTTTGGCGAACTGTTCACCATCGTTGTGCTTATCCCACTGGTGGTGCTCTGGATGTCGATTCAGCATGAGCTGATCCACGGTCACCCCACCCGTTGGCCTGCCCTGAACAGAGCCCTGGGATTGCTGCCATTCGCGGTGTGGTACCCCTACGATATTTATAGAGACACGCACCTGGCGCATCACAACGACGCGGACCTGACAGTGCCCGGTCGCGATCCGGAAAGTCGCTACGTCACCCGTGACTTCTGGTTGCAGTCACCCGGTTATCTGAAGGTCTTGCTGTGGGCCAATAAGACGTTAGGCGGTCGCTTGCTGATGGGAGCGCCATTGGCCGTGATGGCCTTTCTGGGGAGCGAGATCAGGGGGCTGTTTCGCACGGGACGCAGCACCTGGCAGGTGTGGGCAGTTCATGTGCCCAGTGTCGTGGTGCTGCTGGCTTTGGTTGAGCAATTCAGCGCCATCAGTGCCGTGCAGTACCTACTCCTGGTTTCGCTGCCGGCCCTGTCCATTTCAATGATCCGGTCATTCTACGAGCATCGGCCGTCAGCGCTGCCAGAACACCGCACGGTCCTCAACGAATCCTCAGGACTCTTGAGCTGGCTCTTTCTGAACTTGAATCTTCATTTGGTACATCACGATCTTCCCGGGTTGCCCTGGTTTTATTTACCCCGGGTGTACAGAGCCAGGCGCGAGCAATGGATAGCCCGGAACAACGGCTATGTCATTCACGGCTACTTCCAATTGTTGCACAGGCATCTGGTCAGTCCCGTGGATTGTCCTCGTCATCCTGCCAGGCAATAAATATCAAAGGCGTCGGAAAATGATACGTTTTGAAGCCATCAAGAAGACCCATAAAGGCAACCCACGCATGGCCGTGAGCGATCTGACGCTGCATGTCCGTGAGGGTGAAATCTGTGTGTTCGTCGGACCCAGCGGTTGTGGCAAAACCACCATTTTGCGGATGATCAACCGCCTGGATATCCAGGACAGCGGCCGCGTCTATGTCAATGACGTTGCGACCGATGAGCTTGACGTCGTTACGCTTCGCCGTGGCATTGGCTTCATGATGCAGAGCTCAGCCTTGTTTCCTCACCAGACGGTTGCCGAAAACATTAGTGCTGTACCGCGGCTCCTGGGCTGGAGCAAGCACAAGATCCGTGAGCGGGTGGGCGAGTTGATTTCCCTGGTCGGACTACAGCCGGAGTTCCTCGACCGCTACCCCAATCAATTGTCGGGGGGGCAGCAAAGTCGTGTCGCTCTGGCAAGAGCATTGGCCTCGGACCCGCCGGTCGTATTGATGGACGAACCCTTCGCGGCGCTCGATCCGGTCATTCGCGAACGACTTCAAGACGAACTGGTTGCGCTTCAGCGGCGTTTGCACAAGACCATCATCCTGGTGACCCATGATATGGAGGAGGCTATCAGGATTGCTGACCGGATCGCTGTTTTCGAGGGCGAGGGAAAGCTTGTTCAATTCGATACACCTCAAAATATCCTCGCCCATCCGGCCAACGAGTTCGTGAAGAACTTTATCGGCAAGGATCCCTTGCTGAAAAGACTTTCGCTCATGAAGGTCGCTGACCTTCCTGCGGATGAAATCGATTGCACATTCAAACTCCTGCTGGACGATCAAGCCACGCCGTTGAAATGGGTCAGTGACTCGAATGTGCCTGTGCCCGAGCTTACAACGGTTTCGAGCAATGACTCGTTGCATCAGGCACTGGTTAAAATTCTGACCGCCCCGATCGGTGTAGTTGTGAGGCTGGACGAGAAGGGCGGTTACGACGGTTGTCTCTCAATTGCCAGTCTTCACAGCGCACTCAATACAAGCCGCTTCGGAAGTGCGCAATGATTGACTGGCCCTGGATCATTGAAAACTGGCAGCAGATCGCCCAGCTGTTGTTGGACCATATCCAGTTGGTGATCTCCGGGCTGTGCATCGGCCTGTTGTTAGCGGGCGCCATGGTCTTGTTGACGTTGTGGAAGCCCGGGTTGGCGGGACCGATGATTTATCTAAGCGGCATACTTTTTACCGTGCCGTCCCTGGCCCTGTTTATTTTGATCATGCCTTTTACCGGTTTGTCCAAGACAACGGCGGTGATTGGTTTGAGCCTGTATTCCTTGCTCATTGTTCTACAGAACACCCTGGCGGGACTTTCGAGCAATCCCCCGGACGTACTGGAGGAAGCCCGTGCACTGGGCTATACGCGCATGCAGCGATTCCTGGGGGTTGAACTTCCGTTGGCGCTGCCTTCGTTATTGGCAGGGTTGCGAACGACATCGGTGACCCTGGTCGGGCTGGTCACGGTTACCGCGTTGATTGGTCAAGGTGGGCTGGGACAGCTCTTTATTACCGGCCTGGCACAGAGCTTCACCACGCCTGTGGCGGTCAGCTTGTTCCTGACCGTGCTGTTGGCGCTGTGTTTTGATTTTCTGTTTTATTCCATCGATAAGTGGCTGGTTCCCTGGGTGCGCTAATGAATATGTTCGCGGATGTGTGCCTGTGGTTTTCGCTTGCAGAAAACTGGTGGGGCGAGAACGGCATTCTAACTCGGTTGGCAGAGCATGTTTATTACGTGTCTCTAAGCCTTGCCATTGCCTGTGGGATCGCGTTGCCGCTCGGCGTACTGCTGGCTAACTATCGTAAAGGCGCCCAAGTGGCGATAGGCGTATTCAATATCGGGCGAGCATTGCCTTCGCTCGGTATCGTGATACTTGCAATCATGGTCATTGGCTATGAAACCAGCACGGTGATCATAGCCTTGGTCACCATGAGCATCCCGCCGATATTGACCAACACTTATGTCGGGATCGATCAAGTCGATTCGTCGCTGAAGCAGGCCGCCCGGTCGATGGGGATGCGCAGGGCACAGATGTTTATCCAGCTCGAATTGCCCTTGGCGTTCCCGCTGATCTTCTCCGGATTCCGATCCGCCCTGGTGCAACTGATTGCAACGGCCACCATCGCCGCCTATGCGGGGTTCGGCGGGCTCGGCAGGTTTCTCATTGACGGGCTCGGACGCAATGACACCCCGCAAATCATTGGCGGGGCATTGGTGGTGTCGGCCCTGGCCATCGTCAGCGAGTGGATCTGCTCTCTCATAGAAAAATTAATGCTTCGAAAATGGCGAGCGAGCGGCGTCGAGCTGAGCGCTACTTGATCATGGGCATTTGAAGTGCCCGTTAATGCTGCAGAGGTGAAAATCAAAATGAAAAGAACACTACGCTTGAAGGCGCGCCTGCCGCTCCCGGCTTCATTGTTGCTGGGCTTGGGCCTGTTGGTGGGCAGCACGTTCGCCAGTGCTCAATCGATCACCATTGGCGGGGCCAATTTTTCCGAGCAGACCATCCTCGCCAACATCTATGCGTCAGCCCTGAAAAGCCAAGGGATAGACGTCAAGACCCGGCTTAACCTGGGCAATCGCCAGATCATCGCCAAGGCGCTGGAGAACGGCGATGTCGATGTAGTGCCCGAGTACATAGGGTCGCTGCTGAGTTTCTATGACAGCAAAACTGCCTTGACCAGCCAGGAGCAAATCGTCAGTGCCTTGAAGCAGAAGTTGCCGGCGGACCTGCAACTGCTCGAGCCTTCTTCGGTTGGCTCCATTACCGCCTGGGCCGTTACCAAGACGACTGCCGAAAAGTACAACTTGCGCACCTTGTCCGACCTGGCGCCTGTCTCGGGTGAATTGACGTTGGGTGGCCCACCCGAAGTCGCAACTTCCGCATTGGGCCTGCCCGGGTTGAAGGCGGTCTACGGCATCAACTTCAAGAGCGTCAAATCACTGGACATGGGCGGGCCCTTGTCGCGGCTGGCGTTGAACTCCGGCGCTATCGACGTCGCCACCGTTGTTTCCACGCAAGGCATCCTGGCGAAAGAACCCTGGGTTGTCCTTGAGGACGACAAGCACCAACAACCCTTGCAGAACATTACGCCACTGGGGCGCAAGGCGTTGCTCACGCCTGAAGTCACCCAGGTGCTCAACGAAGTCTCCGCAAAGCTGACCGATGCCGACCTCAAGCAGCTTAATCGCCTGGTTGATATCGATCACAAGGATCCAGCCAAGGTCGCGGCGCAATGGGTTGCCGAAAACACCGTCAAGACCACTCGCTGATTGAAGGCAATGGAGCAAGGGGCCCGGAGGCGTTATGTCCAATAAAAGCATGATTCTGAATTTGTTCTTCTTTAATCCCCAAGGGGACCATCGTTTTTCCTGGCGCCATCCGCAGTCACCGACCCATGAAGTCCTGACGCTGGGTTATTACGTGAAACTGGTGCAGGCGGCCGAGGCGGCGAAGTTCGATGCGGTCTTCGTGGCGGATCACGTGGCGGTTTGGGACTCCGTGGCCAGCGGGTTGAGGCACTACGCCAATGCCCGGCTCGAACCCATTACGCTGTTATCCGCCCTGGCCGCCGTGACCGATCACATCGGTCTGATGGGGACCGCCTCGACGTCCTATAACGAGCCTTTCAATATTGCCCGGTACTTTGCTTCGTTGGACTACCTCAGTTCAGGGCGAGCCAGCTGGAATATCGTGACGTCCTGGCTGGAGGAGGAGGCGTCCAATTTCGGATTGTCAGGGGTGGCAAAACATGGTGATCGTTACCTGCGGGCCGACGAATTCATCCGTGTGGTCAAACAGCTCTGGGACTCCTGGGAGGAAGGGGCGCTTGAGTTCAACAAGGGCACCGGCGATTTCGCCGATCCGTCGCGCATTCACCCGATCCACCACAAGGGCGGGCATTTCAACGTACGTGGTCCGCTCAACGTGCCGCGTCCGCCTCAAGGCTATCCCGTGCTTGCCCAGGCGGGCTCCTCCGAAGCAGGCAAGAATCTGGCCGCTACCCATGCGGACGTGCATTTCTGTTTCATCAACACGATAGAGGAAGGACTGGCGTACAGGGCCGATTTGAACCGCCGTCTTGAATCCAAGGGCAGGCAGCCCGGTGATCTGAAAATCATTACCGGTGTGCTTCCTGTCGTGCTGGAAGAAGAGACCGAGCAAGAGCGGCGCCAGCAGTTGGAGGACAGCCTGATCATCGATGCCGTTGCGATTGACCTGGTCTCCAGCTACACCCGGCTCGACTTGACCGGACTGTCGCCAGACGGCCCTTTGCCGGCGCTGCCGGATGAGTCCGAGTTCGACGGCATCCGAACCGAGCTGGCGTTGCTCAAGAAGTACGATGCTGCCTTGTCCATCCGTGAAATAGGGCGTCGACTGGTCAAGAGTTCCAGTACCTGGCTGCTGATCGGAACGGCCGAGCACATTGCCGATAAGCTTTCGCAGCTGTACGAGTCGAATGCCGTCGATGGCTACAACCTGATGTTTCCGTTCTTGCCCACCGACTTCGAGACATTCACCCGCGCTGTCGTGCCGTTGCTGCAAGCCAAAGAGGTTTTCCGTAAGGAATATGAACCCGGCACGCTAAGGGACCGCTTGGGTTTGAAAGCACCTGCGAACAGTTTTTTACTGTGAGCTGGAGCCGATCACAATCCTCTGAAGGCTTTCATATGATCAGCGATCTATCGATGTACGTCGCGCCTGCCAGGGTTGTACAGGCGCAGGAAACCTGGCTCCAGCGTGTTCGGGAGATCCTCGGTGAGCCGCGCGAGCAAAGACCGGTCCTCGACCCAGCGTCCCATTGGTTGGCACCGGATCTGCTGCTGTCCCAGACCTGCGGTTATCCCTTCATCACGTCGCTGCTGGGAAAGGTCAGGCTGATCGGGCGCCCGCGTTATGAGCTGGCGCATAGTTCGGGGGGCGAACATTGCAGTCTGTTGCTCTGTAGAGCTGATTCGTCCGTCGCCGATCTGGCGGACTTGCAGGGCAGCCATGGGTTGATCAACGCCCGGGACTCCAACTCGGGGATGAATCTGCTGCGCCACACGCTTGCTGGAGTCAACCCTCACGGTTTCTTCTCGAAACTGACCTACACGGGGTCGCACCGGGAGAGTATTCGAAGACTCAGGCATCATGACGGTGATCTGGCGGCCATCGACAGCGTTACCTATGACTATCTTGCGCGGGATGACAGTGAAGAGATTGACGGCCTGAAGATCCTGGCGCGAAGTGTGCGCAGTCCGTGCCTGCCTTACATCACATCGATTCGTCGAACCGCGTATGAGGCAGATTCAATCAGGAACGCAATGAATCAAGCCTTGAGCCAGCTTCCTGAGGTTTCTCGGGACCTGGCGATCAAGGAAGTCCTGCCGGCCAGCGAGGCGGATTATGAGTGCCTTCTGGAATATGAGCGCAGTGCGGTTCGTTGCGGCTTTTCGTTCGTGTCGACATGAGCCGGCGCCTGCTGGCCAGTCCCGGCTCGCGGGTGAGGCATTACCTGGTTCTACGGTGTTCAGATCGACAGTTGCAGGGCCCGGTTTGGCCGAGTGCCGGAGTCCGGGCGGCGTCGGTTGACCACTAGCTCGCCAATGGCGATCAGCCGTGCTCGCGTAATGTTGCGACTGAGTCCGAGGAGGTTGGCGGTGCGAACCTGGTTGCAATGGCAGAAGCGGTAGGCCGCACGCAACAGGCTGTCTTCCACCTTCTCATGCAGGCCCCCGGCCTGTTCTTCGAACAACCGGTGGAATGAGCGCAGCAGTTGTTCCTCGGCACTCTCGCCCAGTTCCGATTGCGGGGCTTCCTGCCGTTCGATGCGTATGGGCGACAGGCGCAGGTCGTCTTCCTGTACGAGGCCATTGCGGCACACCAGCAACGTATGGTGGATGACGTTCTCCAGCTCGCGGATGTTGCCCGGCCAGCTGTAGTCCACGAGTTTGCGCTCGGCCTGTACCGTCAGGCGCACTTCGCCGTAGCCGAGGCGGTTGCAGTAGGTTTTGATGAAATGGCGGGTCAACGGCAGGATATCGCCTGGCCGTTCACGCAGCGGATAGAGTTGCAGGCTGACTACGTCGAGACGGTAGTAGAGGTCCTCGCGAAAGTGCCCGGCTCCGATGGCCTTGTCCAGCTGCACGTTGGTGGCGGCGATTATCCGCACATCGATCGGGATGCTTTTTCGCGACCCCAGGCGTACCACCTCGCGCTCCTGCAGCACTCGCAGCAGCTTGACCTGGATCGCCATCGGCAGATCGCCGATCTCGTCCAGGAACAACGTGCCGCCGTTGGCCTCTTCGAACCAGCCGGCCTTGGCCGCCAGCGCACCGGTAAAGGCGCCTTTTTCATGGCCGAACAGTTCGGCTTCTACCAGCGATTCGGAAAAGGCGCCGCAGTTGACGGCGACAAAAGGGCCACTGCGCCGGCCGCTGAGGTTATGGATGTGGCGCGCGACCAGCTCCTTGCCCGTGCCGGTCTCGCCAATGATCAGGACGCTGGCTTCACTGGGGGCGACCTGCTGAACGTGAGCAAGAAGCGCCTGCGATCTAGGGTCTTCGAAAACTTGTGCGGTCGCCCGGATCGACGTGGCCAGTGACGGCGATGGGGGGAGAGTCAGCAGTTTCATGGGCTTGCCTATGAGTAGAAAGAGGGGGTGGGCCGCGTCTGGCTCAGCGCCCACTCACCCAGTTCCTGGAATTTGTAATCCACCGGGTCGTGCAGGCTCTGGGTGCGCAGGTTGCGCCAATGGCGGTCGAGGCGCAGCGACGCATGGGTGGCACGGGCACCGGTGACCTCGAACAGTCGGCTACAGATGTCCAGGCCGGTGCGTACGGCAGCGACTTTGGCGGTGGCGATGGACAGCGCCAGTTGCGCGCGTTCCTCGGCGCCCAGGGCATGTCCCTTGTGCCAGGCCTCGTCGAGTTGCTCGGCGGCGCGTTCCACCAGCAGGCGTACGCCTTCCAGGCCGACCCAGAACTCGCCGAAATGACGCAATATGTACGGGTCTTCGCTGACATGCTGGGCCTTGGAGCGGAACCACGGGCGCGCTTCCTTGAGGGTGTAGTGCCGGGCTTCTTCAAGGGCGCCTTCGGCGATGCCGAGGAATATGTGGGCGAAATGCAGTTGCGCGATCAGCGGGCGCAGGCAGGCAAAGGGGGTGCTCAGCGGGCCTGGGTCGAGCAGCAATTCATTTTCTTCCACCCGCACCCGTTCGAAGGTGGCACTGCCACTGTCGGTCTGGCGCTGGCCCATGTTGTCCCAATCACCGTGCAGGGTAATACCGGTGCGGCCGCTCGGGATGGCGGCGATCAACAGTTTGCCGTTGGCACTTTCGTCAATGGCCGAGGCGATCAGCATTTCCGAGTCGCTGGCACCGGAGCAGAAGCTTTTCTTGCCGGAGAACTCACGCCAGCCATCAAAGGTCTTGACCACGGTGCGAGTGTCCAACGGGTTCAAGGCGTTGCCCCAGAACCAGTTCTTGCGTGCGGTCTGTTCGAACCACGGCTGCCACTGGTCAGGGCGGGCAAACAGGCGCACGGTAGCCAGCATCAGGTGCTGGAAACCGAAGACGTGGGCAATGGAGCTGTCGACCTTGGCGAACTCACGGACCACGCCGAGGGTTTCGCTCCAGCTGGCACCGAGGCCGCCGAATTGGGTTGGAATGCTCAAGGCCAGCAGGCCGCTCTGGCGGATGGCATCGCGTTGAAGCTTGGGCGTGCCACCGGCCTCGTCGCGCTCGACGGCGGTTTCGGCAAATTCCCCCGCCAGGCGGCGGGCGGTCTGCAATGGGGTCAGAACGGAGGGATGTTGATGAATGCTCACACGACATCCCTCGTACAAAGGCCTTCCAGGCCAGCGCAGTAAACAGTCATGCAGGCTCCTCAGGCGATCTTGCGCAGCGCATGCGCCTGGCTGCCGAAAAGGCGGGCGGCGCGTTGGGCGGCCAGCTCGACACGGGCCTGCAAGAGCTCGCTGACGATGCGGTAGTCGAGGAAATCGCTCTCACTGGCGTACACACCAATTGGCAGGGTCAGCGACTGGAAGAAGCTGAACAGTGGACGCAGTTGATGATCGAGTACCAGGGCGTGACGCTCGCTGCCACCGGTGGCAGCGAGCATTATCGGGGTGTTGACCAGCGCGTCCTGGCCGACCAGGTCGAACAGATGCTTGAACAGGCCCGGATAGGTGCCGCGGTACACCGGCGCGGCGACCACCAGCAGATCTGCCGATTCAATCAGGCGCAGTTCATGCTCGACGGTTTCCGGCAGTTCCTTGCGCCATAGCGCAGCACCCAGAGGGCGGGCAATATCGCCCAGTTCGATCAGGTGGGTATCGATGGCCAGGTGTTGACCGAGTTCGCCCAGGATGGCTTCGGTCAATGCCAGTGTGCGCGAGGGACGGCCGGTGCCGCCGGAAACGGCGACGACTTTCAATGGAGTGCTCATCCTAGGTTTTCCTGTTGGACGGTTGATGGAGGTACACAGGCTTGAGCAAGGGCCGTACCAAGGCGAGAAGCCCAGTATTTACTGGGCCTGAGCCTGTGCAGGTGCCGCCGATTGTTGATTGGGCGGATTAAATGTTGGGAGGGTGTTGCTGGAGGAACAGTTGGCGGCTGCTTGTGTAGCAACAGCATGCAGGAAAACAGACCGTTTAGAGGTTTCGTGTCGCCATAATCAGCTTCAGTTTTGCTCCAGCGGTTTTTTTTGACGAGGCGATAGAAGCTCATGGACCTGGCTCCAGGTGATACCGAATCGAGCCAGAAACTTTCGAATTCGATCCGAATCGTTGCTCGATGCCTTGGTCGACCTGCTCTGTGAAAAGAGCTTGCGACCGGCATCCGCCTGGCTTGTCGCTGTGCTGCAGACCTTCAAGACCGCTTCCAGTTGTAGACGATCGAACAGGTCGATCTCAAGGCCGGCGTTTTCCAGATGCTCGGACAGTGGGTCGGAGGCGGTCGGTATCCGCCAATCCAGGCGCAGTCGCTCCAGTTCATCCTCTACAAGCGCCATGTCGATGCGGCCGCTATCGGCCAGGGTGGCCATGCGCGTGATCGAAGCAGACAGCTGCCGGAAGTTTCCTGGCCAAGCGGCCTCCCTGGCGGTCGCAAAGGCAAGATACCGGCGCCGGGCTTCGGTGTTGAAGCGAACCGTATGGCCGTGGTCTCGGGCATATCGCTGCAATTCGAAATCGATGTTCGGCTCGATGTCCTCGCCCCGGCTGGCCAGTCCGGGCAGTACAAAAGTCCAGATGTTGATCCGGGCTAACAGGTCTTCGCGGAACAGGCCTTCAGCAACGCGTTCGTGCAGGTCGCGGTTGGTACCTGCGATCAGCGTGAAGTCAGACTCGACCTCCTTGTCAGAGCCCATCGGCAAGAACCTCTTCTCCTCGATCGCCTTGAGGAGCATCGCCTGCTCGTCGAGGGGCAGTTCTCCGATCTCGTCGAGGAACAAGACGCCCTTGTGCGCCGAGCGCAGCAAGCCCTCGCGTGCTTGTTGAGCGCCGGTGAATGCGCCCTTCGTGTGGCCGAACAGTGTCGACATGGCAGCATCACCGCGCAGCGTGGCGCAATTCACCTCGACGAACCGGCCATCGACCTGATGACGGCCTCGTTTGAGCTCGTATATCTGCCGCGCGAGAAACGACTTGCCAGCGCCCGTAGGGCCGCTGATCAAGATCGGCGCCCGGGATCGAACGGCGACTCGTTCGATCTGTTCTATCGTCCGGTTGAACGCCGCGTTGCGGGTCGCAATACCGGATTTGAGCAGTTCCGTGCCTTCCAGGCGCTCAGCCTGGAATCGCTTGGCGATCTGGTCGTAGCGCTGAAGATCGAGATCGGTAATCACGTGCTTACCGGCCGGTGCCGAATCATCATCGCGAAAGCCACTCGGCTGCGTCTGTATCAACCTGGCAGGGATGTGCCGGGATTCGGCCAGCAGGAACCATACGATTTGCTGGACATGGGTGCCCGTTGTGATGTGAACGAGATAATCCTCGCGCTCAGTGTCAAATGGGTAGTCGGCGGCGAAGTCATGTAATGCGGCGTAAACCTCTTCGAAGTCCCAGGCGTTGCGCATCGCCATGCTATGCAGGCGAACCTCGGTCTCGGGCGAGACCTGGGCAATATCAGCCGCTACTTTCAAGGCGAGATCGGCGTCCCAGCGCGCTTCGCCGTGAATCAGTTCAAGGCGATCGATCACCAGGTCGGGCTGTTGGCAAAGCGCGATGGTGGGGCGCCATTTGCTCCAGCGCTGCTCACCCTTGCCGACGCGGTCGAGCTTTGAGCCAAGCATTCCAATGGCGATTGTCTTTTTGAACTGCATTGAGGGATATCTCAAAAGATAGGTATCGATAACAAAGTATAGTTTTTTGATCCGTCAGGTGACTAGCATCAACCTCTTCGAGTTGACGGAGTCGTTATTAAAAACATTTAAAATCAACTAGATAGTAAAAATTCCGTGCGCCAGTCGTAGAATTGGCATGCCGCTCGCTATAGAGCTCCCAAACAGAAATCACAGGAGCGAAGAAACCATGACTATCCAAACCTTCGAGCTGCTTGAAGTTGCAAACGGCAAACCCATCAAAATGTGGACCCGGGGCGTCCCTGTCGAGCCGGAGGCCAGGCAGCAACTGATGAACACGGCGCAGATGCCGTTCGTGTTCAAGCACATGGCTGTCATGCCGGACGTTCACCTCGGGAAAGGCTCGACGATCGGCAGCGTGATTCCTACCAAGGGCGCGGTCATCCCCGCTGCCGTCGGGGTCGACCTTGGTTGTGGCATGTCGGCTGTGCGCACCTCGCTGCGCGCCAGCGACCTTCCCGATCATTTGTTTGGCCTGCGTACTGCCATCGAGAAGGCGGTTCCCCATGGACGCTCCTCGGGGCATAGCGGCCGCGACAAAGGGGCTTGGGCAACCGCGCCGGCGGTGGTTGATCAGGCCTGGTCAGCCCTTGAGGGGCGTTTCAACCTCATTACCGAAAAGCATCCGGGCCTTGAAAAGTCCAACAACCGCAAACACCTCGGAACGCTGGGAACGGGTAACCACTTCGTCGAGGTATGCCTGGATGAAGCCGACCATGTGTGGGTGATGCTGCATACCGGTTCCCGTGGCGTAGGGAACGCGATCGGTAGCTATTTCATCGAAAAGGCCCGCGAGGAAATGCGCAGGCACATGGTGAACCTGCCTGACCGGGACCTGGCCTACTTGCGCGAAGGCACCTCCAGCTTCGATGATTACGTCGAGGCGGTGGAATGGGCCCAGGATTTTGCCAAGCAGAACCGCGCGGTCATGATGCTGGCGGTGCTGGATGCCGTACGGTCGGTCATCACCAAGCCTTTTGAATCGCGGTTGATCGCCGTCGACTGTCATCACAACTACGTGGAGCGCGGCACCTATTTCGGCGAGGACATTCTGCTGACGCGTAAAGGCGCCGTCTCTGCGCAGAAGGGGCAGATGGGGATCATCCCCGGGTCGATGGGCGCCAGGAGTTTCATCGTGCGAGGCCTGGGGAACGAGGAAGCCTTTTGCAGTTGTTCACACGGTGCAGGACGGGTGATGAGTCGTACGAAGGCCAAGGCGTTATTTACCGTTGAGGACCAGGTGCGGGCGACGGCCCATGTCGAGTGCCGTAAGGATGCGGCGGTCATCGACGAGATCCCGATGGCCTACAAGGACATCGATGCGGTCATGGCTGCCCAGCGCGATCTGGTTGAAGTGGTCCATACCTTGCGCCAAGTCGTCTGCGTGAAGGGGTGAGGCGATGGTCCAGGATCTGATTCTTATCGATGGAACCGATGGAGGAGGGCAGGTGCTTCGCACTGCCCTGAGCCTTTCCATGATCACCGGCCAGGCGTTCCGGATGACCGGGATACGCGGCAAGCGCTCGCGTCCCGGTTTGTTGCGCCAGCACCTGACCGCCGTACGAGCAGCGGCCGAGATTTGCGGCGCCAGGACCCTTGGAGCGGAACTCAATTCGACCGCCATCGAGTTCAGTCCCGGGGCCGTAAAGGCCGGGCAGTATTCGTTCGCCATCGGAACGGCGGGTAGCACCATGCTGGTGTTGCAGACCCTGCTGCCGGCGCTGTTGCAGGCCGATGGGTCGAGTACCGTCCGGATCACCGGCGGAACGCATAATCCGGCCGCGCCGCCTTTCGATGCAAGTCGCTGACGTGGCGGTAGACGAATTCACGGCCTGGGACCAATCCAATGCAGCGGTCGGCAATCGCCTGGCGGATCAGCTGATGTTGCCAATGGCCATTGCCGGCGCGGGCAAACTGACAACCGAGCGTTTGAGCAATCACATCCGAACGAAGGCTGCGGTGATCCAGCAGTTCATTGCGGTTGATGTGCGACTTACTCAACTGTGCGATCACGGAAGCGTGGGTGCTGGGGTTCATGCTCGCCAGGCTCTCTGTGAAATTCTTTGAAACCCCTGTCGCCGTACCTGAGCATTGAGATTCGGTAGAGTTGGCCCCCATTGAAGGCGGGAGGTCGCGATGGGCAAGCGATACGAAGTTATCGATGTAGCCTGGGAGTTGGTTGCCGATCGCCTTCAACAGCCTAGACGCAACGGTCGGCAAGGGGCGATGATCGTTTGATGCTCAACGAGGTGTTCCCTTCAAACCTATCTATCGCATCCGGATGAATGGGGCGTTAGGCAGAGCTGGAGTTATCAAGGATATGCTAGGATTTGATAGTCTAGATAACTGATGAGGGGATTTTCCATGAGCGTTACAGAGCAATCGGGCGTCTCCACCTTGGTAGGTACGCCTAAGGAGGCTCGGGCCAGCTTGAGTCGCTCGCATGCGGATCGAGTGCTGGTCGTGTCTTTCGATAGGATCCAGCTCAGCGTATTTGAAGCGTTGGTGGAGAACTTTGCCCAGGTGGCCTCCTCAATGTATGAAGTGCTGCAGGAGCGTCAGGATCCGAAGGCTCTGGAGCGCTTGGCCGAGGTGTTTGTGACACGCAAGCCGCCTTCACCTCGCCTGCTCAAGGAAGCGGCGATGCTGGTGCAGGCCCGCAAAGCGGTGTTGGAGAGCGGTGATTGGCTGACCGCAGCAAATATCGCGCAGGTGGCTCAGTTGAGTACTCGTAACCCGAGTGCTCAGCCCAACAAATGGAAAAAGCAGGGACAGATCTTTGCCATCAATCACGCAGGGGTCGACTATTTCCCTGGTTATGGTTTGGATCCTGACGCGGGCTATCGGCCGCTCAAGGCACTAGCCAAAGTCATTGAGGTTTTCGGTGGCCAAAAGGACGGGTGGGGTATGGCTTACTGGTTCCGGTCAGATAACAGTTTTCTAGGCGGAAAAAGGCCTCAGGACCTGCTGGCATCGGTGCCCGATCGGGTGATTGCTGCTGCGCTGGATGAGATCCAGAGCATTGCCCATGGCTAAGCAGCGTACCGAGTCCAGCGAGAGTTTGGTTACACCTGCCACGGATTTGGCGGCGTCCGTCACCCCAGCTCCTGCGGATACGCTGCACGTGACTCTTTCGGTTCTTGCTAAAGGCGACGTGCTCCATCGGGTGCATCAGGAAAAATATCGGCCGGATCAATTCAATCCCGGTGTGCATGGTAATGCACGCTTCAGTCCGATTCAGGATGATCAGGGGCGGGCGATTCCCACTTTGTATGGCGGCACTACGGTTGAGTGCGCCTTGATGGAGACCGTTTTTCACGACGTTCCCCACACGGCTGGCTTCAAGAGCTTCGACAAGGGCAAGCTTGCTGGACAGATGCATTCCTCCGTCCAGGTTAGCCAACCGTTGCAACTGGTTGATCTGTCCAGTGTTCCTCTGCGTAAACTGGGCATTACGCGTAAGCAATTGATCGACACTGAGAAAGATCAATACCCTGCTACACGTAAATGGGCTGAGGCGATCCACCGTCAATGCCCGGAGGTGCACGGGTTGTCATGGGTGTCGCGACAAGATGACTCGGCACGTGCGGTGGTGCTCTTCGGTGACCGCATTCCTGACGGGGCGCTCGATCCGCAGGGGATGTCACGCAGCTTGACTGGGAATTCGAATGCGTTCGACACGGTGCTGGATCTGGCAGACCGGATTGGAGTCGTCATCGTCGCGGGAAAAAGCTGAAACTGATAGCCGTGCAGCGCCTGAATTTTCTCATCCAGGGATGCCAGTGACATGGCCAGTGATATCGCCGAAGCGATGCAAGGCTCGCAGCGCAACACGATGCTAGTGCTGCAACAGGTGATCATGTTGAGTGGGTTAGTGGTCAATCGCGTACTGGACAACCACCAGTTGCCTGGATAGCCGCCAGGCAATGCTGTGAGGACGCTTGCGCCCTCACGCAAAAAATTCAAAAGTCCCCATTCCCAACTCATTTACCCCCCGTCACATCAAGAAACGTCCCGGTAACGAACGACGCTTCAGCACTGGCCAGCCACAGAATGGCCCGTGCCACTTCCTCTGGCTGTCCACCCCGGCCCATGGGGATCGAGTCCTTGACTCGATCGACTCGCCCAGGCTCGCCGCCACTGGCATGCATCTCTGTATAGATATGACCGGGGCGCACACAGTTGACGCGTATTCCTTCCCGAGCCACCTCCTTTGCCAAGCCGATGGTGAACGTCTCCAGGGCGCCCTTTGATGCCGCGTAGTCCACGTATTCATTGGGGCTGCCAAGACGCGCCGACGCCGAGGACACATTGATCACCACTCCACCCGGGCCGTTGTGTCGATAGGACATGCGCTTGAGCGCCTGTTGGGCACAGAGAATCGGGCCGATGGCGTTGACCGCAAAAATGCGCTGCATGCGCTCCAGGCCGAGGTCCTCCAGGCGTGACTGACGCGCCAGTACCCCGGCGTTATTGACCAGTACGTCGATGCGCCCGAACGAGCGGTCGATGGCCGTGAACAAGCTGGCGACCTGCTCGGGGTCTGCACTGTCAGCCCGCATCGCCAACGCCCGCTGGCCCAACGCCTCGATATCCGCCGCCACCGCCAGCGCTGCGGATTCGTTGGCAACGTAGCTGATCGCGACGTCATAGCCTTGTGCGGCGGCTAGCCGAGCTGTGGCAGCACCTACGCCGCGGCTGCCGCCGGTGATCAGAATCAGCGGTGCCTGCGAGACGTTATCCATCGTGAGAGTCTCCTGTAGCGGTGGGGAGTCAGCTGTGTCAGCCGATGATGAGGATGCCGCTGGCGATCACTGCGCACGCCAGGATCCGGCGGGCAGTGAGTGGCTCGCCGAGGAACAGGTAGCCAATCACTGCGGCAAACAGCACGCTGGTTTCGCGCAATGCCGACACCGCGCCCAGGGGCGCTTCGTTCATGGCGTAGATGACAATGCCATAAGCCAGCAGGGAGACCAGCCCGCCGGCCAGGGCGGTCAACATGCCGGGGCGGATCGAGAACAGGCTGCGGGCGTCGCGCAGGCCGATGTACACCACAGGCATCAGCACGCCCCACAAGGCGCACATCCAAACGGTGTAGGCCAGCGGCGCGCCGGAGAGTCGGGTGCCGATGCCATCGGTGACGCTGTAGGCCGCGATGAAGCAGCCGGTTCCCAGTGCGTAGGGCAGGCTGGGCACCGCCATTTTGCGATTTCTGAAGGCCAGCGAAATGATTGCGCCTGACACCAGCCCGATCCCCAGTAACGTGCTGGGGGCAATGCTTTCGCCGGCAAAGATCGCGGCGCCCAAGGTGATCAGCACCGGTGACGAACCACGGGCAATCGGATAGGTCTGCCCCAGGTCGCCGATCCGATAGCTGCGCACCAGAAACAGGTTGTAGCCGACATGCAGCAGCGCCGAGAGCACCGCATAGCCCCAGCTGGCGGGTGCTGGCGCGACCATGAGCGCAGCTGCAACGGCACTGGCGATGGCGACTGCGATGCACATCATTGTCATCGACCATAGCCGATCGGCGCCGCCACGCAGCAACGCATTCCAGCCGGCATGCAGCAGGGCGGCGAAAAGAACCAGCAGAGTGATATGGATAGGCATGGGCCGATGTTAAGCAACCCGGTGCGCGGACTACAGCGAAGTCTCCTCATCGTTGCATGAGTAAATCCTCATGCATTAACCATAAGACTGTTGGGCTTTCAGCGCCTCGCACATCAGCCACTGGCGAAAGCTGACAATGTGCGGCTGCGATTCGATGCCTTTTGGACAGACGAAATAGTAGGCAAGCGGTGAGGGGAACGACACATCGAACAGCCGCACCAGACGGCCGTCGCTGATTTCGGCTTCAACGTGCCCGCTGCGCACCAAGGCAACGCCCTGACCGAGCAAGGCGGCCTCGACCGTCATATTGGTATCGCCGAACCTGACACTGTCCTTGAGCGGCAAGAATTCCAGTCCGACCTTCTCAAACCAGACCTCCCATTTTGGCACCAGCTCAGCGCCATCGCGTGTCAGCAACGGGTAGTGCAGCAACTCGGCGGGGCTGTGGGGTGTCCCGAAGCGCTGCAGCAGGTCGGGGCTTGCCACCGGAAACACCTGTTCGCCGAACAGGAATTGCGAGTACAAGCCTGGGTAAATGCCCTTGCCCAGGCGGATCGCGACATCGGCCTGGGTGTCGGAGAAGTGGATGATCCTGTCCGTGGTGTCCAGCGAAACCAACAACTCGGGATGCTGGCGAGAGAGGCCGGGCAGCCGTGGTAGCAACCATTTCAGGGCGAAGGAATAGGTGGCGCTGACTTCGAGACGGACCCGGTCTTTCTGCTCGCGCAGATCATTCAGGGTGGCCTCCAGGCTCATGAAGAATTCCCGCACGATGGGCGCCAGCGTGGCGCCCGCCGCTGTGAGGCTCAATGACTTGCCACGCTCGAACAATTGCAGGCCCCAAAGCGCCTCGAGATGCTTGAGCTGGTGACTGACCGCACTCTGGGTTACGTGCAGCTCCTGGGCCGCGGAGGTAAAGGTCGCGTGCCGGGTGGCGACTTCGAAGGCACGGAGTGTGGCGGTCGGTGGCAGGTCTCTCATGTATGAAGGTATCCCGGCGAGTCATCGGAAATGCGTGGCATGAACGCTAGCTCATGTTAGAGCATCTCGGTCGCAGGATGAGAAGTCGGCCGTCGGAGGCCGGTTTTGAAAAGTACGCGGGGTACCGCTACTCGTCGGCACTCTTCATATGAAAAATCGTGTACGGCAGGATCAGCGTATCGGCGACGAAACTGAACGGCAGGTCAATGACTGCAAACGGCGCCAGGGCACTCATGGCCCCCGCATCTTTAGCCGTCGCGTCCTTGATGATCTCCATGTCCACCGTAACGCCGCAGTAAGGATGAAGGCCGCACATGTGCCCGTAGCTGGAGCTTTCGTTGACAGTTGCGCACCCTGTCAGCAGCGCCATGGTCAAAGCCGTTAGCATGAGTCGCATGATGTAGCCTCACCCTGAAAGGGTGAGACTGTAGCACTGAAACTGACCGGCTTCTCATAGTCGTTAGGCGCAAGATTTTGCCGCGTGTCTTCTACAGCGCAGGACGTTGCAGCTTGACCCACTCCTGCACCGCAGGTCGTTGCCATTGGCGCTGCGCATATTCCACCAACGCGGCGGGCACGGCGTCGCCGTTGAGTATCAACCGGTTAAGCATCAACGCCAGGTCAACGTCGGCAATCGACCACTGACCGAACAGGTACTCCGGGCTGTCGGCCAGCAGAGTCTGTGCGGCACTCACCAGCTTGCGCGCTGCCGATTCGGCCGTTGGCGATAACGGCGCCGACTTCACCCCATAGAACACCACCAATGTGGAGCGCTCCTGCCGGATCGGCAGCAAGTCACTGCGCAACCATGCCTGCAGCTGGCGCGCCTTGGCACGTTGGAATCGATCCTGGGGATAAACCGGCATCGAAGGGAAGGCCTCTTCCAGGTACTCGGTGATTGCCGAGGATTCAGACAGGGCGAAGTCGCCATGCACGAGCGTGGGTACCCGCTGGGTCAACGAAAGGCTGGCATAGTCCCGGGCCAGGTTTTCGGACGCATCGAGGTCAATCGGGCTGATTTCAAATTCGATGTCCTTTTCACGAAGTGCCACGAACACCGACATGGCATAGGGGCTGCTGAACTGGGCGTCAACGTACAGGCGCAGGCGGGAATCGGTCACGGTCTCATCTCCTTATGTTGGGAGAACACACGCTACGAGTTCCGGCGCGATAAATACAATTCAGCTTTTTCATGGGCGTATTCCTGGCCGGAATAGCGCTCAGGCTCGAGTGGCGGTTCTTAGTCGGCTTTCTCCGCTACCAAGGCGTCCACTTTGCCATAGGTGTGGGCTTCCAAGCCATGTGCATCGAACTCAGCGATGCTGCCCAGCCGCTCTCGCTCAACCAAAAAACGCCGCCGACCCCGGCTGGGTCAGCGGCGTCAGTGTCAGCTCGACGCTATTTGTAATGCTGTTCGAACACCGCCACCTGCTCCGGCGTGATCAGTTGGAAAGGCACCCAGACCTCTGACTCGACCGCCTCGCCCTTGATCATCTTGACCGCCGCTTGCACCGCTGAAGTCGCCTGGGCCTTGGGATCCTGGAATACCGAGGCGACCAGCATGCCGCGCTTGATGGCCGCTAGGCCATCGGGCAGGCCGTCGATGCCGACGATCGCCGTCTCGCCCTTGGTTTTACCGGCCTGCTGCAACGCCATGGCCGCGCCGATAGCCATTTCGTCGTTGTTGGCGACGATGGCATCGAACGAAGTGCCGGCCAGCAGCCAGTTGCTGGTCAGGTCCATGCCTTTGGCGCGTTGCCATTCGGCACTTTGCTGCTCGACGATCTTGATGCCGGGGTAGTCCTTGAGCACCTGCTTGACCCCTTCGGTGCGGTCATGGGTCGCGTTCTGCGCCAAGTCGCCCATGATGATCGCCAGGGTGCCTTTGCCGTCGAGTTTTTTCGCCAGGTAATGCATTTGCAGCTGCCCGGCCTCGATGTCGTTCGAGGCCACGGTGACCACGCCCTTGGGCAGCACGCGTTCGTCCGGGTGCCGATTGACGTAGACCAACGGCATCTTCGCCTCGACTGCGGCACGGGTCATATTGGTGGTGGCGGCGGTGTCCACCGGCAGCACGATGACTGCGTCGACCTTCTGGTTGATAAAGCCCTGGACCTGGTTGAGCTGGCGCACCACATCGCCCTGGGCGTCTTCGAACTGGATCTGGACATCGTTCTGTTTGGCGGCCTCGTCCAGGCCATTGCGCACATAGGTCATGAAGTTGTCGTCGACCCTGGCGATGCTGACGCCGATGCGGTAACTGGCGCTGGCCCATTGGCTGAAGAGGAGTAGCAGCGTGGCAAAAAGCAGTGTGCAGCGACGCATGATGATGTTCCTTTTGTTGTTATGAATGGCTCAAGCGTAACGGTGGCCGACGTCCGAGGTACCGCCGTTTCATCCGTCCAGCGTAAAGGCTTGCCGGAATCGTTCCAGTGCTGCTTCGCTGTCGCCACTGGCCCAGCCCTCAAGGCCGACGACACCGCGATAGCCTATCTCGAACAGCGCCTTGGCGATGGCCGGGTAATGGATTTCGCCAGTACCCGGTTCCATGCGTCCGGGAACGTCGGCGACCTGGATTTCACCGATGGCGCTGCCCGCGCGCTGGATCAGTTCGATCAGGTTTCCTTCGCCGATCTGCGCATGGTAAAGGTCCAGATTCATCTTCAAATGCGGGCTGCCTACGGCTTCGATCAGCGCCAAGGTATCGTCGGCACGGGCGAATGGCGTGCCGGGATGATCCACCTCGGTGTTGAGGTTTTCCAGCAGGAACACTCGGCCCGCGTCTTCGCCCAGGCGAGCGATCTTCTCCAGGGTCTTGCAGGCGCTCAGCCACATGCGCCCGGTAGTGAGGGCCACCGGTTTGACCGGCAGGCCCTGGTCGCCCAGGCCCGTGCCGTGCAGGTTGAGGCTCGGGCAATTCAAGCGGGCGGCGACGGCCAGTGACTCCCGCGCGCTGTCGAGCAGTTGCCGGATGTCCTCGGGGTCGGTCAGGTTGCCGGCGATGTAGCCGGTCATCGAAGTGAAGTCAGCGCCGGTGGCAACCAGGGCGGCGATGTCTTTCTGGGTCCAGTCCCAGATTTCGGCGCTGAAACCCAGCGCATGGATTCGCTCGACCCGTTCGGTGAACGGCAGGTCGAGGAATACCATCTCGGCGCTGATCGCCAGTTTGAACGGCGAGAAACTCATGGGCGGCCTCCCTGCACGCGCACTGGCTGGCCCTGTTGGTAAGACTCGATGCAGGCACGGGCAATGGCCAGGGCGGCCCGGGCGTCTTCACCGCTGGCGATGGGTTTGTTACCCGTGCGCAGGCAGTCGACAAAATGGTTGAGCTCGGCCACGTAGGCATCACGCAGCAGGTCGGTGTCCAGGCGCTGGGTATCAGCCTGCACGCCCGAGGACAGGTAGCGCACCAGGTCCGAGTCATTGACGCCGCCCATGGTCAGCATGCCGGCGCTGCCGAACACCTCGCCGCGAACGTCGTAGCCATACACGGCCTGGAAATTCGCCTCGGCGGTGGCGAGGGCGCCGTTGTCGAAACGCAGGCTCACCAGGGCGGTGTCGAGGAATCCCTTGTCTTTGAACTGCGGGGCGATCAGCGCATCGGCCTGCACAAACACTTCGACCACTTCGGCACCGGGATTGAGGTAGCGCAAGGTGTCGAAGTCATGGATCAGCGTTTCCAGAAAGATCACCCATTGCGGTGAGTTGGCCGGATTGTTCAGCGCCGGGTCGCGGGTCAGCGAGCGCAGCAGTTGCGGGGTTCCGATCCGTCCTGCGACCACGTCCAGGTGGGCGCTGCGAAAGCTTTTGGCAAAGCGCCGATTGAAGCCCACTTGCAAGGTCACCCGGGCGTCGGCAGCGGCGGCGATGGCGCGATCGGCTTCGTCGAGGGTGATGGCCATGGGTTTTTCACAGAAGACACTTTTGCCGGCTCGGGCTGCGGCAATCACCAGTTCGGCGTGGCTGCGGGCCGGGGCGGCGATCAGTACGCCGTCGATTTGCGGATCGTCGAGCAGTTGTTGCGGGTCGGTATAGACCCGTTCCACGTCCAACTCCGCTGCCAGTCTGGCGGCCTGGCTGGCTGTCGGATCGGCAATGGCGGCCAGGCAGGCACCGGGAATGTGTCGCGCCGCCGTCAGGCCGTGGAAGCTGCCCATGCGGCCTGCGCCGATGAGGCCGAGACGAATGCACTTGGATTTGCTCATGTTCATGAATCCCCTTTTTTATTGTTCAGCTGGAGTGTCCTGGCTGCTGGAGGGGTAGGGAGCAAACCCTGTGCCAGACTGTAACGAATTGATAAGTAAGGTTTTCTCAATTCGCATAGCTTAAAAAGTGTCTATTTTCATGACATGCCTATACTGGACATGTCTAGAAAATGAACATAGGGAATGAATATGATCCCGGAGCCCATCGCGGTCAGCGAGCCAGACCTCGACTACATCACCGCACTCGGTCCAGCAGCGTTGAACGAAGGACCGATTGCCGAGTTGGAACAGGCCTGGCTGGCGTGCCTGAACGGGCAAGTCGAGCGACCTGCCTGCGTCAGGCAGGTGATATGGGATTCCTGGCTACGCAGCGTCGGTGCCGACATTGATCCCGAGGATGGCGCGTATCGTTTTATCGATCCGCATGCCCTGGCTGCAACGCAGGCCGCCCACCGGGTGATGATTGCCGCCGCGGCCGAGGTCATGCGCGGCTTGTTGGCCTACAACCCCAGGGGCCATATCAACCTGACCGATGCCGAAGGCACGACGCTGTATTTCTGCGGCCTCGACCTGACGCCAGTGGGCAGCCGTTTGCTGGAGTCTGTGCAGGGCACCAACTGCACGGGGCTGGCGCTGGCCGAGGATCGCCTGGTCTACGTGTTGGCGGAGGAAAACTTCGGTGCCGGCCTCAGACGTCGACGCATGCATTGCGCCGCCGCGCCCGTCCGCGATGCCCAGGGCCGTACGCAAGCCATCCTGACCCTGACCGCCGAGCCGGGGTGGTTTCATTTCCACACCCTGGGCACGGTGCAGGCCGCCGCCGAAGCCGTCTCGCGGCAGATGGCGCTCCAGGCGTTGCTCAAGGAGCAACAGACCGTCCTTGAAGTGCTCAACGAAGGCTTGGTCGTGCTGGATGAACGGGGTTGCATCCGCGCCATCAACGGCTACGCCCGACAGTTGTTCCGCGTTGGCAACGACCTGCTGGGCAGCCCGTTCCGGCACTTGGGCCAGAGCGAGCTGAGCGATGAGATACTGCTGCGTGGCGGCCAAGGCCCACGGGATCTGGATTGCACCTTTGAACTGCACGATCGCAGCGCCTTGGCGTGCCAGGTGTCGGTGTGTTCACTGGAGTGGGGCGGATGCGTGGTTTCGCTGCGGGAGAACCGGCGCATCCGCGAAATCACCCGGCGGATCATCGGCACCCAGGCCAGCTACACCTTCGACACCATCCAGGGCCATTCCCGCGCCATCCAAGACGCGTTGCACCTTGGACGAATCGCCAGTCGCAGCGACTCGACCACGCTGATCCTCGGTGAGAGCGGCACCGGCAAGGAGTTGTTCGCCCAGGCGATCCATAACGCCAGCGACCGGCGCAGTGGCCCATTCGTGGCGGTCAACTGCGGGGCGATTCCGCGAGAGCTGGTGCAGAGCGAATTGTTCGGGCATGTCGAGGGCGCCTTCACCGGTTCGGCGCGTGGCGGGTCAGCCGGCAAGTTCGAACTGGCCGATGGCGGCACGATCTTCCTCGACGAGATCGGCGACATGTCCTTTGGTGCCCAGGTCAGCCTGCTGCGGGTGCTGCAAGAGGGCGAAGTCACGCGGGTCGGGGCAAAAAAATCCCAGCAGGTGAACGTACGCATCATCGCCGCCACCCACCGCAACCTGAGCCAGGCGGTGGCCGACGGGGCGTTTCGCGAAGACCTTTACTATCGGCTCAACGTGCTGAACCTGACGGTGCCGCCACTGCGCATGCGCCGCGACGATGTGCCCTTGCTGGCGCAGCATTTCCTCAAGCGTTGCGCCCGCACGTTGCGCAAATCGGTGCGAGGTATTTCGCCACCGGCCCTGGATATCCTGTCGGTGTACCACTGGCCGGGCAATGTGCGTGAGCTGGAAAACATCATCGAGCGTGCGACCAACCTGGCAACCACCGAACAGATCGAACCGGATGACCTGCCGCTGGAAATCCGCCAAGGCGTACGGCCTTCGTCGCCAGGGCATGTACCTGAGCGTCCGACCACCCTGGGCCTGGATGCCCATGAAATGCAGGCGATCATCGCGGCCCTCAAGGCAACCCGCGGCAACATCCGCCTGGCTGCCAGGCAGCTGAATGTTTCCCGGGGCGGGTTGTACAACAAGATGAGTCGGTTCGGGCTCAGTGCAGAGGCTTTTCGTGCAGGGACGGACGTTCCTTGAGATCAGGGCCTGCGGCGTAGCTCAATCAACGCACCCGCCGCCGACTCTGCTCCGCCAGATCGAGCGCCTTATACATGTCCAGCCGCGCCGAACGGCCCACGTCCTTGTCGTTGAGCTGGTAGTTGCGCTCCGACGGCAGGATCGGCGCGGTGAGGTCTTCGGCGTCCATTCGTTCGAAGTCGTGGTTGTCGCCGATGGTCATCGCGCTGCGGCGCAGCAACATGCGCAATTGCTCGGGTTGCAGTTGCGGGTTGATGGAGAGCATCGCCGCCACCAGGCCGGTGACCATCGGCGTGGCATAGGAGGTGCCGCAATGCACGGCGCCGTCCTGGCCTGCCTCGGTTGTCGAGGCGTGGGTGCAGGCGGCGGCGGTGATGTCGACGCGCATGTCGATGTTCGAGGAGCTGCGCTTGACCGCATAGGCCGGGTCGTCGACGGCGACCCCAGCGCGCTCGCTGCGCTGGTGGCCGCCGACCACCAGCAGTTGTTCCGTGATGAAGGAGGAGGGCAGGCGGTACTCATCGCTGCCCGAGAACGATGAGCCGTTGCCGGCGGAATTCACCACCACCACGTCGGGATGTTCCTTGCGCAGCCAGAGAAAAAATTCCTCCAGCAGTTCCTCGTAGCCGCCCATGGCAATGCCTGAGCGCAGCAGGGAATCCACATCATCGCCTTTGACGTTTTTCGCGCCGACGCGATGAATGCCCCAGCTCCAGTTGAGCACGCGTACGCCGTCTTCCACGAGGTTGACCGAGGCGGCGATGTTGGCGGTGATGCCGGCATCGGAGTTGCGCTCGACGATCACCTCGAAGCCACCACTTGCCTTGTCCAGGCCACGAAGAAAACCGCTGTTGCCGCCATCGTTCCAGCGTGCGGCGAGAATGCCGGCGACGGTGCTGCCGTGGTTGTCCGGCTTGTCTGCATCGCGTGCGTAGACACAGGTGCGCGGTGCCGAGCACGCCCCGACGTAGTCGGCAAAATCCGCCGTGTCGAAATCCACGTCACGCTCGATCAGGCCGATGCGCACCGGCTGCGGGCGGATGGGGTCCTGTCGGCCGGGGATGCGCCGCAGGTAGTAGTTCACTGCATCGAGGAAACGGTTCGCGGCCCATTCATCGGAGTCCGGGGCCGGTTTCTGCGGTTCTTCAGGATGGGGCGTGGCCTGCTCGGCTTCTTCTGCGGCGGACTCCTCGATCACCACGGCGTCCACGCTGGTTTCGCTGCCCAGGCGCAGTACCAATGCATCGCGTTGCATCAGGTCCGCGGCCGGCAACTGCAGTTGATAGACATTCAGTGGCGCGATGCTACCCACCACCTTGGCCCCGTACTTCTCGGCCAGGCGTTCGGCTTCCTGGCGGCCATCGTGGTTTTCCTCGATCAACAGGCTGACCAGGTTGACGTAGGTGGTCAGGCCGTCCATGTTCTTCGCCACTTCATCCGGCCCGGCGGCCACTACATGACTGTTGCGCAGGGTCAGCCAGGCGGCATTGCTCAGGCGCGGTCCGTCCTCCAGCCAGAGCGGACCGCTCTGGTAATCGGCGCTGTCCAGGCGCAACCGCAGGTTTTGCCCGTCGCGCTGGACGGCATCGGCGGGCAGTGGCTTGCTCCCCAGTTTCAATTGCGGCATCGAAGGCCCCAACCCGCGCACGGTCAGACACCATTGCTGGTGCTGGCTTTGCAGCAAGTCGCCACAACGTTTCAGGCTTTCCAGGCGCAGTGGCTCCTGCGCGGCGATTGCGCCGTGGCTAGCCAGAGTGAGCAATGTTGCGAGGGCAATAGGGCGTAGCAGCATGGTCGGGTTTCTAGCCAAAGGGTTCAGTTGTTCGGACCGCCGCAGCGCGCGCTTCGTTCAGGACAGGCTCCGTCAACAGCCTCTGTCAGACCGGTAGCGTGGCCTCTTCTGCCGCAATGGCCGCCCGGACACTGGGGCGCGCCTCGATACGCGCCATGAACGACGCCAACGCGGGCCACTGCTTGATATCGATGTTGAAGAACGGCAGCCATTTGAGGACGCTGAACAAATAACTGTCGGCCAAACCGAAGGTGTTCATCAGGTAATCCTGGTGTCGCAGCGATTCAGTCAGGTAGTCGAGGCGCTTGAACAGTTTCTGTTTGAAGACGGCTTTGGTGGGCTCCGGGATATCGGCGTTGAACAGCGGGGCGCAAGCGCTGTGAATCTCTGTGGCGATGAAGTTCAGCCACTCTTGCAGTCGAACCCGTTCCCACGTGCCGTTCGCCGGTGCCAGTGTGTTGCCTGGGACGAGGTCCGCCAGATACTGGAGGATCGCCGGCCCCTCAGTCAGCACCTTACCGTCGTCCAGCACCAGCGCGGCGACGTAGCCTTTGGGATTGATGTCGAGGAAGTCCTGGCCGTCGGCGGTTTGCTTGGTCTTGTTGTTGACGCGGACCCATTCGAAGGCGATGCCCAGTTCTCGCAGCACGATATGCGGTGACAAAGAGCAGGTCAGGGGGGCGAAGTACAGTTTCATTTCCAGGTGGTCCTTGCTTGGGGATGAAGAAGCGTCGCCAGCATCCGCGAACGCTGGAGCCTTTCGCAAAGCACATTTCGAATGCTACGGTATGACAAAATCTCATGAGCGCCGCAAGCCCCGATGGCCGTCAGAATTCCTTCTCTTAATGGCTTGAAAGCCTTCGAATCCGCAGCCCGGCATATGAGTTTCACCCAGGCCGCACAAGAGCTGAACGTCACTCAGACCGCGATCAGCCACCAGATCAGACGACTCGAAGACGAACTTGGCGTTCGCCTGTTCCTGCGGGCCAAGGACGGTTTGACCCTGACCCAGGAAGGGCGGGCCTATTTGCCCGGGGTACGCTCGGCCTTCAACGAGCTGCGGCATTCGACCGAAAGCTTGTTGGGGCGCCGCGAGAACAACACGTTGACGATCAGCACCTTGGTTTCCTTCGCCTCCAAATGGCTATTGCCCAGGCTGGGGTCGTTTCAAGAGGCATTTGCGAATATCGACGTACGCGTAACGGCCTCGACCGAGTTGACGGATTTGCGCAAGGCCGGCATCGATGCCGCCATTCGTTACGGTCGTGGTGACTGGCCGGGGTTGCGTGCCGACCCGCTGATGTCCGATGAAATATTCCCGGTGTGCAGCCCGCGGTTATTGGAGGGTCCCAACGCGTTGGAAGCGCCGGCTGACCTGGCCCGCCACACATTGCTGCAGGTCAGTGGGATGACCGGTGATGACTGGAACCTGTGGCTGGACGCAGCGGGTCAACCGCAGGAGCTGGCCGAGGGCTCGCGGCTGACCTTCGATCTGGCAATGATGGCCGTTCAGGCGGCGATCGATGGCTTGGGCGTCTGCATCGGACGCTCAACTTACGTCGATGAAGACCTGAAGGCGGGCAGGTTGGTGGCGCCTTTTGACTTGAAGCTGAAGTCCGATCTCGGCTTCTATCTGGTAACGCCGCTTGAGAGTGCCAATTCTACTAAGGTGCAAGCATTCAGGGGCTGGTTGATAGAGCAAGTAGACACCACACCCCCTGTGGGAGCCGAGCTTGCTCGCGATAGCGGTGGGTCAGCTTGGACGACCTCGTAGAAGAAACAAGACCATCGCCACCAGGCAGGCGACCAATTGGATTCCGCCCAACGTCGTGACCGGCGCAAAAGCCAGCACCGAAGCCAGCCAGGTGCTCAGTGCGGCTGCGCCCATGGAGATAAAACCGAGCAGCGCGGAAGCCATCCCGGCCTCTTTGCCGAATGGGCCCATGGCGATTGCCGTGCCCAGCGGGTTGGCCAGCCCCATGCCCCACAGGAAAGTAACCATCGAGAGCGCGTACCAGCCAAGGCTTGGATCGGCCGACCCGGCGAGCAGCAGGCCGCCACCGGCCATGGCGCAGGCGATGCCCAGGATCGTGACGAAGCCAGCGCCGTAGCGGTGCGCCAGGCGCGGCGCGGCCATTCCGGCGGCGAACACGACAAATACCGTCGACGCAAAATAGAGACCGGTCTGTAACGAAGTCAGGCCGATCCCTTTCATCAGAATGGCGGGCGCGGCGGCGAACGAGGCGAACAGTCCGCTCATCAACAGACTCATGGAAAGGGTCGGAAGGATGAAGCGACTGTCTCGCGCCAATCGGGCATAGGCGAGCACCACGCTCTTGGCCGAATGCGGCGCCCGGCGATCGGCCGGGTGGGTCTCGCCCAGCCCCCGGACATAAAAGAACGCCAGCACCACCGCGGCCAGTCCCACCAAGATGAAAATCGCACGCCAGCCCAGCGTGACGGACAGCAGGCTGCCGGCCAGCGGCGAAAACCCCGGGGCGGCGGCGGTGGCGATCATGGTCAGCGACAAGGCGCGAGCCAGCGCCTCGCCCTCGAACAGGTCCCGGGCGATAGCCCGCGATAACACCGAGGCCGCACACACGCCCAGCGCCTGGACGACGCGTCCTGCGATCAGCATCTCAAGACTGGTGGCGAGCCCGCCAATCACCGTACCGACTACAAAAATCGCCAGCCCGCCCAGCACCAGCTTCTGGCGTCCGTAGCGATCGGCGAGCGGCCCGACGATCAACTGGCCCAAAGCGAAGGTGATGAAGTAACTGGACAGCGTCAGGCCCATTTCGCGAGCGCTCACCCCCAGGGCTTCACCGATGAGCGGGAAGGCGGGGAGGATGATGTTCGTGGAGAGCATGCCGATTGCTGCCAGGCCGGCGAGCAAGGCGACGATTCGCCCGGTGAGTGGCTGGACGGCTTGGTGGGCCTGGGTGTTTGCAACGGCTGTGGTCATGGATCTTACCTTTGGACGTTTTGCAGGTGCAGCTGCCTGGCTTCAGGGCGGCCGTAAAGTGGAGCGAGAGAATTGCTGTGTATGATGCTGGTAATATTTTGAGACGAATATGATGGTCATCATGTAATTCGTCAAGCTCAATATTCAGGGGATTGGGTATGCGGCGGTCCGAGTGAGCGTTCACGGAACCTTGGTGCACAACGGTAAAGATTGCGGCGCGGGATCCGGTTTCCGGGTGCCGTACACCAGCACCCGGGTGACAATCATCGCGGCCGCCAATGCGCAGAAGACCAGCCCGCTGATGATCGTCCCCTCCATTCCCATGCGCTCCAGGCACCATCCTCCGGCCGTTGCGCCGAGCGTCACGCCCAGGTTGATGAATGAGATATACAGTCCGGTGACGAACTCCGGGGCTTGCGGCGCCTCGGAGGTCAGCCAGACTTGCGTTACGATCAGGCCACTGGTGTGAGTGGCCCCCCAGAGGACCACGATCAGTACCATCGGCAGGATGTCCGGGCTGGCAAAGAAGTGCAGGATCAGATAGGCCATGCCCAGCATGAGAGGATGCATCAGCGTGGTGCCCACCTTGTTCCTGGAAAGCAGCCGACCCGCCAGCAGGTTACCGGCGACACCTCCCACGCCGAACAGGATCAACATTGCACTGATCACCTCACCATTCATGCCGGCTTCGCGGGAGAGGTATTCGGCACTATAGGAGTACACCGAAAACATCGCGCCGAAGATCAGCGTGGAGGCGGCGATGTTGAGCCACAGCGTAGGCTTGCGCAGAATCGCCAATTGCTCACCGTAGGGTGTCCGCTGGCCGGCAAACGTGTCGGGCAGGCGGGCAATGATGCCCAGGCCGGCGATTACATTGACCGCAGTGCAGAACAGGAAGGCTGCCTCGTAGGAAAAACGTGCGGCGATCCAGGTGGTGATGGGCATGCCGAGCACCATGCCCATGCTGGTGCCCACAAAGGCCTTGGCCGTAGCTTGTGTCGCCTGGTCCTTGGGATAGAGGGAGATCACCGCGACGAACGCCAGCGAGAAATACACCGGATGGAAGAACGCCGGGATGATCCGTAGGATCGCCAGTGTTTCATAGTTGGGCGCGAAGGCTGACAGCGCGCTGCTGCCCGCAAAGATGAACAGTGAGACGGTCAGGATCCGTTTACGGTTGTAGCGTGAGAACAGCAGAACCATGAACGGGCCGAACAACGCGATGACCAAGGCAAACAACCCCACCAGATAGCCGGCCTGCGATGCGCTGATGCCATAGCGTTCGATGATTACCGGCAGGATGCCGACCACCCCGAACTCGATGGTATAGACGCCGAATAACCCCAGGGCGATGAAGAAGAGAGGATTGAACATTTTCATGACCGGTCCTCAAGACGCCCGTAGACGGCATTGCACAGATCCACGGTGAACTGGCCGAACATGCCTTCGAAGGCAGTGTTGGTGAACGCTACAACGGACAGTTGCTGCACCGGATCGACGAACCACGAATGACCAAAGGCCCCGCCTAGGCGCCAGGTGCCGACGGACTCCGGTGCCTGTGCCGCTTGCGGATCGGACAACACGGTGAACCCCAGGCCGAAGCCACGGCCTGGCCAGTTGGCCAGTTCCAGGCTGCCGGTCTGCACGGTGCCCATTTCCTTGGCCAGGCTCGCCGGCATCAGTGCGCCACCACCCTGGCGCAGGGTCTCAAGCAGGGTGAGAAACTCTTCGGCGGAGCCGATCATCCCAGAGCCGCCGGAGTGATAGGCGTTGTCATCCAGCGCTCGATCTGCGTCCATCCGGATGCCGGCGGTGTTTTCGAAAACCTCTATCACCTCGACCCCCTTCATTCGCCGTGGAGCGGGGTCGTCATTGAGGTAGGCGGCCGTCAGGCGAGTGTGATCCACAACGTGGAAGCGGGTATCGGTCAGCCCCAGCGGCTCGCAAACCAGGCGCTCGACAGCCTCGCTCAGGCTGGTTTCACACACCCGCGCGATCAGCGCACCCAACACGTCGGTGGCGATCGAATAGCCCCAATCGGTGCCTGGGCGATACAGCAGCGGTGCGCTCGCCAGCCGGCGGATATTTTCATCGAGTGTCAGCGATGCTTTCTCCAGCCCATCGCATACACCGGCACGCGCGTACGCTCCGCCACCCGGGGCTTCGAGGAAACCGTAGCCCAGGCCCGCCGTATGGCTGAGCAACTGGCGTACGCTGATGGTGACGCGGGTGCCATCGGCCAGGGTCGGCTGGAATTCCGGCAGCCAGCGGGCGATGGGGTCGTCCAGGCCAATGCGGCCTTGGGCAACCAAGGCCACGGCCGCCGCCGAGGTGATGGGTTTGGTGACCGAGGAGAGCCGGAACAAGGCATCGGTGCGCATGGGGATGCCAGCCTCCCGGTCGGCCAGCCCGGCGGCCTGGCGATAGATGATTTCACCACGCCGGGCAACCACCACCACGGCCCCCACGAGGCGTTTGTCCTCGAGCGCGCTGTTCAAGGCAGCGTCGATTCGCGCCTGCATAGGTTCGGTGGCAACTGCACTGGATAAAACAATGGACGCTTTGACGGTCATGATCCCGATTCCCTGCTGGTAGTAGACGCCGTCATGCTAGGTCGCAGACGCCAGGGGAAACAGAGGCTAGAATTCCGGACACATCGGACGTTTCGTTCCGCAATTCAACGCGCGGAACTCAAGGAGAGTGCGTGGACAACCTCAGCGGAATCACGGTTTTCGTACAAGTTGCCGAAACCCGCAGTTTTGTCGCGGCGGGACGACAACTGGGCGTGTCGTCCTCGGCGGTTGGCAAAAGTATCGCGCGCCTGGAGCAGCGCCTGGGCGTCAGGCTCTTCCACCGCAGCACGCGAAGCATCAACCTGACGGCAGAAGGCATGCTGTTCCTGAACCGTTGCCAGCGTGTGCTCAACGAGCTGGAAGCGGCGGAGCTTGAACTGTCGAGCAACAGCAGCGAGCCTCGGGGCAAGTTGCGCGTGAGCCTGCCGTTGGCCGGACAGTTCCTGTTCACCTTGCTGTCCCGATTCGCCAAGCGCTACCCGGACATCCACCTGGAACTGGATTTCAGTGATCGCCTGGTGGATGTGGTAGAGGAGGGCTTCGACGCCGTGGTCAGGACCGGCGAGCTGAACGACTCGCGCCTGGTGGCGCGTCGGCTGGGTGCTTTTCGCTTTTTGCTGGTAGGGGCGCCGGCCTATTTCCAGACCCATGGCGCCCCCGCAGATGCCAGCGACCTGAGCCGTCATGACTGCCTTTTGTATCGGGTGCCGTCTACCGGAAAGCTGGAGCGCTGGCCGCTGCCGGACAGCGCCGCCAATGGTACACAGGACCTTCAGGCGGTGATGGTCTGCAACAACATCGACATGCTCTTGAATGCGGCCATGGAAGGGCGTGGCATCGCCTGCCTGCCCGAATTCGCCGTCAAGGAGGCTATTGAGGCCGGTGACCTTCAGGCCGTACTGACCGAGGAAGTGACCCGTACCATCCACTTCAGTGTCCTGTGGCCGCCCAACCGCTTCATCACCCCCAAGTTGCGCTGTTTCGTGGATTTCATCTCGTTGCATATGTGAGCATGGAAGCGACGTGGGATTCGGTCAGGCATCGTCTCAAGGTGCCCAGATCTCCACATCTTGGGCATTCACCGCCTTGGGCAGCAGTCCCGCAGTAAAAAAAGCATCGGCGATTTTCTGTTGTTCACCCAACTGATCGGCGGATACCGGCTGCACCTGGTAGCTGCGGTGAGCGTTGGCCGCCTCGACGGTTTCCACGTCGAGATTGCCCCATAGCGGGCCCAGGACTTGCGCTGCATCGCGGGGGTGGTTCTTGACCCAGGTCCCGGCTTCGTGCAGTTGTTCATAGACCAGCTTGAGCACCTCCGGGTGCGCCTTGGCATAGCGGGTACTGGTCAGGTAATAACGCTTGTAGCTGGCCAGGCCACCGCCGTCGGCCAGGGTTCGGGTCGGCAGTTGACGTTGCACGCCACTGAGGAAGGGTTCCCAGGTGACCCAGGCGTCGACCTTGTGGTTTTCGAACGCGGCCCTGCCGTCGGCGGGCGTCAGGTATGCAGGTTCGATGTCGGAGAATTTCAGGCCGGCCTTGTTCAGCGCGGCGATCAACAGGTAGTGAGCGCCGGCGGCTTTGGTGACCGCGACTTTCTTGCCCTTGAGATCCGCCAGTTGTTGTAGCGGCGAGTCTTTGCGCACCACGATGGCCTGGGCCGATGGCGAGGGCGCTTCCTGGGCGAAATAGGTCAGCTTGGCCTGGGCGGCCTGGGCGAAGATCGGCACGGTGTCCGCCACGTCGGCGCTGACGTCGATGTTGCCGACGTTCAACGCCTCCAGCAGTGGCAGGCCACTGGGAAACTCATGCCAGCTCACGTCGATGTTCGCGGCGGCCAGGGCTTTGTCCAGCTTGCCCTGGGTCTTGAGCAGGCTGATCAGGGTCGATGATTTCTGATAGCCGATGCGCAGCGTTTCCCGGGCTTGGGCCGGCAGGGTGAGAGAGGATAAAGCCAGGACGGCGATCACGCCAGCCAGGGTCGGGCGACGCACGATCGCCCCAAGGTTCTTGATGAGTTTCGACATGGCACACTCGAATTGAAAAGAGGAATGAGAAGGCTTGGGGAATCCTATTGTTCTAAAAAACTTTTTATAAATACTTTTTGGGCATTAGCTTAGGCGCCACCCGTGGGCATCAGAACGCATATTGCAGGCGGGTGTAGTAGTAACCGCCAGTGAAGCCGAAGGGCGAATAGCTGCCCCAGTTATCGCCGAACGAGGAGTTGCTGACGCCGATGTGGTCTGGGTATTTGTCGAACAGGTTCTGCGCGCCGACGGCGACGGTCAGTTGCTTGTTGATCGCATAGGCCACATCGAGGTCGGTGATCCATTTGGCTGAATACTCGCGGTCCAGGCTCGAGTCGCTCGAGCTGTTGACCTCGGTGTAGGTGCCGTAGCGGGTCAGTCGCAGGTTGACGTCGAAGTCGTTGATGGCCCAGTCGGCGGAAAAGATCATCTTGCTGCTGGGGGAGGTCTTGGTAATCAGCGCTCGCGACTGGCGCCCGAGCAGTTGGAAATCCCCCAGGGAGGTCAGCTGCGAGGGCGTGTCGTTGACGCTGAGAATCTTCGTGTGGTTGTAGTTCAGCGCGGCGGTCCAGCGCACCGAGCCGTAGCGCTCCAGGTTCTGCCGGTAGTTACCCACCACGTCGACACCGGAGGTCCGGGTGTTGGCGCCATTGGTGAAGTACTGCGCCCCGGCGGTGGCCGGTACGCCGATGTTGTCGAGCAGGGCGGCGACGCCTGGGCCCTGGAAGCGTTCGCTGAGCACCAGGCGGTCGCGCAGGTTGATCACGTAGCCGTCCACCGTCAGGCTCAGGTCATCGCTAGGCGTCAGGGCGAAGCCGAGGCTGAAGTTGGTGGAGCGTTCGGGTTTCAACGACTCGGCCCCGAGGGCTTGGGCACCTGCCGAATCCACCGGCAGGACCGCATAGTTATAGGCCTGGTAGACCCCGTTGATGGTGTCGAATCCGGTCGAACGGGCGGTAAAGATCTGGTTGGCCAGGGAGGGGGCGCGGAAGCCGTTGCTGACGGTACCGCGCACCGAGAACACCGGGTTGAATTCGTAGCGGGTGCTGAGCTTGCCGCTGCGGGTGCCGCCGACGCCTTCGTTGTAATGTTCATACCGCGCGGCCACGCCGAGGTACCACTGTTCGACGGGGTAGAAACCCAGGTCGATGTAGCTGGCGACGCTGTTGCGGCTGACTTTCTGCGCGTCCTCGGGGGTGATGCCGTTGGTGACCTGGGCGCCCGGATCGGGGCGTTCCCCGGCGCGCGGGTGGCCGACCGGGAATACGTAGCCCCCGTCGATGTAGGAGGCCTCGGAGCCGGCGCGGGTTTCGTAGCTTTCACGGCGGTGTTCGAAACCGAAGGCGACATCCAGCGGCTTCGCCAAGCCGATCTCATAGCTGTTTTTCAGGTCCAGGTTGCTGGTCAGCTGATCGGCGATGTAGATGCCGGAGGTGAACTTGTTCGGCGTGCTTTCCCCCAGTGACGGGTTCTGGTTGTTGTAGGTGCGTTGCTTGGCGTAGTTGCGCCCGTAGGTGCTGCTCAGGTCCCAGGCCCAACCACCGAAGTCCTCGCCCTTGGCGCCGAACGCGGACTGGAAATCGGTTTCGTTGACCAGCCAGTAGGGGCTGTAGCCGTCAGGGTAGCCATTAGGACCGGTGGTGATGGTGTTACGGCCACTGGGCAGGCGGAAGTTCTGGCCGTCGTTGTTCTCCCGGGTGGCGAGCGTGGAGAACGAGTAAAGCGTCACGGCGTCGTTCAGCGGCAGGTCGAGGTTGTAGCCAACATCCGCCAGTTGGCTGCGGGGCAGGCCGTAGCCCTTGTAGGTGTGGTGGCTGGCATCGGCCTCCCGTGGGTCGGGGGAACCGTCGGCCTGCGGGTAGTAATGGGCGCTGTAGCCGTTGCTGCCGGCCTTGTTGTCGCGCTCCTGGTAGCGGGTGTCGAACGAGACATTCAGTACACCGGCTTCGCCAATCTGGAAACCGTAGTTGAGCGCTTCCTGGGCCGTCCCGCGCTTGCCGTCGTAGCCCTGGCCGAGGGTGGTGTCGGAACTGCCGCCGGTGGTCTGCTTGAGGATGATATTGATCACCCCGGAGATCGCATCCGAGCCGTACTGCGCTGCAGCGCCGTCGCGCAACACCTCGATGTGGTCGATGGAGGCCACTGGGATCAGGTCAAGGTCGCTGGGCGCTGCGCCGCTGTTGATGCCGTTGATGTTCAACGTGGCGCTGGTGTGCCGGCGCTTGCCGTTGACCAGCACCAACACATGGGATGCGGTCAGCCCGCGCAGGGTCGCCGAGCGCACCACGCCGCTGGCGTCCCAACCGGCGCGGTCGGGCAGGTTGAAGGAAGGAATGAACTTGCTCAGCGCTTCCAGCAGGCTGGGTTTGCCCACGGCACGCAGTTGTTCGCCCGTCACCACATCAATGGGCGTCGGGCTGGTGGTGACGGTGCGTTGCGTGGCGCCACGGTTGCCGGTGACCACCACGGTGTCGAGGGTCGGCGAGCCGCTTTCGGCCGCTTCGAGATTGAACGAAGCAAGCCCGCAGGCAATGGACAGCGGCAGCAGTAACGGACGATAGACAGGCACGGCGAGGCGCCCGGCACGTAGGGCAGTTGAGTCGTTGTGCATGAGAGTGCAGCTCCTGGAGGTCGGCTGAGGTCCGTGTCACTGCTTGCGAGCGGCGACGGCTTCGATTTCCACCAGGCCGCCGGGCAGCGGCAAGGCGACGACTTGCACGGCGGTGCGTGCGGGCTTGTTCGGCTGTTCGGCGCTGCCGAAGAACGGCGTATAGCCTTGCTGCAACCCGGCGAAATCGAGCTTGCCGCCCTTGGCCGGATCGCCTACCAGGAACACTCGCAACTGCACCACATCCCCCAGATCCAACCCTTGGCTTTGCAACACGCCCTTGAGCTTGTTGAGGATCGAGGTGGTCTGGGTCGCGGTATCGCCATAGGCAGCGAACGAGTCTTTCGGCGCTTGCGGGTCATGCAGGTCGGCGAGCAGGCCGCTGACGAACAGCAGGTCGGTCTGGGCCGGCACCGACACGGCCAGGGAAATCGGAAAGTTGGAGTTGGGCAGGGCGATGCGCTTGATCTCGTCGGCCTGGCTGGTGAATGCGGTGGCGGTCATGAGCAGTCCTGTGAGCAATGTCAGGGTTTTCATCGGTAGGTCCCTTCTCGAAATGAATCAGGCGAAATGAATCAGGCGGCAACGCCCGATAGCTGGCGCTCGGCATGCCGGCCGATCAGCGAAACGATGCGCCGCGCCGAATCGGCCGCGGTGTTCTGCCAGATGCCGACCCCGCCATGGGCGAGGGCGTCGCTGGCCAGGTAAGTGCGGCCCTGGGGTTGGTTGAGAATCTGGTAGGCCTGCTCGCCTACCTCGTCGTTGACGATCCACGGGCCTTTGCTGAACGGCACCTTGGCCCAGTTGATCGCCACCGGTTTCTGCAACTTGGCGCTGTGACCGGGATGCAGCAGCTCGACGGCCTGGCGGGAGGAGGCGAACTGTTCGGCCAGGGATTTCTGACTGAAGGATTGCGCGGCCTCGCTGGTGTTGTAGGCCGCGACCAGGATGCCTTGGGCACTGTTCAGCCGGTCGCTGGGGTACCACAGGCCTTTGACTTCATGATCCAGGTAAGACAGCCCGCCGAAGATGTTGAAGTCGGTTTCCCAGAAGCGCGGCGACTGCCAGGCGACTTTGTTCGCCTGATCGCTTTGCGCGCTGAGGATCGCTTGCTTGAACGGTGCGGTGAAGTTGCTCGGCAGCTTCGCCAGCAAGGGCAGGGGCACGGTGACAATGGCGTAATCGGCGTTCAGGGTCTGGGTCTTGCCGCTCTGCCGGTCCCGGTAGGTAATGCGGCTGCCTTGCTCCGAGGTCTGGATGTCGCTGACTTCGGCGTGGAAGCGAATCGAATCCTTGAGCTGTTCGTAGAACGCATAGGGGATCCGGTCCATGCCGCCCACCGGTTGGAACATGGTCGAGGAAAACTCGGGAATTTCATCGAACACCAGCGCGCCCCAGAGCTTGGGATTGAGCAGCGTCTGCAACTCCAGCGGGGTGCGGGTGATCCCGGTTTGATCGCCGGCGCCGGGGATGCGGTTGTAGCCCGAGCGCACCGATCCTTTGTATTGGAAGTCGGCGTTGAGGTCGCCATAGACCTTGAGGAAATTCAACAAGGCCTGCCGGTCGTCCGCGCTCAGGTCCTGGTCCAGGGCCTTGCGGCTGACGGTGCGGGCCAGCAGTTCGGACAGTTGCCCACGGGTGTCGTTGACTGCCTGGCGCAACTGGAAGGCCGGTTGGCGGGTGTCTGGCAGGGCCAATGCGTTACGACTGCTGTTGACCAGTACTTGCAGCTCCACGCCCAACTCGCGGCAGTAGCCGAGGATCGTCTGGTGATGGCTGGGGATGCGCGCAGGGCCCGCATTGAAGAACTGCCCGTCATCGAAATCCACGGTCTGGCTGATGCCATCGTCGAACTCGACCCGGGTGCCACGTCGCAAGGTCCAGTTGCGCCCGCCGACCCGTTCGCGGGCTTCGAGGACCGTCACACTGAAGCCGGCCTTGCGCAACTCATAGGCGCTGACCAGGCCGGAAATGCCGGCGCCGATTACCACCACCTGTTTGCCTTTGCCACTGCTGCCCAACTGCAACGGCGCGAACGTTGACGCGACGGCCTGAGGCGTGAGCCCCAATGCACCGAGGGCGCCGACGGCGGCGGAATAACCGCCGACCGCGGCAATCCGGGAAATCATTTGCCTGCGGGTGAAAGCCATAAAAGTGCTCCTTGGCATGTTTGCCTATCTGCGGGTCAGAGGTCGTAGCGCACGGACAGCAACAGGGTTCGTGGGTCGTTGAGCGAGTAGTAGCGGGCGCCGCTGGAAGGGATGTAGCCGACCGACTGCGGATAGGCGCGATCCAGCAGGTTTTTCACCGACAGGGTGGTGGTCCAGTGACCGTCGCCGGAGATGTAGCGGGTGTTGGCGTTCCAGAAGGTCTGCTGGGGGATTTCCTGGACGTCATCGTTCAAGGCGTTGGCATAGGACTTGGTCTGGAACTGCGCATCGGTGCCGGCCAGCCAGGTGCCGGGCAAACCGGCCGGGATGGTGTAGTTGAGGCCGACACTGGTGTTCCAGCGCGGCGAGTACACCAGTTGTTGGCCGTTGGCATCGACCCCGGCGCCGCCAGCGTTTTCAAAGTCGTCGTACTGGCTTTGCAGATAGCCGAGGTTGAAGGTCAGTTGCAGGTCGTTGGTCAGGGCACTGAGGGTTTCCAGCTCGACCCCGTAGGTGTGGGCCTGGCCGACGTTGGTCCGCAGGCTGACACCCAGCGCCGGGTCATAGGCGTTGGTTTGCAGGTCCTTGTAGTCGTTGTAGAACAGCGCGAGGTTGGCGCGCAGGCGACGGTCGAAGAAATCGCCCTTGAAGCCGGTTTCCCAGGTGGTCACGTTTTCCGGAGAGAACGCCTGCTCAGCGGCGGCCTGGGTCGGCGCACGGTTATCATAGCCGCCGGCCTTGAAGCCTTTGGCGACATAGGCGTATTGGTTCAGGTGCGGTGTCCAGGCGTACTCGAAGCCGAGTTTCGGGCTGGTGGACTGCCAGGATTTGCTCGAGTCGGCGCTGAAGTTGGTGCCGGTGATGTCCCGGTTGGTGGTGATCGCGTAGTTGCTGTAGTCGAAGTTCTTGTGTTCGCGGGTGAACCGCAGCCCGGCGATCAGCGACAGTTGTTGCGTGACCTTGTAGCTGCCCTGACCATACAACGCGTAGCTTTCGGTGCTGGTGGTGCTGTACTGGCCCTGGCCGATCACTCGGTTGCGGGCAACCGAATAGGTCAGGTTGTCCCGCTCGGCTTCGAACTTCTCCCGGTACAGGTACAGGCCGGTGCTGAAACTGAAGTCGTCGTAGTCGCCGTTGAGCTGGAACTCCTGGGTGGCGTAGTCCTGGTTATAGGTGATCAGGTTGTTCTGGATCAGCGCCGCCTGCCCCGAGTTGTCATAGTCCACGGGCTGGTTGAAAGCCGAGTAGGCGGTCACCGACTTGAAGTTCAGGTGGTCGTCGATGGCGTAGATCGCCCGCAGCACCGAACTGCCCTGGTCGAGACGGTTTTTCGGGTTGAGGCTGCTGTAGCTCCTGAACTTGTCGAAGTGGCCATCGGCATCGAATGGCGTGTAGCTGGTGGTGTCGCCGCGGTCGAAGGTGCCGGCCAGCGTCAGCTGCACATCCCACCGCGAATCGATGGGGTTGAAGCGCAGCTTGCCGCGGTACGACTGCAGGTCGACGTTGTTCACGTCCTCGCCTCGGGTGGGGTTGGAGACCGTGCCGTCGCGGGTCAGGCGAATCGCTGAAAAACTGCCGAACAAGGTGTTGTCCACCAGTGGCCCGCTGATCAGCAGCCGGCCGTTCTGCGCGTTGTAGTTGCCGGCGCCGAGCTCGAAGAAACCACGGGTTTCCTGGGTCGGATCGCGAGTGATCACGCGGATCGCGCCAGCGCTGCTGTTACGTCCGTACAGGGTGCCCTGGGGGCCGCGCAGGACCTCGACGCGCTCGACATCGTTGAAGTCGAGCATCGAGGAAATCGCCCGCGGGATGTACAGGTCATCGGCATAGACCGCCACGGCCGACTCCTGGATCGGATCGGTTTCGCCAATGCCACGAATGCCGTAGGTCTGGGCGCTGTAGGAGATCGACTGGCGGCTGAGGGTCAGGTTCGGCACTTGCCCGGACAGGTCGCGGATGCTCTTGATCTGCTTGTCTTCCAAGGCGTTTTCATCGAACGCCGAGATCGCCAGCGGGGCCTTTTGCAGGTCTTCGCTGCGATGTTCAGCGGTGACCGTGACCACGGGCAGCGCCCCCTCCCTGGTGCTTTCTTCGGCATGTGCCGACAACCCGAACAGGGCCAGCGATACGGCCAGCGTCAGGCGGTTTGAAGTGAAGGTGTTGTGCATGGTGAACCCCAGGATGTAGGTGCGGTGTTGGCGTGATCTTTTTTTTAGGCAAAGCGTTGCCATAGGCATGATTTGAAAGTCATGGCGGCGGTGGCTTTAGCCGTTATCAGGTTTGGGTGTGGCAATTGACCGTGGAGTGGTGTCGGCCGCAAAACACGCAGTTTCAAGGGCCTCCACCTGGTCAGGGGTCGGTGATGGTTGTAACAGTATGGGTATAAGTGATGGCTGTAAAAGTCCGATTGGCTATAAGCTAATTATAAAAATTGGACATTAAGTTCGTTGTTTTGATGCGTAAAGCTGATGCTGAATTTGGTGGCTGCACAAAAAAACCTGTGGGAGCGGGCTTGCTCGCGAAGGCGTCGTATCAGACAACCAAGACGTTGAATGACACTCCGCTTTCGCGAGCAAGCCCGCTCCCACAGGGGGTTGTAGTATTTCAGTGCAAATGAATGGGGGATCAGTACCCGCGCTGTGCGTTCGCCAGGTTCTCCAGTGTCGATCCCTCCAGAAAACGCTCCAGATTGGCCAGGAAGCTGTCGGCAATTTCATAACGACTGTTGGTGGAGATTGCCGAGGTATGGGGCGACAGTCGCACCCGTGGGTGGGTATAGAGAGGATGCCCGTCCGGCAGTGGCTCAGGCTCGGTGACGTCCAATGAAGCGAGGCCGATGCGCCCGCTGTCCAGGGCTTCAAGCAAAGCCCCGTGGTCGAGCAGACCGCCTCGGGCAATGTTGATCAGGTGCAGGCCCGGTTTGGCACTGGCAAGCACCGCGCCGTCGACGATATGCCGTGTGGCATCGGTCAGGGGCGCGGCCAGTACCAGATGATCGGATTGGGAAAACAGCTCATGGATGTCCCGCGCGGCCTCGACACCCTCGACCTCGAATGGCGCCTGGCTCTGACGCAGCGCCACCACCTTGATCCCCAGCGCACGGGCCTTGGTCGCCAGGCTGTGGCCTATTGCGCCAAAGCCGAGAATTCCCAAGGTGCTGCCCTTGAGCGGCCTCAGGGCGGTGAAATTCCATTGCGCGTCATGCACCCAGATGTCCGGCAGATGCTTGGCAGCGGCGAAAATCGCCGCCAGGGCGAACTCGGCGATGTTGTCCGCGGCGCTGCCCCGGGAGGTGCTTACCGGCGGGCCGTCGAACAGCCATTTGGGGTAGAAGTCGATCCCCGACGAGACCACCTGCACCCACTTCAAACCGTAGGGCCAACCCGGCGGCGGCGTCTGCGGTGCCTCGTAGCCGCGAACGTTGATCGGTCGAGCCAGCAGAACCCCGACGTCAGCCGCCAGGTCACTGGGCACGCCGCCCGGTACATCGCGCACCTCGACGCCCGGGTGCGTGTGCTCCAGGCGTTGGCGAATCACATCGTTGAAATCTTTATCCAGCTGGCTGGCAATCACGAGGCTGCTCATGGGGCGTCCTTTTTCTGGCGTTGGGCAAACACGGCTTTGCCGACGCCTTGCAGCACGGCGTCGTTTTGCGGGGTGTGGACGCGACCGCAGAGTACGTCGCGGTAATGCCGTTGCAGCGGATTGTGGCGTGACAGGCCGGGATTGCCGGACGCCTCGATGGCCAGCTCGACCGCCCGGATGGCGTTGCCGGTCACCAGGTACTTCAACTGCGCGGCGTGGTTGCCTGCGGTGAGTCCTGCGGCGGCGGCATCCAGCAGGCTGCGGTTGGCGAACAGCAGCGTGTCGATGTGCCCGACGGTTTCCTGAAAGCGCGGCAGCGTCGACAACGCAGCGCCGAGATTGGACGGCTTGCGCTGTTCCAGCCAACCCACCAGCCAATCCCGCGCGGCTTGGGCGACGCCGTCGTAGACCGCCGACAGCAACACTGACATCCACAGGAAGCCCTCGCTATCGAGCTCCGGCTGCGGTGCGCTCCATGGACTGACACTGACCGCGTGGTCCAGTGGCACCAGCACGTTGTCGAACGACACCTCATGGCTGCAAGTGGCGCGCATGCCCAGGTGGTCCCAGTCTTCGATGATGCTGATCCCGGGCGTGTCCTTGTGCACCAGCCAGGCGCCCACCAATGGGTCTTCATCGGTGCTACGGGCCCAGACGCTGAACCAGGTCAGGCCGTGGCTGCCGGTGGAGTAGATCTTGCGCCCGCTGATGCGCCAGCCCTCGGAGGTCCGGCGGGCAATCGTCGCCGGCAGGCCGCCACGGGCCGGGGTGCCCAAGTCGGGCTCGACGCGCAGGGCATTGATCAACGCGCCATCGCGTACAGCATCGCGGGCCACTCGCAGGCGCAATGCTTCGGGCCAGGTGCGGCTGTCCTGCAAGCGCGAATGCTGGAGGTACTGCATCACCAGGATCAGCGCAGTGGAGGGCTCGCCCTTGGCGACGGCGCTGATGACCTGGCGCGCCTGCGCCAGGCTGGCCCCGCCACCGCCCAACGCCTTGGGCACCGTGAGGGCCACCAGCCCATGTTCGTGCAGCAGCTTGAAGTTGGCCTGGGGAAAGTCGCCGCTCTCGTCGTAGACGTGAGCCGTGGCAGCCAGTTGTTTGCCGAGGCGTTCGAGCAATGAATCGAAGTCAGCGGCATCGACCGATTGCAGCAACGGCGAAAGTGAAGAGGAACGACTCATGGTGAGTTCACTCGATCAAAAAGGTGAATATCACTGCTTGCCGCTGGGAGGGTGGTGCGCTCACAGCGGCAGCAGGCGGAAATTGCGGTCCCATAAAGGGCTGACATCCAGCCGCTCGCTCAACACACCGGCCTCGAAGAACAGGTCGGCGACTTCCTGTTGCGAGGCAATGGCCTGTTCATTCACTTCGACGATTGTCGTCGGCTGGCTGCGGCTGTTGTACACGTCCAGGAACACCGCCTTGTCGACGCCCAGCAGTTGCGCCGACTTTGCCGCCCACGGCTCGGGATTGTTATTGATCCATTCCCAGGTGCGCGCCTGGCGCTGGATGTAGTCCTGGATCGCCTGCTTGCGCAACGGGTCTTCCAGCGCGGCGGGTCGTGCGGCGATCAAGTAGTTGCCGGAGAGATAGCCCAGGGCGGTTTTCAACACACGGGCGCCGCTGCGGAACTTCGCCAACTGGATGAACACCCCGTAGATCACCCACGCATCGAGCTGGCCGCTTTGAAAGGCGGTAAAGCCGTCTTGCGGGGTGAGCGCTACCGCCGTGATGTCGTTCATGGTCAGGCCCTGTTCCTTCAGCGCCTTGATCAGAAAGTAGTGCGAGGTGGTGGAGCGCACGTAGCCGACCCGCTTGCCGCGCAGCTGCCCGACCGAATTGACCGAAGAGTCCTTGGGAATCAGGATCACCTGATTGTTCACATCGCCTTGCAGCACGGCCACCAGGCGCGGCTGGCGATGGCTCTGGATCGAGAAGATCGGCGGGATCTCGCTCATGCCGCCGACGTCCAGGCTGCCCGAGGCCAGCGCTTCGACGATCAGGTTGCCGCCGGCAAACTCCGCGTACTCGACCTTGTAGGGCGTGTTGGCAGTGCCGGCGTCGTCGGTGAAATACGAGTCCTGGCCGCGGTAGGTGGCGACGGCCAGCGTCAGGTCCGAGAGCTTGGCGTCTTGCGCGAACGCGCGGGGAACCAAGCCGAGCGATGACAACCCCAGCGCACCGAGGGCGATCGAGCTGGCCGTCAGGAAGTCGCGACGATTGAACGGTCCCGGTGTAATGTTTTTCGTCATGGTCAGGCTCTGGTCAGATGGCAAGTTGCAAGGCGGTTTGCCCGAGCAGGTGTTCGACGGCGCGCAGCACCGGTTCGGCCTCGGTGCGCACCAGCCAGTCCGGGCTGACTTCAGCGAAGGCCACCGTGCCGTCCTGGGCGATGACTACCACGGTGGGTTGTGGCAGTTCCCAGGTTCCGGTGCCAGTGGTTTCGCCAATGCCCTTGCCTTTGGCCAAAGCCGCTTTGCGCGAGGCTTCATCGAAGCTGTAGAGAATGCCCAGGCGTCGACCGAGGTGGTTGTCAGGGTCACTGGCCACTTGCAGATCGAGCGTGTGCCGGGTCTTGATCTCCACCAGCCTTTGCGGCACTTGCGGGCTGACCGCCACCAGCGGCACCCCCAGCGCGTGCAGTCGCGGATACAGCTGGCGCTGGTAATAGGGCAGGGCGATGTTGCACGCCGGGCAACCTGCGAAGCGGAAGAAAATCAGCACCGCCGGACCGTTGGCGAGCAGTTCGTCGCGGCTCAGGCTGCCACCTTCGACCTTCAACAAGGTGAAGGGCTCAAGCGCGTCGCCAGCCTTGACGAAGTCGTCGACCCGGGCTTCATTCACCAGGCGCTGACGCTGGTCGATATTGACTTGCAGGGCTGCGGGCTCCCAGGTCGCCAGACGCTCGGCATGCAAGTTGGCCAACAGCTGGTTGAGGGACTCGCTCATGCCACGGCCTCGCTTTTCGCTTGAACTTTTGGGGTCGTGTGACGGTTGGCGGGTACGGCGAGGCCGAGGTTGTCGCGCAGGGTGTTGCCGCTGTACTCGTCGCGAAACAGCCCGCGTTGTTGCAGGACCGGCACCACCAGCTCGGTGAAATATTGCAAGCCGTCCGGCAACAACGAGTTGATGATGAAACCGTCGGCCGCGCCTCCTTCGAACCACTGCTCGATGGCATCGGCTACCTGCTCGGGGGTGCCGACAAAATCGCGCCGTGGTTGGGAGAAACGCAGGGCAACCTCGCGCAAGGTCAGGCCTTCGTCCCTGGCCAGTTGCTTGATCCGGTCCGAGCCGCCTTTCTGGCTGTTGGATCCGAGATCGCCGAGCTCGGGGAACGGCGCATCCAGCGGGTATTGGCTGAAGTCATGATCGTTGAACGGGCGGCCGAGGGCGACAATCGCATCTTCAATGGTCACCAGTTCCACGGCTTGCTGATAACGGTCTTCGACTTCGGCTTCATCGCGCCCGACAATCGGGCGGATGCCGGGCAGGATCGACAGCTCGGCAGCGTCGCGGCCAAAGCCTTTGGCGCGTTTTTTCAGATCCTGATAGTAAGTGCGTGCTTCGTCGAAGCCTTCGGCACCGACGAATATCGCGTCGGAATTCCCGGCGGCGAAGTTGCGCCCATCCTCCGAGGTGCCGGCCTGGAAAATCACCGGCTGGCCTTGCCGCGAGCGGGCAATATTGAGCGGGCCTTTCACCGAGAAGAACTCACCCTTGTGTTCCAGCGCGTGCAGTTTGCCGGGGGTGAAGAACTCTCCGCTTTGCTTGTTATAGGCAAAGGCATCGTCTTCCCAGGAATCCCACAGGCCTTTCACCACATTCACGTGTTCCTTGGCGATCCGGTAGCGCACGGCATGGGGTGGATGCTCGGCCTTGCCGAAGTTGTCGGCGGTGCCACTGAGCCAGGAAGTCACCACGTTCCACCCGGCGCGACCGCCGCTGATATGGTCCAGCGAGGCAAACTGGCGGGCCACTTGGTAGGGCTCGGTGTAGCTGACGGTCACCGTGGCGACGAGGCCGATATTCGATGTCACTGCCGCCAGGGCCGAGAGAATAGTCAGCGGCTCGAAGCGGTTGAGGTAGTGCGGGCTGGACTTCTCATGGATGTGCAGGCTGTCGGCGATGAACACGAAATCAAACTTCGCGGCTTCGGCCAGCTGGGCCTGCTGCTTGTAAAAACCAAAGTTGGTACTGGCATCAGGTTGTGCCTGCGGGTGGCGCCATTCGCCCCAGCCATGGCCGACGCCATGGACCATCGCGCCGAGTTTCAGTTGCCGTTGTTGGCTCATGGTTCTACTCCTTCAGTCAGTCAGTCGCATCGTTATCGAGATGCCTGGTTAAGTTGGGCACGCTTGGCGTTGAAGCTCTTGTCGAAGCCTTGGGAGACGTCGATGTGTTTGGTGAGAATCGCTTCTTGCTGATAGATGTCTGCGGTGGTTTGCAGGCCGCTGATGACCGTGTCGTCGATCACGACGGGGTTCATGTGCGTGCCTTTGGCAATGGCGATGTGCACGTCCAGCGGCAGACCAGTCACGCGCGCCTGGGCGGCGGCGTATTCCTCGGGGTGGGCATTGGTCCAGCGGTAGGCGCGATCGACCCGGGCGATGAAGTCTTCAAGTTGCTGGCGTTTACCGGCGATGGCCTGGCTGGTGGCGGCCAGGTACAGATGGTTGGTCAGCAGGGTTTCGCCACTGGCTAACACCTTGGCCTGGTTCTGGGTCGTGGCAATGGTGGTGTACGGGTCCCAGGTCGACCAGGCGTCGGCACTGCCGTTGTCCAGCAGGATGCGTGACTCGCTCGGCAGCAAATAGATGAACTGCACGTCCTGTGTGCTCAGGCCGGCGTCGCGCAAGGCTTTGATCGCCAGGAAGTGACCGATGGAGCCACGTGTGGTGACGATCCGCTTGCCCTTGAGGTCGCGAGCGTTGTTCAGCGGCGAGTCCTTCGGCGCGAGGATGGCCGTGGTGAAGCGGCCCTCGGCATGCACGATGCTGATGACCTTGATGGGCACGCCAGCGCCGAGGGCGAACACGTAGGGCGCATCGCCCAGGCCGCCGATGTCCACGGCGCCGGCATTCAGCGCTTCGCCCAGTGGCGCGGCGGCGGGGAACTCGGAGAACTGGATCTCGTAAGGAACGTTCTTCAGTTCGCCGGAGACCTCCAGCAGCACCTTGATCGAAGACTTTTGATTGGCCACCAGCAGCGGTTGAAGGTCGGCAGCCTGGGCCAGCGTGCCCAGCCCCCAGGTGAGAATGGCGCCCAGCAGCAGGCGTTTAAAAGGCAGTCGTTGAAGCGTCATGGTGGCGTCCTTCCAGGCGGGTCTTGGATCGTTGGGTTACCTCCGCCTGGAGAAAGGGGTCGGCCTGGAATCAACGTTATGCCTATAAAAAGTCGCTGTGAAGGTCTTTTTGGTTATATGCTAATTATTAAGTTATCTGATTAAAAAAAATAACATTATGAAAATAACGCATGTGTGAGCATGGCTTTCCCGCGATGAGGCAGGCACATTCAACCTGGAGGCTGCTGCCGTGACATCGCGGGCAAGCCATGCTCCCACTGGTTCGTGGTGGTTTGGCAGTGCTGTCAGAAGTTGTAGGCCAGTCGGGTGTAGTAGTAGGCCCCGCCAAACCCGAATGGCGAGAACTGCCCATATTTATAGCCCCCGGCCCAGTCCTGGATGCCGTTCTTATCGGGGTACACATTGAACAGGTTGTTTGCCCCCAGTGCGACCGTCAGCTGTTTGGTCAGGTCGTAGGCGGCGTCAACGTCGGTGATCCACTTGGCGCTGAATTTTCGATCGTTCACCGGGTTGTTGTCGCCCTCGACGTAGCTGCCAAAGCGGGTGACCGCCAGGTTCAGGTTGTAATCGGTGACTTTCCAGTTTGCCGCGAGGATCAGTTTCGATTGCGGCGTGGCAACCGTCAGGTCCTTTTGCAGCCGCCGGTCGAAGAGTTGGTAGCCAGGCCCCAGGCTGCTGAGTGCCGGTGGGTTGGCCTGGAGCTTTTCGATTTTGGTCTGGTTCCAGTTATAGGCCGCGCTCCAGCGGATCTGACCGTACTCATCCAATTGCTGGCGGAACTCGTTGACGATGTCGATGCCGCGGGTACGGGTGTCGACCGCGTTGGTGTAGTACTGAGCGAACAACCCTGGAGACAAGCCATTGGCAACCAGGATCTGCGAGACTTCCGGGCCGCCCAGCAGGCTGGTGGAGACGATACGGTCGCGGATGCCGATCTGATAGAGGTCGGTGGTCAGCCGATAGTTTTGCGTCGGTTCATAGGTGAAGCCGAAGCTGTAGTTCAGGGATTTTTCAGGCTTGAGTTTTTCCGCGCCCAGGGCCTGGGCCTCGGTGGTGTCCACCGGCAACACCTTGACCGGCACCGAAACCTGTTGGCCGTTGACCACACCACCGGAGGTGAAGGTCGACGAGGCATAAATGGTCTGCGCCAGCGACGGTGCGCGAAAGCCATTATTGATGGTGCCGCGCAGGGCAAAGGCGTCGGTGACTTTATAGCGGGTGGAGAACTTGCCGCTCCAGGTGCTGCCGATGTCCTGGGTGTAGCGCTCGTAGCGAGCGGCCGCGCCGACGTACCATTTATCGGTCACGTCGAGGCCCAGGTCGACGTAGCTGGCAACGTTGCTGCGGCTGATCTCCCCGGCATCGGCGGGGCTGGTGCCATTGTATGAAGCCAGGCCCGGCAACGGTGTGCGTCCGGCAAAGGGGCCGCTCGGGATGACGTAGTTGCCAGGGGTATAGGCGGCGAAATCGCCGGGCTCGATCTGGTATTTCTCCCAGCGGTACTCGAAGCCGAAGGCAGTTTGCAGCGGGTTTTTCAGGCCAATGTCGAAGCCGCGATTGAAGTCCAGGTTATTGGTCCACTGGTCGAAGATCTGCGAGGCGAGATGGAACGAGGTCGGGCTGGTGGGCCCCCAGGATGGGTTGAGGGTATTGCTGGCATTGAGCGTCGAGTCGTCCTCGCCCCAGGTCGAGCTGGCGTCATAGTTCCAGCCACCGACCTCGCCCTTGAAGCCTCCGGCCACCTGAAAGTCTATGGTGCGGTTGCGCCGCTGCGCGTGGATACCGTCGGGGTAGGGCGTATCCGGGTCGCCGGCCAGGGACACGATGTCGTTGGGACGATAGTTGCCGGTGACCTTGGTGGTCTCCATGTAGCTGGCCGTGGAAAACGAATAGAACGTCAGGTCATCGTCGATCGGCAGCTCAAGGTTGTAGCTGGCGTTGGTGACCTTTTCCCTGCCCAGTCCATAACTGGGGTTCCAGCCGTGGCGATTGACGGTCTGGTCGCGGCTGTCGGGGAAGCCGGGTAGCGAATAGAGGTTTCCGCTGGCGCTGCCGGTGCGATCAAAGGGTTCATGTTCCTTGCTGTCCAGCGCCAGGTTGGCGAAGCCATCGTTGGGCAGCGCCAGGCCATAGTTGACCGTCTGGTGCACGGTGTCGCCGTCGCCACTGCCATAGCGCCCGAATGAGGTTTCGGCGCTGCCGCCACTGTCGTTTTCCTTGAGGATGATGTTGATCACCCCGGCGATCGCGTCCGAACCATATTGCGCAGAGGCTCCGTCACGCAGTACCTCGATATGATCGATCGCCGAGACCGGGATCAGGTCGAGGTTGACCGGCACCGCCGCTGTGCCGATGCGGGCCAGGTTGTTGATCAGTGCCGTGTTGTGTCGCCGTTTGCCGTTGACCAGCACCAGCACCTGATCGCCGGACAGCCCGCGCATGGTCACGCCGCGCACCGACCAGGACGTGCCGCCGCCATTGATGGCCGGCAGGTTGAAGGAGGGCAGCAGGCGGGCGAGCAGCTCCTTGAGGCCGACCTTGCCGCTGGCTTGCAATTGCTCGGCGCTGATCACATCGATGGGCGAAGGGCTGTCGGTGAGGGTGCGGGGCTGACTGCCGCGGTTGCCGGTCACCACCACCGTGCCCAGGGTCTTGTCCGGCTCGGCGCTCTCGGCATGAGCCTGGAGGCTGGCGGCCAGCAGGCTGAAGGCGGCGACCGCGTAATAATCGTATTTCACTCGGGGGCTGGATGAGCTCATGACGCGAATTCCTGAAAGATTGCACGCACAGGCGAACCCCTTCGCCAACATTCGCGAATAACAGGGGATTGCCAGGTTTTTTCTTGGGTGGGTTCAGGCCGCGTGAGCGCGTCTTACCCGATGGGGAATGTCGTCATAAGCGATCAGTACCCGTTCCATGCGGCGCGGGTAGTCGCCGTAGTTATAGACCGGGTAGTGCAGCGTCGACCGGTTGTCCCAGAATGCCACTGAGTTTTCCCGCCATTTGAAGCGCACCTGATGTTCGGGTTTGTTGAACTCCAGCAACAGCCGGGCGACCAGTTGCTTGCTCCTCTCGGGCGCCCAGCCGATTACCGAAGGGTTCTGCGAAAAGTTGATGAACAGGCCGTCCTCGCCGGTTTCCGGGTGGGTCCGCACCAGCGGGTGCGCGAGAATCGGGTAGTCGTAGCCGACCTTGTCCAATGCCGACTTGAAGTCGTGAACCACTTGCAGGTCATCGATTTCTTCGCGTAGCTCGTCGGGTAAGGCACGATAGACCGCAGCTGTATCGGCCCACAGGGTATCGCCGCCAACGGGAGGTAGGTCGACCGCGCGCAGGACGGCGCCGAGGGTGGGTTGCAACAGCCAACTGGTGTCGGTGTGCCAACGGCCACTGGTTCGTGGGCCGTACAGTTTGCGTTCGTCCTGGGCTTGAATCAGATGCGCTTGCGGTTGCGTCGGGTCGTTTTGCTGGGTGGTCGGGTGAACGTAGAGTTCGCCAAATTCACGCGCGAAGGCAATCTGCTGTTCGGTGTCGATGGCCTGGTCGCGGAAGAAAATCACCTTGTGTTCGAGCAGCAGGCTGCGCAGCTCATCGCGCCGTGCGGGCGTCAGCGGCTGGCGCAGATCGATGCCGCTGATTTCTGCGCCGATGGTGGGCTCCAGGCGAGTGACGTGCAGGGTTTGGGTGGGGCTTGGGTCGGTTCGGTGCAAAGCAGCGGACATGATGGAGATCCTCTCGGTTGTGGGTTCAGCCTCCGCCTGGAGAGGGGTCGGATGTGGGGTGGGTTTGTCCCTGTGCCGAACTGGCACAGGGACGCGATTGCTAGATCACAAAGAATCCATGGGTGCCGTCGCGGGCGAGTTGGTCCACGAGGCCGTATTCCCAATCGAGGTAGGCCTGCATCGCCTCCCGGGGGTTATCGGTGCCTTCATAGGGTCGGCGATAGCGGTCGATGCGCGGCGAGGCCAGGCGGGTTTCGCCGTGCTCCAGTGGCAATTGTGCGGCGATCCAGGCGGCAGTGCCGTCGCGTAGCAGGAATACGGCTTTGCCGGTCAGGTCCTCGACCTCGGCGACTGCCAGGCGCGCCAACTGGCTGCTACCGCAGGTCAGTACATAGCGCTGCGCCGATGGAATCTTGCTTAGCGCCTCGCTTAACTGCCCACGCAGTACCCACCACGCACCCGGAATGTGGCGCTTGACGTAGTTGGCGCTGCTGGTGAAATCCAACAGTGCGGTGTCACCTTCGGCCAGCCACTGGGCGAGGGTGTCCGGGCTGATTTCCTCGGCCTGGGGTGGTGCTGGCACGGGCGCCTTCCAAGGGCCCTGTCCGGTGAAATGCGCCGCTTGCAGATCATCCAGCACATGCACCTCCCAGCCCAGTTGCGCGAGCCAGGAGGCCGACATGTTGGCGCGCACGCCATCGTCGTCCACCAGCACCAGGCGTGCGCCACGCACACTGGCGAAGTGGTCGGTTTCCTGCACCAGTTGTCCGCCCGGTGTCGAGCGCGATCCGGGCAGGTGACCGGCTTCGAATTCCTCCGGGGTGCGCACGTCGAACAGGTAGGTGCTGCGGGTCGGTTCCTGTTGCCAGCGCTGTAGCTCGGCGAGGGTGGCGCGTCCGACCAGGGCTTTGTCGGCAACGCGGCGGGCTTCGCCGGCGGCGATGGCTCGATGTTCGTCGCTGGTAGGGGCGAATCGCCGCGACTGGCCGTGCTCCAGCGTCTGACCGGCCAGGGTCCAGCCAATGGTGCCATTGCGCAGGGCGGACACCGGGTTGGCGATGCCGGCGTTGATCAACGACTGGGTGCCGATGATGCTGCGGGTGCGTCCGGCGCAATTGACGATGATCCGGGTCGCAGGGTCCGGCGCCAGCTCCCGGGCGCGTAGTACCAGTTCGGCGCCGGGTACGCTGATGCCGCTTGGAATGCTCATGGTCTGGTATTCATCGAAACGCCGGGCATCGAGCACCACCACGTCAGCCTCGCTGTCGAGCAGCGCCTGGACTTCTTCTGCCGCCAATGACGGTGTATGGCGCTGGCTTTCCACCAGTTCGCCAAAGGCCTTGCTCGGCACGTTGACGTCGATGAACAGCTCACCGCCAGCGCTGCTCCAGCCCTGCAAGCCACCCTCGAGCACGCTGACATTGACGTAGCCCAGGTTCTGCAAGCGCTGCGCCGCAATCTGCGCCAGGCCTTCGCCGTTGTCGTAGACCGTGACTTGCGTATCGCGCCTGGGAATACGCGAGTACACCTCAAGCTCAAGCTTGGACAGCGGGATATTGGCCGCAAACAGCGGATGGCCTTCGGCAAAGGGCGCCTCTTCGCGGACATCGACGATGGCCAGCTCTTCGCGGTTCAGCAACGCCTGGCGAATCTGGGAATAGGAGCGGGTGGGTGCGGTGCTCATAAGGCTTGGTTCTCTTTGGACAGGTCCCAGATATTGGGGAGGAAGGCGTTGGAATAACCGGAGATGAACAACTTCTCGCTGCCGTCGGGCTGGTACACCGCACGGCGGACCGCGCCGATGTTGGCGCCATAGACATGGATGCTGATGGATACCTGGTCATCGAAGGCATTGCTGACCTGATGGATGTCGCCGATCTTGGGTGAGACGGCTTCGACCTGGCCCGGCGACAGCTGGATCCGCGTACCCTCGGGCACCAGGTGGCCGTCGGGATGACGGGCGAAACCCTGTGAATATTCCGCGCCGCGCAGCATCCCGATCAGGCCCCAGACCCGATGATCATGGATCGGCGTGCGTTGCCCCGGCCCCCAGACAAAGCTGACCACGCTGAACCGCTGCCGCGAATCGGCATGCAGCAGGTATTGCTGATAACGCTCGGGGTCGGGCTGGGCAAAGTCTTCGGGGAGCCAATCGTCGTGGCTGACCAACTGGGCAAGCAGCTTGCCCCCGCGATGCAACACGTCACCTTCACGGGGGTTGCCGTCGATCAGTTCCGCCAGGGCGCCTATGAATGCTCTGAGTCTTTCCGGGTGTCGGGCCTGGGTCATGGCGATTCCATCATCGTGTTTGAAAAGGTCGATGTCTGGATTTAAGCATAATGATTTTGGTTAATATGCTATTTTTTAATGATTAGGTTATAGCTCAAAGGAATTTAGAACCGGTTCATCTAGCGTTAGATGTTATCGACAACCCGGTCGGACTATCCAGATTTCAACAATGGCACTATGCTTTTAGAACATCTTATTGACTGTTCTCTATGTGCGGACCAAATGAAAATTGACGATATTGACGCCTTTGTCGAAGTGATTCGTTGCCAGTCCATCAGCCATGCCGCCGAGACGCTGCAACTGACGCAACCGGCGATCACGCGGCGCGTGCAGAACTTTGAACAGGCCTTGGGTGTGGAGTTGTTCGACCGCAACACCAAACCGCTCAAACCTACGGTGATCGGCACACGAGTCTACGAGCAGTGTCGGTTGATCCTGCGGGAAATGGACGCTTTGCGCGAACTGGTGGCCACCGACGCGCCGCCCACCGGGTTGTTGCGCCTGGGGGTGCCGCAGACGATCGGTGATGTGGTGCTGCTCGATGCGCTCAAGCATCTGCGCGTCGAATACCCCGAACTACGCGCCCAGGTGGCGACGGGCTGGGGCAGCCAGCTGGTGGGCAAGATCGAGCGCGGCGAGCTGGATGCGGCGGCGGCATTGTTTCCCGCGGGCAAGATCTTTCCAGACAACATCGTCGGGGAGTCCATTGGCAAGATGGAGCTGGTGGTGGTCTGTGCCAAGACGCAACTGCCCAAGCGCCCGTGCAAACTGGCTGACGTCTACCAGAACGGTTGGATTCTCAACCCCGATGGCTGCGGTTTCCGCGCCGGGCTGCAACGGACCTTGTCGGACCAGGGCCTGGCGCTGCGGGTCAACCTGGAAACCTTTGGCACTGAATTGCAGCTTGGCCTGGTGGCCGATGGGCTGGGCCTGGGCCTGGTGCCGCGTCCGTTGCTGGAGCGCAGCGTTCACCGTGATCAACTGGCAGCCATGCCGCTCAAGGATTTCAAGCCAGTGATGGACCTGTGGCTGATCTACCCGCACTTCCTGGGCAACCTGCAGGGGCCGGTGGATGCTTTCGGCAAGTTGGTGGCCGGCTCGCTGCAGAAGATCAAGAGCGCTGCATAATAAAAAAGAATAATAATTAGCTTAGATTAAAATGTGCTTTTTATTATTTTTTGGCTTCCCCTAGGCTGGCGCCAGATCCTTAAGGCCATCCAGGAAGTTTTGCCATGAGCAGCGTCAGTCCGTTAACCAGCGTTTCGAAAAATGTCCGCCAGCGCGTCAGTGCCGAAGAGTGGGAGGTGCGGGTCAAACTGGCCGCCGCCTATCGTTTGGCGGCCCTGTTCAAATGGACCGACCACATCTACACGCATTTTTCGGCGCGGGTGCCGGGGCCTGACGAGCATTTCCTGATCAACGCCTTCGGGTTGTTGTTTGATGAAATCACCGCCTCCAACCTGGTCAAGGTCGACATCGACGGTACTATCGTCGACGACCCGACGGGGTTGGGCATCAACTACGCCGGGTACGTGATCCACAGCGCGATCCATGGGGCGCGCCCCGATCTGCAAGCAGTCCTGCATACCCACACCCGCGACGGCATTGCCGTCTCCGCCCAGCGCGACGGGCTGTTGCCGATCTCCCAGCATTCCATCGCCTTTTCCGGGCGGGTGGCGTATCACGGTTACGAAGGCATTGCCCTTGACCTGGATGAGCGCGAACGGTTGGTGGCGGATCTGGGCGATAAGAGTGTGTTGATCCTGCGCAACCATGGTTTGTTGACCGCAGGTGTCAGCGTCGAGCATGCCTTTCAACAGCTGCAAAGCCTGGAGCGCGCCTGCAACATCCAGATCGCCGCGCAGGCCGCGGGTAACGTCGAACTGATCTTCCCACCGGCCGAGGTGGTGGCCAAGGTCGAAACCCAGGCCGAGGCCTTCAAGAGCGGCGACGGGCCCGGCGTTGCACGGCATTGGAATGCCCTGATCCGCCAGCTGGAAAGAACCGATCTCGACTACAAGGACTGAGTCCTTCAGGTCGACCGCTATCGCGAGCAGGGGATCGAGGGTGGACGCAGATCCTGCGAACACCAAGGAACCCCTGTGGGAGCGGGCTTGCCCGCGAAGACGGCAGCCCATCCAACATCGCCGCCAGCAGACCCACCGCTTTCGCGAGCAAGCCCGCTCCCACAGAGAGTTCGTGGTGGACGCAGATTTTGCAGCCACCCTCGCTACCTGTGGGAGCTGAGCTTGCTCGCGAAAGCGGTGGGGCAGTCGAGGGCAATGCTGCCGGTCTGACGCCATCGCGAGCAGGCTCGGCTCCCACAGGGAATTGGTGGTGGATGCAGGTCTTGCATACACCCGATAACCCCTGTGGGAGCGGGCTTGCTCGCGAAGAGGACAGCTCATTCAACATCACAGCCAACAGACCCACCGCTATCGCGAGCAAGCCCGCTCCCACAGGGGCTTGATGGTGGACGCAGATTTTGCGGACACCCAAAGACCCATTTGGGAGCGAGCCTGCTCGCGATGACGGCGGTACATCCAGCACAAATGCCAACGGACCTGACGCTACCGCGAGCAGGTCCGATCGGCATCTCGCAAATCCGTTGCGGCTAAGCCACTTTCTCCGCCGCCTGGCGTTCGCGTTCGGCGATCAACTGGCGGGTCAGGGGGATCAGGCGCTTGCCATAATCGATGGCATCTTCAAGGGGATCGAAGCCGCGGATCAGAAACGTGGTGATGCCCAGGTCGTAGTAGTCGAGCAGGGCATCGGCGACTTGTTCCGGTGTGCCCACCAGTGAGGTCGAGTTGCCTTGGGCGCCGAGCAGGCCGGCGATGCCGGTCCACAGGCGCTTGTCCAGGCGCGAACCCTGGGCGGCCGCTGCGAGCAGGCGGCGCGAGCCTTCGTTGGGTGGTTCGCGGCGAACGAAGCCATTCTGTTCGGCCAGGGCGGCGGCCTGTTGCAGGATCCGGTCGGCGCGTTCCCAGGCCTGCTCTTCGGTGTCCGCCAGAATCGGCCGCAACGACAGGCTGAAGCGAACGCTGCGACCATGCTTGGCGGCCTCGGCGCGGACCTGGGCAACCACGTCGCGCACCTGCTCGTAGGTTTCCCCCCACAGCGCATAGACATCGGCGTGTTTGCCCGCCACCGCAATGGCCGCCGCCGACGAACCGCCGAAGTACAGCGGAATATGCGGTTGCTGCGGCGATTTCACGTCCGCATACGCACCCTCCACTTGGTAATACTTGCCCTGATAATCGAAAGGCTTCTCGCTGGTCCATTCCTGACGCACGACATCCAGGTATTCATCGGTACGCGCGTAGCGCTCGTCCTTGCCGATGTGGCTGCCGTCGGCCCGCAGCTCGCGGTCGTCGCCACCGGTGATGATGTGGACGGCGGTGCGCCCGCCATTGAACACGTCCAGGGTGATGAACTGGCGTGCGGCCAGGGTTGGCGCCGCAAACCCGGGTCGATGGGCAATCAGGAATTTCAATTTCTTCGTGACGCTGGCGGCGTGGGCAGCGATCAGCGTGCTATCCGGGCTATTGGAATGAAAGGCGATCAACGCCCGGTCGAAGCCGGCTTCCTCATGGGCGCGGGCGACTTTCTCCACGTACTCCGGTTGCAGGGTAGGGCCGCTGCGAGGGTGGATCTCCGAGGCGTGATGGCCGCCGATGAAGCCGATGAATTCAATAGTCATGGGGCAGTTCCTTATCGTGGGTAAGAAGTCGTGGGTGAGCATCAGAAGTCGTAGGCCAGCTTCGTGTACCAGAACCCGCCGCCCGGATAGAACGGCGGGTTGCCGTACCGGTTGAGGCCGACGGCTGAGGGGATGGCGTTTTTGTCCGGGCGTACATCAAAGATATTGGTACCGCCCAGGCTCAAGGTGATGTTGTCCAGCAGGGTGTAGGAGATATCCAGGTCGGTGATCCATTTCGCGCCGAAGCTGCGGTCACCGCTTTCCAGCTGTTGCAGGGTCTTGACCTTGCCGTAGCGGGTGGTTTGCAGGTTGATCGCAAGGTCTGCGAGGCGCCAGTTCGCCCCCAGGATCCACTTGGTACGGGGTTGCGCATCGGTCAAGTCGCCCTGGCGTGCGCGGCCGACCCAGGTCAGGCTGCCACCGGGGTTGCTGCCCAGGCCCTGAAGTGCCGCGGGCGCGTCCTTGAGGTCGGTGATCACGGTGTCGTTGTAGTTGAACGCAGCGTTCCAGCGCACCTCGCCCCAGGCGCCGATGTCCGTCAGATGATCGGCCACCACATCCACGCCCCGGGTGCGGGTGTCGAACGCGTTGGCGTAGTAAGACGTCCAGGTGGAGGTGTCGATCCCCAGGCCACTCAGGGTCGGTGCGAGTACCGGGCCATAGAGGCTTTCGGTGCGGGTAATACGATCGGAGATTTCAATCCAATACGCATCGACGGTCAGGCTGGTGCGTTGCGCCGGTTGCCATGTCACGCCTAGCCCGAAGTTGCGTGATTTTTCCGGGTCGAGGCTGCTGGCACCCAACGCCTGGGCCAGTGCCGAGTCCACCGGGGCGATACGGGTGACGGCCGGGACAATAGTGCCGTCAGGCGTTGCCCCCACGCGATTGTCGGTGATGCTGTAGCCGATCTGGGTCAGGGACGGCGCCCGGAATCCGCTGCCCAGCGTACCGCGCACGGCCAGGGTTTCGGTGAGTTCATAGCGGGAATTGACCTTGGCGCTGACGGTATTTCCCGAGTCGTCATCGAAGTGTTCGGCCCGGGCCGCCACGTCGATGAACAGGCGCTCGACCGGTGTGATTCCGACGTCAATGTACGCGGCGTAATTGTTGCGTTTGATGCTGGCCTCGTCCTGCGGCGCGATGGTGGCAGCAGCCTGGGCTGCAATCGACGCCAGTTGTCCGGCGAGGGGATTGGGTTGGCCGTTGGGTAATGTCGCCGGGAACCGATAGCCGCCAACACGGTAGGCCTGGGCATCGCCGGCGAAGGTGTTGAAACGTTCCCAGCGATGCTCAAGGCCCGCCGATACTTGCAGCGGGAAACCGAACGCTTCGTCGAAAGCGCGGGTGATGTCCAGGTTGTTGACCCACTGGTCGAAACGATAGGTGGCCAGGTCGTCAAACGAAGTCGGCGATGCGGGTCCCAGCGACGGGTTGAGCGTACGGTCGCTGTACTGATGGTTGGTGTTGCGCCCGTAGGTGGTGCTCAGGTCCCAGTCCCAACCCGCGGCGATCCCCTTGCCACCGAACAACAGCTGGTAGTCCCGGTCGTCCAGGTTGTTCAGCGGGTAGTAGCCATCGGGGAACAACTCCGGGATGTTGGCGTTGCCATTGGGGTAGCGGAAATAATTGTTAACGACCGCTTCACGCTCGCCGTAGGTCGCGTAGGAATAGAGTTTGGTTTGCTCGTCCAGAGGCAATTCGGCGTTGTAGCCCAGGTTGAAGGCCTTGATCTGCGGATCGCCGTTTTTGACTCCGACCCGGTCCCAGGTCGCTTCCCGAGGATCGCCCGGAAAGTACGCGGTGTTGGTGGCTCGTTCGTTCCAGCTGGCATCACCGCGTTTGCGGGCATCGCCCGACAGGCGCAGGAAACCGCCATCGCCCAGGGTGAACCCGGTATCGCCCTCGAATTTGGTGACTTCGCCTTCGCCACTGTAAAGCTTGCCGTAGGTCGTCCCGAAGTGACCGCCCTGGCTGCCGGACTTGAGAATCACGTTGATCACCCCGGCGATTGCGTCCGAACCGTATTGGGCGGCGGCGCTGTCCTTGAGCACCTCGATACGCTCCACCGCGCTGATCGGAATCATGTCGATGTCGACCGAGTTGGCGCCGCTGCTGTCGGTCGAGCCGTTGGCGGGCAGGGCGCTGTTGTGCCGGCGCTTGCCGTTGACCAGTACCAACGTATAAGCCGGCGCCAGGCTGCGATTGGAGAGCGGGCGGATGGTCGAGTTATAGCCAGCGATGTTGGTGCCGTAGTTGAACGAGGGCAGCAGCTTGGAGATGGCTTCGCTGAGATCGGCGCGACCGGTCTTGAGCAGTTGTTCGCCGCTGACGATGTCAATCGGCGCCGGGCTCTGGGCAACGGTGCGTTGGGTGCCCCGGACCCCGGTAGAAATCACGGTGACTTTTTCCAGGCGGGTCTCCCGGTCATCGCTGCGCTCAGCATCTTCGGCCTTGAGCGCCGAACTGCCGAAAGCCATGCCGCAGGCGGCCAGGCTGACAATCAAAGGTGAACGTCGGGAAAAGGACCCAGGTGGTGCGGACGCGGGTGGTACGGACATAGATACGACTCACATCAGGTCATGGATAGGCTCGATTCAATCCTCCACCTGGTCGGGGTCGGTCTGTGCCTGGGAAAGTAGGCGTAACGGGATGACGCTGTGAAATGCCGTTTTGTTCTATGGTAATTATTAAATTAATTAATCACATGTAATGGCTAATATTATTACTTGGCATTTTAGGCTGTTCATTCGATGCAGCTCTGAGAACCTCTGGGCTGAGTGGCTTCATTATGCAAATAATTTATTCGCTCCATCGGCTAGCTGATTTCTAATCATATTAGGTTATTCCCAAAAAGAATTTCACTGAGGTTTTTTATACGAATAGCATGGCCTGAAGCTGATGCATGGCGCCTCCGGCCATGTTCTGTATGAGGAAGGAAGCCTGAATGAACGACAAGACATTCGAGACCCAGAGCAGCAGCTCGTTCTCCATCGACAAGACCGTTCGAGTTGGCGCAGCCGGGCAGGGGGTGTCGAGACTGGCCCCCGACTGGTTGCGCCAATGGCGCACGCCGGAAGCCCTGTTGCGGTTGGTCAGCCCGATTGTGCTGCTGTTGCTGTGGGAACTGGCGTCGCGCTGGGGCCTGATTCCGCAGCGAGTCATCGCCGCTCCGTCGCAGATCGGCGGTACGCTTTGGGCGATGATCGTTTCCGGGGAACTGGGCAAGCACCTGCTGGTTTCCCTGCAACGGGCGCTCGTGGGGCTGAGCATTGGCGTGTCTATCGGTGTGGTGGCGGCGTTGATCAGCGGCCTGTCAAAACGCGGCGAGGTGGTCCTCGATTCACCGATGCAGATGCTGCGCACCATTCCGTCGCTGGCCCTGGTGCCACTGTTCATCCTGTGGTTTGGCATCGGCGAATTCACCAAGATCGCGCTGATCGTCATCGGTACCACGTTCCCGGTGTACCTGAACCTGTTCGCCGGCATTCGCAATATCGATCCCAAGCTGATCGAAGCCGCCAACACCCTGGGCCTGAGTCGTCGCGAATTGATCTGGCACGTGATCCTGCCGGGGTCCTTACCCTCATTCTTTGTCGGCCTGCGCTATTCCCTGGGGATTTCCTGGCTGGCGCTGGTGTTCGTCGAGCAAATCAACACCACCGCCGGTATCGGCTACCTGGCCAGCGATGCGCGGGATTTCATGCGCACCGACGTGATTGTGATCTGCCTCCTTATCTATAGCGTCCTCGGCCTTTTGATCGATGGATTGATCCGCACGCTGGAGCGATTTGCCCTGGCCTGGCGCCCAACTTTTGTGAGGAACTGATATGTCGAGCATCGATCTTGTGCAAGCGTCCAACGCCACGGAATCAGCTGCGCCGGTGCAACTGCGCAATGTGGTCCGTCAATTCGGCCAGCAGCGGGTCATCGACGGCCTGGACCTGGACATTGCGCCGGGGGAATTCGTCGCGCTGCTGGGTGCCAGCGGTTCGGGCAAGACCACCTTGCTGCGCAGCCTGGCAGGTCTGGACAGCATCGACAGCGGTCAACTGCGAGTACCCAAGGCGCGGGCGGCGGTGTTTCAGGAACCCCGGTTGATGCCGTGGAAGCGGGCCTGGAAGAACGTCGTGCTCGGCCTGCGGATTCCCAATGCCAAGGCCCGGGCGGTGGACGCCCTGACCGAAGTCGGCCTGGCCCATCGCCTGGAAGCCTATCCGGCGACACTCTCCGGCGGTGAAGCCCAGCGGGTAGCACTGGCCCGTGGCCTGGTGCGCGAGCCCAAGCTGTTGTTGCTGGATGAACCATTCGCTGCACTCGATGCCTTGACGCGGATTCGCATGCATCGATTGATCATCGACCTGTGGCGCAAGCACACACCGGCGGTGCTGTTGGTGACCCATGATGTGGACGAGGCCATCCTGCTGGCCGACCGGGTGATCGTGCTGGCCAACGGCAAGATCGCCGAGCAACTGACGATTGATTTGCCCAGGGCCCGGGATACCGGCCAGGAAGGCTTCCAGCAGATCCGTGCGCGCCTGTTGGGTTTGCTGGGGGTCGAAGCGGTGGAGTCAGCCGTTCAAACAACCGGGACTTCGCGTCAGCCTTCGAACGGTACTGTCCGGCGGTTCGCCCATGGCTGATCTTTCGATAAGGACGCCAGGGCGCCTCTGGAAAACCACGGCGCTGTTGTTGTCCGGCGCGGCGCTGTTGCTCGCCGGGTGCGGGGAAAGCGCCAACACGAAAACATCAGCCGCCAAACCTTCCGATTTGTCCGGCGTGACGTTGGTGCTCGGCGACCAAGCCAAGGGCCTGCGCACGGTGGTGGAAGCGTCGAGCGCGTTGGACGGCATCGAGTACAAGGTGCAGTGGGCCAATTTCCAGGGCGCCGCGCCGTTGTTCGAGGCCTTGCGCGCCGGGGCCGTCGACCTGGGCCCGGCTGGCGATACGCCGGTGCTCGCCGCGGCCACCGGAGGCACGCCGCTGCGGATTGTCGCGGCGCGGCGCGGCCAGTCCCGCGGGATCGCGATCCTGGTCCCGCCGGACTCGACGATTCGCAGCGTCGCCAATTTGAAGGGGCGTAACGTCGTGGTGTCGTCCGCCCGAGGCAGCATCGCCCAATATCTATTGATCCGCGCCTTGGCCAACGCCGGGGTGCAGGAGAAGGACGTCAACGTGGGCTTCGTGCTGCCGACCGACGCCTTGCCAGCGTTCAACGCCGGGCAAATCGAAGCCTGGGCGACCTTCGGTGTATACCAGGCATTCGCCGAGCAGAAGGGCGCCCGGGTATTGATCACCGGCGAAGGGATCAATTCGGGGCTGACGTTTATCACCGCCTCCGACGAAGTCTTGAACGACCCGCTCAAGCGCAGGGCCTTGAGCGATGTGCTGGGGCGATTTGCCAAGGCATTCGAATGGGCGCAGGACAACTCCGACGAATACGCCCGGGTTTTTGCCAAGGTCAACGACATCCCTCTCGACGTTTCGCAGACGTTGCGCAAGTGGGGCGACGAATCGCTGGTTCCGGTCGAGGCGCGAGACATTCAGGCTCTGCAACAGGTCGATGACCTGTTCGTGGAGAAAAAGATCTTCCCCCATCGTGTCGAGGTGGAAAAGCTGACGGACGCCACAGTGTTTCCCGCTCAACCTCTGAGCGTGAGCCAGGCTGAACCTGCCCGGTAATGGGGAGCCTGGCGCGTTGACCGCGCCAGGCGTGCATCAGTTGGTCGGTGTCCAGGCCGCGGCTTGCACGTCCAGCCGTTTGGGCAGCAACTTGTTGGCATAGAACAGATCCGCCGTGACCTGCTGCGCTTCGATGATTTTTTCATCGATGGGCAGCACCGGTGACGGCGGTCGATTGTCCACGTAACGAGCGATCACCGCTTCGGGCAGCCCCATGGACTGGGTCAGCAGCTGAAGGCTGGCTTCCCGTTGGCTGCGCGTCAGGGCCTCGGCGGCCGTAAGCTCAGCGAGCAGTGCACGCAGGAAATCGCCGTGGCCTTGGGCATAGTCGCGTCGGGCGGTATAGACCGGGCCGGACAGGCCCAGGCCCTCACCGTTGGCGAGTACGCGGCCGTCACTCTGACTCAGGGCCAGTGACGCGTAGGGTTCCCAGATCGCCCAGGCATCGACGCTACCTTGTTCGAAGGCCGCCCGGGCATCGGCGGGCGGCAGGTAGACCGGCTGGATGTCGTTGTAGCTCAGCCCGGCCTTGTTCAGGGCGCGCAGAATCAGATTGTGTGAGCTGGAGCCCTTCTGGAAGGCGACTTTCTTGCCTTTGAGTTGGGTAACGTCGTGCAGTGGGCTGTCACCACGCACGAGGATGGTTTCGGCCTGGGGTTTGGCCGGCTCGGCACCGATGTACACCAGATCGGCCCCGGCTGCCTGGGCGAACAGCGGTGGGATGTCGCCCGTTGAGCCGACGTCCAGCGCGCCGATGTTCAATGCCTCCAGCATTTGCGGCCCGGCCGGGAATTCGATCCACTTCACGGCGGTCTGTCCGAAGCGTTTTTCCAGCAGGCCATGTTCCTTGGCCAATACCAGGGCAATCGAGCCCTTCTGGTAGCCGATCCGCAGCGTCGCGGGATCTTGCGCCACGGCGATGTGAGTCACGCCGAGCAGGGCAAGGCCTGTGCAGAGTTTTTTCAGAAATCTCATTGTCGTCTCACTTTGCAATGGGGATTAAGGTCGCTTTTCAGCCAATACGAATCGGTTGCCGGGTCGGGCCAGTCCAAGGTTTTCCCGCAGGGTCCGGCCTTCGTATTCGCGGCGAAACAACCCGCGCCTTTGCAGTTCGGGAACCACCTGTTGGGCGAAGTCTTCCAGCCCACCGGGCAGGTGCGGGACCAACACATTGAAACCGTCCGCCGCTTGGTTTTCGAACCAGTTCTGCAACTCGTCAGCAATCTGCTCCGGCGTGCCGATCAGGCTGTAATGCCCACGACCGCCAGCGATCCTGCGGCCCAACTGCGCCAAACTGAGGTTTTCCGTGCCGGCCAGCGCCGTCAGCAGCTTCTGTCGGCTCTGCTGGCCGGTCTCTGTCAGCGGCAGCTCAGGCACCGGACCGTCCGGCGGGTAACCGGATAAATCGAAGTTGCCGAGCATGCGTCCCAGCAGGGCGATGCCCACCTCAGGTTCGACCAGCGCCTGGAGTGCCTCGTACTTTTCCCAGGCTTGCGCTTGCGTCTGACCAACCACGACAAAAAACCCCGGCATGATTTTCAGCGAATCGGGGCTGCGGCCGAAGGCTGCCAGGCGGCCCTTCAAATCGGCATAGAACGCCTGGGCATCAGTCAATGAGGTTTGCGCGGTGAACACCACTTCAGCGGTTTGCGCAGCCAACTCGCGACCGGTTTGAGATGCGCCAGCCTGGACGACGACCGGTTGGCCTTGGGGAGAGCGGGCGACGTTCAGCGGGCCTTTGACCTTGAAGAATTCGCCCTGGTGATCCAGCACATGCTGTTTGTCCGGGTCGAAGTACTGGCCCGAAATCTTGTCGCGGATGAAAGCGTCATCCTCCCAGCTGTCCCAGAGGCCGGTGACGACCTGGTGGAATTCCCGGGCGCGCTGGTAGCGCTCGGCGTGGCCGATGTGTTCGTCGCGGCCGAAGTTTGCAGCTTCCGCAGCCGCGTCGGAGGTCACCAGGTTCCAGCCGGCACGACCGCCGGACAGATGATCCAGGGAAGCGAACTTGCGCGCCACGTGGTAGGGCTCGTTGTAGCTGGTGGTGGCGGTGGCGATCAGGCCGATGTGTTCAGTGACCGCGCTCAGGGCCGAGAGCAAAGTCAATGGCTCAAAGTGATCCGAGCGCGCCATGCGGCTGGCTGCTTCACCGGTTGGCGCGGCGACGCTGTCGGCGACAAACAGGGCATCGAACCTGGCCGCTTCGGCGATCCGGGCCAGATGTTTGTAGTGCTGGAAATCCAGCCCGGCGTCGGCCGGAACCTGCGGATGGCGCCAGGCCGCAACGTGGTGCCCGGTGGCCATCAGAAAAGCCCCCAGTTTCAGTTGGCGGGGTGCGTGGGTCATAGCCAGTTCCTTGGGTCAATGGTGGGAGCACGCAACGGCTCAAAAATCCTTGCGCAGTTGCACACCGAAATAGCGCTCGTCATCCCGGGGCACGGCGCGGTAGATGTAGCTGCCACCGCTTGCCAGCAGCGGCGAATAGGACTTGTCGGCGAGATTCTTGCCCAGCAGTGCCACGCGCCAGCCTTCGTTGTAGTCGGCCAGGGCAATGCTGGCGTTCCAGATGCCATAGGCGCCCTGTTTGGTGTCTGCGTTCTGGCTGATGTCGTACTGCACCTCGCTCTGCCAGCTGTAGTCGGTCCCCAGTTCGATATCCAGGCCGTTGTCCAGCGGGATGCTGTAGTCGGCACGCACGTAGCTTTTCCAGTCCGGGCTGTATGGCAGCGGTTTGCCGTTGACGTTGCAGGTCGCGGCGGCGCCCGGCGGGCAGGCAAACTCATCGATGCGGGCGCGGGTATAGGCCAGGGCGCCGGAGAGCTTCAGTTGGCGAGTGGCCTGCAAGGTGTAATCGAGTTCGACGCCTTCGGTGCTGACGCTGCCGGCGTTGATCAAGCGGGTCACGACCTGGCCGGCGACGGTGTCGAAAAAATTCGCCTGGTAGTTGTCGTAGTCGCTGTGGAACACCGCCAGGTTGGTGGTCAGGCGGTTGTTCCAGGAGGTGGCCTTGATGCCGGCTTCCCAGGTATTGGAGGTTTCCGGTTTCAGCGCCTCGGTATCCCGTGGCTGCATGTTGAAGAACACGTTGTACGCAGGGCCTTTGTAGCCACGCGAGTAAGTCAGGTAGGTGGTGACCGCGTCGCTCAGGTCGTACTGCACACCGAGACGGCCGGACCAGCCATCTTCATCCACTGATCCGGAACTGCTGGTATTGGGCTGGATACCGCTGACCGTGGTCGCAGAGGTGGAAACCCGGCGGTGGCCGTATTCCAGATCGTCGTGGGTCCAGCGCAAACCGGCGATGCCACGAAAGTCCGAGGTGAAATTCAGCGTGGTTTCGCCAAACACCGCGTAGCTGTCGCTGGTGGTGCTGTAGTCGGCGATGCCGCGATTGACGGCGGTGGAGGTGGTCAACGTGCGGCGGTAGGTTTCCTCATCCTTGCCGTGCATGTAGAACAGACCGCCTACGTATTCCAGGAACTGGCCCTTGGGCGAGGCCAGGCGCAGTTCCTGGGAGTATTGGTTGTAATCCAGCTCACCCTTGTCGGCGGTGCCGGGGAAGGCGGCAGTGACAGTGCCGAGACGGTCGCCGTCCTGGTATTGGGTGTTGTCCCAGCCGCGCCAGGCCGTGATGGACGTGAGGGTGTAGTCGCCCAGGTTCCAGTCGAGCTGGCCGGACAAGCCCTTGTTGACGTCTTCCACATGGCTGCGGGTGTCGGTGTTGATGTCACGGTTATCGCTGCTGGCGCGCACCGGGTTCAAGGCAATGCCGAAGGCCGGGGTGAGCGCCTTGCTGACCACACCGTTGGGCGCATCGTCATGGGACTGCATGTAGTCGGCGGCGAGGGTGAAGGTCACGTCGTCGTTGGGCGTGAACGCCAACTTGCCGCGCACGCCCTTGCGGTTGTAGCCGTTGACTTCGTGGCCGTTGTGTTCGTTGTCGACGTTGCCATCGTAGCTGCCGAACAGGGTGGTCACCGAACCGCTCAGGGTGTCTGGAATCAGGCTGCCGCCGAGGCCGAAGCGGGTACGGCTTTCATTGCCGCTGTAATAGGACTGGTCGATGTAGCCATGGGTCTCGGCGCTGGGCGCCTTGGTCACGATGTTCAGCACGCCGGCCGAAGCGTTCTTGCCGAACAGGGTGCCCTGGGGGCCGCGCAGCACTTCGATGCGCTCCAGGTCGAGAAGATCGAGGGTCGCCTGGCCAGGACGGCCGTAGACCACGCCGTCGATCACCGTCGCCACGGTCGGCTCGACGCCGGGGGAAGTGGAAATGGTCCCGACCCCGCGAACGAACAGCGAGGTGTCTTTGTTCGACGCGCCGGTACGGAAATTCAGGGACGGCACCTGTTGGACGATACTGGCGACGCCGTTGCGGTTGTCGCGCTCCAACTGTTCGCCGTCCACCACCGAAACCGCCACCGGGACTTTCTGCAGGGATTCTTCGCGGCGGGTGGCCGTGACGGTGACGGCCTCCAGGGCCACGGGCCGGTCCTGGTCGCTTGCGCTGCTGTCTGCCGCAAAGGCGTAGGGCAATGGGAGCGCTGTAAGCCCAGCCAGTAACAGGCCCATCCGCTGTTGGCGTGCAATGGCCGTGCGTATCGAACGCGCCAGTTTTTGTTGTTGCCCAAGAATGTAATGCATCGTTGTGCCTGCTCGGAATTTGCCCTGAACCGCCGTTGACCCGTTGGTCGCGGCGCCTTGGATTTGTCTTGGGCATTCGCTCGAGCGAGTAGCAGACAACGCGCTTCGGTAGCGCTAACATCGACAGTATTGAAAATCCATAGATAGACCGTCAAATACTTAAAAATTACTTTTATATGTGTTTTAGGTATTAAAAAGGAGCGCCAGTTGAGTATTGAAAAGCCCCCCGGACGTAAACGCCGCGGTGCCGGACGCGTGACGTTGAACACGGTGGCCAAGCACGCCGGTGTGTCTGCCATCACGGTCTCGCGCTACTTCAATCAGCCGGAGCAGGTCTCGCCCGAGCGCCGTGAACGGATCGCGGCGGCGGTCAATGCGCTGGGTTACGTGCCGAACCTGGTGGCCGGCGGGCTGGCGTCGGCGCGGGGCAGGATCGTGGCGATGGTCATCCCGAACATCTCCGGCCCGATCTTCGCCAACACGATCCAGGGCTTCAGCGACACCCTAAGCCAGCACGGTTATCAGTTGCTGTTGGCATCGAGTTATTTCTCCCTGGAACAGGAAGAAAACGCGGTTCGGGCGTTCCTTGGCTGGTCACCGGCGGCGCTGGTCCTGACCAGCCACTTCCACAGCGCCGGTACCGAAAAAATGATTGCCGAGGCAGACATCCCAGTGATCGAGACCTGGGATTACCAACCCGAACGCGAGCCGGTGCAGATCGGTTTTTCCCACTATGAAGTCGGTGTAACCGCCGTTCGCTATCTGCACGGCAAGGGTTATCGACGTATCGCTTTTGTGCAGAACAGCGTGGCCGGGGACCTCAGCGCCCAGGAGCGCTGCGACGGGTATGCCGCGACGGTGCGGGCGCTGGAGCTGGAGCCGTGGGTGTTCACGCCGGATGCCGGGCGGGCACCGTTCGAAGCAGGCAAGCAAGCCATGGATGCATTGATGAGCGAGGCCCGGCGTCCCGACGCGATCATTTTCGCCAACGACAACCTCGCCGCCGGTGGCTTGCTGGCCGGGCAACGGGCCGGGCTGAAGATCCCAGGGGACTGCGCGGTGTTTGGCTTTGGCGATTATCCCTTTGCCGAAATGCTGTTGCCGAGCCTGAGCACCATCAAGCCTCCGGCATTGGAAATCGGCGTCCTGGCCGCCACGCGGGTACTGGAGAGCCTGGGCCGCCTGCCGGTAGAGGATGAGGTCTCGCGACTGAACCTGCTGACATGTCGGTTGATCGAGCGCGAGAGCGCGTAAAACAGGGTTATATGCACAAATTGCATATTTGGATAATCAAATATTCTTTTAAGAAATAATGGCTTTCATTGATGATCGGTTTCGTGATTTGCCCAGCGTCGAAACGCACAGGGTAGCGCTCGATATCAATCCGAAGCTTTACAGGAGTAAGTACATGGGCAATGTCCAGAGCGCCAAGGGTGCATTCGAGGTGTTCCGGCACCCGGCGCCTATCGGCGAGCTGCTCGACCTTGGCCGGGTCTTTCGTGAACCCCTTGGGTCGTCACGGTTGCACACCACCCCCAAACGCGTGCTGACTCGCCGGGAAGGCGTGTTGCTGGGCGTGTTCGCGTTGGTGTTGCACGGCGCGGTGATTGTCTGGGTCAATCAGGCGCCGGCACCGGTGCTGCCCGTGGTGCCGCCGGAAATCCCGCCGATGACCATCGAGTTCTCCCAGCCCGCGCCGCCTGTGGTGGAACCTGTGCCGCCCGAGCCGATCCCGCAGCCTGTGGTTGAACCACCGCCACCGGTGGAGGATGAGTTGGCCGTCAAGCCACCGCCCCCCAAACCGATTCCAAAACCCAAGCCGGTAGTCAAGCCCGTGCCCAAACCGGTCGCCAAGCCTGTGGAGCAACCGCCCGTAGCCCCTGCGCCAGTGCAACCGGTTGCCGCGCCTGCGCCTCCCGCACCACCTGCGCCGAAACCGGTGAGCCCGCCATCGGCCAGCGCCGGCTACCTGAAAAACCCGGCGCCTGAATACCCCTCGCTGGCGATGCGTCGAGGCTGGGAAGGCACGGTGTTGTTGCGGGTTCACGTTTTGGCCAGTGGCAAGCCTGGGGAAATCCAGATCCAGAAGAGCAGTGGCCGCGATCAACTCGATGACGCCGCCCTGGCAGCGGTCAAGCGCTGGAGTTTCGTCCCGGCCAAGCAAGGCGACGTCGCCCTGGACGGGTGGGTCAGCGTACCCATCGACTTCAAGATCAAGTAACTCGACTTAACCGATAGACCGCGGGCCACCTGACAAAAGGCGCATCGCTACAACTGATCCGAATGCCTTGTTGGAGAGCCTGACCATGAACCTGATTGCATCACCTTTCGAATCCATCGAACACGCCGTCATCTGGCTGTTGATCGTCTTTTCCGTCGCGACCTGGGGGCTGGCCTTGCTCAAGGGCCTGCAGTTCAGCCGTCTCAAGATCCAGGACCGCAAGTTCCACAAGCAATTCTGGGCCGCTTCCAGCCTCGATTCCGCCGCCGAGCTGACGCACAGCCAACCGGGCGCGGCGGCTCGGGTAGCACTGGCCGGTTACGCGGCGATCCAGGTGCCGGAAAGCACCCATGCCGCAGACCTGAGTCAGGCGATCAATCACCAGGATCGTCTCGAGCGCGCTTTGCGCCAGCAGATCGTGCGCGAGCGGCGTGCCTTGGAAAGTGGCTTGGCGATTCTCGCGAGCATCGGTAGTACGTCGCCCTTCATCGGTCTGTTCGGCACCGTCTGGGGCATCATGTCGGCACTCAAAGGCATCAGCGCCGCCGGCTCGGCGAGCCTGGAAACCGTGGCCGGCCCGATCGGCGCCGCCCTGGTCGCCACCGGCGTCGGGATTGCCGTCGCGGTGCCGGCGGTGCTGGTGTACAACTATTTTCTGCGTCGCCTGAAGCTGACCGCCGCTGACCTGGACGACTTCGCCCACGACTTCTACAGCCTGGCGCAGAAAAACGCCTTCCGCGTGTTGCAGCACCCGGCCCTGAACAAGTCCGGCGTGACGGTCACCGGCCAGAAAGTCAAGGAGGCGTCCTGAGATGGCCTTCTCCACACAAGACAGCGATGAAGTGCTCAGCGAGATCAACGTCACGCCTCTGGTGGACGTCATGTTGGTCCTGTTGGTGGTGTTCATCGTCACCGCGCCGCTGCTGACCAACGCCATCCCGATCAACCTGCCGAAGACCGAGGCGGTGGCGCCGGTGGAACAGAAGGATCCGCTGGTGGTGAGCATTGATGACAAGGGCAAGGTGTTCATCAACAAGGACGAGATCCAGGCGGACCTGCTTGAATCCAACTTGCAGGCGGCCAAAGGCAAGAACCCTGATCTGCGGGTGCAACTGCAGGCGGACAACGGGGTGAACTACGGCGAAGTGGCCCGGGCCATGGCTTCTATCGAGCGGGCGGGGATTACCAAGTTGTCGGTGATCACGGCGAAATAGAGGCCCGCGCCCGGAACATCGCGAGGATATCGAACGCGATCCCACTCGTGAGGCCCCTGTTTCACGAGTGCTCGGCTACAGGTGAACATCAGCAACAAAGCTGGGCGCCCTGTGCAATCGCGGACCACCAGCGGTCTGGCGCCTCGGTGTGAGTTTGGGCTGCGCTCGCTGATCGACGGCCTCGGCCGCCGCAATCTGCTGAGCGTTGCAACAACCGCGCGCCACCCTTGAGCCGGGCGCCGCGTCATGGACGGAGCGGCATGTAGCGTTCGCAAAGCAGCGAGTTCAGTCGGCTGGGCGAGGCCAGGTTCATGCCAGGAGATATCCTTGGCCCAGCCTCCTGGCATCACATAAATGCGTAGGAGTAGTTAATGTAGAAACGGGTTTGATCGGTATCTGCCCCGCCCTGTGAACCAGGGATGTTCGTACGCAGGTTCGCGCGCCGTAAGGTAAATCCCAGGCCTTTGAGGGTGCCTGTCGGGACGGTGTAATCGAAACGATAATCGCGCTCCCATTCCTTGTACTCGCTACCGGAGCCATTGGCATCCTTGATATCACGGCCGCTAATGTAGCTGATGGCTGCTTTGAGGCCAGGTATACCTTGCTTTGAGAAGTCGTAGGAATACTGACCGAAAGACGTGTCTTCACCTGCTCGCGAAAACTGCCCGATCATGAGGTCTGTGAACAGATAAAAGCTTGAACCTCCTTCGCCTTCCGGCCGCCCACGGCCGTCTCTGATGCTGCCATTGTTGACCCAGACAAAGCCCCCGTCATCATTGATTCGTTGCCGTCCGAGCATGAATGAGTGTCCCCCCAGCGCATAGGTGAACATTGCCGACCACGTTTTATTGTCGACTTCGCCGGGCTTGCGTGCATAACCATTATTGTTGTTGAAGCGATAGGCGCTGTCGCCGTTTTTACCGTCCGAGGTACTGTCGAAGTATCTCAAGTCGACCTTGAAACTTTGGTCGTCACCGAGGGGTTTGAGGTAGATCGCGCCAAGGAAGTTTTGCTTATAGTAATCCTCAAGCTTTGCATAGTAGTACTGCAGCGTCAGGTCCTTGGCGGCTTTCCAATCCGCGCCGCCATAGATGAAGCTGTCCGATCCCTTTGTCCCGCCATTGGCAGCCAGGCCGGCGGAGTTGCTCGACGCTCGGCTTGTGCCGCGGGTGATTCGTCCCGCATTCACCGTGACATTCTCGATGTCTTTGGATGAGAACATCGCGCCTTCGAATGTCTGTGGAAGCAGCCGGCCGTCGTTCGTGACAATGACGGGGACATTGGGGGCGAGGTTGCTGCCCGCTCGCATTTCCGTTTGGGATATTTTTGCCTTCAGCGACGCTCCGAATCGGGTCCAGTTGTGAACAGGCGTTCCGTCGGTGGAGACAGGACTCACGGTGTTGACCGTTGAACTCGAGTGGTTGTCAATGCCGCCTCCCAGCGTGATGCCGGTGAGGGCCTGGGCGTCTATCCCGAATCCAACCGGCCCGGATGTATAACCTGAGATCGCATCCAGTTTGAAACCTTGAACCGTCTGTCGCTGGTCTGAACCGCCGTCGCGGTTGTCACCTTCAAAATATAGCGTGCGGGCGTTGAGCGTCACTTTACTGTCTTCCAGAAAATCCGCGCAGGCGGGTGTGACCACCATAGGCAGCCCCAGTAGCGTGGCGAGACTGATGGCGATGTTTAGAGCGTTGCGATGAACCATTTCTGCTTTCCTATGGCTGTCCCTCAATCACATACCTGTCAAACTCGTGTTGGTATGAAATACCCACCGTCAGAATCAAGAGATGACCCATCACGTGGCATGTGGTGAAAGGAGTTGTAGTTGTTTGGAGCACGACGGCTATTGCAGGAAAAAAAAAGCCCCTAAACCTAGGGGCCACGTAAAAACGTTCAAAGAGGAGCGACCCATTAAGGGACGCTGAGTGGATGGTATCCGGCCCAATGTCCATCCATAAGTGACGGGATCCGTAAATCAGTTAACAGTTTTTATTAATAATCGGTTGTTGGTGTTTTGTATTATCGTGTCGTCCAGTTTTTGCTCAAGTTGGGAAATTGATGGACACGTTCAATCTCATGACGATTTTCATCGCTATTGCTGATCGAGGTAGCTTCACTGGCGCAGCCGACACGCTTGGGACGTCAGTGGCCAACGTCTCCCGGGCGATGGCTCAGCTTGAGACACACCTGAAAGCAAAACTGGTGAATCGCACGACGCGTAAGCTTTCCCTGACCGAAGCGGGGATGAGGTATCTGGCTAAATGTGAAGCGGTCATCGACCTGGTGAGGGATGCGGAGCAGGAGGCGGGGAGTGCGCAGAACCACCCAAGCGGTCGGATAAAGGTGCACGCGATGACAAGCATCGGTCATCACTTCGTTATCCGTGCCGCTGTGCAGTATAAGAAGTCGTTCCCTGACGTGACATTCAACATCATGCTTGCGAACCGTATCCCTGATCTCGTCAGTGAGGGTTTCGACATTTCTGTTGTCATCGCCAGTGAGTTATCGGACTCAGGATTGATTTCTCAGAAGCTCGGGGACACCTACAGCGTGGTTTGTGCGTCGCCTGAATACGTGCAGCTACATGGAGCAGTTCAAACCCCAGCAGACCTCAAGCATCATGACTGCCTGAGAATTGTCAGCGACGTGTCTGAGTTGCACAACTGGCGCTTTCACGGGCCAAATGGTGAAGAAGCGGTGACGATTCGTAATGCAGCCTTGGACATCAATACTGCGGATGGCCTGATCGCTGCTATTAACCTTGGGATGGGGGTGGGGGTATTACCGATTTATACTGCCAACCCAGGCTTGAGGAACGGTTCTCTGGTCAGACTGCTTCCAGAATACAAGCTGCAAGAGCTGTCTGTATTCGCGGTCTATCCATCTCGACAATACTTGGATGCGAAGATCAGGACATGGGTCGAGCTGTTGAAAAAGATGATACCGGAGATCCTGTCAGACCAAGATGGTCACTGTAGGACACTTTGAGGAATGAGGATATGAGCGAAATCATTAATGAAGAACTGCTGCGATTGAAGCGAATGCGATCGCCTACTTGACTGCGTTCAATCGCGCAGGCGAACGCCGCCATACTGGCGACGTATGCGGATGACGGTGTGCTGATGGCGCCCGGCATGCCGGCAGCAGTAGGCAAGGAGGAACTCGCCATCGTCTACCCTGGCGTCTTCGAAACAATCGGCTTCGCCATGACTTATGGAATCAAGGAGGTTGTGCAGATCAGCGCCGGCTGGGCCTTTGTCCGGAGTGCCACCGAGGGCACTGAAACGATCAAGTCAACTGGTGTCGTCACGTCCGCGGCGTATCAGGAGCTGTTCCTGCTCCGTAAGTCGGCTGCCGGAGCCTGGCAGACGGCACGCTACTGCACGTCCAAGATCGGTCCTACGATCTGAGCAGCCTATTGACCGAACACTGCCTACGCTAAAGATTCTCCAGAGTGGCCTGCAATGCACCCTGGAGCGAACCCATCACCATGTCATGCAACAGCTTGCGTCGAGCCTCTTGGTTGACCTGGAGTTCTGCCACCCAGGCCGGCAACTGATTGAGCAGGGAAACGACGCCGCTCAAAGCTGCGCGTCGGGCAACGCTAGTGGGCTTGCCGGTGAGCTGTTCAATGGTGTGAATCAGATACTCCTCATAACGCCTGCGTAGGGACAGGATCAAGCCTTGCTGCTCTTCGTTCAGGCAGTGAAGGTCGTACTCTGCCAGCCGAAAGTGCGCGCCCATGCGTTCATGGAGCAACAGGTGCGCTTCCAACAGGCTACGCAGCCGCACTTCAGGCGCCGTTTTGCGCCGGGTCACCCGACCGGCGCCGTCGAGCAACTGTTCGTAGAGCTCTTCTATCAGCTCGAACAGCAGCGTTTCCTTGCTCTCGATATGGTTGTAGATGGACCCCGGCTTGATCCCCATGCCAGTGGCCAGGTCCCGCATGCCGACCCGACTGAAACCATGCCGGGCGAACAGTTCGAGGGCTTTTAACCGGGTTTCCACAAAACGTGATTGGCGTTCTGCGTCGACGGAGATCGTCATGACGGGACGCGAGCTGACGCCACGATGCGTGACTGATTGGGGGAGGGTCATGAAATCAACTCCTTCAGCAGTGCAGGGGCCCTACCTGTAGCGGGGCGATTTTTGCTTTACCGCTGGAAACGACCGGTTTTCAAATGCTCAAGGAATTTGGTCCGCGTCATACCTGAAACTGCCTCAACAGTTGATTGAGTCGCGCGGCCATTTGGCCCAGGTCCTGGCTGGCCTCGGTGGTCCGGTCTGCGGCGATGGCATTTTCGTGGGCCAGGGACGCTGCACGGGTGACGTTCCGGTTGATATCGTCGACCACGTGCGCCTGCTCCAGCGTTGCACTGGCAATTGAGGTATTGAGTTCGGTGAGGTTGCGCAGGGTGCCGAGTATCTGATTCAGGGTCTCGCCGGTTTGGCGGGCCTGTTCTACGGTCAACTGTGCTGCTTGACTGCTGGCATTGATGACATTGACCGCCGCTTGTGAATTACCTTGCAGGCGCTCGATCATGCCTTTGATTTGCGCAATGGATTGCTGGGTGCGCTGGGCCAGCAGGCGCACTTCGTCTGCCACCACGGCAAAACCCCGGCCCTGTTCGCCTGCGCGAGCCGCTTCAATGGCGGCGTTGAGCGCCAGCAGGTTGGTTTGTTCGGCGATGGCTCTGATCACTTCCAGCACGCCGCCGATCTGGGTGCTTTCCTGGGCCAAGCCCTGGATTACGTGGACCGCCTGCTCGATCGTCTCGGACAACTGATCGATCCGCTGCACGCTGTTCCCAATGTTTTGTTGCCCCTGTCGTGCCTGGTCATCGGCTTGGCGTACCTCATTGGCGGCGTGCTCAGCGTTCCTCGCCACTTCCTGTACGACGTAGGAAACTTGATGAATGGCGGTGGCCACCAGCTCCATCTGCTCGGACTGTTGTTGACTGTGACGCTGACTGTCACTGGCAATTTCACCCAGCGATTGCGAGGCATTTTCCAAGCGGTTGGCGGTTTGTTTGGATTGGTCGATGACGGTCCGCAGCTTATGGATGAACGCGTTGAAATGACTGCCCAGCGCGGTCAGCTCGTCGCGCCAGTGGTTGTCGAGCTTGCGGGTCAGGTCTGCCTCGCCGCTGGCGATGTTCTGCATGGCATCCACCGCTTGTGTCAGTGGTGAAGCGATGCTGCGGGCGATGAGCAGGATCAGTGCGCCCAGTAGCAAGGCGATTATCACTAGGGTGACCAGGGCCTGGGTCAGTTGGCGGTGGAACTCCTCCTGTACATCGTCAACATAGATTCCTGAGCCGACGATCCAGCCCCAGGGTTTGAACAGTTCGACATAGGACACTTTTTCAATCGGGGTCTCGCTATTGGGCCTGGCCCAGCGATAACGCACTAGCCCGGAGCCATCGCGCTTTGCCACGGTAACCATCTCGTCGAACAGCGCCTTGCCGTCAGGATCGAGCGTGCCGGCCATGCGCTTGCCTTCGAGCTTGGCGTTGGGGTGCAGGATCAGGCGGGTATCAAGGTCTTCGAGCCAGAAGTATTCCCCGCGGTCATAGCGCAAGTCGCGTATCACCGAGCTGGCCTGCTGCTGCGCTTGTTCACGACTCAGACCCTGGCTTTCCAGGCTCTGGAAATGGCGCAGGATGCCACCGACCGTCTCGACCACATGGCGGGTTTTCAGCTCCTTCGCCGCGTACAGGTCGTCACGGTTCTGCTTGAGCATCAGGCCGGCAAGCATCAGTAGCATCAGCAGAGACATCAGCAGGATCAACCACAAGCGGCGGCTGATGGGAATATTGCGCAGGCCGAGCATGGGCAGCTCCACAAAAAGGGCAGGATAAAAAGGGCAGCCGGACGCAGCGGGCGCGTCCGGCAGGGGCTCAGAGTGCGTAGCGGGCCAGCTCGCGGGCGATCAGCAGTCGCTGGACTTCGCTGGTGCCTTCGTAGATCTGGGTGATGCGCGCATCGCGGTAATAACGCTCGACCGGGTAGTCCTCCAGATAGCCGTAGCCGCCATGAATCTGAATCGCGCTGGAGCACACGCGCTCGGCCATTTCCGAGGCGAACAGCTTGGCCTGGGACGCTTGCGAAAGGCACGGTTGTCCTGCGCTTTTCAAGCGCGCAGCATGCAGGACCATAAGGCGGGCAGCGTTGAGCCGGGTGTGCATGTCGGCCAACAGGTTGGCGATGCTTTGGTGCTCGACGATCGGCTTGTCGAACTGGACGCGTTCCCGGGCATAGCCGAGCGCGGCCTCGAAGGCGGCGCGAGCGATGCCCAGGGCCTGGGCGGCAATGCCTATCCGACCGCCTTCCAGGTTGGACAAGGCGATTGCCAGGCCTTTGCCGCGTTCGCCCAGCAGATTGGCCTCCGGAATCGCGCAGTTGCTCAGGGTCACTGCACAGGTGTCGGAAGCCTTGATACCCATCTTATGTTCACGGCGGTCGACCACGAAACCCGGGTTGTCAGTGGGCACCAGGAAAGCCGAGAGGCCCTTTTTACCCAGTTCCGGATCGGTGACCGCGAAAACGATCGCCAGTTGGGCGCGCTCGCCATTGCTGACGAATTGCTTGGCGCCGTTAAGCACCCATTGTCCGTCGCGCAGTTCGGCGCGGGTGCGCAGGTTGTGTGCCTCGGTGCCGGCCTGTGGCTCGGTCAGGCAGAAACAGCCGATCGCCTGGCCACTGGCGAGCGCCGGCAGCCATTGGTCTTGCTGTGCCTCGCTGCCGTACTTCAGCAGTGGACCACAGCCCACCGAGTTGTGGATGCTCATCAGCGCACCGAGGGCGCCGTCGCCGGCCGAGATCTCCTCCACCGCCAAGGCATAGGCCACGTAGTCGGTATAACTGCCGCCCCAGGTGTCCGGGACGACCATGCCGAGCAGGCCCAGCTCGCCCATTTGCGCCACCACGTGGTCATCGATCCATCCGGCCTTTTCCCAGGCCTGGGCGTGGGGTGCGACCTCGCTGCGGGCGAAGTCGCGCGCCATGTCGCGGATCATGCGTTGCTCTTCGGTCAGTTCGATATCGTGCATTGCACTGTCTCCTGTTGGGTCAGGCGGTACGAAGGGGCTTGCCGGAGACCGGGCGAAAGTTGCTGAAAAACGATTGCACCCGTGGCGGCGCCAGTTCATCCAGGGTCGGTGGGTTCCAGATCGGCGTCTTGTCCTTGTCGATGATCAAGGCGCGGACCCCCTCCATCAGGTCTCCTTTGTCGAACCATTGATAATCCAGGTACAGCTCCTGAGCGAAACAGTCGGCCAGGCTCAGGTAGCGCCCGCGACGAAGCAGTTCCAGGGTCACGGCCATTGCCAGCGGCGATCGGCTGTCGATCAGGCTGACTGTCTGCTCGGCCCAATCGCGCAGTTCGGGACGTTGTTCGCGCAGCAGGGCCGCGTGGATGGCTGGCACATCCGGCAGGGAAAAGTATTCGTCGATCACCTGCCGATAGGCCTTGAGTTCCGACCCGGCGATGCGTTCGGTAGCCATGCCACCGAGCAGGTCCTGGAGGTCCTGTTCAGGTGTGCTGCTCCAGTTCAACTGATCGAGCCGGGTATCCAGTTCAGCCAGCCGTTCGCTGGGCAGACAATAATCGGCCAGTTGCGCGTAGAGCGCGTCGGCGGCGCGTACTTGGCAGCCGGTCACACCCAGATAAATCCCCAGTTCACCCGGAAGCCGCGGCAGGAAATAACTGCCGCCAACGTCCGGGAAAAAGCCGATGCCGACTTCCGGCATACCCATCCGCGTGCGCTCGGTGATGACTCGTAGCGAGGCCGCCTGGGCCAGTCCCATGCCGCCGCCCAGGACGAACCCATCCAACAGCGCCAGTACCGGTTTAGGGTAGCGATGCAGATAGTGATCGAGGGCGTATTCTTGCTCGAAAAACCGTTCGTGCAGGTTGTGGCCGGCCTTGTGGCTGTCGTACAACATCCGGATATCACCGCCGGCACAGAAGGCTTTTTCGCCGGCACCGCGCAGGGTCACCGCAACGATCTGCGGGTCGCTTTCCCACGCCTGTAGGTGTTGGTGCAGCAAGTCCACCGTGGGCAGGTCCAGGGTGTTCAATGCGCCGGGTCGGTTCAACGTCAGGTGGCCGATGCGATTGCTCACACGAGCCAGTACCGGTGCCTGTTGCTCGCTCATGCTCATGACTCCCCGCGGAACATTTTGATGATCGCGGAGAAATCCAGGCTGCCTTTGCCTTGCAGGCTGAAGGTTTGGTAGAGCTGCTGGGCGACGGCGCCGAGCACCACTGGCTGGCGCGCCTGCCTGGCGGCTTCGGTGGCGAGGCCCAGATCCTTGAGCATCAGGTCGGTGCCAAAGCCGCCACTGTAGCCGCGGGAGGCCGGAGTGTTTTCCATCACCCCGGGGAACGGGTTATTGATCATCGAACTCCAGCAGCGCCCGGTGGAGGAATTGATTACCCCTGCCAGTACCTTGGCGTCCATGCCCAGTGCCACACCCAGGGCCATCGCTTCAGCGACCCCGACCATCGAGATGCCCAACAGCATGTTGTTGGCGATCTTGGCCACCTGACCGTTGCCCGCCGCACCGCAGTGCACGATGTTCTGGCCCATCACCGAGAGGACCGGCAGGGCTTGGTCGTACACGCCGACCGGGCCGCCAACCATAAACGTCAAGGTGCCTGCCGCTGCGCCACCGGTGCCGCCGGAGACCGGTGCGTCGAGCATCGGGTTGCCCTGGGCAAGGGCGAACCTGGCGACCTCGCGGGCGGTCAGCGGATCGATGGTCGAACTGTCGATCAACAGGACGCCCTGGTCGACATTGGCGAGTAGCCCATCCTTGCCGCGATAGACCTGCTTCACATGGTCGGCGGTCGGCAACATGGTGATGATTACTTCAACCTTGGCGCTTGCCACGGCGGCCGGTGAGTCGGCTGGGCTGGCGCCGCCCTCCACCAGGGCGGCGACTGCCTGCGGGAACGGATCGAAGACAGTCAGGCGGTGGCCGGCCTTGAGCAGGTTGCGAGCCATGGGGCCACCCATATTGCCGAGGCCGAGAAATCCGATATGCATGATGGCTACCTTTTGCGAGTGGGGTTCAGTGGTGCAGGAAATTTGGCACGCGCTTGTCGACGAAGGCTTGCATGCCTTCCTTTTGGTCGTGGCTGGCAAACAGCGAATGGAACAGCCGGCGCTCGAAACGTACGCCTTCGGTGAGGCTGATTTCTTCGGCGCGGTTGACGCATTCCTTGATCATCATGGCTGCTGGCAGCGACTTGCCGGCAATGCCGCGGGCGACTTCCAGGGTTCGTTCCAGCAACTCTGCAACGGGGAAAACACGGGCCACCAGATTGGCGCGCTCAGCTTCCTCGGCACTGAGCTGGCGACCCGTCAGGCACATCTCCATGGCCTTGGATTTGCCCACGGTGCGGCTCAGGCGCTGGGTGCCACCGATGCCGGGGATCACACCCAGGTTCAGCTCCGGCAGGCCGAAGCGGGCGTTATCGGCGGCATAGATGAAGTCGCACATCAGTGCCAGCTCGCAGCCGCCGCCCAACGCATAGCCAGCCACTGCAGCAATAATTGGCTTGCGCCGGGCGCCGATGCGGTCGGCGGCGGCAAAGAAATCGTCCAGATAGATCTGCGGATAACTCAGCGCGGCCATTTCTTTGATGTCGGCACCGGCGGCAAAGGCCTTGGTCGATCCGGTGATGACCAGGCAGCCGACTTCAGGGTCGGCCTCCAGGCGATCAAGGGCCTGGTTCAGCTCGGCGATCAATTGGCTGTTCAGTGCGTTGAGCGCCTGTGGCCGGTTGAGGGTGATCAGGCCCACGCGCTGTTGCACATCGACCAGTAGAGTCTGGTATTCCATCTTTAAGCTCCTGACTGGCCGGCGCTTGACGCCGGCCAGCAAAGGTCATTTCAGGGTGATGGTGGTGTTCACGGCGCTGTCGGTGTCGTCTTCATCGAACCAGCGCTGGGTGACGGTCTTGGTCTGGGTGTAGAAGGTCACTACTTGCTTGCCATACGGACCCAGGTCACCCAGCTTGGAAGCGCGCGAACCGGAGAAAGAAAACAGCGGGACCGGCACCGGGATCGGCACGTTGATGCCCACCTGGCCGACGTCGATTTCTTCCTGGAAGTGCCGGGCCGCGGCACCGGAGCGGGTGAACAGGGCAGTGCCGTTACCATTGGGGTTGGCGTTGATAATCTCGATCGCCTCGCTCAGGTCGGCAGCGTGCATCACGCACAGCACCGGGCCGAAAATTTCCTCGCGATAGACGGACATCTGCGCGGTGACACCGGAGAAGATGGTCGGGCCGACGAAGTTGCCGTCCTGGTAACCGGGTACGCTGGGGTTGCGTCCATCCAGTTCGAGTGTGGCGCCTTCTGCGATGCCGCTGGCGATCAGGCCGTTGACCCGGTCCAGGGCCGCGCAGGAAATCACTGGGCCAATGTCGGTGCCAGGCTCGGTGCCGCCGTTGACCTTCAGGGTCTTGGTGCGCTCGATCAGGTCCGGCAACCAGGCCTGGGCTTCACCCACCAGGATCACCACCGGCAGGGCCATGCATCGCTGGCCTGCGGCGCCAAACGAGGCGCCCAGCAGGTTGTTCAGGGTCTGACGCTTGTTGGCGTCAGGCAGGACGATGGCGTGGTTTTTCGCGCCCATCATGCACTGCGCGCGCTTGCCGTTCTGGGTGGCACGGTTATAAACGTGGGTACCGACCTTGGTCGAGCCGACGAAGGACACGGCCTTGATGTCCGGGTGGTCGCAGATCAGGTTCACCGCGTCGACGCCGCCGTGGATCACGTTGAGCACGCCTTTGGGTACACCGGCTTCCAGGGCCAGTTCGACTAGGCGCATGGTCACCAGCGGATCCTGTTCGGACGGCTTGAGGATGAAGGTATTACCGGTGGCGATCGCCATGGGGAACATCCACAAAGGGATCATCGCTGGGAAATTGAAGGGGGTGATTCCGGCGCACACGCCCAGCGGTTGCATCAAGGTGTAGGTATCGACGCCATTGGCAACGTTGTTGGCCAGTTCGCCCATCTGCAGGTTGCCGATGGCGGTTGCGTGCTCGACGACTTCCAGCCCGCGGAACACATCGCCTTCCGCATCCGGCAGGGTCTTGCCCTGTTCAGCGGTGAGCAGGGCCGCCAGTTCCTTGATGTTCTCCCGGATCAGTTGCTGGTACTTGAAGAAGATCCGCGAGCGCACGCCGATCGGCGTCTTGCGCCAGGTCTTGAACGCTTGTTTGGCGCTGGCCACTGCGGCGTTCATTTCCTCGGTGGTGGCGAAGGGCACACGGGCCAACACTTGCTGGGTTGCCGGGTTGATCACGTCGCGCCACTGCTCGGTGCGCGACTCAACGAATTCGCCGTTGATGAGCAGCTTGACGCTTGGAACGCTGGAAGAAGTCATGGTGGGGCCTGCCTGCTTTTTTGAGGTTGAGTGAGGCCCCTCGGCCTGGTTTGGCCGAGCGGTCTCGTTGGTCTTCATGAGGGCCGGCGGACCGACCCGGGTTCAGCCCTTGAGCTGTGGGAAGTCTTCTTCGAAGTGCTCTTGCGCGCCGCGTGTCTCGCTCTGGCGGCGTTGCACTTCCATCTGCCGCAGTTCCACCCGGCGGATTTTTCCGGATATGGTCTTGGGCAGTTCGGTGACGAACTCGATGCGGCGCACCCGCTTGTAAGGCGCCAGGTGTTCACGGGCGAAGGCGAGGATGTTGCCGGCCAGTTCCGCATTGCCGGGTTCGCCGTGGGCCAGGATCAGGAACGCCTTGGGCACGGCCAGACGTACCGGGTCGGGGCTGGGTACCACGGCCACTTCCATCACCGCCGGATGCTCGATCAGCGCGCTCTCCAGTTCAAACGGGCTGATGCGATAGTCGGAAGCCTTGAACACGTCGTCGGCGCGGCCGACAAAGGTGATGTAGCCGTCCTGGTCAATCTGCGCGGTGTCACCGGTACGGTAGTAACCGTCGCGCATCACTTCGGCGGTTTTTTCCGGACTGTCCTCGTAGCAGAGCATCAGGCCAAGGGGACGCACATCGAGCGGCAGGGCCACTTCACCCTCGCTGCCCGGTACGCCATCGGGGTCGAGCATGGTCACCCGGTAGCCCGGCAACGGGCGCCCCATGGAGCCAGGCTTGAGCACCTGGCCGGGCGTGTTGCCAACCAGGGCGGTGGTTTCCGACTGACCGAATCCGTCCCGCAGCGGCAGGCCCCAGGCGTGCTGGATCTGCTCGATGATTTCCGGGTTGAGCGGCTCACCGGCGCCCACCAGTTCCCGCAGGCGCAGACGGTCCTTGATTCCGGCCAGGTCCTCCTGGATCAACATGCGCCACACGGTGGGCGGGGCGCACAGGCTGGTGACGCCGTAGCGCTCCAGGGTGGTAAGCAGGACCGGGGCACTGAAGCGCGCGACGTTGTGAATGAAGATGCAGGCGCCGGCGTTCCACGGCGCGAACAGGCAGCTCCAGGCATGCTTGGCCCAGCCCGGGGAGGAAATGTTCAGGTGCAGGTCACCGGGCTTCAGGCCGATCCAGTACATGGTCGACAGGTGGCCGACTGGGTAGCTCTGGTGGCTGTGCAGCACCATTTTTGGCTTGGAGGTGGTGCCGGAGGTGAAGTACAGCAGCATCGGGTCGGTGGCCAGGGTGCTGCCCTCGGCCTCGAAGTGCTCCGGGTATTCGTTGGCAGCACTGTGGGAGACCCAGCCGGCGCAGGATGAACCCACGCAGATGCGGCTACAGCCGTCGCCCAGTCCGACAAACTTATCGACATGGGCGCTGCCGACCACCAGATGGCGAACCTGACCGCGGTCGATACGGTCGCTCAGGTCATCAGGAGTGAGCAGGGCGGTGGCAGGGATGACCACGGCGCCGAGCTTGAACGCGGCCAGCATGGTTTCCCACAGGGCGATATCGTTGCCGAGCATCAACAGGATGCGCTCGCCCCGCCGCACGCCGAGGGCGCGCAGGTGGTTAGCCACTTGGTTGGAGCGTAAGGCCAGCTGCTGGAAGCTGTAGCATTGCTCGCTGCCGTCTTCTTCGACGATCCACAGGGCGTTGGCATGATTGCCCTGGGCCATGGCATCGAAGTAATCCAGCGCCCAATTGAATTCGCTCAGTTGCGGCCAGCGGAAATCCCGCACGGCCGTGGCGTAATCGGTACGGTGGGCCAGCAGGAAGTCGCGAGCGGCGAGGAAGGGTTGGCTGTTGTTATTCATTGTTCTCTCCATCAATCAAGGTGCCGATCGGCGCAGGTAGCGAGTACGAAAGTCAGGCAGCAAGAGCGGCATGGCTGCGTGTCGCTGGGCGTACGGGACAGGTGCTCGGATCTGATGATGGGGAGGCGGCCAGCAAGGATGGTTTCACGGTGGGTTCCCTTGTTTATTTTTGTCGGGACGGACCTGGCTCACGACCAGATTTGAATTGAGTATATGCATGCATAAAACAAACAAGAACAACTAAAAAGGCCAGTATGTTGTGCAAAAATGCATGGGTGGGTTCTTCACCGATTTCGGGCCCAGTGCCGTGGGGCCGGATGCCTCCTGCACCTTTCAGGCGCGGGGGATTGGATCCGGCCTCACGGATGTTTTTACCAGAGCGCCAGGGTGTAGCTGAGGATCAGCCGGTTCTCATTGAGGTCACTGCCGAAATGGGCGGTGCGCACAGTCGCGTTACGCCATTTCAGCCCCACGTTTTTTAGCGGTCCTTCCTGCACCACGTAGCCGATATCGGTGTCGCGTTCCCACTCGCGACCCTTAGCGTTGCCGGCGCCCAGGTCAATGCTGTCGCCGGACAGGTAGCGGGTCATGAAGGTCAGGCCGGGAACCCCAAGCGCGGCGAAGTTGTAGTCGTAGCGCGCTTGCCAGGAGCGCTCGTCCGTGTTGGCAAAATCGCCGATCTGCACGAAGTTGACCAGGAACGCATCGGTGCCGTTGATGTAGGCGAAACCGGTGTCGCCGCTCATGCGTTGATAGCCCAGGCCAAAGGCATGGCCGCCAAGGGCATAGGTGAACATCGCGCCCAAAGCGTTGTTGTCGATGTTGCTGTGGCCATCGTCGGTCGAACGGGCATAACGCAAGTCGCTTTTAAGCGACTGCCCTTCGCCGAGCGGTAGCACATGAACCAGATTGAATTGGTGCTGGTGATAGAAGTTATCCAGGCCACCGTAGCTGTAGCTGGAGTTCAGTTGGCCGTTCCATTGGTAGGCCAGGCTGGCGAAGTCGAAGGCGTTGCTGCGCACCTGGCTGTTGGCGATGCCCTTGGCTCCGGTGGTGGTGATGCTGAATTTCTCGTAGTCCGAGGAGTCGCGCTGGTTGACGCGATCCAGGTGCCCCGCATCGATAACCAGGCCTTTGATCTCCTGGACGTTTAACTGGCCGCCGCGAAAGGTCTGTGGTAGCAGGCGTGAATCGTTGGCCACCAACACCGGAAGCTTGGGCGTCAGGGTTCCCACCTTGAGTACGCTGTTGGAGGCCTTGAACTTGGCGGTCAGGCCCAGCTCACCGTACTCATCCTTGGCCCGCCTGGGCGCGCTGGCATCACGTTTGAGCAGGCCGGAACCGGCGCGATCGGGGCTGGAATCAAGCTTGACGCCAAGCAGGCCGAGCGCATCGATGCCCACGCCGATGGTGCCATCCGTGTAACCGGATTCATAACGCAGCAGGAAGCCTTGGGCCCACTCTTCTTGCTTGGATTGGGCCGCTGCGGTCTGACGGAAATCGCGGTTGAAGTAGAAGTTGCGCAATTCCAGTCTGGCTTTGCTGTCTTCGATGAAGTCCGCGTGGGCCTGGGTGGCGAGGCTGCTGCCTGCCAGGAACAGCGGGAAAAGGGTGTTTTTCATGGCTGACCTCTTATTGTTATAGGCAAGCCTTTCCCACACCGGTCACGGCCGATGGAGGGAAGACTTTTGGAGATGCCCTATGGCGCAGGGCAGGTTAGAGGTGCGAACAGCGCCGCTGAATCGCACCTCAGGATCGTTGGCTTTGCAGGCTCAGTGACTGCTTGCCATGGAAGCGCCCAGGCCCGTTTGGGCACGGACGAACTGATCGTCGTAGGCGGCACGCTCGCGGTCGGCCCGTTCGCTACGGTCCAGCCTGGAGGCAACGACGATGACAAGGAAGGCCAGCGGCATGGAGAACAGCGCCGGCTGGTCGTAGGGGAAGAGCGCCTGGGCATGGCCCAGCACGCCGACCCACACCGACGGCGAGCCGACCACCATGACCAATGCGCTGACCAGACCGGTCAGCCCGCCGTACAGGGCGCCACGGGTGGTCAGGCCGCGCCAGTACATGGACATGATCAATACCGGGAAATTTGCAGAAGCGGCGATGCCGAACGTCAGGCCCACCAGGAAGGCAATGTTTTGGCCTTCGAACAGAATACCCAGGGAAATCGCAACGATGCCCAGACACACGGTGGCGATGCGCGACACTTGCATTTCCTTTTTCTCGTCGGCGCGGCCCTTCCTGAACACCGAAGCATAAAGGTCATGGGAAATGGCGGAGGCACCGGCCAGGGCCAGACCGGACACCACTGCCAGAATGGTGGCGAACGCCACGGCCGAGAGGAAGCCGAGAAACAGATTGCCGCCCACCGCCTTGGCCAAGTGCATGGCAACCATGTTGCCGCCGCCGATCATGGCCCCGCCCAGCTTGCCGTCGACATAGAACTGCGGATCGGTACCAACGATGACGATGGCGGTATAGCCCAGCACGCACACCACCAGGAAAAAGAAGCCGATGAACATCGTGGCGAACAGCACCGATTTACGTGCTTCCTTGGCATTGGGCACAGTAAAGAAACGCATCAGGATGTGCGGCAGGCCGGCGATGCCGAAGACCAGGCCAAGGGACAGCGACACGGCATTGATCGGGTCGGCCAGCAAGGTGCCCGGCCCCATGATCTGTACCCCGCTGGCATGCACCGACACGGCCTGGGCAGCCAGGGTTTCGAAGCTGAAGCCGAAGCGACTCAGGGCCATCAGCACCAGGGTCGTGCCGCCGGCCAGCAACAAGACCGCCTTGGTAATCTGCACCCAGGTGGTGGCGAGCATGCCGCCGAAGATCACGTAGACCAACATCAACACGCCGACGACCACCACCGCCGTGCGGTAATCGAGGCCGAACAACAGCTTGATCAGTTGGCCGGCACCGACCATCTGCACCACCAGGTAGCAGCACACCACCGTCAATGATCCGAGGGCGGCGAAACTGCGCACCTGGATCTGATCGAGTCGATAGGAAACGATGTCGGCGAACGTGTAGCGGCCCAGGTTGCGCAAGCGTTCAGCCATCAGGAACGTGACGACGGGCCAGCCGACGAAGAAGCCAATGATGTAGACGAAACCGTCGTAGCCTTTGGCGAAGACCATGCTCGACAACCCCAGCAAGGTGGCTGCCGACATGTAGTCGCCAGCGATCGCCAGGCCATTCTGGAACCCGGTGATGCCGCCACCGGCGCTGTAGAAGTCAGCGGCCGAGCGTGTGCGGCGTGACGCCCACCAGGTAATCAGCAAAGTGGCGAGGACGAAGACGAAAAACATGCCGATGGCGTGCAGGTTGAGCGGTTGTTTTTCCGCCGTGAGGGGGGCGGCGTTGACCAGCAGGGGACTGAGGGCGAGTACAGCGAGCAGGCGTTTCATACGAGGGACTCCTCCAGGATCTGGGCGCTGAGCACGTCGAAACGAGTGTTGGCACGGTGCACGTACCAGGCGGTGAGGGCCCAGGACAGCAGGATGATCGTTACGCCGATTGGCATACCGAGGCTCACGTGGCTGCCGTCGTACAACGGCAGGTGTAACCAGGCAGGGGCAAAAGCCACCACCATGATGAAGCTGTAATAGATCGCCAGGACCACGCCGCTCAGTGACCATGCAAGCAACGCGCGCTGGCGGGTGAGGCGTTTGAACTTGGGATTGGCCCTGACCTGCGCGCAGGTATGGGCATGGGTCGGATGGTCAGTCGTCATAGTGAGGCTCCAGTGTGGTTATTTTTGTTGTTTGCGCCCTTTCACAGGCACACGGGTACCCGGGCGAAGCCTGTGCGAGGCGTCACCTGAATGCGGTGCAGGGCCTATTGCCGGTGGACTGAACGTCCGGGGATGGGAGGGCGATGTGGAAAGTGGGTGTCGCGCCCATGCGTCAAGAGCACTGGTACGGGCCAGCGCTGCACAGTGACGATGGTGTTGATTGCGCTGCTGCGCAACTGCTTGTATCCGGCGTACACGCCGACGTTAACCCATGCGCTCATGCTGTTCGCCCTGATTATTATTGTGGGGGGCTTGCTGGCTTGGAAACGGAGCTGGTCAAGCCAGCCTGAGCGCGAGTATAGGTTGGCTTTTTTACAATAAAAATCGACAGAAACGCCTGATTGACGTGCAAAAATACATGATGAAAATTCACGTGATTGGGAAAATACGAATGAGGGTGTCGTCACTACACATAAGTATATTCTTATGTGTTAATGTGTTTGCACACACAGCTACCCATATGAGCTCAATAATGTCCTCTCGCAATCTTTTTGCCGCTATGAACCTTGGCAGCTTGGTGCTTCGAAATCGTATCGTCTTACCCCCACTCACTCGCTCCAGAAGCTCGCAGCCAGGTAACGTACCGAACTCGCTCATGGCAGCGTACTACCGTCAACGCGCTACGGCTGGCTTCATGGTTACAGAAGGCTCTCAAATCGAGCCACGCGGCCAAGGCTATGCTTGGACGCCCGGTATTTACAGTGACGAACAGGTCGAAGGTTGGCGCCAGGTGACCGCAGCAGTTCATGCCGAGGGAGGCACCATCTTCTGCCAGCTCTGGCACGTTGGTCGCGTTTCCCACGTCAGTTTGCAACCAGATAATCAGCCTCCTATTGCACCTTCAGCTATCCGCGCGACCAACGTTAAAGTATTCATTGAAACTGGCCCTAACGAAGGGCAGTTGGCAGATCCGAGCATGCCGCAAGAATTGACTACTACCCAGGTTAAGGAGCTGGTAGAGCTTTATCGCCAAGCGGCTCAAAATGCGAAGCGTGCGGGATTCGATGGCGTTGAGCTGCACTCCGCGAATGGATACCTCATCAACCAATTCATTTCAGAGCACACTAATCTCAGAACTGACGAGTACGGAGGACCACTCGAAAACCGGCTGCGGTTCCTACGTGAAGTGACTGAAGCAGTCATCGGTGTATTCGGAAGCGAGCGCGTTGGTGTACGCTTCGCGCCGTTGTTTGAGTCGACGGATGAAGAACGAGTCTATTTGGGGCTGGTCGAAAAAGATCCGCACGAGACCTACGTCGAAGCGACAAAAATGCTGGAAGGCCTGCGCATCGGGTACCTTTCAATTGCAGAAGCAGATTGGGACAATAGCCCTGATCTTCCAGACTCATTCCGGCAGGCATTGCGTAATACGTTCTCGGGCCCGATCATGTATGCCGGTAACTACACTCATGAGAAAGCCAAACGCATTCTCTCGACTGGTTACGGTGATTTTTTCGGCTTCGGACGCACGTTCATCGCCAATCCGGACTTACCACGACGTTTCAAAGAAAACCACCCCCTTAACCCCGTAGATACTTCAACTCTGTATGGCGGTGGGGAGCGGGGATATATCGACTATCCGCACAGCACCTGACAGCGTGCGCGGTCACCCAAATGGGCGCAGCCCCACATTAAAGTCAAGGTTCAAGGTTTATGGAGCTAGGCGAAGCACTTAAGGTCTTGTCTCATCCGACCCGACGAGCTGTACTCGCGTGGCTGGCAAACCCGCACAAGTCTTTCAAGAGCTACAGCCAGCTCTACGACTTTAGCGTATACGGTGTATGCGCAAGCTTGATCCAAGACAAAGCGGGGATGTCGCAACCTGCAACATCCCTTTGCCTGAAGGTTCTTCAAGACATGGATTTCGTGACAGCAACAAAAGTTGGAAAATGGACGTACTACAAGCGCAACGATGAGCAACTTTCTGCCGCGTTGTCAGAGTTGCATTCCGAGCTGAACGTCTGAGCCCTGCCTCTTAGCCATCACTGTCCGACTCAGATCGAAGGGAGTCTCTTGGCTGGAGTGACGCCAGATCTAAGCGCTTGTTTATGGTGTTCAGCAGAGCATTGACGCGAAAGAGATCAGTATTGCGCGGCCCTGTGAAGATGCCTATGCGCTGGTTCGTGACCTTGTTTGCGCGGGGTGGCCTAACGGCCTCTCTTTACGGCCAAAGCCTCTTGTTCACGCAGCACGGCTGCACAGTGTATCTCCACCCAATCGGCCAGTTCTCGCACCCTTACGGCAGCTTCCCTACCCATGGACGTCAGCGTGTATTCCACGTGTGGCGGCACGATGTCATAGGCGCGACGCTCCACCATTGCATCGCCCTCCAACAACTGTAGTGTCTGCGCCAACATTCGTTCGCTGACGCCGCCTATCTTTCGTCGTAGCTGGCTGAACCTCAGCGTGCCGGGCAGCAGGCCAATAAGCACCAACACTCCCCATCGGCTGGTCAGATGGTTCAGGATTTCGCGCGACGGGCACTTCGGAGCCATCACGTCACCCCGCCTTAGGCGCTCGGACAAAGGCACTGATGAAGGCTGTTCGGATGATTTCGAAGAAGCGCTTGTATTCATACACTTACCTTTTTGTGCGTACTTACTTAAAGTAATTTCACATTCTACATTTGTTCATGGCTATTTCTTCAACCTCCCGTTCACCAAGGAGTAACCTCTTGAGCATTGCCGTTACTGGAGCCACCGGCCAACTGGGCCGCATCGTCATCGAGTATCTCAAACAGCGAACATCCACAAGCGGCATTCTTGCCCTGGTACGCAAGCCGGAACAGGCAGAAGCGCTGGGCGTTTCGGCAAGAACGTTCGACTATTCCAAGACCGAGACGCTGGATGCGGCGTTGTCTGGGGTGGAAACCTTGCTGTTGATCTCTTCCAGCGAAATCGGTCAGCGCGTCGCGCAGCACGCCAACGTCATTGCGGCGGCGAAGAGGGCGGGCATCAAGCGCATTGTCTATACCAGCGTGTTACACGCTGACTCGTCCGTGCTGGCACTTGCCGACGAACACCGCGCAACTGAGGCTGCCCTCAAGGCGTCCGGACTTTCCTACACGCTGTTGCGCAATGGTTGGTACACAGAAAACTACACAGGTTTCGCTGGTGTGGCGCTGGCTAATGGCGTGCTATTCGGTAGTGCAGGCGAAGGCCGGATTTCGTCAGCGACACGCGAGGATCTGGCCGAAGCCGCTGCAGTGGTGTTGACTGCCGACGGCCATGAAAACACTACCTACGAACTGGTCGGCGATACCTCTTGGACGCTGGCTGATCTGGCGGCTGAAATCTCGAAGCAGACCGGCAGGAACATCCCTTACCACGACCTCCCAGAAGCCGACTACGCCGCCGCGCTCGAAGGTGTTGGCTTACCGAAGGGGCTTGCCGCAGCATTGGCTTCCTATGACGTGAGCGCCTCCCAGGGGGCTCTCTACGGCAACGAGCGCGCCTTGGCTGAACTCATCGGGAGGCCAACCACACCGCTTGCTCTCAGTGTCGAACGTGCGCTGGAGACGCTCTGACGAACTGCCGGCAAGCAGCAGTTTAAACAACTAAGGAAGCGAATCATGGAGAAACATCCGACTGAGAGGGGCCGATGACGCAATATCTGAAACGTCTCATTCTTACGGTCAGCTTGGTACTGGCGGGGGGCGCAACGGCGGAGCCTGTTATCCAAGCCCGTGACACCGCTGTCGAGGAGGCCAATCGCCAACTGGTACTGACGTTTTACGACGGCTTCTTCAATCGCCACGATACTGTGCAAGCGGCGAAGGTCGTTGCCGATGACTATCGCCAGCACAATCCCGGTGTGCCGGATGGCAAGGCGCCACTCGTCGATTACTTCACTGGTTTCTTCAAGAGCAATCCTCAGTCGCGCGCCCGCATCATGCGCAGTGCGGCCGACGGCGATCTGGTTTGGCTACAGGTGCATTCGACCAATGGCGAGGATGATCTGGGCCGAGCCGTGCTGGACATTTTTCGCGTCAAGGACGGTCAAATCGTTGAGCACTGGGATGTGATCCAGGATGTTCCCGAAAAGTCTGCTAATCCAAATACAATGTTCTAATTGCGAAAGATACTCGCATCACGCTATGCGGCACTAGGCCCATACCCTGGAGTTGTCTACGGCGCGTACTCAGTTGCATGGCGGCGGACGAACTCAGCCATGGTTGTCGCAGGTTTACCCGTCAGGGCTGACAGTTCGTCTGTTTCACGGTCGTACCGCCCTTGCTGATGCAGTTGTGCCATGACCGAGAGGTGGTCGACGACGTGCGTGGGTACGCCGGCATTGCGCAGCTTGTCTGCCCAGGGTGCCACCGGCAGATCCCGATAGGTGATGGTTCGGCCGAGCGCGTCAGAAAATATCCGGGCGTAGTGTTCCAGATCGGTGGACTGCGGACCGGTGAGGTTATAGATCTTGCCGATATGAGGTGCGGGGTCCACCAGGATGGCCGACACGGCGTCGGCCACGTCCGCCGCACAGATGGGCGAGGTTCTGCTCAGGCCAAGAGGAAGCAGCAAAGTATTCGTTTCCCGGACATTGGCTGCGGCAAAACGCAGAAAGAACCCCTCCATGAACACGGTGGGCCGCAGCGTAACGACAGGCAACCCCGACCATGCGAGCGTCTGCTCGGCCAACCAGTGCAGCTTGTGCTGGGGGCTGTCGGTTGTCTCTGTGATACTCATCTGTGAAATCGTCATCTGTGACATGTTCACGAAGGCCTCTACACCGTGATGCCGCGCCACCGCAGCTGTATTGACCGTGGCCTCCAGATAAGCCGGCGACACCGACATGCCAAAGTAGATTCGAGCGACACCCTCCATGGCACGGTGCATCGACGTGAGATCGGTGAGGTCGCCCACCACGACTTCAGCGCCGAGCTGACGTAGAGCGGCGGAGCGGGTATCTTCGCGTCGAACCAAGGCGCGTACGTTCATCCCTATGGCGAGCAGCGTCTCGGTCACTGTGCGGCCGATACCGCCGACAGCCCCTGCCGCCCCGGTCACCAGCACGGGACGATCATCGTTTTTGGTCATTAGCTCTTACTCCATTCATTCGCGCCCGCAGCGGCACGCCAGTTGCCATGGAGCGGTCGGCTGCTGTGAGCCGGCCGCCAAAGTCTCAGTCCTGCGTAATCGACCGCAGATAGATACCGTTGCTCAGGTTCTGCTTGATTTGTTGGCCGGTTCCGTCGGCCAGCACCTCGGGCTGATGACACACCATCGAGAATGCGCTGGCCGACCTTGAGGGGGGCAGCTTTTTGCACGCCCTCCAGGCCAAGGATCATTCCTGTGTCAAAGAACGCGATGTGTACACCCATCCTAGCAGCAGGCGCAGACCGTTGGTCAGCGACCAGGTGGCCGCTTTGCTCGTCGAATAGGTCACCCTGTTCGGAAGATTGATCCAACTCAGGGCCGAGTGCATGTTGACAATGGCACCGCCCCGCTGTCGCCGAAGAGCAGTGCGGAGGCCAAGCAGGTGGCCAGCGGACCGACCGCATTAATCTCGAATTCGTGACGAAGCGTGTCCCTTGCGCGATTTGGACACCGTTTCACTAATACTAACCAAGTGTCACATCTTGTGGATTTGCTTTCTTTTATGTCAAGGCTCATCTAGGGATGCTCTGAATGAGGGGGGGGTCTACCGGGTGACTGCCTCATGACATCGACCACGGATTGAATGCGCATTGCCATTGGTGCCTGGCGTCTGGTGATGGGCCACGGGCATCAGCCAGGGCACCGATCACGCTTCATTTTATGAGATATCACCGGGTTGCGATTTACGTAGGGCCTTGCCTACACGGGCGCTGAAAAACGCCTACTCAAAAATCAGCAACACCCGATGGCCGCCTTTAATGAACGACCTGCACCCTAACCGGATCGCGGAGTACAACGAATACAGACTGACAGAGGAACGGATGCATGAGCCAGATCAAAACGCTTACGACCGCCAGCGGCGCTCCAGTCGCCGATAACCAGAACTCTCGCTCCGCCGGCCCGCGCGGCCCGCTGCTGCTCGACGATTTTCACCTGATCGAGAAGCTTGCTCACTTCAACCGCGAGAACATTCCTGAGCGTCGCGTACACGCCAAGGGCTCGGGTGCCTACGGTATGTTCACCGTGACCCGCGACATTACCCAATACACCAGCGCCAAGTTGTTCGAGTCGATTGGCAAGCAGACCCCAACTTTCTTGCGATTTTCCACGGTGGGCGGTGAGCGCGGTTCTGCGGACACCGAGCGTGATCCTCGCGGTTTCGCCCTGAAGTTCTACACCGAGGAAGGTAACTGGGACATCGTCGGTAACAACACGCCGGTATTCTTCATTCGCGATCCACTGAAATTCCCCGATTTCATCCACACCCAGAAGCGCCTGCCGCAAAGCAACCTGAAAAGCGCCCAGATGATGTGGGATTTCTGGTCGCATTCGCCTGAGGCGCTGCACCAGGTCACCATTCTGTTCTCGGATCGTGGCATTCCTGACGGGTACCGTCACATGCACGGCTTCGGCAGCCACACCTACAGCCTGATCAACGCCCAAGGTGAGCGTCACTGGGTGAAGTGGCACTACAAGACCAAGCAAGGGATCAAGAACCTTGCGCCGGCTGAAGCAGCGCGCCTGGCGGGTACCGATCCGGATTACGCCCAGCGCGACCTGTTCAATGCCATCGAGCGTGGTGACTTCCCGAAATGGAGTGTCTGCATCCAGATCATGACCGAGGCCCAGGCGGCAGCCCATTACGAGAACCCGTTCGACGTGACCAAGACCTGGTCGCAGAAAGAGTTTCCGTTGATCGAGGTCGGTGAGTTGGAGCTGAACCGCAACCCGCTGAACTACTTTGCTGAAGTCGAGCAGGCTGCGTTTGGCCCGAGCAACATGGTGCCAGGCGTGGGTCTCTCGCCGGACCGTATGTTGCAAGGCCGGGTATTCGCCTACGCCGATGCGCATCGCTACCGTGTAGGCACCAATCACCAGCAACTGCCGGTCAATGCTCCGCGCAGTCCGGTGAATACCTACCAGCGTGACGGTGCCATGGCGTTTGGCAGCAATGGCGGAGCGGCACCCAACTACGAGCCTAACAGCTATGTAGAAGCGCCGAAGCAAGCCCCGCGTTATGCGGAGCCAGCCTTGGCACTCAATGGGGCGGCGGATCGTTATGATCACCGCGAAGACACCGACTACTACAGCCATGCCGGTGCGTTGTTCCGCTTGATGAACGACGAGCAGAAGGCTCTTCTGATTAGCAACATTGCCGGTGCAATGGGTGGTGTATCGGAGGATGTCGTCGCTCGCCAATTGCAACATTTCTTCAGGGCGGATGCCGCATACGGGAAAGGCATTGCAAAAGCGTTGGGCGTAGAGATTAGCTAAGTCCAGGCGATAAGCAGAACCGCCCGCATCAGGGCGGTTTTTGCGTTATCAAAACGACTTTCCGCAAATACATGCCGTGGTGACCCTCTCACAAGCGCCGATGAGTGTTTGGACCTGTCAGAGATCCGACCACTTGTGGAACTGTACGCCAAGTGCGGCTAAAAGATCGTTCGTCCGATTGGCTATAGGTAGAATTGGTAGGGGGCCCCCTACGCTCCTAATCATTGCCCCTACGCAAAATCAGCATCCGCCGATAGGCGTGATCTCCTGCTGCCTGCATCATTAGCCACTGTTTTGATATCGCAATAATCGAGTGCGGAACCTGTGCGTGTGTCGTTGATTCGCTGATCCAACCATGACTCGATTGTCGGTCATTGGTTTGAGGTCGACGGGAACACCCACCGGGGCGGCAGAGGAGTGGTGCAGGCTTGAGTCAGGTTTCCTTGGCTATCCGTGGGTTTGCGGATGAGCAGTTGTTGATGCGTCAAGGAGGACTGTACTGGGTCGCCGTCGATCGCACTCGCGATGCCGAGGCATTGGCGCTGCAAGGCTTGATGGCATTGCCCGGGCAGCATCGGGCCGGCCTGCTGTGGTGTGGCTTTTATCCCGAGCAATTGGCAGAGGCCCTGGACGCGCGATCCGGTCCCGGCGAGTTGCGTCTGTTCGAAGTGCCTGAGGCTGTGATTCGTCCGGCGCTCAAGTCGCTGCCGTCGGAATTGAGGCGCGCCGCAATCGCTCCGGGCGGCCTGTTGCTATTGATGCTGCCGGCAACCGCCTGGCGCACCTTTGACGCCGCGCAACTTCAGCAGTGGTGTAGTGGGCTGAGGCGTTGGCTGCGTGAACAGCGCTGCACGCTCCTGGTGTTGTGCCATGGGCGGGCTTCGCCACTGCATGGCGAATTGATCCGCCTCAATGAACACCTGTCCGGCCTGGCCCAGCTGTACCGGCAGGATGGCGGCATTCGCTACCAGTCGCATTTCTGGCACAACGACCAAGGCGTCTGCGGCGCCCGGGAATTCGAGCTTGAGCTGCAAGCCTCAGGCTTTGGCCTGGCCCGGGCCGAGCAGGCCAGCCCAGTCGTGACACGCACTGACGACCAGCGCGTGTACCTGGCCCAGCGCGCAGTGCTTGAAGGCGCAGCGACCCTGCCCGAGCAGTGGAGCGTGTTCGACCGGCGCATCGACCTGCTGCAACAGGCCGCGCTGGCGCGGGCTGCGAGCGTGATGGTCGCCATTGAAAACGACCAGCAGGTAGAAGCGCTGGCTCGCGAGCTGTATGCGCTGCGCGAGCGTTGCGGTACGGCGCTGAAAATCGTCGTGCGGGAAATAGAACCCTGCCTGCGCTACCGCGACGAGCGCCTGCTGATGGCCTGCGGGGCAAACATCGTCGTGCCCTTTGGCAACCCGTTGTCGCGGTTTTTCAGCCTGGTCGACAGTGTGCAGGGGCAAGTCTGGCGTCGCCGACAGGCGAGCGGTGACCTGGAGTCGCTGCTCGAACGCCTGCGGGCTCCGACGGTGCGCGGTCTGTTGACCCCGCGTGAGTTCCTGTCGGCGCTGGAGCAGATTTATGACGGTGCATCTGGCGAAATCGAGCATCAGTTGCTGCGGTTGTCCGTGCGCTCGGTGCTGACGGTCGAACACTGCCTGCACCAGATCAGCCTGCGTCGGTTCGGCGACATCGCCACGGTGCTCAACGGCGAGGTTTATCTGTTCCTGTTCGCTTGCCGCAACGATGGCCTGGAGTTGGCGTTGGGCAATATCTGTCGCTTGCCGTGGCGCAATCTGTTCAGTGATTGCCAACCCCTTGCCGAGCTGGAAGAGCTGCCGTGCGCCGCTTTGCGCGACGCCACCAATCTGCCGAGTGAGTTGCGCCTGGCTCCGGAGCGCAGCGAGGCGGCGCGCGTGCGAACCGAAATGAGCGCCTATACGCCACAACGAAGCCGTCTGGCGATCATGGACTACTGCAAATGAGCTACTACGAGTTGCTCCAGGTCATTGCCGCAAGCTGCCTGCTGACGTTCGCGCTGATCCAGCTGTTGCGTATTTTCTGGCGCCAGGGGCGGGCCTGGGTCCAAGGCCTGTTGCCGCCTCGTTATCTGAAGCCGCACCGCGTGCCTCGCGACAGCGTGAAGGGCCAGTCAGCGGGAGCACCTCATGAGTAAGTTCGAGTCGGCAATTGTGCTGAAAGCCGCCCGGGTCTGGCCCGGCCTGGGGCACTGGAACCTGTATTTCATTTTGAAGTTCGCCTTGCAGTGGGCCGGCTACCTGAACATTCAGGTCCTGCCCAATCTGTTGTTCGCGGCCTTTTTGCTGGTGCCATTGGGCAGCCGTTTCAGGCCCGTCATGCGGCAACTGATCGCCGTACCGCTGGCCATGGCATTGCTCTACCAGGACACCTGGCTGCCGCCTTTGACCCAGTGGCCTGAATGGACCACGGTCGTGGATCTGTTCTCCGAGCATTCCCTGGCGCTGGCCGAACGCCTGGTCGACTGGAATGTCCTTGGCTGGCTGCTGGTGCTGGTGGCGGGGTATCTGTTCATCCACCCTTGGCTGCGATTGACCACACTGAGCCTGGTCGGCCTGGCCTGGCTGGGGCTCGGCAACCTGCCGGCGCTCTATCCGGGCCATGGGGCGGACTTTATCCAAGGCGTTGCGGCACAGGAGAGGGCGGCTGGCGCGAACGCGGACATCGAACGCTACTTGCAGCAATTCTATGCTGACGAAGCTGAACGACGCGTCACCTTCCAGCCTATGTTGCCGACCGCGCAGCCGTTTGACCTGTTGCTGATCAACATCGACTCGATGGCTTGGGACGATCTGGATCTGTTGGGACTGCGCGACCATCCATTGCTGCAAGGGATGGATGTGCTGTTCGACCGCTTCAACTCCGCCGCCTCCGAGCGGGTGCCTGCCACGCTTGGGCTGCTGCGCGCCGGATGCGGCCAGGTGCCGCGCAGCCAGCTCCAGGTGCCTGCCCCTGAACCTTGCCTGTTGTTCGACGAACTGGCCAGGCAGGGCTACGTCGGTGAAACCCTGCTCAACCATACGGGGCAGGCCGCCGGGTTCCTCAATACAGTGCAGACCCTTGGGGCGCTGCCGGCCCCGCGAATGGATCTGAGTCACTTGCAATCCATCCTCTCGGCACCGGATGGCTCGCCGGTGTTGCGTGATCGCGAAGTGCTGGACCTGTGGTGGAAGCAGCGCCTGCAACAGCCCGATCCTCGCGTGGCGCTGTTCTACAACACCCTGACCCTGCAAGACGGTAATCGCATCGTCACGGCCGCAGGTCAGACCCGGCGCGCCGACTACAAGGCGCGAGCCCAGGCCCTGCTGGAGGACTTGAGCGTTTTCCTCGATCAGTTGGAGGCCAGCGGCCGCCGCGTGGTGGTGGTGATCGTGCCGGACCACGGTGCGGCCCTTCGTGGCGACCGCATGCAGTTCCCCAGCATGCGTGAGATACCCGCGCCGTCGATTACCCAGGTGCCGGTCGGCATCAAGTTGATCGGCATGGGACGTAACCCGCGGTCCTCACCTTTGCGTGTCAGCGAGCCAAGCAGTTACCTGGCCTTGGCACAAATCATCGACCGGTTGTATAGCGCGCCTGCCCAGGTCGGCGGGCAGCAGCCGGACTGGCAACCCCTGCTGACAGGGCTGGCGCAAACCCCGCTGGTGTCCGAGAGCGAAGGCAGCGTTGTGCTGGACTACGCCGCAGCGCGTTATGTACGGATCAAGGAGAACACCCCATGGCTGCCTTACCGGCCGGTGTCCAAATGAGCGCCCGGTTGCTGTCACGCTCAGAGCGGGCCAATGATATCGCTCGATTGAAGGCTGAATTGCAGTTGCCTGCATTAAAGTACGTCGACGTCTCGCTCCAGCGAGAGTTGCGGCGTGCCTTGCAGCGCTGGCCGCTGTTCGCCGAGTTCGATCAGATGCAACGGGCCCCCGGAGTGCGGGTCTCGCTGACGCGTCACGAAGAACCCCAGGTGACGGCATGACCTCCCTGGGTATGCACGGATTGCGTGGTGGTGCGGGAAGCAGCTCATTGTTGGCCGCGCTCGGCTACGCCCTGCACACCCTTGAACAGCGTGTGCTGCTGGTGGACTTGTGCGCGGACAACCTGCTGCGCCTGCATTTCAACCTGGCCGTCACGGAGACTGGCGGCTGGGCGCGGGCGATGCTCGATGGCCAGGACTGGTCAGCCGAGAGCTGGAGCCTCGCGCCGAATCTGAGCCTGCTGCCCTATGGTCGACTCGTCGGTACCGAGCGGATGAGCCTGGAGCAAGCGTTGAGCGCCCAACCCGGGCTCTGGGACCGGCGCGCCAAGGCGTTGGCCGAGCATTTCGACTGGATACTGTTCGATATGCCCCGGCGCTTGCCCTGGCAGGACAGCGCGGTGTCCTGCCACCTGCAGGTCCAGCTCATTGAAGCCGATGCCGCGTGTCACGCGTTGCTGCAACAACAGGAGCAGAGCACCGACTACCTGTTGCTCAATCGCTTCGATCCGGCCAGCCAGATTCAACGCGACCTGATGCTGATCTGGCGCCAGCACCATGATGCGCGCCTGCTGCCGGTGACGGTGCACAGTGACGAAGCGATGCGCGAGGCGTTGGCCTGCAAGCAGCCGGTGGGCCGTTATGCACCTGGCAGCCTGGTGGCCCAGGACGTGCTCAGCCTGGCGGTGTGGTGCCAGGCCCGAACAGGGCTGCCGGCATGATCGCCCGCTGGTTTCCCTATCGGCAACTGCGCAGCGAGCACGATTGCCTGCCCCTGGTCGCGCTGCTGTTGGCCTTGTCGAGTAGCCTCGCCTGGGCGGTGTTGCGCCTGGAATCGCCGGCATGGCGCCAGGTCCTGGAGCAGCGGCAACGCTGGTATCCACAGCTGGCCGATAAAGCGCCGAGCCTGGGCGATCCGTTGCGTTACCTGCTGCAAAGCGTCTGGCTGATGCTGATTCGACCGGTTGCGCCGCAGCACCGTCCACGCTCGCTGACGTGGTGGACGCGGGCCATGGCCATGAATCAAAGGGTCTGGGCCCGGCTGAGCAAGACACTGGAGCGACAGAGCAAACGAATCCGGAATAACGCCCGCCTGACCCAGGGGGTGCATTGGTGGAAAGGCCTGGAGCGGCACCGTCAGTGGTTGCTCGGCAGTTTGCTGCTGGTCCAGTTGATGCTCCTGACAGTGCTGTGCATCACCGAGCCATTCGGTTACCTGGAACAACTGGTGTTCGCGCTCCTGCTCTGGGGCCTGACCATGCTGGTACGCGGGATTCCCGGGCGTTTTGCGACGCTGCTGATGGTGGTGCTGTCCACTATCGTGTCCTGCCGTTACCTGTGGTGGCGCTACACCTCGACGCTGAACTGGGACCAGCCGCTGGACCTGGCCTGTGGCCTGGCGCTGCTGGCGGCCGAGACCTATTCATGGATCGTGTTGATCTTCGGCTACATCCAGACCTGCTGGCCACTGAACCGCCAACCGGCACAAATGCCGGAGGATACCCGCAGCTGGCCGACGGTCGACCTGTTGATTCCTACCTACAACGAAGACCTTTCGGTGGTGCGCGGGACGGTGTATGCGGCGCTGGCGATTGACTGGCCGGAAGACAAGCTGCGGATCTACCTGCTCGACGACGGCAAGCGCGAGGCCTTCAGGCAGTTTGCCGTCGACGTTGGTGTGGGCTACGTCATTCGCCCGGACAATCGTCACGCCAAGGCCGGCAACCTCAACCATGCGTTGGGCCGTATCAGCGGCGAGCTGGTTGCGTTATTCGATTGTGACCACATGCCGGTGCGCTCCTTCCTGCAGCTGACGGTGGGCTGGTTTCTGCGCGACCCGAAACTGGCGTTGGTCCAGACACCCCATCACTTCCTGTCGGCGGATCCGTTCGAACGCAACCTTGCGGTGTTTCGCAACCGACCGAACGAAGGCGAGTTGTTCTACGGTCTGATCCAGGACGGTAACGACATGTGGAACGCTGCGTTCTTCTGCGGCTCCTGCGCGGTGCTGCGGCGTTCGGCGCTGGATGAGATCGGCGGCTTTGCGGTGGAGACGGTGACCGAGGACGCTCACACCGCCTTGCGCTTGCACCGCGCGGGCTGGAACTCGGCGTACGTACGCATTCCCCAGGCCGCCGGCCTCGCCACCGAAAGCCTGTCCGCGCACATTGGCCAGCGCATTCGCTGGGCCCGGGGCATGGCGCAGATTTTCCGTACCGACAATCCGCTGCTGGGCAAGGGCCTGACGCTGTTCCAACGGATCTGCTACGCAAACGCGATGATGCACTTTCTCGCTGGTTTACCGCGGCTGATATTCCTGGTCGCGCCCTTGGCTTTCCTGCTGCTGCATGCCTACATCATCTATGCCCCGGCGCTGATGATCCTGTTGTATGTGTTGCCGCCGATGATCCACGCCAGCCTGACCAACTCGCGCATGCAGGGCCGCTTTCGCCAGACTTTCTGGGGCGAGGTCTACGAGACCGTGTTGGCCTGGTACATCGCGCGTCCCACCACGGTCGCGTTGTTGAGCCCGAACAAGGGCAGCTTCAACGTCACCGCCAAGGGCGGCCTGATGGAGTACGACCGGTTCGACTGGAAAATCGCCCGGCCATACCTGGTGCTGGCCGGATTGAACATCGCCGGCTTGGGTTTTGCCTGCTGGCGTCTGTCCACGGGGCCGGCCAATGAAGTCGGCACGGTGCTGGTCAGCTCGCTGTGGGTGATCTACAACCTGCTGATCCTCGGCGCGGCCGTGGCGGTGGCGGCCGAAGTCCGCCAGGTGCGCCAGACCCATCGGGTGCAGACCCAATTGCCGGTGGCGGTGCGCCTGGACAGCGGCCACTCCTATCCGGGCACGCTGCTCGATTACTCCGATGGCGGGGTCGGCGTGCAGGTCGACGTGCCGCTGTCGCTACCGGTGGGTGGGCGGATTTCGCTGTTGATGCAGCGCGACTCGCGAGAATTCCTGTTCCCCGGGCTGGTCAGTCGCAGCCACAAACAATTTGTCGGTATCAACTTCGCCCTGTTGTCGACCCAACAGAAAATCGATTTCGTGCAATGCACCTTTGCCCGGGCCGATGCCTGGTTGAACTGGGGCGACAACTACGTCCCGGACAGGCCCCTGCATAGCCTGATCGACATTTTCAAGCTCGGTGCCAAAGGCTACTTCCAGCTCTACCAATTCCTGCCGCTGTGGGTTCGTCGTGTGGCCGGTCCGCCCCTGCGGCTGGTGGGATGGCTGTTGAGTTACCTGCCGCGCATGCCTTCGTCGTTCTTCTCGTCCTCTTCTCGATCGGTGAGCCCGTCATGAGTCGCTATTTCAGTAAGTCCCTGGTTGCCGCACTGGCGCTGCTGGTTGTCGGTGGCGTCCAGGCCCAGGGCCTGGCGACCTCGCCGGGAAGCGCTACGCCAGCGCCCGATGCGTTCCATGGCTGGAGCAGCACCTATAACTTCGGTCAGTTGGGCCACGCGGCCGATACGCTGTTGCTGGGGATTCACGACAGCCAGCAGATCGAGTTCTCGTTGCGTCGCGACCGGATCGCCAGCGATGCCAACTTGCGGCTCGAGTACACGCCGTCGCCGGCCTTGTTGCCGGTGCTGTCGCATCTGCGGGTCTATCTCAATGATGTGCTGGTGAGCGTAGTGCCCATCGAAAAGGAGCAACTGGGGCACAAGACCTTTCGCAACGTCGCGCTCGACCCGCGCCTGATCACCGACTTCAATCGGGTACGCCTGGAGTTCATCGGTCACTACACCGATGTCTGCGAGGACCCGGCCAACAACACACTGTGGGTCAACATCGGCGGCCGTAGCGAGATCGAGCTTCAGGAACAGCCGCTGTCGTTGCAGAACGACCTGGCCTATTTTCCCTTGCCGTTCTTCGATGCTCGCGGCCAGGACAAGCCGGTCCTGAGCATGGTTTTCGCGGCATCGCCGACGTTGGGCGAGCAGCGTGCGGCCGGCGTGCTGGCGTCTTATTTCGGCAGCCGGGCGGGCTGGCGTGGTATGCGCTTGCCGGTGCTGTTCGACCGCCTGCCGGTGGCCGAAGGGGATAACCCACCGACGTCGGCCATCGTATTCGCCACCAATGACCGACGTCCGCCGTTCCTGGCAGACCTGGAGCGGTTCCCCAAGGTCCAGGCGCCGGTGCTGCAAATGCTCGACAACCCCGGGACGCCCCATAGCAAGGTGCTGTTGGTGCTGGGTCGCGATGACGAGGATCTGCTGGTCGCGGCGCGTGCGTTGGCCTTGGGCGGCGATCTGTTGCGCGGCTCGCGGGTAACAGTGAACAGGGTGCAGCAGCTGCTGCCGCGCCAACCCTATGATGCGCCGAACTGGATTCGCACCGATCGACCGGTTCGATTCGCCGAACTGATCAGCTATCCAGAGCAGTTGCAGGCGAGTGGCCTGCGCCCGGCACCGATCAACCTCGACCTCAACCTGCCGCCGGACCTGTTTGTCTGGCGCAGCCAGGGGATCCCACTGGAAGTCAACTATCGCTACACCCCCAGTGCGGTCGCCGATGAGTCACGGCTGAACATCAACCTCAATAATCAATTCATCAGCAGCTTGCCGCTGCCCAGCACGGATGATTCGAAGCTGCAACGGCTGAGGCTGGCGGTGCTGTCCAGCGACCCTGCCAATCCGCTGGAGAAGATTCTGGTTCCGGCACTGAAAGTCGGCGAGCGCAACAATCTGCGTTTTGATTTCAACTTCGCCAGCACCCTCGGCAGCGCCCAGCGCGATCACTGCCAGACGACTTTGCCACCGAGTAACCAGGCCGCGATTGACGAGTCCTCGACCATTGATCTGTCTGGCTATCACCACTTCATGGCGATGCCGGATTTGAAGGCCTTTGCCCGCAGCGGCTTTCCGTTCAGCCGCATGGCCGACCTGTCGCAGACCCTGGTGATGGTGCCGGCCCAGGGCACCGCCGTGCAGATCAGCACTTTGCTCGAATCCCTGGCCGCGATTGGCGCGCGTTCCGGTGCCCCGGCGCTGGGCTTGCAACTGTCTTCCGACTGGAGCATGGCGGCCCGGGCGGATGCCGATCTGTTGGTCATCGGGGGGATGGCCGCCGGCATGGGCGATAACCCGGACCTGAACCTGATGCTCGATCACCTCCACGACTGGTTGCTGGAACCGACCAGCCAGGTCATGAGCGGTGCATCGGCGCGTGCCGGACAGCTCAACGATGTACGCAACCAGGCGGCCCAACGGGTCGAGGTTTCGGCCCAGGCGCCGATTGCCGCCTTCGTCGGCCTCAAGTCGCCGTTCCACGAGCAGCGCAGCATCGTCGCGCTGCTGGCCAACGATGACGCCGACTACCAGTTGCTGCGCGACACCCTCGCCGATGGCGGGAAGATGGACGCCGTGGCCGGCTCCGTCGCGTTGCTGCGCAGCAGCGGCGTGGACAGCAGCCAGGTCGGCGAACAGTACTTTGTCGGACATCTGCCCTGGTGGTTGATGCTCTGGTTCCAGCTTTCCGAGCACCCGGTGCTGCTGGCGGCGACGGTGGTGCTGATCGTGCTGCTGATCGCTTTCGGGTTGTGGCGCTCGCTCAGTTGGGTCGCCCGCCGGCGTCTGGGCCAGGAGTGAATCGGATGAAAGCGTGCCTGGCGCTGCTGTTGATGCTGGTGTTGGCGGGCCCGGTGGGCGCGGCCCAGTGTGGCTGGCCGGCCTGGGACAGTTATCGGCAAGCACTGGTGAGCCCGGACGGGCGGGTCATTGACCCGTCCACCGCGCAACAGATCACCACTTCGGAAGGGCAGAGCTATGGCTTGTTCTTCGCGCTGCTGGCCAATGATCGGGCGAGCTTTGCGCGGCTATTGAACTGGACCCAGGACAATCTGGCCGGCGGCGATCTGTCTCGCCGGTTGCCGGCCTGGCAGTGGGGGCGTGACGCGCAAGGGCAATGGAAAGTGCTCGACGCCAACAATGCCAGCGATGCCGATCTGTGGATCGCCTACAGCCTGTTGGAAGCGGGGCGGCTGTGGCGTCAACCGGCCTATGAGAAGCTCGGGCTCAATATCCTCTGGCTCAGCGCCGCGCAGAGTCTGCGCCAACTGCCGGGGCTGGGGGTGATGCTGCTGCCGGGCGGGCAGGGCTTCGACGGCACTGACAACTGGCGCCTGAATCCGAGCTATCTGCCGCCGCAGCTGTTGGCGCGTTTTGCCCAGGTGGCGCCGCTCTGGGCCGAACTCGCGGACAATTCCCAGCGCCTGCTGCTGGAAGGTTCGCCCAAAGGCCTGGCCCCCGACTGGCTGGTGTGGCGCAACGGTCAGGGCTGGATGGCCGATGCCGTGACGGGCAGCAAAGGCAGCTACGACGCCATCAGGGTCTATCTATGGCTCGGCATGCTGGCTGAGGACGCGCCGGGGAGGGCGCAACTGCTCGCCCGTTTCCAACCCATGGTGGCGCTGACCGCTCGCTTGGGGGCGGTGCCGGAACTGCTCGACACCGATACCGGCACCGATACCGGCAAGGGTCCCGTGGGCTTTTCCGCTGCGCTGCTGCCGATGCTCGCCAGCGCGGCCGATGGCGCCGAGGCGTTGAAGGCGCAACGTGAACGGTTGCGTCAGGAACCACCGGCGGCCGATGCCTATTACAACCGCTCCCTGATGCTGTTCGGCCAAGGCTGGGATGAGCACCGCTATCGTTTTGACAAGCATGGACGCCTGCTACCGAATTGGACGGGCGCATGCAAAAAATAACCGGATGGGCGCTGCTGCTGGGGTGTGTCTGTGGACCGGTGCTGGGCCAGTCGGACGGCCAGCTTGATCCGCAACAGCGGGTCCTGGAGCAGATGCGCGTCGGTGAGGCCCTGTATCGCGAAGACATGGTCCGCGATGCGTTGGCGCGACTGAACCTGATTGCGCCTGATGATCCTCAAACGCTGGTCGCCGGGATCCGCCAGGCACTGCTGGCGCATGATCAACCGCGTGCCGAGCGCCTGCTGGAGACCTTGCGGCAACGGGCGCCAGACTCGGCGCAGCTGTTCCAGGCCCAGAGCCTGATGACGCTGCACAGCGTGGACGGGCAGAAAGGCTTGGACCAGGCACGGACATTGGCCGCGGCGGGGAAAGCGCAAGAGGCCGTCGGTGCCTACCGCAAACTGTTCGGCGATGCGCCGCCGGACCTTGCCAGCGCCCTGGAATATTGGCGGGCACGCAGCGCCGTGGCCGGGCAACGGCCGACAGCCATCGAGCACTTGCGCACGCTGGATCGTCAGTACCCGGGCAATGTCGGGTTGCAGGTGGTGCTGGCGAATCTGCTGCTGGCGGAGAAAAAAGAGTCTGAGGGCCTGGCCATCCTCCGTCGCCTGGCGAGCAATCCGCTGACGAGCCTCGACGCCGCCGAGCAGGAATACAACTACCTGAGCCGCCTGCCGACCAGCGCCGCCAGTGTCCAGGGCTGGCAGGGTTTTCTCGCTCATTACCCTGAATCACCGCTCAGGCAGAAAGCCGCCGCCGAGCTGCAACTCCAGCAGCAGCGGCTGGCCGATCCGGCCTGGCAAGCCGCACTCAAGCGCCAGCAGCACGGCGCGAGGACCGTCGATCATTATGCGATTCTGCTACGCCAGGGTGACCGGGCGCTGCGGCGCCACGCGCTGGCCGACGCCGAGAAAGCGTATCGACAGGCCGGCAAAATCAGACCCAAAGATGCCCGGGCCTCGCTCGGGTTGGCCGCTGTCGCTCAGGCTCGTACCGATGCCAGCGCTGCCCAAGCCCGGTCGCTAACGGCACGCCTGAGTGCCCAGGCCGAGGCCGCCGAGCAGCGCGCCGATTGGGCCGAGGCCAATGACCTGCTGCTCAAGGCCAGGGCGCTCGATGAAGAGGATCCCTGGCTGGCCTTCCGGTTGGCCAAGGCCCAGCAAATGCTGGGACAGACAACCGCAGCCGATGAAACCTTCCGCCAGTTGATGCGGCGTCAGGCGCACAACCCGGAAGCGCTCTACGCCCAGGCCTTGTACCTGAGCACTAACGGGCGGGACGGCGAGGCGTTGGCGGCGTTGGCGACGATCCCGCGAGCGGCCTTGCGCCCGCCGATGCGGGAGCTGGACGCTCAAATGCAGCGCCGCGAGTCGGTCGCCCGCGCCTGGACGCAGTTGGGCGTGATCGAGACGCTGATCGCCGACGGTCAAACCCTGCCGGCGCGTGAGAAACTCGGGCAACTGAGCATGCCAGCGACGGCAACTTCCGATTACCGGCGTCGTGTGGCCAATGCCTGGGCGGCTGTCGGTGAAGGGGCGAAAGCCGACGCCTTGTACGCGCAACTGTTGGACGCCCACTCGGATAACGACCAGCCGAACGACGCGCTGGCGTATCGCGATGGGGCACGCCGCGTCGCCGTGCAGCAGCCGCAACGGGCGCTGGATCGCTACGCCCACGCCATGGCCGCGGCTGGATTGCTCACCCCGGCCCAGGCCAACCCTCGCGATGATCGGGCAATGACCCTGGCCAGTCGCGAGCAGGATAACGACGACTGGCTGCCGCGCAGCCTGCGCAGCGAAGTCGCGGATCTGTACCAGCGACAGAACCCGACCGTGCATCTCTACCATGACGTCGCCTGGCGCAGCGACAACACCACGCCAGGGCTCTCGGATTTGCTCGCGCAGACTTCCATCCTGCGCATCGACGCACCCGTCGCGCAAGGGCAGGGCTTTGTTCAAGCGGAGAACGTCGACCTGGATGCCGGGCGGTTCGACAGCGATCCCGACGGGTTGCACCGCGAACGATTCGGTACCTGCGCGATCCGCTTGCGCAACCGGGCGACCGGCGCGGTATTGCCCAACGGCTGCCCGAGCGATACGCAACAGGCACGCGGCAACACCTTGGCGGTGGGCTGGCGGGACGAACACTGGGCCCTGGACATCGGCCATTCCGCCGAAGGCTTCGCGGTCCCGAACTGGTTGGGTGGGGTCAGCTTCGCCAGTGACTGGAACACCCTGGGCTGGAAACTGACGGCCTCCCGACGCCCTGTCAACGATTCGCTGCTGTCCCGTGCCGGGACCGTCGACCCCATCAGCGGTGTGCGCTGGGGCGGCGTGACCGCCAACGGCCTGACCCTCGATCTCAGCCATGCCACCAGCGCGGTGGACGGTGTCTGGGGCAGCCTTGGCGCCCATTGGCTACGGGGCGAAAACGTCGCCGACAACAGCCGCCGCTCGGCGATGGGCGGCTATTACTACAGCCTCATCCAACGGGCCGACGAGCGCCTGCGCACCGGCCTGACCCTGATGTACTGGAGCTATGACAAGGACCTCAGCGAGTTCACGCTGGGGCAGGGCGGCTACTACAGTCCGCAGCACTATTACTCGGTGGGCGTTCCGCTCGATTACGCCTGGCGTAACGCCGATTGGTCGGTACGCCTGGAAGGTTCGCTCGGCTGGTCCTACGCGACGACCCAGGCCAGCGAACTCTATCCGTTGCAAGGCGCAGGCGCGAATTGGCTGAGCGGCGTGCAACAGGCCGGTTTTGTCGCCGACGACCTCGGCGAGGTCAAGGCCGCCGGCTCCAGCAGCGGCGTCAACGTACGCGTGCAGGGCCTGGTTGAGCGGCGTCTCTCGGATCACCTGGTGCTCGGCGGCGGATTGGCCTGGCAGCACAGCGAAGACTACGCGCCGAGTCGCGCCCTGTTGTACCTGCGGTACACCTTCGACCCTTGGCAAGGCAACCTGCCTTTGCCAGTGGAACCTATTTCACCCTATGCGCAACTGCGCTGATCAGGTCATGGCGCGCCCGTTCGAGCGGGCGGCAGAGGAGTCTATAGATGGCGCAAGACAATCCCCCGGTCGTCTCCTATAAGCATTCGCTCACGGCGCGTGCCCTGCGTCTGGCGGTGCTGCGCATTGGCCTGGTGTCGCTGGGCGCGGGGGCGTTTTCCTACTACGTCAACTCCACGTCCATCGAAAGGGAGGTGACCGGTCAGTTGCTGCTGTCTACCGAGCAAACGCTGCAACGCGAGTCCTTGCCGTTTCGGGAGATCAAGGACCTGCAACAGAATTTTCTCAAGGAGTTCCAGCAGACCCTGGCCAGCCCCGGCATGCAGACAAAGCTGGTGAACGACTTCCAGCAGATTTTCTACCGCCACGAAGACGGCTCGTATACCCAGCGTCCGCAGTTGTTCGAAGGCCAGCCGCTGGCCGACAGCCGCAGTTTTGCCGGGATGTCGGCGACCTATGCGCCTGACACGCCGCCCAACGACGATATCCGGGCGCGCTTTGCCCTGTCGTACCTGCTGTCGCACAAATACGGGTCCAGCACCAAGGGCCGGCTGTTCAATTTCTACGGGGTGGTGCCGGAAAAGGGGTTCCCGATCTACCAGGACGCCGATATCGCCAAGGTTTTCACCTACTCGGGCCCGGAGGCCCTCAAGCTGGAAACCTACGAATTCTATGCGCGTGGTTTCGGCACACCTGGCAATGAGACGCTGTTTACCCGCATGTACTGGGATTTTTCCAACAATGCCTGGATGACCACCATCGCCACCCCCGACGTGGCCGATGCTTCCGGCAAGCATCACATCCTGGCGTGTGTCGATGTGCTGCTGGACCAATTGATGGCGCGTACCGCCAAGCCTGCCATGCATGGTGCCTATAGCACGCTGTTCATCGCCGACGGCGACGGCACGCTGATCTATCACGACAGCGTCATGGACCAGGTCAAAAGCAGTGCGGGCAGTGCCTCTATCCGCTCGCTCAATATGAAGGAGTATTTCCCGCTGCTCGACGTGGTTCCCACGCTGGCCCCGGGGCAGGCGAAGATCGTCCAGACCCAGGACGATATTGTTGCGCTGGGCCTGATTCCCGACACGCCGTGGGTGCTCGCGGTCCACTATCCACGCAAGCTGATGATCCCGGCGATCTTCGACAACCTGGTGATTGTGGTGGTCCTCGGGTTGCTGACGTTGTTGGTGGAAATCTTCATCCTGCGTTCCATCCTGCAAAAGCAGGTCGCCGAGCCGCTGTTTCGCTTGCTCCTGGCGACGCGACTGTTGGGGGCGGGCAAGGAGCGCCTGCGCCCCCAACAGCTGCCGACCCAATCTCCCGACGAGATCGGTGAACTGGCGCGCGCCTTTGCCAATATGGCCGAGCGGGTCCAGGACGCCCACGAGGACCTGGAACTCAAGGTGCAGGACCGTACCGCCGAACTCGAAAAAGCCAACCGACAGTTGTATGAATTGAGCACTACAGACGGCTTGACCGGCATCGCCAATCGTCGGTATTTCGACGAGGCGCTGGTTAATGAGTGGCGGCGCGGGTTGCGTGCGGAAACGGTGCTGTCGCTGATGCTGATCGACGTCGATTACTTCAAGAAATACAACGATCATTATGGGCACCAGGCCGGTGACGATTGCCTGCGAAGCGTCGCCCAGACGCTGAAGGCCTATGCTCAGCGAGCAGGCGATCTGGTGGCCCGCTACGGTGGCGAGGAGTTTGTGCTGATTACCACGACCGCGAGCACCGAGAAGGCGCTGGAGCACGCCCAGGCCGCTTGCCAGGCGATGGCGAAGCTGGCGCTGCCCCATGCCATGTCGCCGATGGGCGTAGTGACCGTCAGCGTCGGCCTGTCTGTCATGGCGCTCACCAAGGAGGGGACGGCCGACGAGCTGCTCAGGCAGGCCGACCTGGCCCTTTATCGCGCCAAGGAGCAAGGCCGCAATCAGGTGGTGCTGGCGGATACCCAGCAGTAGCGAAGAGTTCGTCGCAAAAACGATGGGAAGGGCCGCCATCGGGCGAATAGAGGTATAAGCTCCAAGGAAAAAGCGCCTGGCCACTCAACACTGCGCGAGTACATACGATGCTCTCTACGGATACGGTCGCGTTCAACACGCGCAGTACACAGTCGCAACTGTTCGCAGCGACCTTCGACCTGGTGTCATGCGCCCTGGTCATTCTTGACGATCAAGAGCGTGTAACCACGGTCAATGCCGCGTTTACCGAGTTGCTCGGCTACACCCTGGCTGAGGTTTCGCAGGCGCCGTTCGTCGAGCTGCTCCATCCGGTCGAGCCGATGGTCCGGCTGGCCGTGGACGGGCAAGTCTTGCCGGGGCTCGGCGACCAGCCGGTGCAATTGTCCTATCGGCACAAGGACGGCCGGCGGTTGCAGGGTCGCAGCAAGCGGGCGACCGCGGGTGCATGCGTACTGGTCCAGATCACGCCGGTGGACGCGCCGCAAAGCCTGGACAAATTTCTCGAGCAGGATCACTGGCTGCAACGGATCACTGAAACCGCTCCCGGCGTCATCGGCACCTTTCGCCTGGCAAGCGACGGCTCGATCTCGATGCCGTGGATCTCACCGGGCTATGAAACCTATTACGGACTAACGGTCGAGGAGTTGAAGCGTGACATCAACGTGCTCTTCGAACGGATCCATCCCGATGATGTGACATTGGTCCAGACATCGATCCAGGAGTCTGCTCGGACCCTGTCTATCTGGCAATGCGAATACCGGATATGCCACCCGCAAAAGGGCGTGGTCTGGATCGAGGGCCGCACCCGGCCGACGCTGGAGGCGGACGGTTCGATCATCTGGTGCGGTTTCCTGCATGACATCAGCGAGCGCAAGGTCGTCGAGCGGGCTTTGCGGGAAAGTGAAGAACGCTTTCGCCTGGCTTTTGAGTCCGCGGCCATCGGCATGGCCTTGATCGCTCCCGGCGGCCGTTGGCTACGGGTCAATCCATATCTTTGCGAAATGCTCGGACGGGACCAGGAACAGTTACTGGAGACGACCTGCCATTCGCTGACCCATCCGGACGATCTGTCCAGGGAACGCGGTTACTTCCAGCGCCTGATCGATAATACGGTGCCTCATATCCGCCTGGAAAAACGCTACCGGCATCGCGACGGCCAGTACTTCAGGGTGCAACTGACCGCCAGTGCGGTCCATAGCCAGGACGGCAGCGTTTCGTACTATATCGTCCAGATCGAGGACCTCAGCCGCCTGCTTGAAGCCGAGGGACGTGTTTCCTTGCGGGATTTTGCCCTGAGCCATGTGCACGAGGCCGCTTTCCTGGTCGACAGCCAGGCGCGCTTTCGCTATGTCAACGAAGAAGCCTGTCGAGCCCTGGGCTACAGCCGCGAAGAGTTGCTGAGCATGAGCGTGGGCGACATTGATCCTGATTGGAGCAACGAACGGGTCATCGACTTCTGGTTTAACCCGCTGAACACCCCGCCGTTTCCATCCGAACTCATCGAAACCCGTCACCGAACCAAGGCCGGCAACACGTTTGCGGTCGAAATCAGCGTCTCTTTCATCGGGCTCGATGGGCAGAACTACAACCTGGCGCTGGCACGGGACATCACCGAGCGCAAGCTCCAGCAGGCGCAGCAGTGGTACACCGAGCGGCGTTACCAGGAGGTGTTCGATAACTCCTCGGACTGCCTGTACCTGATGGAAGTGACCGAAGACAAACGCTTGCGCTACCTCGAGATCAATAGCGCGTTTGAGCACTCGTCCGGGTACCAGCGTCAGAAGCTGATCGGAAAATATGTCGGTGAGACCGGCGTACCAGAGACAGCACGTAAAATCCTCGCCCCGCTCGAACAGTGCCTCGCCAGCGGTGAAATGGTCGAGTGTGAAGATGAACTCGAACTGCCGGCGGGCAATATCTCCACCTTGTCGACGTTCATCCCTGTGCGCGATGAACAGGGCAACATCTACCGCATCGTCGGAATCAGCCGCGACATCAGCGAACGCAAGCGGATGGAAGCCCGGCTGCTGGCCAGCGAGCAGCAATTCCGGGCCCTGGCGGAAAACTCGCTGAATATGATCATCCGCTACGACCTGAACTTTCGGCGAACCTATGTCAACCCGGCGTTCGAGCGGGAAACCGGAATCGCGGCTGCCCAGGCGCTGCAACTGCCACTCGAAGAGAGTTGGAGCGCCGATAACCCGGTCAGCCGATACCGGGAGCTGCTGCAGCAGGTGATGGAGACCGGGGAGCCGCTGGACACCCTCCTGGAGTGGGCATGCCCTGTCACCGGGAAAACCGGTTCCCACGCCATGCAGTTCATTGCCGAGCGAGGCTTGGATGGCTCGGTGGTCAGCGTCCTGGCCAAGGGGCACAACATCACCGCCTTGAAGCGCCACGAGCGCCAGGAGGAGTCCCGGCTGGCTATTTTCGAGCAGCTTGCCCGGGGCGCTCCGTTGGTGGGCGTGTTGTCGCTGGTGATCAACTATATCGAGCAGGATAACCCTGACTTCCTGGCCGGTATCATGCTGGCGGACGACGACGGTCGCTACCTGCGCCTGGGCTCCGGACCCAGCTTGCCGCCTGAATGTCTTCAAGCGCTGGAAAGCGTCGAGGTCGGCGAGGGCATGGGGATTTGCGGGACCGCCGCCTGGCGCGGTACTACGGTCATTGCCGAAGATATGTTGACGCATCCCTACTGCACTCACTACCGTGAAATGGTCACCAAAGTCGGCTTGTGCGCCTGTTGGTCCGAGCCGATCAAGGACTCTGCCAGCAAGATCCTGGGCACCTTTTGCATCTTTCTACGCAAGCGGGCAAAGCCCACCAAGGAAGACCTCAAACTGGTGCGCCAGGCCAGCCATCTGGCGGCCATCGCCATCGAGCGCAAGCGCGCCGAGACCCTGCTGGTCGCCAGTAAGCAACGCTACCGGGACATCTTCGATAATTCCCTGGATCCGTTGTTCCTGCTGGAAATGAAAGGCGATGAATGTCTGCGCTATATCGAGGTCAACCCGGCCTTCGAGCGCAGTGTAGGGATGCCCCGTGCCAGGCTGATCGGCAAGACGGTCGAGCAAGTGCTGCCGCCTTATGTCGCCGCCGTCGAGAACGCCAAGTTCCGGCGCTGCGTACAAAGCGGCATGCCGATCGACGAAGAGGATGAACTGGATCTGGTCAGCGGGCGACTGACCTTTCACACCACGCTGATCCCGGTGCGCGATGCCTGTGGGAGTGTGCGCAGAATCGTCGGTATTGCCCGGGACATTACCCAGCGCAAATATGCCGAACGTGTGCTGCATGCCCGCGAACAGGAGTTCCGCGCGCTGGTGGAAAACTCCCCGGATATCATCACCCGCTTCGACCTGCATTGCTGCTTCCTGTATGCCAATCCCGCGGCACAACGCGCGTTAGGCTATTCGCTGGAGGCGCTGTTGGGGAAAAGGTCGTGGGACGTGACCTCGGACATGAACATCGCTCGACTTTTTCAGCATGCGCTTGAAAATGTCATCCAGACTCGAAACGCCTCCGAGGCGGAACTGTCGCTGGACATCCCGACCGCGCAAGGCGGGAGGATTGCCAGCTTCCAGATTCGCCTGGTACCGGAGCGTGACCAGCACGGCATATTGGTCAGCGTCCTGGCGGTAGGGCGTAATGTCAGCGCCATGCGTGCAGCGGAGCTGCGCCTGAAGGAGTCCCATGAGCAACTGCGCCAGTTGTCCAGCTATCGCGAAAGTGCGCGTGAAGAGGAACGCAAGCGCATCGCCCGGGAGATCCACGACGAACTTGGGCAGCAGCTGACCGCGCTGCGCATGGGGATTTCGATGCTGCGGCTGCAGTTTGGCAACGGTCAGCCGTTGTTGGTGGAACGCATCCAGCTACTGATGGGACGGATCGACGAAACCATCCAGGTGGTTCGCAACGTGGCGACCAGCCTGCGTCCGTCGGCGCTGGATATGGGGCTGACCTCAGCGCTTGAATGGCTGGTTTCCGAGTTCTCCCACAACACCGGTATCCCCTGTGGCTTGCGAGCGCCTTCGGACCGATTGGAGCTCGACGACGAACGGGCCACGGCGATCTTCCGGGTTATCCAGGAATCGCTGACCAATGTCGCCCGGCATGCCCAGGCCAGCAGGGTGGAGATCGACCTGGAATGCGGCGATGAAAACGTGCTGATCGAGGTGCGGGACAACGGCAAGGGCTTCGACCCCAAACGTCTGTCCAAGGCCACGCTGGGTATGCTCGGCATGCGCGAACGCGGGCATATGCTCGGCGGTACGGTGACCGTGGACAGCGCCCCGGGGCAAGGGGCACGTGTGCGGGTAAACATTCCTTTTCACATTAATCCAGAGGCGCCATGATCCAATTGATGATCGCTGACGACCACGCCATCATGCGCGAAGGTCTCAAGCAACTGTTCGCACTCGCCGGGGACTTGCAAGTCGTGGCTGAAGCGGAAAACGGGGTCCTGCTGCTTGAACAGTTGCGCGGGGGAGGCATTGATCTGTTGCTGCTGGACATGAGCATGCCGGGCATCAGTGGCGACGACCTGGTGGCGCGCATCCGCGCTCACTACCCACAGCTGCCGATCCTGGTGCTGAGCATGCACAACGAAGTGCAGATCGCCCAGCGTGCGCTCAAGTCCGGGGCGTCCGGTTACCTCACCAAGGACCGCGACCCCGAGACCTTGCTGGCGGCGATCCGCCGGGTGGCGGCCGGGGGTCGCTACATTGACGCAGCATTGGCCGAGCAAATGGCCTTCGCCGCCTCGGGCCTGGGGCCTGGCAGCCAGCACGATGTGCTCACCGACCGGGAGCTGCAGGTCATGCGCCTGCTGGCCCGCGGCATGAACGTCTCGCGGATCGCGACCGAGCTGGTCATCAGCCACAAGACGGTCAGCACCCACAAGGCGCGCTTGATGGAGAAGATGGGCTTCATCAGCACGGCCGATATCGTGCGCTATGCCATGACGCAAAAACTGCTCTGACCCGGCTCTATTGGCGGGGTAAGCAAGCCCCTACCAGGCCAGCCTGAAAACCTACCTGAAAAGCAGGGCAGCCTGATGTTGTCAGGCTGCATGCGCGTGCGATTCTGGATCAAACGAAAGCAGGCCTCACGGACAGGTGAACTTTCGACGGTTTACCAGTGCATCTTCCCGTTCAGCTATTCGCGAGCACGCCTCAGGAATCGTTATGATGAAATTGAATGTCAGTACAAGGTTGGGTTTTGGCTTTGCATTTATCCTGGTCATGTCGACGGTCCTGACGTGGCTGGCGACCTCCCAGGTCACCTATATCAAGGACACCCTGGCCAGCATCAACGACGTGAACAACGTCAAGTCCCGCTACGCGATCAACTTTCGCGGCAGCGTGCATGACCGGGCGATTGTCTTGCGCGACACGTTGCTGATCGCCAACGACGCCGAACTGCCTCCCGAGCTCGAGAAAATCAAGAAACTCGCTGCGGACTATGCGGCGTCGGCCGAAAAGCTCGACCAGATGTTCGCGACGCGTAATGACATCACCGCTGAGGAACGCAGCGCACTCGCCACCATCAAGCAGATCGAGGCCAAGACCCTGCCGCTGATCGCGAAGGTAACAGAGCTGCGGTTGGCGGGTCGTAATGCCGAAGCCCTCGACCTGCTCTTGTCTCAAGCCCGCCCGGCGTTCGTGGAATGGCTGCGTTCGATCAACCAGATGATCGACCTGGAGGAGGGCATGAGCAAACAGGCCGCCAGCCCAGCGTATGCGGTGGCCAGTGAGTTCAGCCGCCTGATGTGGGGCTCGACGGCCGCGCTCATCCTGTTGGGCGGCATTGTCGCCTGGCTGTTGGCTCGCAGCTTCCTGCGTCCGCTGACCCGGGCGCTGGCGGTTGCCGAGGCGGTCGCGGTGGGCAATCTCACCTCGAGCCAGGACACCGATGGTACCGATGAGCCTGCCCGTTTGCTCAAGGCGTTGGAGCGTATGCAACACAGCCTGCGCAATACGATCAACAGTATCTACGTGTCCGCCGATCATCTGTCCCATACCTCCGAAGACATGAAGAACCTGTCCGAGCAGAGCTCGACGGGGTTGCAGCGCCAGACCCAGGAAATCGAGCAGGCGGCGAGCGCCGTGACGCAAATGACCGCCGCGGTGGAGGAAGTGGCGCGTAACGCGTTCCTGGCCTCCGAGGCCTCCGGAACCGCCAGCAGTTCTTCCAGGCAAGGACGGGAGATGGTGGTCGCGACTGTCAGCGCGATCCAGCAGATGATCGAAGAGGTGCAGAAGACCTCCACGCAGGTCGGCGAGCTCGCCCGCAAAAGCCAGGACATCGGCCGGGTCCTGGAAGTGATCCGCTCGATTGCCGAACAAACCAACCTGCTGGCTTTGAACGCCGCGATTGAAGCCGCTCGCGCAGGCGATGCCGGTCGCGGTTTCGCGGTGGTGGCCGACGAGGTGCGGGGACTGGCGCATCGCACCCAGCAATCGACTGTCGAAATCGAGGAGATGGTCGCCGGCATCCGGGGCGACATTGAAGATTCGGTGCTGCTGATGAAAGGTTGCACCCAGAAAGCCGACGGCACGCTGGACGTTGCCCGCTCAGCGGGTGGGGCGCTGGATGAGATTGCCCAGGCGGTAGAGTTGATCTCCGAACGCAACCAGACCATCGCCAGTGCGATGCAGCAGCAAGCGGTGGTCGCGCGTGAGGTGGATCACAACCTGCTGAACATCAGGGATTTTTCTGTCGAGTCGCAGGAAGTGGCAGGCAAGACTTTCACGACGACCAAGGAACTCAACCAGGTGGTGCATAACCTGCGTGAAATGATGAGGGGCTTCGTGCTCTAGCCTCTATACGAAAAGAGATGTCGCAAACACCGCCCAACGGTGGGAGCAAAGTTTGCTCGCGATAGCAGTGGACCCGCCTATTCAGGTGTCGACTGACTTACCCCAATCGCGAGCAAGCTTTGCTCCCACGGGGTTATGGCTTGACAGACTGGTATTACGCTTTAGCCCTCCTTACGCTCCAATCCTTTCATGCAGAGCAGTTCCCCCCAGTAGCCGTTGGCGCCAGCTCCCAGCACCGTGCGCGGTTCGCAGGCCGGGGATCGTCAGGTCGACTTCCGCCAATGCTCCGGCCTCGAGAAGCGCGAGCACCGCGGCATCATGTTCAGGCAACGCTTGTCGTTGCCACAGTCGGCTTCGCAGAATTGTCAATTTCACGGCATGCGGCTGGCTGCCACGTCGCTTCGGTATCTGCTGACGCGCAGCGGGGTATTGAGCTGGGGTTCGCATGAGGTGGGCGCGTTTTTTCGGGCTACCGAACAAGCGACGCGGCCGGACGCTGAGTTCCTCATGTCGCCCTTCAGCTAGAGGTCGACGCAGCTGTACTCGCCGCACGCGCGGCCTTTCCAGCGTGGCGGGACATGCAGCCGTTTCGCCGTCGGCAGATCCTCGATCGCTTCGCCGACCTGATCGAACAGAACATGCAGCGGTTCATGAACATGGCGGTGGTCGAGAACGGTATTCCAATGAGTACCATGGTGCACGGCATGGCGCCGCGCATCCTCGGCTGGACGCGCTACTACGCGGGATGGGCAGACAAAATCGAGGGAGTCGTCACCGGCATCAATCCCGGCGACAACTTCGAATACACTGTGCCGGAGCCGTACGGTGTGATCGGCCATATCATCACCTGGAACGCGCCGTTGCTGTCGCTTGCCATGAAGATTCCGCCATCGCTCGCCGCCGGCAATACGGTGGTCATCACGGCCGAGTTCACGCCGTTCAGCTCGCAACTCTTCGTCGAACTAGGGTTGGAAGCGGGCGTCCCACCGGGGGTGATCAATGTGGTTCCAGGTGGCATAGCCGCCGGGGAGGCGTTGGTTCGCCACCGCGGTGTCGACAAGATTTCCTTTACCGGTGGCCCGGTCGGGGCGCGCTCGATCATGCGCTCCGCTGCCGAAACGCTGAAGCCTTGCGTATTCGAGCTGGGCGGCAAGTCGGCGAACCTGGTGTTCCCAGACATCGACATCCCCGGCACGGCCGCGTATTGCGCTGCGTTCGGCCTCTCCAACAGTGGCCAGGGTTGTGCCTTGCCCACTCGGATGATGATCCATGAATCGATATACGAGCCGTTCGTTCAGGCGGTTCAGGCGACGATGGAGCAGTTGCCCTATGGCGATCCGCTCAACGAGAACGTGATTGTGGGGCCCATGGTCAACGCTGTCGCATGCGAGCGGGTACAGGGCATGATCGGCGAAGCACGCGAGCAGCAGATCGGGCACTTTCTCACGGGCGGTGAAGCGGCCGGCGATGGCCGAGGCAATTTCGTCACGCCAACGCTGATTTCCGAGGCCGATCCGTACAGCACCATCGCCCAGAAGGAAGTCTTCGGCCCGGTCCTGTGCGCCTTCAAATTCCGCGACGAGGCCGAGGCGGTGGCGCTTGCCAATGCCACCGAATATGGGCTCGCGGCCTACGTGCAGACGAATGATTTGAACATTGCCCAGCGGATGGTGCGCCAGTTGAACGCAGGCACGGTATTCGTCAACCAGGCAACGCCCGCTTCCCTGGCAGCGTCCCCTTTCGGCGGCGTGGGCTTGTCCGGCTTCGGGCGAGAAGGCGGCAAGGCTGGCCTGGACGAGTTCATCCGGTTGAAGGGTGTAGGGATGAGCGTTCGGGCGAGCTAGCGGCCTGTGTGGCCTGAGCCCGGAGCGCGCCGCGCGCCAGCATCTGCGATCTTACGTTGGTAGCATTACCGCAAAGAAATAACAGCAGTCCTTGGGTGCTTCTAAACAGCGAGGGCGCAAGCGCCCTCGCTACCCGCCTGACAACTACCCAGGCTTGTGGTTATCCAGTACGCGATTGACCGCTAACTCGCCCAACATGATGACCCGTTGCAGCACCAGCATCGTTTGTCGTCGTGGACCGTCGGTCAACTCGGCGAGATCGTTGACCAACACACTGGCGGATGCCAGGGATTCGCATGCCTCGACGAGCAACGTTTCGTCATCCACCGCTGCGTCGATGGTGAAGATAGCGCTGGGTTTGCGGGGCGGTATCTGCGTTTTCGTCGCCCCGGGGTTGAGGTAGAAGTTGAGTGCACGGTCTGCCGCCTCTTTTAGTTTCCGAGGATCGAGAGAGGCGTCGAAGGGTACCGGACCGATGTCCGGGGGGTTGGGCGTTACTTTGAACATATGACAATTCCTATAGTGGAGCTGCAACCGTTCTCTACTAAAAGAAGGGTGGCGGCTGTGCGCAGGTTAGTAGACCGGAGGAATTGGCAAAAACCGGCGCGCCCGAGGGCGCCCTGCGCACAACCACCATAAAGTGCAGGATCTGACCTGACTATTATGGTGCTCGTGCACCTTACCAAACCTGGGGGCTACTAAACCCGACCACTGATGGGCAGTGGCAGGCAAACGATAGAGCCCGGGGGCAAAGCGCACAAGCCGGCGGATTCTGACGCACGCGTAAGGAACGGCGCAAGGTTTCGTAGCCTTTAGGGCGTAATCTTGAGTGTATTTAAACGTGTCCGTACTGGTATGTTTGCGACAATTAAACGGATCGACTTCTCTTTGTGATTATCCTGGTTCTGTGCTGTTGCAAATACAGCGTCTTACAGGCCGTTTTTGGACTGCTCATTATTAAACGAGGTAATGCCGCGGATAATGAGCGGAGGGCACGCTTGGGGAATATTCCTACATTGCTCGCCGCAACGATGCGCTTTCGCGGCAGAGGATCTGGAGCCAGCTGCCCCGTTTCCCGTTGATGCAGGCCCAGGCGTCCGGACGCCGCCCGATTTTGGGCTATAGCCAGCCGGACGTTTTCCGCTAATCTCGGCCCTGCGCTGCAAGCCAACAGTCGCCCCTTTTCATACAGGCCCGCGGGCCTCCAGCCGGAAATCAATACTCCAGGTTATGGTCAAGCACATCGATCCAGACATGACGCTGCTGAAAATGCCGTCACTCAAAGCGGTGAAGTCCTTCGTAGCGGCTGCCAAATACCAGAGCTTCACCCGCGCGGCAGAAGCCTTGTGCGTCACCCAGGCCGCCATCAGCCGGCAGATCCGTGAGCTGGAGGGATACCTGGGGGTCAACCTGTTCAAACGGGTCGGCAGGGCGGTCGAGTTGACCGAGGCCGGCGTGATTTTCTTCGATGCGGCCCAGATGTCTTTCGTCAATATTTCACAAGCGGCAGAACGCATCCGGACGAAAAACTCCGGCAAGAAGATCCTGACGCTTTGCTGCTCTCCGGCGTTTTCCGCGCTGTGGTTGTCAGCACGGTTACCGACGTTTTTTTCCCAGAACCCTGACATCGACCTGAATCTCATCACCACCCAGAACTTCCTGTCGATGGAGCCTGGGATCAAGCCGGATATTTTCATCACCAAGATGGCCAGGATCCAGGATGGCTATCGTAGCTATCCGTTGTTTCACGACGTCATTTACCCCGTATGCACGCCCCGATACCAAGCCGATCATCCTGAGCTGTCGAGCCTGGAAGCCCTGCGCGATGGTGTTCTGTTGAACCTGAGCCCCTATGGCCGCGCCCAGGTCGCCGAGCACGTTGACTGGGGGGTCTGGTTTGCGTTCCACCGTATCGTCATGGACGAACGTCCCCATGACAGCCCGCACGTACTCAATGCCAATGACTACAACCTCATCATCAGCATGGTGTTGACCCATCAGGGCGTGGCGCTCGGCTGGGACCATCTGGTGGCGCACCTGATCGAAAACGGCACGCTGGTGCGTCCGGTTGCCGACGAGATGGTGCTCAAGGAAAGCCAGCATTACCTGACCTTCAGGGAGGACCGCCAGAGCGATGATGCCTGCTGTCGCCTGAGGGACTGGCTGCTTTCTCAATTCAGTGAATAAACCCGCACGGGCCAGCGTCCCGGCTCGATCGATAACATTTTGTTATGCATTGATCGGCGTAAAGGTTTCTTGTCGAGGCGCAAGTGCGCGACGTAATCTTGATCCAGGCCGCAAGCACCCTTCGGCATTAGTTCAAATAAGATCTGGAACTTACGACTACCATAGTCCTAGGTTTTAAAATAAGAAGCCGTCGTCACTGCCAATTGGGATAGATACGGTCTGATAAATACTGAACGCTGCATGAACCCATCCTGCCTGCATTGAAAGACGCTTGCCAGCGGATAGCGACTGTTCCGATTACATGATGGGCCAGGTCCCCAGGTGCGAAAAAACGCAGGTCGTACTGATTGTTGATACTTCCGGTCATTTTTTATTCGGAGAAATCGTCTTGAGATTCGAAGGCATATACACACCCGCCGTCACGCCGCATACGCCCGGTGGTGAAATTGACTGGAAGGTATTTTCAGACGTTCTGGAATATCTGGTAGAAGCGAACGTGCATGGCATTATTATTGGCGGCTCTACCGGTGAATATTATGCGCAAACCGCAGAAGAACGTCTGAAACTTGCCGCTCACGCCAAAGACGTCATTAACAACCGTGTGCAGCTGATTATCGGTACCGGTGCGATCCGAACCGAAGACGCCGTGTTGTTTGCCCAGGATGCCAAGGCCATCAAGGCCGACGCCATCCTGGTGACAACCCCGCCTTATGCACTGCCGACCGATCAGGAAAACGCGATCCATGCATTGACCATCGACCGTGCCGCCAACATGCCGATCATGTTGTACAACTATCCGGGGCGTATGTGCGTACAGATGAATGAGGAGTATCTGGCGCGCGTCGGCAAGTCGAAGAACGTTGTTGCGATCAAGGAAAGTTCCGGTGATATGGGGCGTGTGCATTTGCTTGCCCGTGAGTTTCCACATATTGCGCTTTCCTGCGGTTGGGATGATCAAGCACTGGAGTTCTTTGCCTGGGGGGCGAGAAGTTGGGTGTGTGCGGGTTCCAACTTTTTACCAAAAGAACATGTTGCATTATACGAGGCCTGCGTTGTTGAAAAGAACTTCGATAAGGGCCGTCGGATCATGTCCGCGATGATGCCTTTGATGAATGCGTTGGATGGCGGAAAGTTTGTGCAGTCCATCAAGTTCGGTTGCGAATTGAATGGGCTCAAAGTAGGCGATGTACGTGCGCCGCTGCGGCCATTGAATTCAGACGACCAGCGCAGCCTTCAGACCGTTATCGCCAATGTGAAGCGCACCGTCGCCCACATCACCTCGGGAGCCAACCATGCGTGATCTACTGACTGCGGCCGAATATGCGGCCATCGCGAAATCGATGACGTTTGCGTCGAACGCATTTATCAATGGCTCGTTCAAACCGGCGATTTCGGGCAATACCTTTACCACCATCAACCCCGCCACGGGCGAGGTGCTTGCCGAAGTCGCCGCCTGTAACGCTGACGATGTGAACCTGGCCGTCAGCAAGGCCAGGGAAGCGTTTGAAGATGGGCGCTGGCGGTCGTTGCCGCCCGGTGAGCGCAAAGCCGTGCTGTTGAAGTTTGCCAAGCTATTGGAGATCAACAGCCATGAACTGGCGGTGCTGGAAAGCCTGGACAGCGGCAAGCCAGTGCGCGAATGCCAGCTGGTGGATGTGCCGGACACCATCCATACGTTGCGCTGGCATGCGGAGTTGATCGACAAGATTTACGACAACACCGCGCCTGTCGGCAGTGGCGCGCTGGCCCTGGTGGTGCGCGAGCCTATCGGCGTGGTCGGTTGCGTGTTGCCCTGGAATTTCCCATTGCTGATGCTGGCCTGGAAAATCGGCCCGGCGCTGGCCGCCGGTTGCTCGGTCATCGTCAAGCCCGCCGAGCAAACCAGCCTGACCACGTTACGGGTTGCCGAGCTGGCCTTCGAAGCCGGCGTGCCGGCCGGTGTATTGAACATCGTCACCGGCACCGGAAGGGAAGTCGGCGAGCCGATCGGCTTGCACCAGAATGTCGACATGGTCAGCTTCACCGGCTCGACTGCCACCGGCCGGCGTTTCCTGCACTACGCCGCGGATTCGAACCTCAAGCGCATCGTGCTCGAGTGCGGTGGCAAGAACCCTGCGGTGGTCATGGACGATGCCGAAGACCTCGACCTGGTGGCCGAACAGGTGGTCAATGGGGCGTTCTGGAACATGGGCGAGAACTGCTCGGCGACCTCACGCCTGCTGGTGCACGAGTCGGTGAAAGACGAGTTGCTGGAGCGCATGGGCGCTTACATCCGTGAATGGAAGATGGGCGACCCGCTGGACCCGCACAATCGCGTTGGCGCTCTGGTCAGCCCGGAACACTTCGAAAAGGTGAAGTCGTACCTTGAGTACGCCACCGCCGCAAATCTTGAAGTGGCCTACGGCGGTGAAACCGAAGGCGATGCGTTCGTCCAGCCTACCGTGGTGGTCGGGGTCGATCGCGATAGCCGCCTGTTCCAAGAAGAGATTTTCGGCCCGGTGCTTTCGGTCACGACTTTCAGTTCGATCGCTGAAGCGGTTGCCCTGGCGAACGACTCGGTATACGGCCTGGCGGCCTCGGTCTATACCGGCAGCCTGCGCAAAGCGATCCGGCTGTCGAGGGAAATCCGCGCCGGTATCGTCACCGTCAACTGCTTCGGCGAAGGCGATGCCTCCACGCCGTTCGGCGGTTACAAGGCGTCCGGTTTCGGCGGTCGGGATAAATCCGTCTTCGCTCATGACCAGTACACGGAACTGAAAACCATCTGGATCGACATGTCCGATCGCTCAGTGGACGAGACCGTAAAATGAGCCAACATTCCATCAAGCGCCTGCCGGTGGATACCGGGGTTTCCGGGTGGGAAGCCATCTCGACGCGTGTCACACCGGTGCGCATGCTTGATGGCGATGTCACGGCGGACTGGTTGATCATCGGCGCCGGGTTTGCCGGTCTGTCGGCCGCTCGCCGGCTCTCGCAGCTGCGCCCCCAGGATTCCATCGTGGTGGTGGATGCCCTGGAGATTGCCAAGGGGCCGGCTGGCCGCAACTCGGGCTTTATGATCGATGTGCCCCACAGCCTGTCATCGGGTGAGTATTCGGTGGCCGGTGAGTCCGCCACGGCCCTTGAAATTACCCAGAACCGCTTTGCCATTGGATTCGCAGCCCAAGCGGCGCAGGAATACGGCATGACCGCCGAAACGTTCGATCCCTCCGGCAAGATCAATGCGGCGGCGACCGAACGGGGTATGAAGCTCAACCTCAACTACGCCAGGTCGCTGCAAGGCATTGGCGAATCGTACGAGCTGCTCGACGCGGCCCAGATGCGCGAGATCACCGGCTCGGATTATTACCACGGTGGGCTCCGCACGCCGGGTGCGGTGATGATTCAACCGGCGCAGTACATCAGGGACCTGGCCCAGGGCCTGGCTGACAAAATCACTCTGTTCGAGCGCTCTCCCGTGGTCGAGCTGTCCAGACAGGGCAGCAGTTGGCTGGCCAGGTCCCATCGCGGTCGCGTCAGCGCGGCCAAAGTGATCCTCGCGGTCAACGGCCATGTCGAGGATTTCGGCCACTTTCAGGGGCGGCTGTTGCACGTGTTCACCTACGCCTCGATGACCGCGGCCTACAGCCATGCTGAGTTCAATCGTGAAGTCACCGGTCACGCCCGCTGGGCATTGTTGCCCGCCGACCCGATGGGGGCCACCGTGCGAAAAGTCAGCGCCAACGGGCTCTCGCGTATCGTCATCCGCACCCGATTCACTTATGACCCGAGTATCCAGGTCTCGCTCAAGCGGGTCGCGCAGGTGGCCCAGGAGCAGCGGCATTCCCTGGACGTGCGCTTTCCTGAATTGAAATCGACACCGCTGGAGTTCAGTTGGGCCGGCCGTCTGTGTCTGAGCCGCAACAGTGCCCCGGCGTTTGGAGAGGTGGAGCAAAACCTGTATTCGGCGTGCTGCGAAAACGGTCTGGGTACCGTGAAAAGCACGTTGGCAGGTGTCATGGCCGCCGAGCTGGCAACCGGGACGGATTCAAGGTTTCTCGAAACCTTCAGCCGCAGCCCTGAACCCAGCAGGCTGCCGCCCAAAATAATAACAAGCCTGGGGGTCGGCTCGGTCATTCGCTGGCAAGCCCTCAGAGCCGGTCGAGAAGGTTGACTGCCCTGTACCACAACGGCTTTCGTCCCTGGAAGCCATCACTCTCTGTTGACATGTAGATGAGGAAGACCATGAAAAAAATGTGGAAGGCACTGTGCGCCATTGCAATGGTGGGCTTGATGAGCATGTCCGCCCAGGCGGAAGAAAAAACCATCACCATGGGGACCTTGTCGTGGGAAGACCTGACCCCGATCACCGGCATCACGAAAAAGGCCCTGGAAAACTCCGGCTACACCGTGAAGGTCGTTGAGTTCTCCGAGTGGGGCATTGCCTATGCGGCACTGACCAAGGGCGACATCCAGGTGCTGGCGTCGCAAACCGACTATGCGGCCTACGACTACTGGACCAAGAACAAGAACCGTCTTGAAAAACTCTCGCCGGTTTCCTTCGGGCTCTACCAGGGCATTGCGGTACCGAAGTACGTGGACATCGATTCCATCGACCAGCTTAACGACAACGCCGACAAGTTCAGCAGCAAGATCATCGGTATTGAACCGGGTTCGGGTCTGATGAGCGATGCCACCCAGGCGGTGGGCAGCTATGGCCTCAAGCTCAAGTTGCTCGAAGGCAGTACCGCGGCGATGACCGCTGCGCTGAAATCGGCGGTGGACCGCAAGGAGTGGGTAGCGGTAACCGTCTGGGAGCCGTCGTGGATGGCGCAGAAATATGACCTCAAGTTCCTCAAGGATCCGAAAGGTGTTTTCCCACCGGCACAGGGTTACTACTGGGTCGGCCACAAGGGCTTTTCCGAAGCCTTCCCTCACGCCCGGGAAGTAATGGCGGGTGTCTATGTTCCCCTGGCCGATATCACCCAGATCAACAGCGAGGTCAAGGACGGCAAGACCATGGATGAAGCGGTCAAGGGTTGGACCGACAGCCATGCCGAGCTGATGAAGCGTTGGGCCAATATCAAGAATTAAAACGTAAGTAGTTTGCCACTGCCGCCTTTCGTTCAATGAGAGAAGCCAGCAACACTGGCTCGATGGGTTACCAAATGACAACGGCTCATATCGACACCAACGAAGTACTGATAGATTGCCAGGCAGTCTGGAAGATTTTCGGCCCCAGGGCTCCGGCGGCCATGCAGGCCGTGGTTGAGCAGGGCCTGAGCAAGACCCAGGTCCTGCAAGACTACAGCTGCGTGGTGGGCGTCTCTGACGTCAGTCTTCAGGTTCGCCGTGCAGAGATCTTCTGCATCATGGGGTTGTCCGGCAGTGGCAAATCCACGCTGATCAGGCTGCTCAACAAACTGATCACACCCAGCGCCGGGAAGGTGCTGGTCAAAGGCAAGGATCTTTCCTCGTTGACCCCCGCGCAGTTGCGCGATGTGCGGGCGCGCAACATCGGCATGGTTTTCCAGAGTGTGGCGTTGTTGCCCAACCGAACCGTGCTGGAAAATACCGCCTTCGGCCTGGAAGTCCAGGGTGTCGGCAAGGCCGAGCGCTACAAGGTCGCGGAGCGTGCCCTGGCCAAGGTCGGGCTCACCGACTGGGCTTCGCGTTACCCCAGCGAGCTGTCAGGCGGCATGCAGCAACGCGTCGGGCTCGCCCGGGCGATTACGGCGGACCCCGAAGTCATTTTGATGGACGAGCCGTTCAGTGCGCTCGATCCGTTGATCCGTCGGCAACTGCAGGACGAGTTCCGCCAGTTGACCAAGGAGCTTGGAAAGTCCGCAGTATTCATTACTCACGACCTGGATGAAGCGATCCGCATTGGTGATCGCATCGCGATCATGAAGGATGGCGTCATCATTCAGGTCGGCACGGCAGAAGAAATCGTCCTCAATCCGGCGGACGATTACGTCGCCGAATTTGTCGCAGGCATCTCACGTCTGCACCTGGTCAAGGCCCACTCGGTGATGACGCCGGTGGAGTCTTACCGGGCGGCAAATCCCGGCTGTGACACCTCCAGGTTGCTCAAGACCACGCTCAACGCCGACATCAACGAGTTGATCGGCCTGACGATGAAATCCGAGCGCGATGCACTGGCCGTGGTCGATGCCGGCGCGGTGGTCGGGATTATCACGCCCCGTGACTTGCTGCGGGGCGTCCAGGGTATCCCCAATGAATTCACTGAACATTCGCGCAGCGCATTGGTGGAGACTTCCCCATGACCACGCCCGACTTTTCCAGCCAGTTCGACTCAGCGGTAGACGCCGGGCTTGGCTGGCTTGCAGACAACGGTGAGTTCGTATTCGATGCCGTGAACGCGGCGCTCGCCGGGGTTTATAAAGGCGTCCTGTGGTGCATCGCATCACCACCGTCCTACGTCATCGTGCTGCTGATCGCACTGATTGGTTGGCGCGCCGTTGGCTGGCGGTTCGCACTGCTGTCCGGGCTGGCGTTGCTGTTCTGTGCCTTTATCGGCTTGTGGACGGAAACGGTCAGCACCCTGGCGCTGGTCCTGACCGCGACGTTCCTGGCCTTGCTGGTGGCGATCCCGCTGGGCGTGTTGGCGGGGCTGGCGCCGTCGATCGATCGGGTCGTCGATCCGTGCCTGGACCTGATCCAGACGATGCCTCCGTATATCTATCTGCTGCCGGCCATTGCCTTGCTGGGGTATGGCCCGGCCACCGCGCTGCTGGCGACGTTCATCGTGGCGGTGCCGCCGGCGCTGCGCCTGACGTCGCTGGGAATCCGCATGACGCCCAAGGCCTTCATCGAACTGGGCGATGCCAGCGGCGTGACCGGGTGGCAGATGTTCTACAAGATCCGCCTGCCGTTCGCGCTGCCGAGCATCATGGCCGGCGTGAACCAGAGCCTGATGATGGCGTTCGGGATGGTGGTGATTGCCGGCATCGTCGGCTCCGGAGGCCTGGGCGAATCGATCTATGGTGCGGTTCGCACGCTGGATATCGCCAAGTCCATCAACGCGGCCATCGCTATTGTGATCCTGACCATGATTCTGGACCGACTGGCGCAAAGCGCCGTTCGACCCACCAAAGGGGAGCAACCATGAACTTTTCTCCTGGCGCTTTTCTGGCCCCCGCCGTCGACTGGCTCAACGCCAATTTCCACGGACTGTTCGTGGTCATCAGCAAGGTCATCGAGACCGTCCTCGGCGCCGTGGAAAGCCTGTTGCTCGCTCCGCACCCTTACGTCCTGATTGGTCTGGTGGTGATCGCCGCGGTGGTTTTCGCCAACAAAAAAGTGGCGGCCTATGCCGCAGTGATGTTGGCCTTCTGTTTGTTTTCCGGGCTCTGGAGTGCCTCGATGCAGACCATCGCCCTGGTGGCGGTGGCAGTGCTGATCTCGGTCGCCATTGCTTTCCCATTAGGCGTTCTGGCGGCGCGGGTCAAGCGTGTCGATGCAGCGCTGCTGCCGGTACTGAACATCATGCAAACGGTGCCGCCCTGGGTCTACCTGATTCCAGCGGTCATGTTGTTCAGCCTGGGGCGCGTGCCGGCGATCATCGCGACGATTGTCTACGGCATCCCACCGATGCTCAGGTTGACCACCCTGGCGTTCAAGCAACTACCCAAGGACCTGCTGGAACTCGGCCAGGCCTCAGGCGCATCGCCGCGAGACATCCTGTTCAAGATCGAACTGCCAACGGCTGCGCCGACCCTTCTGGTGGGCCTTAACCAGTGCATCCTGCTTTCGCTGGCAATGGTGGTACTGGCGGGGCTGGTGGGGGCGGGTGGATTGGGCGCCGAAGTGACGCGGGGCCTCACGCGAATGGAGATGGGGCTGGGCTTGCGCGCCGGCCTGGCGATTGTCGCGGTGGCGTTGCTGCTCGATCGGCTGTCGCGCGGCGCGTTGCAGCGCCATTCGCCTCGTAGGCTGGTCTGAACAGGGCTCGCCATGAGACGGGGCAGGGTGTGAACACAAGACGTCAGTTCAGCGCAGTGATGCAGGGTAAGAACCTGCGTTTCCTGCAAGCGGACAAGGCGGTACCTGCGCGACAGACTCGCGCAGGCTTTTTGCTGTTGGAGCATTTTTCGTTGCCGGCCTTCACGCAGGTTCTGGATACCCTTGTCACCGCGAACCTGCTGCGTCCCGGACTGTTTTCGACCACCACCTTCGGCCTGGACGGCGCAGAGATCGTCAGTGACCTGGGGTTGGTGATCCGTCCCGATGCGGTGCTGGGCCCTGATGCGCTGAAGGGGCTGGACCTGTTGGTGATTTGCGGCGGCTATCGCACCGAACTCAACGCCGATGAGGAGCTGATTGCATGGCTGCGAGGTGCCGCAGCGCGGGGTATCAGCCTGGCGGGCTTGTGGAACGGTTCATGGTTTTTGGGCGTCGCCGGGTTGCTCGACGGCTACCGATGCGCCATTCACCCCGAGCATCGACCGGCCCTGGCGGAGCTCGCCAAAGCAACACAGGTGACCAGCGAGGCGCTGGTGATCGACAACGATCGACTCACGGCGTCGAGTCCGGCGGGGGCTTTCCAGATGGCGCTGAGTTGGATCGGGGGACTGCATGGCAAAGCCCTGGTGGAAGGCATCGAAGACATCCTGTCGTTCGAGGAGTCGCGCTACCGTCGCGTAAAGGTTTCGCCCATGGTGTGCGTCAGCGCGCCGCTGCGCGAGGTCATTGCGCTGATGGAAGCGAACCTGGAAGAGCCGTTGGAGATCGATGAACTGGCGCTCTATGCCGGGCGCTCGCGGCGCCAGTTGGAGCGGCTGTTCAAGGAACAATTGGGCACGCCGCCCCAGCGTTATTACCTGGAGCTGCGGATCACCGAGGCGCGGCGTCTGCTGCAGCATACCGAGCTGTCCCAGACCGAGGTCCTGGTGGCGTGCGGCTTCGTCTCACCCAGCCATTTCAGCAAGTGCTACAGCGCGTACTTCGGCTACCGTCCCTCGATGGAGCGACGGCGGGTGAGATGATCTGGCGGTTCTCTGGGTGTCGAGCAGGTGTCGCCTTATCGCGCCGTTAGCCACCTGAGCCGTTACACAATATCGTCAATCAGGATATGCGCCTGCCCGCGACTGCATCGCTCGATCCGCGCCTCGACCTTGTAGACCTTGCGCAGCATCGATTCGCTGATCACTTCGCTGCTCGGGCCACTGCCCTGGGTGGTGCCGTCGGCGATGACCAGCACCTGGTCGGCGAAGCGCAGAGCCTGGTTCAGGTCGTGGATGGCAATGAACACGATGACCTCGCGTTTGCGTGCCAGGGCCCGCATGAAGTTCAGCACCTGGACCTGCCTATGCATGTCCAGGGCGCTGGTCGGTTCGTCCATCAGCAGGATTTCCGGTTCGCGCACCAGGGTCTGGGCGATGGACACCAATTGCTGCTGGCCGCCGCTGAGCTCGCCGAGGTTGCGGAAGGACAGCGGGGTCATGCCGAGCGCCTCGAGGATCTCATCCACCAGCCGCAGCTCTTCGTCGTGGACCACCCAGCCCGGGGTCAGTTGTTTGCGTGCCAACAGCACCGACTCGTAGACCGTCAACCGCGCACTGGCATTCAGGCCCTGGGGCATGTAGCTGATGCCCTCGGGGCCCTTTTGCGAGTCTTGCAGGATCACCTTCCCAGGGCCGTCGATCAGCCCGGCCATGCGTTTGAACAAGGTGGATTTACCCGCGGCGTTGGGGCCGACGACCGCGACGACCTGGCCGCCGAGGAAGGTGGTCGTGGTGACGCCCTCGATGACGGTGCGCTGGCCGTAGCCGGCACCGAGATTCTCCAACTGGATTTTCACCATGAGTTTTTCTTCCCGCCGAGAATCAGAGATATGAAAAAAGGTACGCCGATCAGCGAGGTCACCACGCCGATGGGAAAAATCGCGCCCGGGATCAGGGTTTTGCTGACCACCGAACTGGCGGACAGGATCAGCGCGCCGGTCAGCAGGGAAGCCGGCAGGAAGAACCGTTGGTCTTCGCCGATCAGCATCCGGGCGATGTGCGGCCCCACCAGCCCGATGAAGCCGATGGTGCCGACGAAGGCCACCGGGAAGGAGGCGAGCAGGCTGACCATGATCAGCGTCTGAAAGCGCAGGCTGCGCACGTTGATGCCGAAACTGGCGGCCTTGTCATCGCCCAGGCGCAGGGCGGTCAGGGCCCAGGCGCGCCTGGCGAAGATCGGCAGGGTGATGAGGATCACCAGGCAAATCACCCCGAGCTTGGGCCAGGTGGCCTTGGTCAGGCTGCCCATCGTCCAGAACACCACGGCCGCGACGGCTTGTTCGGTGGCGAAAAACTGCACCAGTGCCAACAGTGCATTGAAGGTGAACACCAGGGCGATGCCCAGCAACACGATGGTCTCGGCGGTGACACCGCGACGCATGCTCAGGAAGTGGATCAGCAGCGCCGAAAGCATCGCCATGATGAACGCGTTCACCGGCACCATGTACTGCGCCGCCAAGGGAAACAGCGCGACTCCGAAGGCCAGGCCCATGGCAGCGCCAAAACCGGCGGCGGCGGAAATGCCCAGGGTAAAAGGGCTGGCCAGCGGATTATTGAGGATTGTCTGCATCTGCGCGCCAGCCAGGGACAGTGCCGCGCCCACCGCAACGGCCATCAATGCCACCGGCAGGCGGATGTCCCACATCACCACCCGGACCTGGGGTGAAGCGCTCTGCGGGGACAACAGCGCGCCCAGGACTTCATCGAGGCTGTAGCTCGCCGGGCCGAGGGCCAGGTCCAGCAGGACGCTGCATAGCAGCAACAGCACCAGGGCCGCCAGGATCAGACGCTTACGCAAGACCAGTCGCCGGTAGGCGTCCCGTTGCACCACCAGTGCCTCGTTCAACGAAGTCATTGTTTCACCTGCGTCTTGTCCAGGCTGACGAAGTAGCCCGGCTCATAGGGCACCGGCAGGAATCGTTCGTGCAACTCACGGAACGCGGCATCCGGGTCCAGGTCGGCGAACAGCGTCGGGTGGAACCATTTCGCCAACTGCTGAATGGCCACGAATTGATAGGGGCTGTTGTAGAACTGGTGCCAGACAGCGTGGAAGGCTTGGTCATTCTGGGCCTTGATGCCTGCATAGGCGGGACGGTGGATGTACCAGGCGAGCTTTTTCCTCGCTTGGGCCATGTCCGCACCCGGGCCAACGCCGACCCAATGGCCGCCGGGGGCAAAGGCCTCCCAATTGGCGCTGGTCACGACCACCTGGTCCGGGTTGGCGACGATCACCTGCTCGGCGTTCAGTTGGCCGAAGGTGGTGGGAATGATGTTTTTGGCGATGTTGTTGCCACCGGCCATTTCGACAAACAGGCCAAAGTTTTCGTTACCGAAGCTCAGGCAGCAATCGTCGGTGTAGCCGCCAATGCGCTCGATGAACACATTCGGGCGGGCCGGGTGGCGCGCCTCGATGACGTCGGTGACGCGGCGGATCTGCTGCTTGCGAAACTCGATGAAGTCCTCGGCACGCTGCTCTTTGCCGAACAACTGGCCAAACAGGCGCATGGTCGGCTCGGTGTTTTGCATCGGGTTGTTGCGAAAGTCGACGTAGACCACCGGGATTCCCAAGGCGTCGAGCTTCTCGATGTAGCGCGCATCCTCGGTGGCGTGCTGGGCTTCGATATTGAGGACGATCACGTCGGGGCGTTGGGAAATCGCCTGCTCGATGTCGAAGGTGCCGTCTTCAAAGCCGCCGAACGTGGGGATTTTGGCGACGGCGGGAAAGGCCCGCAGGTACGCGCCGTAGGTGTCCGGATCGGACTGGATCAAGTCCTTGCGCCAGCCGACGATGCGCTCGATGGGGTTTTGCGTGTCCAGCGCCGCCACCAGGTACAGCTGGCGGCCCTCACCGAGGATGACGCGGCGCACGGGCAGGTGGACCTTGACCTTGCGCCCGAGCAGGTCGGTCACGGTACCCAGGGCCGGGTCCGCTTCAGCGGCAAGCGCACCGCGTGGCGCCAGGCATAGAAGCGACATCAGTGCTGCGCAGAGCAGTGCAGTGAGGGTGTGTCGACGGCGAAAAACGGTAACCATGGTTCAGGCCTTTGCAAAGGTCAGGTCGGGCATTGGCGACAGGCGCCGACCCGGACCGGACGTTTCAGAAATCAACGGTGGCAGACAACAACAACGTACGCGGCGAGCCTTGGGAGAACGCGCCATAGGAGGCAACACCGGACCAATACTCGCGGTCGAACACGTTCTGGACGCTGGCGCGAAAGGTGGTGGGCCGCTCTGCTATCCGGGTGGCATAGCGCGCGCCGACGTCCACGCGGGTCCAGGCATCCAGCTCTTGAGTGTTGGCCTGATCGACGTACTGGCTGGCGGTGTGGATCACGCCACTGGTCAGCGTCAGGCCATCGACGCCGGGTGCGTCCCACTCGGCCCAGAGGTTGGCTTGGACCTTCGGTACGCCCACCGGTCGGTTGCCACGGTTGGCCGCGACCCCGGACCTGGTCAGTTCGCCATCCAGCAAGGTGATGCCACCGAGCAGGCGGGTGCCTGGGGCGAGCTCCCCCGACATCGTCCATTCCACGCCGCGGTTACGCTGCTGGCCTTGTACCGAGAACACTCCGGAAGCCAGCTCGCCGCTGGGCTTCTTGATCTGGAACAGCGCGAGGGTGGACATGAAACTGCCGTAGTCGAGCTTGATCCCGACTTCCTGCTGCCGCGAGCGGTAGGGGGAAAAGATCTCGCCGGCATTCGAAGCGGCGGACGGCGCGATGTCGCCCTTGCCCAGGCCTTCGACGTAGTTGTAGTAGAGCGAGACATGTTCCCAGGGCCTGGTGACGACACCGAACAGTGGCGTGGTCGCGCTTTTGTCATAGGCCGTGGTGACCGCGCCGGCCGCGTCGTAGTTATCCGATTTGATGTCTTGCCTGCGTAGCCCGACAGTGACTTTCAAGCGTTCGTCGAGCACTGACAGCGTATCGGCGAGCGCCACGCCCGACAGCTCGCTCTCGGAGACCTTCGGTGTATCCGGCTCGCCGATGGTTGGCCGCGGACGATCGATCGGATGGTAGATATTCGACAGGATGCCAGGCCCGGAAATGATTCCCCGGGACAGCTCATCGCGATAGCGGGTGATTTGCAGGACGCCGCTGTGGCTCACCAGTCCGGTGTCGAAAGCCAGGCGCGCCCCGGCGTCGACGGTGTAGCGCTGGACCTTGAACTTGTAGTAACCGGGCGTCGACGATGTGTCGCCGGCCTCGTTGATGATGGTCGGGGTCTGGTCGGAGAGCCGTTCGACATTGGATTGACCGCCGCCGGCATGGGCGAAGACCGTCAGGGTGTCACTGAGGTCGTACTCGCCACCGAGCAGCGCCGATTTGTCCTGGGTTTCCGACCGGCCCCAGTCCTGGCTGACGCTGGTGCGCCCGTTGGCGGCGGAGGGGATCTGAATACCGGGTTCGATCAGGAACGGCCGGGACGCCGCGTCGAACTTTTCCTTCTGGTTGATCAGGTCCAGGGTGGCGCGCAGGCGCTCCCCTTGATAGTCGAGAGAAATCGCGCCGATGCCGACGTCACGGGTCTGCTTGTCGATCGCGGTGTCACCTTGTTGGGTGCTGGTGTTGAGCCGCAGACCGAACTGACGTTCTTCGCCAAAGCGTCGGCTGAGGTCGAGATGTCCACCCAATTGTGAGTTCATGGCATAGCGGGTGCTGAATCGGGTCAGGTCTTCGTCGAGGGGCCGCTTGGGGACCAGGTTGATCACCCCTCCGACCCCACTGTTGGGTGACACGCCATAGAGCAGCGCGCCCGGGCCCTTGACCAGTTCGACCCGCTCGGCGTAGTCGGTGAACACTCGGTAATTGGAGGCCACGCCGTACACCCCGTCGAAAGTCAGTTCACCGAGGTTGCCTTCGCCCACTGGAAAACCGCGGATGAAGAACGAGTCGACAATTCCCCCGGTCTGGCCCGTGGAACGCACTGAAGGGTCACGTTCCAGCACGTCGCCAACGGTGACCGCCTGCTGATCCTTAATCAACGTCGAGGTGTAGCTATTGATACTCAACGGCGCGTCCATCACGTCGGTGTTGCCCAGCAGGCCAAGGCGTGCGCCGCGGGCGACCTGATCGCCGAGGTAAGTGGGAGGAAGATCGCTTGGCCGCAGGCCGGGGGTAGCGACGGTGATCTGTGGCAGGGACAGCTGGCGCAGCACCAGGGTGTAGCTGCCGTCATCCCGGGCAACCATTTGTACGCCGCTGTCGCCCAGCAGTCGGGCGACGGCTTCCTGGGCCGGGTAAGTGCCTGACAGCCCCGGGCTCAGCAGGCCTTCGGTGATCGAAGGCTGGAACGACAGGGCAATCCCGGCATCCACGGCAAAGCTCGACAGGGCGGCGCCCAGCGGTCCCGGGGCGATGTCGTAGGTGCGCACAGCGACGGCCTCCAGCTTCAACGGTTCGGCGGCCCGGGCGAACGACCCGCTGGCCATGCCCAGAGCCAGGCTGAACAGCACACTGCGGATGACGGGCTTGGGCGGACGATCCGGACGCAGGGGCCGTGCAACAAGCATGGATGGGTGACCCTATGGGCAAGATGAAAGGGTTATTCCTTTCCTAGCCAGCTGAAACCGGAAAAAGTATCACCTGCCCAGGCATTTATTTTTCCGCAGGTCAGGCGGGAGAGAGCGTCACCCAATATCCGTTCAAGCGGCCACTGACGAGCACCGGATAGGTTTGCACCAGCATGTTGAGGCTGCGCTGGGTGTCGCTGATGGGGAACGCGCCGGAAATGCGCAGTTCGGCAATGGCCGGGTCGCAACGCACGAAGCCTGGGCGATAGCGCGCCAGCTCGGCGACGAAGTCCGCCAGGCGCATCTTGTCGGCCATCAGCATGCCTTGGGTCCAGGCGCCGACGTTAGGGTCAGTAGGGTTCAACTGGCCGAAGGCTTGGGCGGAAAAGTCGGTGCGCTGCCCGGCGTTGACGATGATTGGCGCGCTCTGGCGATTGTCAGCCAGTGCCACCCGCACCGCGCCGTCGAGGACTGCCAGTTGGGTGCGCGCTTGCGTCCGGCGAACGGTAAAGCGGGTGCCCATGGCCTGCATGAGGCCGTCCTGGCTGCTGACCAGGAAAGGGCGGGCTTGGGACGAGACATCCGGCGCGGTCTGCACCAGTATTTCCCCTTCGCGCAGTTTGATCAGTCGTTGGTTGGCATCGAACAGTACGTCGACCGCCGTGGCGGTATTGAGGGTCAGGCGCGATCCGTCGGCCAGGGTCAACTCGCGGCGCCGGCCGACCGCGGTGCGGTAGTCGGCCGACCATTGTTGCGACTGGACCAGTTTCCAGCTGCCCCAGCCAGCGGGAGCCACTGCCAGCAGCATCGCCAGTTTGCCGAGGGCGATGCGACGTTCGGGGTTGCTTGGGCGGTCCAGCGTCGACATCGCCAGCGACGGCGGCAGGCCGCCGAGTTTGCTTTGCAGCAGCTGCGCACGAGACCAGGCCCGGCCCCGTTCGGGGCTGCTGACTTTCCAGCACTCCCACTCGGCCTGTTCGGTGCTGCTCAGATCGCCCTCACTCAAACGCATCAACCACTCGGCGGCCTCTTCGAGGACCTCGGGGTCGAGCGGCGGCTCCTGACGGCGAGTCAGCATTCATTCCACCAGCAACAGGCATTGCACGAACGCCTGCTTCATGTAGCGCTTGACCGTGATCAGCGAGACGTCCAGCTGTTCGGCGATATCGTTGTACTTCAGACCACCGATCTGCGACAGCAGGAAAGCACGCTTGACCAGCGGTGGCAGGGCATCGAGCATCGCGTCGATTTCGTGCAGGGTTTCCAGGACCATGAAGCGCGTTTCGGGCGAGGGCACTTCCTGGGCCGGCACATGTGCCAGGGCGTCGAGGTAGGCGCGCTCCAGTGCCTTGCGCTGGTACCAGTTGATGAGGATGCCTTTGGCGACGCAACTCAGGTAGGCCCGTGGCTGCTCGATGGCCGTGACCTGGGACGCCAGGATACGGGTGAAGGTGTCCTGCGCCAGATCCGCCGCATCCATGGCGTTACCCAGTTTTTTCTTCAGCGTGGCGTACAGCCAGCCATGATGGCCGGCGTACAGCGCCTCGATCACGCGCAGATGATGGTCTTTGTTCGCGGGCAGGGTTTCGCTCATGGCTGCAGTTTTTTGCAATTGAGAAGTATTCCCAATGCTAATTGACAACTCTCTCGCGACGCAAGCGCGATTCGCCAACTCGTTCAGCCTTGATCAGCCTCGGGTGGAGCTCGGTGTGGCCGCAGATTTGTCGACCGGCAGCGCAAGGCGACCACCGCAAGCAGCGCCAGCCCATAGGCCAGGCAGACGAACAGGTAGGTGTATTGCAAGCCGTAGGCCTGGCTGAGCAACCCACCGACTGAAATGCCTGCGATGGAGGCGAACTGTGCGGTGCCCTGGGCGATACCCAACACATGACCCTGGCGCGAGCTGTCGGCGGCTTTCGAAATCAGGGCCATCAGCACTGGCGTAGTTGCGCCCAGCAACACCCCCCAGGCGAAGTAGACGATTACGAATACGATGGCGTTGCGCGTCAACCCCGCGATGGCGGTCAGGGCGATGCAGCCCAGCACGACGTAGGTCATGCGCTGCAGTGTGTCTTGCAGGTCCTGGTGCTCGAAGTAACGAGACCAGGCCGTGGCGGACAAAATGAAGCCCAGCGCCAGCAAGCCGTAGCACAGGCCGACGACCGAGTTGCTGACGTCAAACACCGAACTCACATATAACGAAAATGAGGTCTGCGGCAGCATCCGCGCCAGCAGCAGGATACCCATGACGCACAGCAACGACAGCAGCGGTGATGTTTGCCAGACACTCGCAGCCTGGCCCGTCGACGTACGAGCATTGACGGTCGGGGGCTTCTTCGCTGGCGGCACCCGCGGCAGTGTGACAGCGGCCACCACGGTGCAAATCGCACACAGTGCAGAGGCGATGATGTTGATCCAGAAAAAGGTCGCGTAGTCGAGGATCAACCCGCCGAGCACCGCGCCGAGCAGCGAGCCGACATTGGTGGAAATTTGCAGGATCGCGAACAACCGCGCCCGCCGTGAAGGGACTTCAATACTGACCCCGTAGGCCTGCGCCGGAGCGATGTACCCGGCGAAGGCGCCTTGCAGGAATCGCAGGATCAGGATGACCCAGATATCGCTGGAGAGCGCCAGCCCGAGCTGGGTCAGCGACAAGCCTGCAAGGGCGCGGATCATCATCAGCTTGTGGCCGTAGCGGTCACCGACACGGCCCCAGAAGGCGCTGGTCAGCATGATGCCCAGCATCGGCCCGACATACACGGCGACGCTGGCGAAGCTGAAAACCGATTCTGAGGACGTCAGCCCACGCAGGTGGATGGGCCAGAAAGGCCCGCTCATTTCCATCGCGCCCATGGAGATGAGCTGAATCGCGAACAGAAGATAAATCAGGACTCTTACAGTCGAACCCTGGATTGTACCTGCGTAGGGCATTACTCAGCCTCGGTGGTTGAAGGGTGGTCGCGGGCGGACCGTAAACGATACACGCGCAGCGGCTGGCGCGTATGCATGACTTGGCGATGGGGTAGCGCAGAGCAAAAAAAAACGGTAGCGCAGCGCAAAAAAATATTTCGTGGGGGTGATACCTTTTCGCAGGTCGACTGGCAATAGGAGTGATTACCATTTTCTCTTGCTGAAAAGGATCCCTCCGTCATGTCTGTTGCAAGTCGACCCTGCGGTGAGTGCGCGTTATCACTCGCGATTCGTACCGCCACGCTGAGTTTCGTTCTGGCCGCAGGAAGCGCCACCGCCTGGGCGGCAACCCCGGTTCAGGAACCGGTTGCCGATAAAAACTCGAACGTTTCGACGGACGGGAAAGCGCAGGGGTTGACCCTTGACGAGACCAACATCACCGGGACCTCCAGCGGCCCGAGTGACTTGCCTGCGGTCCTTGCCGGTGGGCAGGTCGCACGGGGTGCTCGCCTGGGGATGATGGGCAACAAGGATGTGATGGACACGCCCTTCAGCGTGACCAGCTACACCGCCAAGACCATGGCCGATCTGCAGACCGTGACCGTGGCCGACGCGCTGCAACGTGACCCCTCGGTGCGCTCCACCGGCCAGACAGGGGGCATCGTCGATTCCTTCTTCATCCGTGGTTTCCCGATCGGCGAGGGCAACCTCGGTGAGCTGGCCTATGACGGTGTGTACGGTGTGGCACCCAACTACCGGGTATTCACCGACTACGCCGAACGGGTCGAAGTGCTCAAGGGCCCGGGTGCCCTGATGTACGGTATTTCGCCCAACAGCGGGGTAGGCGGGGTGATCAACATCGTGCCCAAGCGTGCGCTGGACGAAGACCTGACCCGCGTGACCGCCAGCTACGCATCCGACTCCGAACTGGGTAGTCATCTGGATGTCAGCCGCCGGTTCGGTTCGGAAAACCAGTTCGGCGTGCGCTTCAACGGCACCCTGCAAGGTGGCGATACCGCCGTCGATAATCAGGAACGCGAACTCAACATCGGCGCCATCGCCCTCGACTATAAAGGCGAGCGGTTGCGCTTGAACCTGGACTTCATCAGCCAGAAAGAAAGCTTCGAAGGCGCCTCGCGGCCCTTCACCGTTGCCCCCGGCGTGGATGTTCCGTCAGCGCCTAACGGTCGCACCAATGTGTCGCAGGACTGGGGTTGGTCGGACACCCGGGAGCAATCGGCATTGCTGGGCGGCGAATACGACCTGAATGACTCGGTCACGGTTTTTGCCCACGCGGGCGGCGGTCGGTCCGACGTTGACCGGATGTCCGACCAGGTCCCGAGAATCATCAACAATGCCGGTGACACCGCCAACGTGCCGGGTCATTACAAATTCAACGTGGACCGCTCGACGGCCGATGTGGGGATCCGCGGGGTGTTCGACACCGGCCCGGTGACCCACACCACCACCTTGATGGCGACGCGTTACCAGGACGAATTGTCCCGAGGCATCACCAACGGTACCGAAGTGCGCTCGAACATCTATCACCCGGTGGACGTGCCCAAGCAATACATCAGCTCGCCGAAGGTGCTACGGGTTTCCGAGTCGGAGCTGAGCGGTTTTGCCTTGACCGACACCTTGTCGATGCTCGACGACCGTTTCCAGTTGACCCTGGGGTTGCGACGCCAGGATATCGAGTCGCGTAACTATGGTGCGAACGGTTCGGTCAGTTCCCGTTATGACGACAGCGCGACCACGCCGCTGGTCGGCGTGGTGGTCAAGCCTTGGGAGGACGTGTCGCTGTATTACAACTACGTCGAAGGCTTGAGCAAGGGTGACATCGCGCCGGGCACCGCGGCCAACGCCGGCGAGACCTTCGCTCCTTATGAGTCCAAGCAGCACGAAATCGGCGTCAAGTATGAGCACGGTACGTTCATGACCACCCTGGCGTTGTTCCAGATCGAGAAGCCCAGTGGTGAAGTGGGTGCCGGCAACGTTTTCTCGGTGCAGGCCGAACAACGCAACCGTGGCGTGGAGCTGAGCATGTTCGGCGAAGTGGCGCCCGGCACCCGCCTGATGGGTGGCGTGACGCTGCTCGATGGCGAGCTGACCGATTCGGCCACCGCCGCCAACCGTGGCAACAAACCCGTGGGTGTGCCGGACGTACAAGCCAACGTCTGGGCCGAATGGGATACGCCGTGGCTGGAAGGCTTCACCCTCACCAGCGGCGCGATCTACACCGACAAGCAGTACGTGAACCAGGCCAACACCCAGGAACTGGATTCCTGGACCCGCTTCGACGCGGGCGCCCGTTATGCCACGAAGATCGAAGGTCGGCCTACCACGTTCCGCGCCACCGTGCAGAACGTGTTCGACCGCGAATACTGGTCGGGTGTGGCTTCGTACGGCGCCTTCTCGCCAGGCTATCCGCGCACGTTGCAGCTCTCGGCCACGGTCGATTTCTGAGGCTGATGCCGTTGTATGAACCTTGCGCCAATACAGCACTCACTTGTTAAGTTGCCGCCTCAAGTGAACGCGCTGTCACTGTCGATAAGGAATTCGCATGCCTCCAACTTCGTCACCGATTCCGCCGCACGGGCCCGTCGAACGCGAACTCAGCCTGCGTGCGGTGTGTACCGGGATCATGCTCGGCATTCTGCTGACACCCTCCAATGTCTACGCCGGATTGAAGATCGGCTGGTCGTTCAACATGTCGATCATCGCCTTGTTGATCGGCTATGGCCTCTGGCAAGGCCTCGCCAGGCGCTCGGCCGGTGGACTGCCTTGGACCCTGCACGAAAGCAACATCAACCAGACCGTCGCATCCGCCGCCGCTTCGATCATTTCCGGTGGCCTGGTGGCACCCATCCCGGCCTACACCTTGCTGACCGGTCAACAGTTGGATGCGCTGCCGATGGTCGCTTGGGTGTTTTCGGTGAGTTTCCTCGGGATCTGGATCGCCTGGTACTTGCGTCCGTCGTTGCTCAATGACAAGGCGCTGAAATTTCCCGAGGGCATGGCGACCCTGGAGACGCTGCTGCATATCTATAACCACGGCCACGAAGCGGCGACGCGCCTGAAAGTGCTGCTCAGTGCGACGTTGCTGTCGGCGCTGGTCAAGTGGGTCGACAGTTTTCTCTGGGCCTTGCCGCGCTGGTCGCCCACCGCCCAGCTGGAGCGCCTGACGTTCACGGCGGATCCTTCGCTGCTGCTGGTGGGATTCGGCGGGATCATCGGCATTCGCGTTGGCTTGACTCTGCTGCTTGGCGCCGTGCTGGCGTGGGGCGGGCTGGCGCCGTGGCTGTTGGCGCAGGGCCTGGTGCAGTTGCCCGAAGGCAGCAGCGGCCCGCAATTCGCCGCCTTGGTGGAGTGGCTGTTGTGGCCCGGGGTAAGCCTGATGGTCTGCTCGACGTTGGCCTCGCTGGCGATCCGTTTGTGGGCTTTGCACCGGTCTACCCGGGCTGGCAGTGGGGCGATCTGGGTGGTGCCCAAAATCGGGCCAGCCGCCGGATTCCTGCTGGCGATCCTCTTGGTGGTGAGCCTGCAAGCATCGTTGTTCGGCATCAACCCGTGGATGGCGTTATTGACGATTCCATTGGCGATCTGCCTGGCTGCCGTGGCGGCTCGGGTGGTCGGTGCCACCGGGATCCCGCCCATCGGTGCCATCGGCCAGCTGTCGCAGTTGAGCTTTGGCATCGTCGCGCCGGGGCAGGTGCCGATCAACCTGATGAGCGCCAACACCGCCGGCGGTTCGGCCGGGCAATGCACCGACCTGATGAACGACTTCAAGGTGGGCAAGGCGATTGGCGCCACGCCGCGCAAACAATTGATCGCCCAGACCCTGGGGATTTTCATCGGCAGCATCGTCGGCGTGTTCGCCTACCTGGCCCTGATCCCGGACCCGCAAGCCATGCTGCTCACCGAAGAGTGGCCGGCTCCGGCCGTTGCCACTTGGAAAGCCGTCGCACAGACCTTGACCCACGGTCTGGACTCGCTGTCGGTGAGTATCCGCTGGGCGATTTTCATCGGTGGCCTGGCGGGTCTGCTGTTGGGCATTCTCGACAGCCTCTTGCCTGCCCACCGCACGCGCTACCTGCCCAGCACGGCGGCGTTGGGGCTGGCGTTTGTCCTGCCAGCTTCGGTATCGCTGATGATGGCCCTGGGCGCAGTGCTCACCTGGTTGGTCAGTTGTCGCTGGCCGAGCCTGACCGAACGTTTCGCCATTACCGCTGCCGCAGGATTGATCGCCGGGGAGAGCATCACCGGGGTGGGGGCTTCGTTGTGGCAGATGCTCGGGAGCGGGTGATGGCGAGCAGAGGGGCCGTCACCTCAGGCGTGCCCCCAAACGCGAGTCCAATGAAAAGGCTCCGCCTCCGCGGGCGACTATATAGAGCGCCAGAAACCCCATCAGCACCGCAAACTCAATGCCTCGGTCGATCCACGGCCAGTTCGGTCCCAAGGCATAACTGATCGCAGCCATTTGCATGACGATCAGCAGCGCCACCCATCGAGTGCCCAGGCCAATGGCGAGCAGGAGTGCACCGCCGGTTTCCAGGAGCATGACCAAAAAGGCCAGTTGAGGTGCAAAGGGCAGCCCTAGCACGTTGTCGATCAGGTGAATCGATCCGGCCATCGGGTCAGCCATCGACCCGTGGGATGTGCCCAGCGCCTTTGGCACGCCGTGGGTCAGCAGAACGACCGCGAAAACGATCCGCAGCAGGGCGTACAGGTAAGGCTCTGCCAGGGTCGCCCGCTCACCCATGGCGACAATGCGCGTGCGCATTGCCGACGCATGTCGGGTGATCACTTGCGGTCCCTGGCGATGCCCATCTTCTCCAACGTCAGCGTTTCATCGGCGCGCCCCCAGCCGCCGTCGGCAACCTCTTCGACCAGCACCATGCTGAACGGACGGACCTGCTCGCCGAAGTATTCGACGAACATTTGCGTGGTGCGATGGATGATCTCCTCTTTGCGCGCGTGATCGAGGATTCCTTCGGGGAATTTGAAATTGGCAAACGGCATGGGATGGTTCCTTGGAAGAAGGTGATGGGTTGGAAAGGGGCGACGTGCCCTGGGAACGCATTCTTCTTGTTCAGCCTCGTGAGATAAATGCCGTTGGGTTGCCATGTGTATTCAATGTTGCGAAACAATCAACGCACTCGAATCGCGGGGCGAGCAGGCATTGGTCGCCGTGGCCGCGAGCGCGATTGCTGTGACCAGGCGTGCAGGGAACCCCGACGCTACGGTCATGGCCCTGACTCCTTCATTGCGGTTGCAAGGCCTGGAGGAGCCCGGCGGTGTCGACTATGAAAACAATAGTGATCTTGACCAGAACCCGGTGAGCCCGATGCACAATGAGACGAACGAGACGGTGTGCCCGGTTGCACGCTCGGTGGACATAGTCGGCGACAAATGGACGATCCTGGTGCTGCGCGAGCTGTACATGGGCTCGACGCGTTTCGAAGAGATCCAGATCCAGACCGGTGCCACGCCCCAGATGCTGGCCTCACGCCTGAAAGCGTTGGAAGCCGACGGCATGGTCGAGCGTCGGCCCTATAACGAAAAACCGATGCGCTACGAGTATCAGCTGACGGAAAAGGGCTGGGCCTTCTACCCGGTGCTCTACGCATTGCGCGCCTGGGGCGAGGGTTGGTGCAAGGACGAGGACGAGGGGCTGGCGATGCACTTTGTCCATCGGGCCTGCGGTCATGACGTCGGGTTGGCGAGCATCTGCCCGCATTGCGGCGTGCCTGTGCAGCGCAAGGACCTGGAAGCGACGATCAGCCAGCGTTTCCTGGACGAGCGTACCGCCCGCCGGGCAGCTTTCAAGCGTAAGTCGTGAACGCCCTTATGGAGGCCGATATGGATCTTAACCGCGACCGCCGTAACAACCTTTCCCTGGACGGTTTGAATTTTTTTCTCGCCGACGTGCGCGATGGGCTGGGTCCCTACCTGGCGATCTATCTGCTGGCGGTCCATCACTGGGATCCGGCGAGCATTGGCGTGGTCATGACCGTGTCGGCCATCGCCGGGCTGGTGACCCAGGGGCCGGCTGGTGCACTGATCGATCGGGTCCGCAGCAAGCGCGCCGTCCTGGCCGCTGCGGCGTTACTGGTGACGCTGGGTTGCATGGTGTTGCCGTTCACCTCTTCGTTTAGCCTGGTGGCGCTGACCCAGGCGCTCAGCGCCGTGGCCGCTTCGGTATTCGCCCCGGCTATTGCAGCGATTTCCCTGGGCATCACCGGGGCCAGGGCCTTCACCCGGCGCACGGGGCGAAACGAGACCTTCAACCATGCCGGCAATGCGTGCGCGGCACTGCTGGCCGGTGGATTCGCCTGGTTGTTCGGGCCCATCGCCGTGTTCTACCTGATGGCGGCCATGGCGCTGGCCAGTATCGTGGCAGTCGGTTGTGTGTCCGCCGACGCCATCGACCACGACGTGGCCCGTGGCCTGGAGGCGGATCAACCGGTCCCGGGCGAGATGCCCTCGGCGTTGCGGATACTGCTGGATAACCGCACGCTGCTGTTGTTCGCCATCTGCTGCGCACTGTTTCACCTGGCCAATGCCGCCATGCTTCCTCTGGTGAGCCAGAAGCTTGCCCAGGCGAATGCGCATCTGGCTACGCCGCTGACTTCGGCCTGTATCGTTGCGGCGCAGCTGGTCATGGTGCCCATGGCCTGGTTGGTCGGGGTCAAGGCCGACGTCTGGGGGCGCAAGCCGCTGCTCCTGGCGGGCTTCCTGATCCTGCCGATCCGCGGCGTGCTGTATGTGCTGTCGGACGATCCTTACTGGCTGGTGGCGGTACAACTGCTTGATGGCATTGGCGCCGGGCTGTTTGGTGCGCTGTTCCCGCTGGTGGTCAAGGACCTGACCCAAGGCACCGGACGCTTCAATGTCAGTCTTGGCGTGCTGTCGACCGTATTCGGGCTCGGCGCCGCGTTGAGCAACAGCCTGGCGGGCTTCGTGGTGCAGGCGGCTGGCTACAGTGTTGCGTTCCTGACGCTGGCTGCAATCGCTGCGCTGGCGCTCGGCCTGTTGCTGGTGCTACCGGAGACCTGCATCCCGAGCCGCGCTCCGCAGCCCGTCGCGGCGGCTGCGAAGCGCTATGAAGTGACTTGAATCACCCTCCGTGCGGACTCGTTCCCGGACACGTACTCGCCCCGACAGGCTGAAAAATATTATTCCAGCCTGTCGATCTCACCCTCGGCCGTTCGACTATCCATAGAGCCGCCACCAGGACGGCTTATCGACCTTCAGGAGATAAGACCATGCGCTTTATGGTAATCGTCAAAGCCAGCCCCGAATCGGAAGCCGGAGAACTGCCCAGCGAAGAACTGCTGACCGCCATGGGCGCCTACAACGAAACACTGGTCAAGGCCGGGGTGATGCTTGCCGGAGAAGGGCTGCATCCCAGCGCCAAGGGCGTGCGCGTGCAGTTTTCCGGCACGGACCGGAACGTCGTCCCTGGGCCTTTTGCCCAGACCGGGGAATTGATCGCCGGCTTCTGGATCTTTCAGGTCCAGTCGTTGCAGGAAGCGATCGATTGGGTCAAACGCTGCCCGAACCCGATGGTCAGCGATAGCGAAATCGAAATCCGCCAGATTTTCGAAGTCGAAGATTTTGGCGACACCTTCACCCCCGAGTTGCGTGAGCAGGAAGAACGCCTGCGGTCAAAGATGCCCGGGCAATCGTGAACACCTACAACAGGAAATCCTGCCATGAAAATCATCCCCTACCTGACCTTCAACGGAGGTTGAGGCCGGTGACCTGACCTGGTTATGCCGCCCCGGTCATTGTGCTATTTCATTAAGCGCTTAAAAACTGTGAGCTCTGACAGTAGCGGCGCGGCCGGATTGCTTGCACATTGGCCGAAGCAAACCCGCCGGGAGCCGCGCGATGGACCAACAGGAGGCGTTCAGCATCACACCCACTCATTGCCCAAGGGCGGCGGTGCGATCCAGAGTATCGGTAAAGAAGGCTGGGGGGAGGTTGGCTCCAGCTCCAAGGTCTCCTTTGACTTGCTGTTGCCAATCTCAACCTGAAGGAACGTAGGCAATGCCAGTGGCGCCCGGCACTATTGACGTCAGTACACCTACCCTTACGGTACTCGACCCCCGGGGCCTCACCGTGCGATCGGTGGCTTATTGTCGCTCCGTCGAGACGGTGGAGCCCGAAGAGCGGATCAACCGCAATGCCTGCGATGCGCTGGGACGGCTGGTCGAACAGTGGGATCCGCGGCTCTGGGCTTTGCGTGCAGAAGACACCGCGACACCGGCCAACCTGAAGAATCGGTACTCCTTGTCAGGCAAAGTCCTGGCATCGATCAGTGTCGATGCCGGCGGGCGCATCAGCCTGTTCGGTGATGGCGACCAGTTGCTCCAGAGCTGGGACAGTCGAGGCACGGAGCGACGGATCCAGTACGACGAGCTGCTACGTCCCTTGGCGATCATCGAACAGGGCGAAGGCGAGGCGCCGCGTTGCAGCGAGCGCTATGAATACGCTGACAGAGGCGCTGATTTCGCTGTGCATAACCAATGTGGGCAGTTGATTCGCCACGATGACCCTGTCGGCACCCAGACGTTGGACGACTATGCGCTGGCCGGTGGGGTGCTTGAGCAGACCCAGCGTTTCCTGCTTTCCCTGGACCTGCCAGACTGGCCCTCGGCGCGACCGGAAAGAGATGCCTTGCTGGAGCCGCTCGCGCAAGCCGCCAGCAGCGCTTCGCGTTTCAATCCGCTGGGTGACATATCGGAGCAGACGGACGCCAAGGGCAATCGACAGTCGTTCGATTACACGGTTGATGGCGTGTTGTTCGCCACCCATCTGCAACTCAGCGACCAGACCTCTCCACGCACATTGGCCAGCGACATTGCCTACGGCGCCTACGGCCAGGTGGAGCAGGAAACCGCTGGCAACGGCGTGGTCAGCACGCTGACCTATCGCCCTGAGGATGGGCGCTTGACCCGGCTCCAAGCTCTGCATGGCAGCGAAATCCTGCAAGACCTGCGCTATGACTACGACCCGGTGGGTAACGTGTTGAGCATCGAAGATGCGGCGTTACCGATTCGGTTCTTCGCCAACCAGCGGGTAGAGCCGGTCAAGCGCTATCGCTACGACACCCTTTATCAGTTGCTCGAAGCGACCGGTTGGGAGGCGGGGGCCGCCAGTCGTGGGCCAGGGTTCAATCGTTTCGACGACCCGGGTGCTATCGCCAACTACCGTCAGACTTACCATTACGATGCCGGCGGTAACTTGCTGGAACTGATCCATGTCGGCCCGCAAAACCACAGCCGCAAACTGACGGCGGCACGCTACAGCAACCGCTGCCTGCCCGAGCAAAATGACCGGCCACCCACCGAAGAGGAGATTGTCGCTGCGTTCGATGGCAATGGGAACTTGCTGGAACTGCAACCGGGCCAGGCGATGGGCTGGGATTTGCGTAATCAGCTGAGTGAAGTTCGGCCGATTGAGCGGGAAGACAGGGCGGACGATAGCGAGCTGTATCGATATGGTAGTGATGGCATGCGGCGGCGCAAGGTGCGTACGAATCAAATCAACGCCCGTTCGCTGATATCCGAAGTTCGCTACTTGCCGGGCTTGGAAATCCGGATCCGCTCAATAACGGGCGAAGTACTTCAAGTGATCAGCGTACAAGCCGGCCGTAGCGCGATGCAGGTATTGCACTGGGAAGCGACCCCGCCCTCTGGAATCGCCAACGATCAGTATCGCTACAACCTGACTGACCATCTTGGGTCGAGCAGCCTGGAACTGGATGACGAGGCGCAGATGATCAGCCAGGAGGCTTATCACCCCTATGGCAGTACCGCCTGGTTTGCCGGACGGAGTGAGGTGGAGGCGGGTTACAAGACTGTGCGTTATTCGGGCAAGGAGCGGGATGCAACGGGGCTTTATTATTATGGGTTCAGGTATTACGCAACCTGGTTGTGTCGGTGGATCAATCCTGACCCTTCGGGAACAACGGATGGTCTTAACCTCTTTGCAATGGTTGGGAATCGACCTGTCCTATTCCAAGACGAAAGAGGACTAAATGGTGAGGACTCGGTGCTGGCTAAGCCGGAGCAGCTCGGGAAATGGCGTCTTGAGCGATTGCAATTAACTCATTCGGAATTAAAGTCTAAGAAAATGATTGGGCATAACGTTATTGCCAATCTTGTGGTTTCATACAACCCTAGCCTGATGGATCGTTGGCTGGGCAGGTTTGAGGAAGTGCCGTCGTTAATATGGTATGAGAAAATAAAAATGAACGATTTTAGCAAGGGGCAGCGCTGGGAGTTTGAAGCTGATATGGTCAAGCATAATCCGTCAAGTAGGACGATGGAAATATGGCCGAGGCGCTATCTGGAGGCATTCAATACGTCTGCCGGTAATCCTGGCCTGGCCCGTGGGACGGTAGTTCTACAGGATCTTGCTGGGGAGAAGGTCAAACTCGATGCCCTGGGGGGTGAGTTATTTAGCAACGAGGAGAAGGCCCATTCGGTTCGCTCTTATCTTTCAGGAAACGGTGGAATACTAGCCTTCGAGATTCATGATGTTCCCTCAATTGTATTGAGTGAGGATTCTCATGTTCATAAAGAGCGATTGCTTGACATACGCGTGGGGCTAGCGGGTGCGAGTACCACGGCTTCGATTAAACAATATCTGTACGTGAACGATGCCCAGGCGCCTATGCAGCTTCAGCAGATGATTGGCGCAAAGTCTTTTGAAATGCAGGACGGGTTGAGTCCTGTTGATGCGCCAACTCAAGTAAGTACAAGGAGGCCGTATATAAAATTTCAGGGGGAATATTAAAAACGGTATCGATGCTATTGTTTTTGATAGGTGTCAGTCCCGGGCCACCAGCACCTTGCCACGTCGAATCCGGCGCATTTAATGAACCCAGCTCCATCGCCTCCTGTCACCTGTCTGTCAGGAACGACAACATGGAGCCGCTGATGCGACCGATCTATCTCACCAGTCTTTCTTTCGCCGCCGTTTTCTGCGCGGCCTGTTCAAGCCAACCGCCTGCAACCTGGAGCTACCAGGACGCTCAAGCCCGTACGCCTCAGCCCCCTGATCAGCTGTATCCGGAGCTGTTTGAGGCGGTGCAGCGCCAGCAGGTCTTCACTGACCAGAAGCATTTCGTCGACGCGCTGCCCAACCGCGACCCGGCGCAGATCCGCGCCGACTACCTGGCCCGCCACGACGACGTCGGCTTCGACCTCAAGGCCTTTGTGAAGGACAACTTCATTGAATCCGGCGAGGCCGAGAGCCCGGCGCCGAAGCCCGGGGAGCCGATTGAAGAACACATCGACAAACTCTGGCCGGTATTGAGCCGCACCTATCGCCAAGTGCCGCAGTACAGCAGCCTGCTGCCCTTGCCGCAGCCCTATGTGGTGCCGGGCGGGCGCTTTCGTGAGATGTATTACTGGGATTCCTACTTCACCATGCTGGGTCTTGAGCGCAGCGGCGACAAAGCCCAGGTCCGCCAGATGACCGACAACTTTGCCTACCTGATCGATACCTACGGGCACATCCCCAATGGCAACCGTACTTATTACTTGAGCCGGTCACAGCCACCGTTCTTTGCCTACATGGTCGAGTTGCAGGCACATATTGAAGGTGACCAGGCCTACGGGCGCTACTTGCCACAGTTGCAGAAGGAATACGCCTACTGGATGGACGGCGCCAGCACCCTCAAGCCTGGTGAGGCAGCCAAACATGCGGTCAAGCTCGTCGATGGCAGCGTACTCAATCGCTATTGGGACGCCAGCCCGACGCCGCGCCAGGAATCCTGGATGCAGGACGTCAAGACCGCCGAGCAGGCCCCGGACCGACCCAAGGAGGAAGTCTGGCGCGACCTGCGCGCGGGCGCCGAGAGTGGCTGGGATTTCAGTTCCCGTTGGCTGGGCGATGGGAAAAACCTGGCGACCATCCGCACCACCTCCATCGTACCGGTGGATTTGAACAGTCTGGTCTATCACCTGGAACGCACCATCGCCAAGGCCTGCGAGACGGTGCAGAACGCGCCTTGCGTCCAGGCATATGGACAGCGTGCCGAGCGACGTCAGCGGGCCATCGAGCAGCACTTGTGGAATGGCGAAGGTGGTTTCTATGTGGATTACGATTGGCAACGGCACCAGCAACGCCAGCAACTGAGCGCGGCCACGCTGTTCCCGCTGTACACCGGGTTGGCCTCGGCCGAGCACGCCAATCGCACCGCCGATGCGGTGCGCCAGGGGCTTTTGCGTCCCGGGGGCATTGCCACGACCCAGGTCAACAACGGCCAGCAGTGGGACGAACCCAATGGCTGGGCACCGTTGCAATGGGTGGCGGTGGAAGGGTTGGACCGCTACGGGCAATCGGCGCTGGCGCAACAGATCGGCAGTCATTTCCTGCAACAGGTCCAGGACCTCTACGGCAAGGAGAACAAACTGGTGGAGAAATATGACCTGTCCGGCCAAGGCAATGGCGGTGGCGGTGGCGGTGGCGAGTATGAGTTGCAGGACGGCTTCGGTTGGACGAACGGGGTGACGCTCAAACTCATGAGTAAATACTCCGGCGGCGTCCCGCAGCGCATGGCTGGGCAATGACGTCAAGGAGCGCAGGACGGATCAAGAGAGGGGCCCGCACCCACAGGATTCGTGTCAGGTCTGGATTTGCAAGATACCGCTGATCCAATGTGGGAGCGGGCTTGCCCGCGAAGACTGCGGCCTATTCACCCTCAGTTCAAGCTGACCCACTGCTTTCGCGAGCAAGCCCGCTCCCACAGGATCTGCGTCATACCTGGAATCGCGACCACCGCAGATCTAATGTGGGAGCGGGCTTGCCCGCGAAGACTGCGGCCTATTCACCCTCAGTTCAAGCTGACCCACTGCTTTCGCGAGCAAGCCCGCTCCCACAGGATCTGCGTCATACCTGGAATCGCGACCACCGCTGATCCAATGTGGGAGCGAGCCTGCTCGCGATGAGGGCGGCAAGTTCCCTCTCGCCCTCAACACCCAAATAACAAACTCAAGTCACGGGCATCGGAATCGGGCCGCCATCGTCGGGCAAGGCAATGGCACTATTGTTGCCCGGCGTCAGGATCACCTTCCTGCAATCCTCCTGCTTCTTGTCGAAAATCTTGTAGCCTTCTGCCGCCTGTTCCAGTGACATACGATGGCTGATGATCACTTCCGGAGACAGGCGGCCGGTCTCAATGTGCCCGAGCAATTCAGGCAGGTAACGCTGCACGTGGGTCTGGCCCATCTTGAAGGTCAGGCCTTTGTCGAAAGCATCCCCGAACAGGAAGCCGTGGATAAAACCTGCGTAGACGCCAGGTACGCTCACCGTGCCCCCGCGCCTGACGGCCGCGATGCACTGGCGCAGCGCCTTGCCGCTGCTGCCTTCGAGCTTGAGCGTTGCCAATACCGTCTCGGTAGTGCTGCCCTTGGCTTCGAAGCCGACCGCATCGACCACCCCGTCTACGCCGCGCATGCCTTTGGTCTGGCGGATGATGGTGTCGGCGGGATCGTCGTCTTCATCGAAATTGATCGGGATCACGCCGTAGGTTTTCTGGGCGTAGGCCAGGCGATAGGGGTGATGATCGACCATGAAGATCTGCTCGGCGCCCAGCATTCTGGCGCAGGCGGCGCTCAACAAGCCTACCGGTTCGGCGCCATAGATGGCGATGCTCGAGCCATTGCCGATCCCGGCATTAGTGACCGCTTGAAACGCGGTGGGCAAGATGTCGGACAGGAACAGCACCTTCTCGTCCGAGAGTGTCCCCGGTACTTTGAAAGGACCGGTATTGGCCTTGGGTACGCGCACATACTCGGCTTGCCCACCGGGCACGCCGCCGTACAGGTGGCTGAAACCGAACAGCGCGGCCCCAGGCGGGATCGCCTTTTTGTTCAGGATCGCGCCACGTCCGGTATTGGTGGTTTCGCAGGCGGCGAACAGGTCCATCTGGCAGAAGAAACAACTGCCGCAGGCGATCACGAAAGGGATGACCACCCGGTCGCCGGGTTGCACGGCGGTCACCGCTGAGCCCGCTTCTTCGACGATGCCCATGAACTCATGCCCGAAGATGTCGCCGTGCTCGACGGTAGGGATTTTCCCCCGATAGAGGTGCAGGTCGGAACCACAGATGGCCGTTGCGGTGACCCGCAGGATGATGTCGTCGCTGTCCACCAGGATCGGATCAGGGACCGTATCGACTTTCACACTGTGTGCACCGTGATAGGTGAGTGCTCTCATGATGTCCTGCCTCTTTCGATAGCGTGATGGTAAAGGGCAGAGGGGCGCTGGGTGCTGGAAGTTCAGAGAGATCGCAGGGGCCGGGGACTGGCGGTTGTTTCCCCGCGGCATTGGCGCTCATGGCGGTCATGGCAATCAACAAGGCCGGGACTGGGTGCCGATTGGCAGCGCCATTTGCGGTTTGTGGTCTATAGTTTTCAGCAGGTCCGCCAGTCCTTTCGTGCGGGCGAGCGAATATCAACCACCTTATCGAGCCATCACCGTCCACGGCCTTCGGAATTGATCATTGCAGGGAGCACAGCATGCTGATCCAGCGGTCGGACGCACTGAGGTCGGTCCCAGATCACACCCCCAACGCGCAACCCGCCCCCGGTACTGACACCAGCCGGTTTCGACGCGTCTTCGACCAGGCGAGGGAAGCCTACATCCTGTTTCCCCTGTTGGCCGGCTTGCTACTGCTGGCGATCTGGGCGGGCACCCTGTACCTGATCAAGGTCGAACAGCTTCGTGCACAGCAGAGCATCGCCGCGGCGAGCCTGGAAATCGGCGCCACCTATGAAGCACAGATTCTCAGGGCCGTGCGGGAGATTGACCAGACGCTCAAGCTCGTCAAATTCACCTACGAGGTCGAGGGGGAACGCAATCCGCTGCCCAAACTCAAGGCGCGGGAATTACTGCCATCGCCTTATCTGTTTGACGTCAGTGTGGTCGACGCCAATGACCTGGTCGTCGCCAGTACCCAGGCACGTGAGGCCGGGAGCGTCGTCGCCCAGGGTGAGTCGCAAAGCGTTCGGCTCGCCAATACGTTGTCCATCAGCCGGCCCTGGAGGAACCCCGGCACCGGAGACTGGCGCGTGCGCTTCAGTCGTCGGCTTGACGCGGCCAACGGCACGTTCTCCGGGATCGCCATGGTCGAGGTCGATGCGGCCTATTTTGCCAGCAGTTACGATGCTTCGAAGCTTGGCGACAAGGGCGTGTTGGGATTGCTCGGCACCGACGGCATCTTTCGTGTGCGGCGCACCGGGGAAACGGTGATGGCCGGTGATTCGGTCGATTACGCGGCGGTGGTGCCAGATACCGAAGACACCGAGGCGGTGCTCTCGACCAACAGGTGGGACGGCGTACGGCGCTACACCAGCGCCCGCCAGCTCTATGATTTTCCGTTGGCGGTGGTGGTGGGGTTGTCCGAACAGGAGCAATTGGCCGCAACCACCCGGCAGGCGCACACCTATTTGTGGCGTGCGGCCGGCGGTAGCCTGTTGCTGGTGTTGTTGGTCGCGCTGCTGAGCCGGATGAGCTGGCAACTGGCGCAAGGCCGCTTGCGGGCGGCCCAGGCCAAGGTCGCCTATGCAGAACGTATCGAGTATCTCGCCTACCATGACGGTTTGACCTCGCTGCCCAACCGCAGTCTGTTCAGCAAGGTCCTGGCCCAGAGTATTCGCGAAGCCGATCGCTATCATCGGCAACTGGCGGTGCTGTTCCTTGACCTGGATCGGTTCAAGCAGATCAACGACACCATGGGGCATGACGCCGGCGATCAGTTGCTGCAACGCGTCGCCTTGCGGCTCAAGGCTTCGCTGCGGGCCAGCGATACGGTCGCGCGGCTGGGCGGTGACGAATTCGTGGTGTTGCTGCCCGAGCTCTCGGAGGATAAATATGTGGCGACCACGGCACAGAAAATCCTCTCTGCCATTGCCAAGCCGTTCAACCTGCAAGGCCAGGAGTTTCGCGTGACCGCCAGTGTCGGCATCAGCATTTTTCCCCAGGATGGCCTGGACGAGCAGACCCTGAAGAAACACGCCGATATCGCGATGTACCAGGCCAAGCAGAAGGGTAAGAACAACTTCCAGTTCTACTCCGAGAAACTCAACGCCGACTCGCTGGAGCGGATGACGCTGGAGCTGAGCCTGCGCCATGCCTTGGAGCGCCAGGAGTTCCAACTGCATTATCAAGCCAAGCGCGATATGCGCAGCGGCCAGATCACCGGGATGGAAGCGCTGCTGCGCTGGAACCACCCGGACCTGGGCACGGTGGCGCCCATGCAATTTATCCCGGTGGCCGAAGAGACCGGGTTGATCGTGCCGATCGGCAAGTGGGTGCTCAGGACTGCCTGCCAGCAAAACGTCGCCTGGCAACAACAGGGTTTGCCACGGTTGGGCATCGCGGTGAACCTGACGGCGCGTCAGTTCAACGATGAAAACCTACTCTCGGACCTGGCGCAGATACTTGAAGAAACCGGCATGGACGCCAGCCTGCTGGAACTTGAGATTGCCGAAAGGTTGCTGATGCAGGACGTCTCGCGGGCGTTGATGGTATTGACCGGACTGAAGAAGCTGAACATCCGCATCGCCATCGATGATTTCGGTATCGGTTATTCATCGCTTTCCGCGCTCCAGCAGTTCCCGCTGGACTCCATCAAGATCGACCGCTCGTTTATCTGCGACACCGCCAGCGTGCCGGAAGACAAGGCCCTGACCGAAGCGATCATCGCGATGGGACGGACCCTCAGCCTGACAGTGGTTGCGCAAGGAGTGGAGACCAAGGAACAGGCCGACTTCCTCCGGGACAATGCCTGCGATGAGTTCCAGGGGTTCTACTTCAACAAACCGCTGCCCGCCGCCCAGTTCATGGCATTGCTGCAAACGCAAAACCCAGACCCAATCTGAATAGCCCAGGCACCCTAACCCCCTGTGGCGAGGGAGCTTGCTCCCGCTGGGCTGCGCAGCAGACCCAAGAACCAGGTGCCTCGGTGTATCAGACTGAGCGCATCCAGCCTCAAGGGGTCGCTGCGCAACCCAGCGGGAGCAAGCTCCCTCGCCACAAAAACGAGCGTCAGTCCTGGATTCTCCGATGCCTCCCATCAGCACCTGACAGCAACAGCCCAGACACCCACAAAACCCCTGTGAGGTTGTGGATTGCTCACTGCGAAGCAGCCGGCAGTGCCTTGACGCTGCCGTCCACCTCGCGGGCGTCGATATAGCCGATGGTGTCGGGGTTTTCGGCGATACGTTTCTTGACCTCTGCACTATTGGACACAACCTGCGGAGGTTGTCCCCGACCAGTAAAAATAATCTTCGACCAGTGCGCCTTGATCTGTGCCGCCGACTTGCCGGTGTAGGTCGAGTAGAACTCATCGCGGGTCGCGGAGCCTTCCGGCTGGTCGATGACCACAGCCTGGCCGCCGCCGGGCAGGCGATTGGTCTTGCCCAGGAAAATGTCGGCCGCCTGGTTGCGCGTCAGTGTTTGCAACGGGCTGGCCGCGGCGACCACCACGACCACGTCGGCCGTGACAAAGGAGCTGCCTGCATACAGGACAGTTCCCAACAGCGCATGCGCAATGCGTTTGAGACCCGGCATGATCGGCTCCATCAGAAGACAAAATCCACGGAAAGACTCAGCAGGCGGAACGTGCCACCGCGCTCGTAGTCCGGCTGCAGATTGGTTAGCTGGCCGTTTGATTCGTTGCCCAGGTGGGTATGGTCGTATTGCAGCTTGGCATCCATGTTTTTGGCGAAGTCCCAGCGCACGCCCATCGACCAGGTCTGCTGGCTGCTGGCTGACGCCATGACGGTGTTCAGTGTGGCGTTGAGCTCCGTCGCCACGCCTGCGAATTCCGGCGGCAAGGTCGCGGTGCTCAGACCGGCGGTCGAGGTTTCGCTGAGGGTCTTTGAGCGGGCATAAGTGACGTAGGGCGTGAATGCATCGATTCGGTAGCCCCCGCTCACATACCAGGCACCCAGGGTGCCGATGGCCGAATTGCTGTCGAAATGGCCCCATTCGCCCATGACGAACCAGTCGCCCGGGTCATAGATCGCCCCCACGCCGATGAACTTCATGAGCTTGTCCTTGGGGTCATAGCGGTCAGCGATGCGGTCGCCCTCGTCACCGAACAGCCGGTAGGTATCGAAGAGCGGGTTCAACGATTCTGCGGTCAGATGGGTTTCCAGATAGGTGACGCGGGTGGTCAGGGCGCCGTACTCGGTCAGATTCGAAATGCCCCATGATTCCTTTGCGTGAATCTTGCCCGCACCATCGGGCAGCCGCGGTTCGCTTTGACCATAGTTGCCCTGCACGGTATTGATCACATCGCCAAGATGCAGCCTGTAGCTGACGTCGATACCGTCGATGTTAGTGACGGGAATCAAGCTATAGACCTCCCCCGGTGGCCTGACCCAGGGCAGGGTGTAGCCGACTTTACGCGTGTCGGAAAACAAAAAGGCCGGTTGCACCGTGCGTCCGACTCGAACGCTGAAGTCCGGGGTGAACTGATACTTGAGGTTGGCCCATTCAACGAAGGGGCGATGGCTGTTGTCGTAGCGCTGCTCGGAAATGACCTGCACCACCGCCGAAAACTGCGGTGTGAAGGTCGCCGTCAGTTGTGCGCCGACCAGGCTGTCGACGTCGGCGTTCCAGCTGCGCGTGTGACCGGCACCGTTGGGCTTGAAGATACTCGGGGTGAAGTCGGCATTTTTTTCGCTGGAGTGGACGATTCCCACGGTGCCGAAACTGCTCAGCGAAAATATCGATCTGTCTGCGTCGTCGGCGCTGGCGACACAGGGGTACAAAGTCACCATTGCCCAGGCCAGAGTGTTGAGTCTTGCCGCCATAGAGTCCCCGCGACCTCATCAGAAAATAATGCATCCGGGCATCCAGATGCGCTTGCACCATTACCGGCCCCGGCGGCGTTACCAGGATCGTTCTTATTCAGCAGTCTTGATTGCCAGTTTCAGCGTGAACATCGCGCCGCTTCCCGGTCCGTCGCTATGGGCTTGCAGGGAACCGCCCATTTCCATGGCCGCCAGGACGCAGCTGTGCAAGCCGAAACCATGGCCGTCCTTGCGAGTGGTGAACCCATGGGCAAAGATCCGCGTCAGGTTCTCCGGAGCGATGCCTTCGCCGTTGTCGATGACCCTGATCACCAGGCTGTCGCCCTGGATTTCACTCTCAAGGGTGATCTGCGGGCGCAGGTCAGGCCTGTCATCCATCGCACTGCCGGCATTTTTGATCAGGTTCACCAGGATCAGCAGCACCCGGTGCTTGTCCAGCGGCAGCGGTGGCGTCTCGGCGAAATGTCGCACGATGGTGATTTGCCGTGCGGCGAGGATGCCGGCGTTCATGCGCAGGGCATCCTCGATCAGTTCCTTGATCTGGACGGTCTCGGCGATGCTCGAGGCGCCCGCGTAGGATTGCTGGGCGGCGACGATTTCCTTGATGTGATCGACGCTTTTGGAGAGTTGTTCAAGCTCGTCGGTCATGCTCTGTTGCTCGACCGCAAGCGCGTCGACCAGTTGATTGAAGTACCCGGGCAGCAGCTTGCCTTTCTCATCCTTGGAGATGAAATCGCCCAGGTCGTCGGCGTGCTGGTTCATCAGTTGCACCGCCTTGCCAAGGCCCTGGGCCTTGCTGGTGCGCAATTTTCGGGTGAGCAGTTCTGCGGAGATGTTCACGCTGTTCAACACGTTGCCGACGTTGTGCAACACATTGGTGGCGATCTCGGCCATGCCGGCCTGGCGCGCGACGGCGGCCAGTTGCGCCTGGGTCTCGGCAGCACGCAAACGACTCTGCGCCAGTTGCCAGCTCATCCGGGCGAGCAGTCCCACCAGCAGCACCAACAGCAGACTGCCACCCGCCGCCCGCCATAGATAGGTATGCGCCCGCTGGATGACCGCCGCCAATTGCTCCTCCTCGGACAGCCCGACGATCACCGCCAACGGAAAATCGTAGAGCTGCCGGGCACTGGTGTAGCGCCGTACCCCGTCCCAGCCATTGACCGCGAGCACGGCCTCGGTGTTTTCGGCGTCCGGCACTACTGCAGCGTAATCGACCTCATCACCCGCCATCACCGCGTCTGCGGTACGCCGGACTCGGAAGATGCCATCGGTTCCGAGCAGTCCGAGCACACCATGGTCGCCGAGTTTCGAGGGGTCATAACTGCTGACAAAGTAGGCCGCATCGACCTCGACCCTGGCGATACCACTGAGAGTGCCGTCCGCCGCGTCGAGCCGGCGGCTGAAGCGCAATCGCCATTCGCCCGTTGCCGGGCTTTTCCAGGGCCGGCTGATGGAAAGGGTATCGCTGTGGCGCAGGGTTTGCTGTTCATCGGGGTCGGCGATGTTTTCCCGCTCGTGCGCCCGCGTGCTCGCCACCAGGCTTGCGTCCGGCCTGACCACGCTGACGTCGAACACCAGGGCCGGCGGCAACAGGGCCCGCTGCTGGAGCTTGCGCAACGGTTCAGGCTCGCCCTCGGTCTCAAAGGTGTATTTGACCAGCTTGAGGGTCTGGTCGATTTCGTGAATGGCCCGCAGCATCTGCGCTTCGTAGGTGGCGCCGATTTCCACGCTCGCCATCGCCGCGCTTTGTTGTGCGCGAAGACGTTCAACCTTGATCAGGTACAGCGTGGCTGTCCAGATAGCCAGCAACAGCAACACGGCCAGCAGCGGGAACAGAATGTAGGCCTCTTTGGCCTGGTCGAAGACGCGCCGGATCAGACTGGCCCCGCTAGCGGGCTCGGGCGCTGCGCAATCGGTGATGCCAGGGTCCAACCGCAGTGTATTGGGCCGCTGGGCCGTCATAGTGTGCTCCCTGCATGGTTTCACGACTCAAGGCTTGTGGTATCCGCCGCGGGTTGCGGCTCGAGGGGTGTCGCTCCTGATTGCCCGAGCCTTGAATCGCGGTTCTGCCAAGAACTATAGACCACAAAACCGGCCTGCCAATAAGTCGGGCTACGCACGATCCTGGGTCAGGCGCAGCCGCACATAAATGGCTTGTTGTTGACCCTGATCAAGGCAAATGACTATTCACCGTCCAGCGCCGCGAGAGGCGGGCAATGCTTCGATATTCGGGGGTGATGGCTGTTTGATATTGCGCTAAGATCCCGGCAGGAACAGCGCGGATACAATCACCTCATAACAAGTTCACGCGTCAATACATTGGGTTGAAATGGAATGAGGCTTGAACGCAGATGCTCAAGAATGCACCGCTACGTCTGAAACTTTTACTGATCCTACTCCTTCCCTTACTGGGGTTTCTGACGCTGGCTGGCGTCTTCGTAGTCGATAACTACAAGACGCTGCGTGATATGGATGCCACCGTGGCCGCCAGCGCCAAGGCACAGAAGTTGAGCCAACTGATTACCACGCTCCAGCGCGAACGCGGTGCCAGCGGGGTATTCCTGGGCAGCAACGGCAAGTCCATGGGCGAGCGGATGGCTCGGATGCGCCAGGATTCCAGCGCCTCGGTCGAGGTGGTGCGCGGGCTGGCGCAGCCGGGGAACGAGCAGTTGGACGCTGTGCTGCGCGCACTGAGTGAACTGCCTGCAATCCGTGCCCAGGTCGACAAATTGAGTATCAGCAGCACCGAGTCAGGTGTTCGCTACACCGAGATTATCCAGACCCTTGTGGGCTACACCCACTCTTTGGAAGCGACGATCAATAACGCCTCCATTGTTCGTGCACTCGGTGCGCTCAATCAGTTTATCGAGATGAAAGAGCGCGCCGGACGTGAGCGGGTCGTGCTCGGCCTGGTATTCAGCCAGGGCCGTTTTGACGAGGCGTTACTGTCGCGCTTCAGTCGCAACCTGGGGGAGTTCGCGGCTTACTCCGACGCATTCCGGCGCAAGGCCCCACCAGCCTTGCTCCAACAGTTCAATGAGCAGATGCAGGAACCTGCCGCGGTTGAAGTGGGCAAGTTGCAACGCCTGGCCTTCGAGGTGCCGCTGGGCCAGCCGCTGGCCGTCCAGCCGGAAGCCTGGTTTGAGGTGTCCACGCAACGCATTGACCTGATGAGCCAGGTGGAAGGAGCCTTGGGCCAGAGTGTCAGCCGGTTGGCGATGCACGAGCGTGATGAGGCAAGTCGCGCGTTATGGCTGACGCTTGTGGCAGTGGTCGTGGCGCTGGTTGCCGTTGCGGTGCTCTCGTATCTGATCATTCGCATGATCGATCTGGCGGTGCGGGACGTGAACCAGGCCCTCAATGGCCTGGCCCTGCGCGACCTCACCGCTCGGGCGAGCTATGAGGGCCGGGACGAATTCGGCCAGATCGCCCACAACCTCAATCGCATGGCACAGGAGATCGGCACCATTGTGCAGGAGATCGGCAATGCCACGGCCCAGGTGGCAACCGCGGCGGAGGAGTCTTCCACGGTTACGGTCCAGACCAGCCAGAGTGTCGAACAGCAGCGCCAGGGCACCGAGCTGGTCGCCACTGCGATCAACCAGATGAGCGCGACCGTACGAGATGTGGCGCAGAGTACCAACGATGCCGCGCAGATGTCCCGGCAGGTCAATCGCAGTACTGAGCAAGGCCGCGAAGAGATCGAAAGCACCATCGGCCTGATCCGCCAATTGTCCGGGCAGGCCGAGGAAACGGCGTTGATCATCGGTGACCTCAAACTGGAAAGCGACGCCATTTCCTCGGTACTGGACGTGATTCGTGGCATTGCCGAACAAACCAATCTGCTGGCGCTGAACGCGGCCATCGAAGCGGCGCGCGCCGGTGATCACGGTCGTGGGTTCGCGGTGGTGGCCTCGGAGGTGCGGACTCTGGCGCAAAAGACCCAGGAGTCCACGGGTAACATTCAACAGATGATCAGCAACCTGCAGGCGGGCTCGGATCGAGCGGCTGTTTCCATGCAACAGACCCTGGGCAAGGCTCAGGACGGCGCGAGCAGGGTTGAGCGGGCGGGTGAGCTGTTGGTGGAAATCGCCGAGGGTGTCGCCAGCATCAGCGACCGCAACACCCAGATCGCCTCGGCTGCGGAAGAGCAGAGCGCAGTGTCTGAAGACATCAATCGCAACGTGAACGAGATCAATGATTTGGTCATCCAAGTGAGCGCCGGCGCCGAGCAGACCGCAATCACCAGCCAGGAACTGGCGCGCCTGGCGGAGTACCAGCAACAACTGGTGAGTCGCTTCAAGGTGGCCTGAAGCAGTGATGCATGTGTGGCGAGAAACAAATTCCGTGGCGAGGGAGCTTGCTCCCGCTGGGCTGCGCAGCAGCCCTGAAATCCGGCACCTTGGTATATCAGGGGGACCGCAGGCGGCTTTTTCAGGGGCGCTTCGCACCCCAGCGGGAGCAAGCTCCCTCGCCACGGAATGGGTGGTTGGCTGAAAGGATCAGCCCAGATCCTCAGCCCCATGCCGCTCCGGCACCTGGCTTGCCTCGTCGCCCCAGGTCCGATTGACCCGCTGTCCACGGATGACCGCCGGGCGCTTGGCGATTTCTTCGGCCCAGCGCTGTACATGGGTGTACTCGTGTGCTGCAAGGAACTCGGCTGCCGAGTAGACGTTGTTGCGCACCAGTTGCCCATACCAGGGCCAGACTGCGATGTCGGCGATGGTGTAGCTGTCGCCGGCCAGGTAGCGGCTTTCGCCAAGACGGCGATCCAGCACATCGAGTTGGCGCTTGGTTTCCATGGTGAAGCGGTTGATGGGGTATTCCAGCTTCTCTGGCGCGTAGGCGTAGAAATGTCCGAAGCCGCCACCCAGGTAGGGCGCCGCGCCCATCTGCCAGAACAACCAGTTCAACGTTTCGGTGCGACCCGCCAGGTCGCTGGGCAGCAAGGCGCCGAATTTTTCCGCCAGGTACAACAGGATCGAACCGGACTCGAAGACCCGCACCGGCGGCTCGACACTGCGATCCAGCAGCGCCGGGATCTTAGAATTGGGGTTGATCTCGACAAAGCCGCTGGAGAACTGGTCGCCCTCGGTGATGCGGATCAGCCAGGCGTCGTACTCGGCGTCCCCGTGACCCAGCGCCAGCAGCTCTTCCAGCAGGATGGTGACTTTTACGCCATTGGGTGTGCCCATCGAATAGAGCTGCAAGGGGTGCTTGCCGGTGGGCAACGGCTTGTCGTGAGTCGGCCCGGCGACCGGGCGATTGATGCTGGCGAACTGGCCGCCAGACGGGGCGTCATGTTTCCAGACCTTGGGTGGAACATAGGGCGCTTTGCTCATGGGACGTTCCTCGTCGTTTGCTCGTCAGGGGCAGGTAGACCGCGAAGCGCAAGCACGGAGCGGACTACGGGACCCGAGAGCTTAACGCTTTTCGTCCATGATCCGTGTCACTTCACCACTAGCCTTGAGCTGTTCGAAGGCGCGTTGGGCACTGGCGACGACCTCGTCCGGCGTGCTCAGGCTGAAGGCCAGGTAGACCCGGTGGGGCTGCTCGTTGAGGATGTAGACTTCTTCCAGCGCAGCGAAATCCATCCGGGCATCGGCGCTCAACAGGCGCGCGGTGTTTTCAGGCATCGGCACCAGTTGCACCTGCTGATTCAACAGTTTCTGGAAATTGTCATGGTTGTTGGCCGAAATCACCAGCCGGGTAAATCCGCGGTCTTGCAGGTAGATCTGTTTGGCGTCATTGCGCACCACGCCAATGCTGTATTGCTTGGCCTCTTCAAGGCTGTTGACGGCGATGTCGTTGCGTCCACGCAGTTTGTAGAGCTTGCTCGCCACCCGTTGGATTTCACCGACCCATTTGAACAACGGTTCCCGGGCCGGGGTGCGATCCAGGGGGAAAATCAGCACATTGGGTTCATGCAGCGCTTTGTCGTAGGCCCGGGCCCACGGGTAGAGCGACACGCTGAAGTCGGCGAGGCCTGCGCTTTTCAGGGTTTGCTCGGCGATTCGCGTGCCTGGCCCGACCACCTTGTCTTCACGCAAAAACGCGTACAAGGAGTCTTCGGTCACGACTTCGACCGTCTCGGCCTGGCTCTTGAGGCAGATCATGGCCAGGAACAAGCATGAACAGAGTGTCAGACGATCGTGCATACAGACCTCGAGGCATGCGGTGGTTTACAGGGCAACGCGGTTGCGCCCCTGGTGTTTGGCCCGGTACAACGCCTGGTCGGCGCGTTGCAGCAGTTGGTCGAAGTGGTCCATGGTGTCCGGGTCAAGCACGGCCACTCCAATGCTCAGGGTGACGAAGGGCGACACTTGGGAACCGCTGTGGGGCAGCTCACGCTCGGCCAGGGACGCCCGGACCCGCTGGGCCGCTTCGCAAGCCTGCCCGGCGTCAACGTTGGGCAGCACCACGACGAACTCCTCACCCCCGACGCGGGCGGTGACTTCGCCGGAGCGGCCGAACACGCTACGCAAGGTTTCGGCGATCTGCTTCAAGCACTCGTCGCCCTGCATGTGGCCGTAGGTGTCGTTGTAGATCTTGAAGAAATCGACATCGCACATGAGCACGGCCAGCGGGGTCTTGTGGCGGATTGCCCGGCGGAATTCGATTTCCTTCAATTCGTCGAAATAGCGCCGGTTCGCCAGGCCGGTCAAGGCGTCGTGACGCGACAACGCTTCCAGGGACTGGTTGGCTGCCTTGAGTTCGGCGGTGCGCGCCTCGACCAGTTCGGCCAACTGGTCGCGGCTGGCGGCGATGGCCAGCTCATCCGAATGCTGGCGCGCCAGGTGGGCATTGAGATTGTCCTGCAATTCATTGACCTGGGCTTCGAGCAGGCTCAGTTCATCCTGGCGATTCGCAGCGCGTTGCAGCTTGAGGTGGCGCGATAGGGTCTGCGGCGCGAGTTGCCCCAGGTGGCGGGCGATGTGCACCACGTGTACCGTCACCAGTCGGTTGAACATGGTCATGACCAACCCGGCCAGCAGCAACGACTGGATCACCTGGGTGATGACGATGCTGCGCGCTTCGCCCCAGAGGCGTTCCCAGAGCAGCTGGTTATCGCCTTCGATGATCAACTCCCCGACTTTTTCGTGGGCGCCGGCGTAGGGTTGCGCGACCAGCTGGCGATGCAGCACCGGCGCCACGCCGGATTGACCGGCCGCGTATCGATTGAGTTCGATGATTTCCGGTAACTGGCCCGGGCGCAGGATATTCAATACCACACGCCCCACCGGCGCGGCGCTTGCCACGCTGGTGACCTGCTGGTTCAGGGATTCGCGGTCCATTTCCCAGATCGCGTGGGCCAGGGTGTTCTGGAACACCTGGTCGATCAGGGCCAGTTCCGAGTTCATTTCCGACAGGTTGCTTTCCCAGGCCAGCCAGGTCCGCAATGTGACCATGGCCAGGGTAAAGACCAGGCAAAACACCAGCGTGGCAAAGACCAGGCGCCGCCCCAGGGAGCTGAAAGCCTTGGTCTGTGGTTGCTGGGAAGTGTCACCCCGCAGGCGTCCGTCCATGTCACAACCACTTGCGCACGATGGCATCGTAGACGCCATTGTGACGGATGGCCTCCAAGCCGGCGCGGAACTTTTCGACCGTCTCGATCGGGGTCTTGCGGCTGAACGCCATGTAGAAGCCGTCTGCACGGCTCAATTCGGGCAGCGGCAGTGAGCGGATCAGTACTTTGTCCGGGTCCTCGCCATTCTGGCGGGTCAGGTACAGCGCATTGAGTTCGTTGGAAATCCACATCTCCACGTGGTCGACCTTGAGCTTGCGGTAGTTGTGCTCGTAGCGGGTGCTCGATTGCAACTCCTCGCCGATGCGAAAACCCTTGGAAACCAGGTATTGCTCACCCACGTCCTGATTGACCGTGGCGATCTGGTGACCGTGGGCATCGGCCAGGGAGTTGAGAATCACCGGGCGGTCGGCCAGCGAGTAGAGGTACCACTGGGTCGAGGCGATGGCCCCGACCCAGTGGAAAAGCGATTCGCGCTCAGGTGTGCGGACGATGGAATAGATCAGCACATTGCTCTCGTTAAGCGCCAGCTCGTACGCCCGCGCCCAAGGCATGGGCTGGATCGGTGCCTCCTCGCCGATCTCCTTGAGGACGGCCTGCACGACTTCGGTGCTCATGCCCGTCACTTTACCGTCCTGGGTCATGTTAAATGGCGGCAGTTCCTCGGTCACGATGCGCAATGGCACCTGCGCCGCACAGGTGCTGGCGGCGAGGAGCATCAGCAGGCCCCACATCAGGAGGCGATCAAGCAGCGAACCCATCGATAAATAACCCTATGCAACCTGTACCTCGGCAAGGCTCGAGGCCGCCATTCATAAGGTTATCGGCTGGGCTGTCCGCTGCTTGAGCCTGGACCGCGATCGCCGCCCAACGGTCTAGCCGTCGAGCAGTGACATCGTCTGGGCGTGGTAGCGGTCACCGGCTACCGCGCCTTCGCCAATGAATATTTCATCGAGCTGCGCCAACTCTCCCAAGCTCAACTCGACCCCGATGGCAGCCACGTTGCTTTCCAGATAGTGGCGCTGCTTGGTGCCGGGGATCGGAATGATGTGTTCACCTTGGGCCAGGACCCAGCCCAGGGCCAGTTGGGAGGCGCTGAGGCCCTTGGCGGCGGCCAGCGCCTTGACCCGTTCCACCAGCGCCAGGTTGCGATTGAAATTGTCGGCCTCGAAGCGTGGGTTGGAGCGGCGATAGTCATCGGCGGCAAAATCCTGGGCCGACTTCAACGCGCCGGTCAGGAAACCGCGACCCAGCGGGCTGTATGCGACGAACGCAATGCCCAGGCGCCGGCAGGTGTCGAGCACGCCATTGTGTTCCGGATCGCGAGACCACAACGAGTATTCGCTTTGCACGGCCGCCAGCGGATGCACGGCGTGTGCCCGCTGGATGGTCTGGGCGCTGGCTTCGGAAATGCCGATGTGGCGGACCTTGCCGGCCTTGACCAATTCCGCCATGGCGCCAATGGTTTCCTCGACGGGCACTTCAGGGTCGATACGATGCTGGTAATAGAGGTCCAGATAGTCGGTCTCCAGACGCTTGAGGCTGCCGTCAATCGCCTGCCTGACGTACTCGGGGCGGCCATTGACGCCTCGGGCATGGGGATCGCTGCTGCGCACCAGGCCGAACTTGCTTGCCAGGTAAATACCGTCACGCTTGCCGCGCAGGGCTCGCCCGAGGAGTTCTTCGTTGGTGTGGGGGCCGTACATGTCGGCTGTGTCGAACAGCGTCACGCCCAGTTCCAGGGCACGGTGGAGCGTGGCGACGGCTTCGCGCCCATCCACGCCGGTGGTGTAGAAATCCGACATGCCCATGCAGCCCAGGCCGATGGAGCTGACGCGTGGGCCATGATGGCCGAGTTGGCGGGTCTTCATGCGGGTAACTCCTGAGTTGATTGAATACCCGATCAGTCTCCATCAAGCTCTTTTCTGGATAAACCCGCGATTATTGGTTTAACTATTCGTGATATCTAAATAGTAGGATTCAAGAGAATGGATCGATTACAGGCCATGCAGGTGTTCAGGCGCATCGTCGAGCTGGGCGGTTTCGGCAAGGCGGCTGATGATCTGGGGCTGCCCCGGGCGACCGTCAGCCTGTTGATCCAGCAGTTGGAAGCTCACCTCGGTGTGCAATTGCTGCAACGCACCACGCGTCAGGTGCGGGCAACGCTCGATGGTGAGGCGTATTACCAGCGCAGCGGCCAATTGCTCGACGATCTCGACGACCTGGAAAGCTCGCTCTCGGCGCAGCGCAGCCAGCCTCGCGGCACGTTGAAAGTGGACATGCCCATTGCCTTCGGTTGCGCCTGGATCGTGCCACGCCTGCCTGAGTTCTATCGCCGCTATCCAGCGTTGCAGTTGGACCTCGGCTTTCATGATCGTCAGGTTCATCTGCAACGCGAGGGCGTCGATTGTGCGATCCGCGCCGGCGCAATCGTCGATCAAGCACTGGTGGCGCGGCCGATTGTAAAACTGCATCAGCTGACCTGCGCCAGCCCCGATTACCTGGCGCGCTCGGGCAAGCTTCAGCACCTCGAGGACCTGGCGGCCCATCGCGTCATCCAGTTTTCGTCCGGCAACGGACGCTTTTTTCCGTTCGAATTCGAGGTGGCGGGGCAGGTGCGCGAGTGGCAGCTGTCCGGCGCGTTGACGGTCAACAATGCCGACGCCTACGTGGCCGCGGCCGAAGCGGGATTGGGCTTGATCCAGGTGCCGCGCTATCACGTGCAACGGCAGCTGGCCGAGGGCAGGCTGATTCCGGTGCTGGACGACTACGGCGTGCCGTCCTGGCCGATCTCGGCGGTGTACCCGCCCCATCGACAGCTGTCGCCACGGGTGCGGGTGTTTATCGATTGGCTGATCGAGCTGTTGCATGGCGTGGCGGACGGGCAGGGGGCGTTGATGGCGAGGGTGTAGAGCCCGATGCTGAGCTCATTCTCGCTCCGAAGCGTCATCCTGCGGTCTGGAGGGCCAAGTCGATAATGCCTGTTCGACGACCGCTTCGAGGATCTCGCGACTGAAGCCCGCCTTGGCCTGAACCGCCATGCCGTGGGTCATCGCCATGACAAATGCTGCAAGCGCCGCGCAGTTGGCGGTTTGTGGCAGGTCGCCATCCGCCTTCGCCTGTTCCAGGCGTTCACGCAGCGATGCTTCCCCCGCCGCGCGTGCATCGATCAGGGCCAGTCGGATGGGCTCGGCATCGTCCGAACCGGCCAAGGCACCTTGGACGCCCAGGCAGCCCTTGCGGTCCGGGTAACGGGTAGTGGCTTCGACAGCTCCACGCAGAATGTGCGCCGCCACCTCTCGGGAGGTGGGTTGCTCAAGCGCTGCCGGGAAGAAATCCAGGTAGCGCTCGTAATAGCGCTCAAGCACACGGCGGAACAACGCCTCCTTGTTGCCGAACGCGGAGTACAGCGCCGGACGCTCGACGCCCGTGGCCTGGGTCAGGTCGGTGTAGGACGCGCCTTCATAGCCTTTGCGCCAGAACACGCAAAGCGCCGCGTCCAGCGCCGTATCCACATCGAACTCGCGTTGACGGCCCATCTGATCACCTCTGTAAATTTCATAACGACCGATATTAAACCGGTTGACGGCAGCTGTCCAAATTCGTACTGTTCGTTACGTTAACGGTCGTTATGGTTTCCGTTGATCTACAGAAACGGACACGTTCAGGCATTCAATCAAGAGGATTTACCCATGGAAAAACCATTGGCAGGCAAAGTCGCCCTCGTAACCGGCGGCTCCCGTGGGCTCGGTGCCCACTTGGCCCAGGCGCTTGGAAACTTGGGGGCGGACGTGGCGATCAGCTACGTCGCGTCGAGCGAGAAGGCCCAGGCTGTGGTCGAAATGCTCAAGGCCAAAGGCGTCCGGGCGCTGGCGATCCAGAGTGACCAGGCAGACATGGCGGCGGCCGAGCCGTTGATTGACAGCGTGATCGCGCATTTCGGCAAGCTCGACATCCTGGTGAACAATGCCGCGATTGCGGTACAGGGCAGAACGGTAGACGACCCTGACCTCGATACGATCAACCTTGATCGCCAGTGGCAAATCAACGTCATGGGCGCAGTGGCAACCACGCGCGCGGCTGCTCCGGTATTGTCGGACGCGGGGCGGATCATCTTCATCGGTTCGCTCTTGGGTGGGCATGTCCCCTTTGCTGGCGCTGCCGACTACGCCGGGACCAAGGCCGCTATCGCTGGTTACGCCAAGGGGGTCGCCCGGGACCTGGGCGCGCGCAATATCACGGTCAACGTCGTCCAGCCGGGTGTCATGCCGACCGACATGGCCGCGCAAGTATTGGGCGATGGCGTGCCCGAGGCGCTCCTTGACCTGCACCCGATCCGCCGGATCGCGACGCTCGAAGAGGTGGCGGCCACGGTCTGCTTCCTGGCTGGACCGAGCGCAGGCTATATCACCGGCAGTGCCATCGATGTGGCCGGCGGCCTGAGCATCTGAGCTGCGTGTCTCAACCAGAATCTGGAGGTAACTGACGCATGGTCACGATCGGCATCATCGGCGCGGGCGAAGTCGGCAGCAATATCGCGCGCGCCGCTATCGCGAACGGATATCAGGTGGTCATCGCCAATTCGCGGGGGCCTGACACCTTGAGTGAGCTGGTTGAGACACTGGGCCCCTCGGCGCGTGCCGCCACGGCAGAAGGAGCTGCGGCGGCGGGCGATATCGTCGTCGTGGCCGTCCCGCTCAAGGTCATCAACGACATGCCGGTGGCGGCGCTGGCGGGCAAGGTGGTGATCGACACGAACAACTACATGGTTTGGCGTGACGGCCATATCCCAGTTATTGATTCGGGTGAAAAGACCGTTCACGAGCTTCGCCAGGAGCACCTCCCAACCTCCAAGGTGGTGAAGGCCTTTACCCATATCCAGGCGCTCAGGATCAACACCTGGGGCAGGCCCGCAGGTTCACCCGAGCGCCTGGCTCTGTCGGTTTCCAGTGATTTTCCCGAGGCGGTGCAATGGGTGACGCGGCTGTATGACCAGTTCGGTTTCGACACCGTCGACAACAGTCCGCTGAGCGAATCGTGGCGCAGCGCGCCCGGTCAGCCCGCTTGGAAGCAGGAGCGCCAGCCCCGGCTCGAATTGGCGGCCAATCTTGCCGGGGCTGTCGCCAAGAACCCAGGGCCCCGTTGACACAGGACCTTGGTGCAGGAGGGGTCAAAACAGTTTGGTAAACAACCAGTACAGACTCCCGGACAACAGGATCGCCGCAGGCAGTGTCAGGACCCAGGCCATCAGCAGGTTGCGGATCGTGCGCATCTGCAAGCCGGAGCCATTGGCGACCATGGTCCCGGCCACGCCGGAGGACAGTACGTGGGTGGTGGAGACCGGCAAGCCGAACATGTCGGCCGCGCCAATGGTCATCATCGCCACGGTTTCCGCCGATGCGCCTTGGGCGTAGGTCAGGTGGCTCTTGCCGATTTTTTCACCCACCGTCACTACGATGCGTTTCCAGCCGACCATGGTGCCCAGGCCGAGAGCGATGGCCACCGCGATCTTCACCCACAACGGAATGAACCGCGTGGAGGCGTCGATCTGTTGCTTGAACAGTTGCAGCTTGCCGCTGGTGTCAGCGTCGAAGTTGCCGACTTTGTTCTTGTCCATCAGGCGAATGGTTTCGCTGGTCAGGTACATGTCGTTACGCACGTTGCCCACGGCTTCGGCGGGCACCTTGGCGAGAGAGCCGTAGCCCTTGACCTCGGCGCCGATGCTGCCGGTCAGCGCAGCCAGGGCCGGCACCAACTGCGGCGTGGCCTGCTTGCTGCTGACGAAGCTGGACAGCACCGCACGCGGATCGGCCGGCGCTGGCTGCGGTGAATTTTTTACCAGGGCTTGCTGGGTGACTTGCGCCACCGCAGCGAACTGCAGGGCCTGGTCGGCCGGCATGGTGCGGTTCAGCGCGTACGCCATCGGCAGGGTGCCGACCAGGATCAACATGATCAGGCCCATGCCTTTCTGGCCGTCGTTGGAACCGTGGGCGAACGACACGCCGGTGCAGGTCAGGATCAGCATGCCGCGAATCCACCAGGGCGGCGGGGTATTCCCTTCAGGGGCTTTGTACAGCGAACGATTCTTGACGAAGGCCCGCAGCGCCAGCAGTAGCAACGCGGCGCAGCCGAAGCCCACCAGCGGCGACAACAGCAACGCGTAGCCGATCTTGCTCGCCTGGACCCAGTCCACGCCACTGGTGCCGTCGCGACCGTGCATCAGGGCATTGGCGACGCCGACGCCGATGATCGAGCCAATCAGGGTGTGGGACGAAGACGCCGGCAAGCCCAGCCACCAGGTGCCGAGGTTCCACAGGATGGCGGCGATCAGCAGGGCGAAGATCATGGCGAAACCGGCGGAGGAGCCGACCTGCAGGATCAGTTCCACCGGCAGCAGGGCGATGATGCCGAAGGCCACCGCACCGCTGGACAGCAGCACCCCCAGGAAGTTGAAGAACCCCGACCAGGCCACCGCAAGGTTCGGCGCCATGGAGTTGGTGTAGATAACCGTGGCCACCGCGTTGGCGGTGTCGTGGAAGCCGTTGACGAACTCGAAACCGAGGGCGATCAGCAGCGCCACGCCCAGGAGCAGGAACGGCGTCCAGGTGGTCACCACCGTGCCGAGTTCGTTCATGTCGTGCATCAGGCTGTAGGCGGTGAACAGCAATCCGCTGCCCAGCACGGCGAAGAACACCACCAGGGTGAGCACGCTTGGCTTGCGGTGGAGTTGTGGTCTTGTGCTGTGGGCGACTGGACTCGCTGAGTCCATGGCCAGGGTCGGGTTTGTCATGATGAAATCCGGTTCATTGGGACGGTGGGGGGCGCTTGCGGCGGGCCTCAATAAATCTGCGGCACGATCAGCTCCGGTGGCGTCGGACTACGGCTGTAATCCTCCTGTCGCACCCGCTGCGGCAGCTCGATGGCCGGCAGTTCGACTTCTTCATAGGGCATTTGCCCAAGCAGATGGTGGATGCAGTTGAGTCGGGCTTTTTTCTTGTCATCGGCTTGCACCACCCACCACGGGGCCTCGGCGATGTGGGTGCGTTCGAGCATGATTTCCTTGGCCTTGGTGTACGCCTCCCAGCGTCGACGGGACTCCAGGTCCATGGGGCTGAGCTTCCATTGTTTGAGCGGATCGTGAATGCGGCTGAGAAAGCGCAAGTGTTGTTCCTGGTCGGAAATCGAGAACCAGTACTTGATCAACTGGATGCCGGAGCGGGCGAGCATCCGCTCGAACTCCGGCACGGTGCGGAAAAACTCTTCGTACTGGTCGTCAGTGCAGAACCCCATGACCTGCTCGACCCCGGCACGGTTGTACCAACTGCGGTCGAACAACACGATTTCACCGGCGGCCGGAAGATGCGAGACGTAGCGCTGGAAGTACCACTGCGTGCGTTCGCGGTCGTTGGGGGCGGGCAGGGCGGCGACCCGACACACCCGCGGATTGAGGCGCTGGGTGATGCGCTTGATCACCCCACCCTTGCCGGCGGCGTCGCGGCCTTCGAACAGGATCACCACCTTGTGCCCGGTCTTGACCACCCAGCTTTGCAGCTTCACCAGTTCGCCCTGGAGACGAAACAGTTCGCTGAAATACCGGCGGCGATTTTCCTTCTCGCTGCCTTCCGGTGCCTGCTCATCGAACAACGCACTGAGGTCATGGCCGTCCTCGGCCAATTCCAGTTCAAGCTCCTCATCACCGTGATCGAGCAGCTCGCGGTGAATGCGTTGGATCAAGGTGTCCTGGGTTGAAAGCATCTTGGCAACTCGCGTCGTGGAGGCGCTGTCTACGCTAGTTGCAATTTGTTACATAGTGGTGACGGTCATCTTCCCTTCATGTCATTTGTTATCACTAAAACGTTTTATGCAGGACGATGCCTGCAAGATCCGCTTTTATGCGGCGGCCGCTCAAGCGCATAAAAATGTCATCCAGGTGTCATCAGCGCCATGGCAAGCTCGGTGGCCACGCTGGTGGCTGCTTCCCGATGTGCGTGGTCGGCGAGCGCTCAACGTCGGGCATCGGCACCTCTTGGGCGTTTCCTTATCGTCAGGTCGTGAACCATTTCCTTTATAGAACAACGGGTAAACCGGTTATCGGAAGCTTCAGCGCGGATCAGGATGATTACTCGAACGGGGCTTTTCGCTCTTTCGATATGCAGTCAGTGAAGGCACAATGCGCATCCTTTTTTGGCTCGCCTTGCCGGAGGCCGCGAAAATGATCAAAACGCCGTACTACCTCATCGACAAACAGAAGCTGCTGGCGAACATGCAGAAGATCGCCTATGTGCGTGAGCAGTCCGGGGCCAAGGCCTTGCTGGCGCTCAAGTGCTTCGCCACCTGGTCGGTGTTCGACCTGATGCAGCAGTACATGGACGGCACCACTTCGTCGTCGCTCTATGAGCTCAAGCTCGGTCGGCAGAAGTTCGCCGGCGAGACCCATGCCTACAGCGTGGCCTGGGCCGACGATGAGATCGAGGACATGCTCGCCAACTGCGACAAGATCATCTTCAACTCCATCGGCCAGTTGCAGCGCTACGCCGAGGCGTCGGCGGGCAAGGTTCGTGGCTTGCGGGTCAACCCGCAAGTGAGCAGTTCGGACTACCTGCTGGCCGACCCGGCGCGTCCGTTCAGCCGCCTGGGCGAATGGGACCCGGTAAAGGTCGAGCAGGTCATCGAGCAGATCTCCGGGTTCATGTTCCACAACAACTGCGAGAACGGCGACTTCGGTCTGTTCGACCAGATGCTGGGCACTATCGAAGAGCGCTTTGGTCACCTGTTACATAAGGTCGAGTGGGTCAGCCTTGGTGGCGGCATCCATTTCACCGGCGAAGGCTATGCATTGGACGCATTCTGCGCGCGTCTCAAGGCGTTTTCGCAGAAATACGGCGTGCAGGTCTACCTGGAGCCGGGCGAAGCGGCGATCACCCAGAGCGCATCGCTGGAAGTCACCGTGCTCGACACCCTCTACAACGGCAAGCACCTGGCCGTGGTGGACAGCTCCATCGAGGCGCACATGCTCGATCTGCTGATCTATCGCCTGAACGCCAAGCTGGCGCCGAGCGAGGGCGAGCACACCTATATGATTTGCGGCAAGTCGTGCCTGGCCGGAGACATCTTCGGCGAATATCAATTCGATCGTCCGCTGTCCATCGGCGATCGGCTGTCGTTCATCGACGCAGCGGGCTACACCATGGTCAAGAAGAACTGGTTCAACGGCCTGAAAATGCCGTCCATCGTAGTGAAGCAGCTCGACGGCAGCGTCGAAGTGGTTCGCGAATTTGTTTACGACGACTATCTGTCCAGCCTCTCTTGAGCTGGCGGAAGGAGACTTGAAGAAATTGAAGAAGAACGTACTTATCATTGGTGCAGGAGGTGTCGCCAAGGTGGTGGCCCACAAGTGCGCGCAGCACAACGACGAACTCGGTCGTATTGCTATCGCGTCGCGCAACATCTCCAAATGCCAGGCCATCATCGACAGCGTCAAGGCCAAGGGTAGCCTCAAGCAGCCCGCCGACATCAAGGCCTTTGCGCTCAATGCGCTGGATGTCGAAGCGACCAAGGCGCTGATTCGCGAGACCGAGTCGCAGATCGTCATCAACGTCGGCTCCGCTTTCCTCAATATGTCGGTGCTGCGTGCCTGCATCGATACCGGCGTGGCCTACCTGGACACCGCCATCCACGAAGAACCGGGCAAGGTCTGCGAAACGCCGCCCTGGTACGGCAACTACGAGTGGAAGCATCTGCAGGAGTGCCAGGAGAAGAACATCACCGCCATCCTCGGCGTGGGCTTCGACCCGGGCGTGGTCAATGCCTATGCGGCACTGGCCCAGCAACAGCATTTCGACCGCATTGATTCGATCGACATTCTCGACGTCAATGCCGGTTCGCACGGCAAATATTTCGCCACCAATTTCGATCCTGAAATCAATTTCCGTGAATTCACCGGACAGGTGTGGAGCTGGCAGGACAGCCAGTGGACCAGCAACACCATGTTCGAAGTCAAGCGCACCGACGACCTGCCGGTCGTGGGCTCGCAAAATTTGTACCTGACCGGCCATGACGAAGTGCACTCGCTGTCGAAGAACCTCGACGTGCCAAACGTGCGCTTCTGGATGAGCTTTGGCGAGCACTACATCAATGTGTTCACCGTCCTGCGTAACCTCGGCCTGCTCTCCGAGCAACCGGTCAAGACCGCCGAAGGCCTGGAAGTCGTACCGCTGAAAGTGGTCAAGGCCGTGCTGCCGGACCCGAGCTCGCTGGCGCCGGGCTACACCGGCAAGACCTGCATCGGTGACCTGGTCAAGGGTGTCAAGGACGGCCAGCCACGCGAGATGTTCATCTACAACGTGGCCGACCACGAAGAGGCCTACGCCGAAACCGACAGCCAGGGCATCTCCTACACCGCCGGCGTACCGCCAGTCGCCGCCGCCCTGTTGGTGGCCCGTGGCGAGTGGGACGTGCAGCGCATGGTCAACGTCGAGGAACTGCCAGCCGAGCCGTTTCTCCAGGCGCTGGACGTGATGGGCCTGCCGACGCGTATCAAGGACGAGCAGGGCGACCGCCCCTGGAACGGCTGATAAGTTGACGCCGAACGGTTTGCCGTCAGCGTGAAGACCTGGCAAACCGCAGAAAAAATGCCCCGTATCGAAAGGTACGGGGCATTTTTCGTTATGGCTGACTCTGACCCACCGCCATCGCGAGCAGGCTCGCTCCCACAGTGATCATGGTCTGTATCCAAATTCCGCATCCGCCACAAACCCCCTGTGGGAGCGGGTTTACCCGCGAAAGCGGCGGTCCATTCAACATCTGCTTGGCTGACCCACCGCCTTCGCGAGCAAGCCCGCTCCCACAATGATCTTGATGTGCATACAAACTCTGCACCTGCCACAACCCCCCTGTGGGAGCGGGTTTACCCGCGAAAGCGGCGGTCCATGCAACATCTTCTTGGCTGACCCACCGCCTTCGCGAGCAAGCCCGCTCCCACAATGATCTTGATGTGCATACAAACTCTGTACCCGCCACAAACCCCCTGTGGGAGCGGGTTTACCCGCGAAAGCGACGGTCCATTCAACATCTGCTCAGCTGACCCACCGCCTTCGCGAGCAAGCCCGCTCCTACAGTGATCTGGGTGTGCATACAGATTCCGCATCCGCCACAACCCCCCTGTGGGAGCGGGTTTACCCGCGAAAGCGGCGGTCCAATCAACATCTGCTTGGCTGACCCACCGCCATCGCGAGCAGGCTCGCTCCCACAGTGATCTGGGTGTGCATACAGATTCCGCATCCGCCCCAAACCCCCTGTGGGAGCGGGCTTGCTCGCGATGGCGGTGGATCAGCCGATGAGATGCCGACTGTTTCCATAACCCACATTCGCCCTTACGATTGCCACCGGAACCCAAGGAGAGGTCATCAGTGCAACCCATCAATATTCGCGAATTGAAATTGACCGATGCCCAAGCACTACTGGCATTCGAAGCCGATAACCGCACCTGGTTCGAATCCCACATCGACCCTCGGGACCCTTCGTTCTATTCGCTTGAAGGCGTCACAGAGCATATCGAAAGCTACCTGGCTGATTTCGCCGCCCAGACCTGGCACCCGTTTGTGATCGAGGATTGCCGCGAAAGAATCGTCGGTCGGGCAAACCTGAAAAGCATCAACTCACCGCAGGGCTCGGCGGAAGTGGGCTACCGGATAGATCAAGGCGTCTGCGGGCAGGGGTTGGCAACGCTGGCCTTGAAGCGTCTGATCGAAGAAGCGCGCAAGCGCTGGGGGCTGACACAGTTGGTGGCGTATGTGTATCAGGGCAACGCGGGTTCGAGAAAGGTCGTTGAGCGGTGCGGGTTCGTGCCTGAGCAGCTATCCAACGGCAATACGTCCAGAGGCGAGTGCCGTTTCGTGCTTGCGCTCTGACATGTAATGGCCTTTGCGGTAGTCCCATTGTCTCGATATTGACCCGATAGTGACTCTCCGAAGGGGCCGGTTTGTGGTGGGTCACCCCCAAGCTTTCTTTCAACCGAGTACACCTGCGGCAGTAATGCCTTGGCACGCTCATGGAAGGAGCCGGAATGTTCATCCAAATGGTAAATCCGGCTGATCAATACTGCCCCTGCACCGCAGCGTTATAGCGCCTGCGCAACTCATCGTACCCAGCCTGTGCAGCCGCAAGGTCCTGGTTCAGTTGCGCGGCATCGGCTCTTGCCGCCCAGTGTCGCTGCAAGCGTTCCAGGGTGGCGATCCATTCCTTGGCAGCAAGGCTGATTTTGCTCCATACGGGCGGGCCGCCGTTGGCGGAGCGTAGGCGGGGTAGCGCCTGTATGGCGGAGTCGGCGTCCGTCCAGGTGGCCGCCAGGGTTTGTTGCATGGCGAGCAACTGTTTTTGGGTCAAAGGTGTGCCTGCGGTCATGGCATCCAGGGCATTGATGGTCTCGCGGGCATCGATCATGAAGCGCAGCGTGTACCAATGCTGATCGCGCCCCAAACGCTTTTCGATGGCCGCCAGTTGCTCTCCCCGAACCTGCAGTTGCGGCTGTTCCAGTGCCTGACGCAACGGTATTGCCTGGGCGCGGACGTCCTGCAGATGCGCGGTAAAGGTCCGGTCGAGTGGCTCCAGGCCCCGCTCATCTCGATCGACCGGCCGTTCTGCCATCCACCGTTCGACAGCCAGCGAGTCCGGGCGCAGGTGGTTATAGGCCTGGACGTAGTTCCTGGCCAGGGCACTGAGGCCAGGATCAGGATGGCTGAGCCAGGGTTTACAGGGCGAAGGTTGGGCGTTCTGCGCTCGGATGAGATCGCCCGAGCCCATGCCGAAGCCGGGGAAGATCCAGCCAAATGGCCATTTTTCCCTGGGTTGGGAAACCAGGGTGCGATAACTGACATAACGCTCGTCCAGCAGCTCGGCGCCATCGATCAGGCACGTGTTGATGTCCTGGACCGCGGTCCAGCGTGAAAGCGTATCCGGATCGGTGTCGGGGGCGGACAAGCGCAGGACCATCCAGCTCATCGTCAGCAGGACGACAACGGCGGTGAAAAAGGCTCGGGTGCTGATCATGGTTGGCTCGTGCTATGCCACTGGATCGTGGACAGTTCCGAAGGGCAGGGCGGGGGCGTCGACTGGCGGGCGACGCAGGTTCGCTGCGGCCAGGCCTGGAGGCCCTGGTTTACGGCAAGGGCGCCGTTGTTGGCCAGGGCATTACCCAATAGAACAAGGGGCACGAGCATGCCCAGGAACAGGCCGATGAGCACGTCGCCAGGGACGTGCTCATAGAGCCGGGCGAACACAGACGGGCCGCGTCTGGAGGTCCTTCGCCGGCTCAGGACTGCCAGGGCACCGAGGATGCCAAAGTACGTCCCTGCGGCGAGAATACCTCCCGCCAGGTAGATGAGCCCACCGAGCAACCCGACCCAGAGACTCTCGCGGATCGGCAATGGCGCGGGCCGGCGCAAACTCAGCCATTGACCGAAGCGAGCGTGGAGCGACTGGTCGAGGCGCCAGGCACCGCGACTCAACACCTTGCAGAAGGCGTTGAGCCCCCAGGCGACCACACCCAGGAGCAACGCCCGCATGAGCATGTCGAGCACGCTGCTGAAGAACGAGCCACCGAGTCGATATTCGAAGAACCAGCTCATGCAGGCCGAAGTGCCCAGGATCGCCAGCGGCACGGCCATGATCGGCGTCTGTCGGCGCAGCGGGCGCCAGTTGTCCGGGGCCAGCTCAGGAAGTTCTTCAAGCAGATGTGGGTGGCGGATCTCAACCGTGCGGTACAACGCCTCGCAAGCTGCCCAGTCCTCGGCGCTGAAGGTCATGCTCAAGCGCACCCGGGCGTCTTCGTCGAGCCCGCCAAATAGCATTCGGGCGGCCTTGGAGTCGCTGCCGTCGGTGGTGGTTGCGAGGCGCGCCTGCTGCTCAAGGAATGTTGCGCAATGGCTGCGGGCGAGCAATTGACTCCACCAGGGTTCGGGGCAGGGGCTGTGATGGCCGGTCTGCTTCCAACCCTGTTGCGCGCAGATCGCGTCGAACAACTCCTCTGACCAACGCGGTGTCTGTAGCAAGGCCATGGCCAGGCATTGGTTCAGCCACTGCCGGGCATCGAGTGTCTGCAGCCAGGGGCTGGCACCGAGCTGTCGGGCCAGGTCGAGAAAGCGTTGGCTGTCGTGCCAGGCTTCGGTCAGGCGCGACCACGCCAGCTCCATGAGCTGGTTGCGCAATTGCTCGGTGGCGCCGACGGGCAGGTCCTCTCGCTGCCACGGCGTCAACCAATGCAACTGGCTGATAGCTGCTTGCGCCAGTGCGTAGGCATCTTCCTGCGCCAGGCAGTGTCTGAGCAGGCCGTGCTCGAAGTCCTGCTCGTATCCGTAGAGGCGCGCTTGCGCTACGCGCTCGGCGAGGTTGGCAGCGCTGATCCCCTCCAGGCATTGCATGGCCAGGCGTTGGCTCGGCGACGGGCCCTGCGGTTCTGCTGGCCTGGGTTCTGGGTGCGGGGCCGCGGGCTGCGTTTCAAGCCAGTCGACGGGAATCGGTCCGTCAGCCTCGACCACCACCTCCTGTTGCCAATCGGCCCATGCCAGGGCCTGCTCATAGGCTTCGCGCAGGCGCTGGAAACCCTCGGGGTCTTCGTCCGGTCGATGCTGTTTGAGCAGGTTCGCATACTGGCGCTTGATGCTGCGTTTGTCGGCGTCCGCCGGCAGGCCCAGGACCTCCCAGCAGCTCATCGCCAGACACCTTCTTCCAGCCCGTCGAGTTGAGCGCTGATGTGCATGCGCAACTCGCGGATGTCATGCAGCTCCTGTGTCTCGAGCATCCGGGCGAAGCGGGTGGCCATCTCATCGAGCTGCTGGCGCAGGTCGCCGCGGCTTTCCTGGTACAGGCGCTCCAGCCGGGCGATCAGCAAGGTGTTGGGTTGCTCGTCCCGGGGATGGATCTTCAACGCTTGCAGGGCCTTGAGACGCTGCCCAATCTCCTCGCTGTCCAGCACGCCGGCATTGTTGGCGATCACCAGGTTGCGCCGTTCCCCGGTCTGGACGATCTGCGCATCGGCTTCCAGCAGACCGTTGGTGTCGTAGGTGAAACGCACGTCGATACTGACTTCCCCGGCGGGCATCGGCGGCACGGCAATCTCCAGTTCGCCCAGGAGAATGTTTTCGTTGATCCGCCGGCTTTCACCCTGGTAGACCTTCAGCAGCACGACCTTTTGCTGGTCCTTGAGGGTGTACACGCGCTTGACCTTGCTCACCGGCACCACGCAGTTGCGTTCGATGATTGGCAGGTAGTGGCCGTTTTCGAGCGCACCGCCGTATTCGACGGCGATCTCGATGCCCATGGAATAGGGACAGACGTCAGTCATGACCACTTCTTCGAGCGCCGCGTCACGGCTCTTCAAGCCCGCTTGCACCGCTGCGCCCAGTGCCACGGCTTCGTCGGGGTTGAGCTGGATCGAAGGAAAGCGTCCAAACAGACTGGCCGCCAGCTTGCGCACCAGCGGCATGCGGGTGGTGCCGCCCACCAGCAGCACTTCGTCCAGTTCGCTGGCGCGGATCCGGGCATCGCGCAAGGCGGTCTCGATGGGGGCTCGAAGCCGGGCAAACAGGGGGGCATAAAGCTCGGTCAGCGCCGCCTGGGTGTATTGCCGATGCCATTCACGCTCGCCCTGGCGTACCGAGAAGGTCGCGCTGGAGTCATGGCCCAGGGTTTTACGCACACGCTCGGCCTCACGCCGCAGTCGCCCATAAAGCTGCGCGTCGCCCAGGGCCAGCGGGCCTTCGCTGCTGGCGGCCTGAGCGGCGACGAAATCCTGGAGCAGCAACGTGTCGAAATCCTCCCCGCCCAGGTAGTTGTCGCCGGCACTGGCACGCACTTCCATTACGCCCTCGAACAGTTCCAGGATGGACACATCGAAGGTCCCGCCGCCAAGGTCGAATACCAGGAAGGTGCTGGCGTTGTCACGCTGATGCAAGCCATAGGCGAGGGCGGCCGCGGTGGGTTCGTTGATCAGTCGCTCGACCTTGAACCCCGCCAGTTCACCGGCAATCCGCGTGGCCTTGCGCTGGGCATCGCTGAAATAGGCCGGGACGCTGATCACTGCTTCTTCCACTGGTTCGCCGAAATGCCGTTCGGCGTCCTCGCGCAAGCTGCGCAGCACCATCGCCGAGAGCTCTTCGGCACGAAACTCACGATTGCCAAGGGTGGTGACGCGCGAGCTGCCCATGTATCGCTTGAACAGCGAGGCGGTCAGCTGCGGATGCGTCTGTAACCGCTCCAGGGCCGCGCGACCGACCATGACCCGGCCTTCGTCGTCCAGGCCCACCACGCTGGGGGTCAGCCACTCGCCCAGCGCATTGGGTACCAACTGTGCCGCGCCGGCGCGCCAAACCGCGATCAGGCTATGGGTGGTACCCAGGTCAATGCCGACAATCATGTCCGTTGAATCTCCCTATCGTTACTTTTTGCTTGGCTCTACCTGCTAGCCGGGCAGCTTATCAGGCCTGTATCGGCGAATTTGTGAAAATCTTTGCCCGGCGAATCAGCCAAGCATCTCCAGGGTCCGGGTGTCCACGCTGACCTTGGATTCCAGCGCTCGGGCGAACAGCGAACCGTCAGCGGCAGCCACCGAAAACAGGGTCATGCAGGACGCAAACTTCAGCGCGTCGAGGCCCCCCAGCAGTTGCTCCAGCGGGATGTTCGAATCCAGAACGGCATGGGTTGCCCGTTCCAGGCGTGGCCCCAGAATTGGATGCTGCAGATAATCACGCGCCTCCTGGAGATCCCGCAAGCCATAGTATGTGGCGTTTGCGCTGACCCCCAGGCCACGTAGCTGGGGAAACACAAACCAGATCCAGTGGCTCTCTTTGCGTCCACGCTCAAGCTCCCGTATCGCCTGTTCGTAGCTCGATGCCTGGGCTTGGACGAAGCGTTCCAGTGATTCGGTCATGGGGGCTCCATGCAACTGCGAGGCTGAAAATACAAGCGCATCCCGGGTTGTGACAACCCGGCATCGACCTTTGCTCATTTTGTCAGCAATGCCCTACGGTCCTCAGGCCTCGGCTTCGATACCTGGCGTTTTGGACCCCGAGGGCTCATGAAACATCGCCCTGGACTTGCCGGCACGCTTGGCCCGATAGAGCGCTGCATCGGCCTGGGCCAGCGCGGCAGTAAAGTCGCCACCGGCCCACAACGTTGCGCCGATGCTGCAGCCGATCTTGATCGGCTCTCCCGCCAGTACCACCGGCTCTGCCAGTTTGGCGATGATGCGTTGGGCGGCGCTCTGCAGGTTGCTCAAGGATTCGCCTGCCCGCAGGCGCAGCAGAAGCACGAACTCATCGCCCCCGTGACGTACGGCAATGTCGCCCTCGCGCACTGCGGCCAGGAGCCGGATGCCGACTTCACGCAGCAGGTCATCGCCCACGGCGTGGCCGAAGCGATCGTTGACCGGCTTGAAACCGTCGAGGTCCAGGCACAAGACGCCGAATTCAGGTAAGTCTTGAGCCTCGCTGCCCAGCGCCTCGATGTATTTGTCCAGCGCCGCCCGGTTGGGCAGGCCGGTGACGACGTCACGGTACGCGATGCCCTCGACTAGGGCCAACTGACCGCCTTTGCGGGTTAGGCTGTCCACCAGGTGACGGATCGCGACGCTGAGTGTTTCGACTTCCCGGGCGCCTTTGAGCAGTGGGATGCGCACATCGGCGCCCTCGGAAAGGCGTGCAGCCGCGTCGGCGATGGTGTTCACGGGACCCGTGAGAATGCCGGCGACAATCCAGCCGATGACCGCGAACACGATGGACAGAATGCCGCCCCACATGAGTATCTCGTTGCGCAGTGCATGGGCTTGGGCGAAGGCGACCTCGGCCGGCTGACGCGTGACCACGGTCCAGCCCAGTCCCGGATATCCGTCGACGCCGACGCTCTGTGCCGTACCGGCCAGATAAAGATTGCCGTCCTGCCAGCGATCCACCGACCAGCTCTGTCCACCGCCGGCATGCAGGCTGACCCCAACGGGTTTGCCGATCATGTCCTTGGGGCCCAGCAGCACGGTGCCGTCTTTGCTAATTACCAGGAACTCAAGGCCAGGCAGGCGTTTTTGCAGAGGCTCGAACAACGAGCGTCCAACCTCGGCGGCCCATTCCCAGGAGAGGTGCGCCGCGAGTACACCGGTCAGTTGGCCGGCGTCGCTCTTGATCGGCATGCTGATGTCGACGAATTTCATCGCCTCACCGGACGGGTTGGGCAGCAGCTTGGCGAGCATCACCGCCTCGTGCACGTCGCCGATGAAGGTTTGCTCACGGGCGTTGCTGAAAACCGGACGTTGGGAGATGTCCGCGCCATGCAACAGGCCACCGGTCGAAGCGAGCACCTTGCCGTGGGCATCGGTCAGGCCGATCCAGGAGTAACTGGGAAACTGCTCGCTGAGGTGATTGAGCAGCGCCCGAGCCTGATCGGCATCGGCCGCACCTTGCAAAGCCTTCAGCTTGCTAAGGACGGTGAGTGCTTTGGCACGGTTACTCATGTCGCGGTCAAGGCGATCGACCATCGAATAGGCGTATTCGCTCAACTGACGACCTGTCTGCTCCTTGAGCCTGGAGATGGACGATTCGCCGATCACGGCGCCAAAGACACAACTGAGGAGGAGCACGACCAATGCCACGACGATGGCGAAGCGTGCCCGCAGGCTTTGAAAGAGAAAGGAGTACATAGTGTTGCCCCAGGGGTGTTATCCAGAAGCCTGAGTTCCCTGGCTTGTTTTTGCTTATCCTCTCAAATTTTTTGCGGCTACGGTACTGCGGCCCTGAGCGAAATCAATCGACCGCATCCAAGGACCAGATAGGCCAGGATCGGCGCCTCGCAGAAGGCGCCGATCCGTCCGACTGCTTACAACCAGTAACGCAGGCCAAGCATCAACGACTGAGCGTTGTATTCGGTGCTCACGTCGCCCTCGGGCAGGCCCTGGATGTTGCCGAAGTGCGCTTCGCGAGTCTTGAAGTACCGATAATCAACGGACATGGACCAGTGCTCGGTAAGCTCATAGCCGACCCCCGCGCCGAGTTGATAGGCGCCGACGGTGTCACGGTGGGTGCCGCCGAACTGGACGCCGCCAGCCTCCAGGCCGCTGATGGTCAGGACCGCGTAGCCCAGGCCGCCGCCGATGTACGGGGTGAACCGGCTGAAGGGGGCAGGCAGGTTCTTGACGTCGTACCAGAGGTTGGCCATGACGCTGCTCGCTTCTTCTTCACCCTTGCCCTCGATACTGCCGCCGCCTTCGTAGACCCGGTGATTGAATTGGTCCAGGGTGTTGCGACGGTAGTTGAGTTCCAGTTCCGGCCGTAGCCCGACCGGGAAGCCCCAACCCACGGCAAGCCCAGTGGCGTAGCCGGAGTGCAACGGCTGGTTGTACTGCATTTCGACGAAGTCGAGGTCGTTCTGGGTCAGGTCCTGCTTTTCCACCCAGTTCAAGCCGCCCATGGCGCTGACATAGGGGCCGAGTGTGTCGGCGAAGCTGGTCGCTGGTGCGATGACACCCATGCCGATGATGCACATCATGAGGTACTGGGTGTTTTTCTGTAGGTTCATGCTGGGTCCAGAGTAAGGCGGTTATCGATAAGTAAACGAAGGTTGTTCGGTGTGTTCACGCCAGATGCAGGGGCGACCGGTTCTTCTCGAACTTCGTCGCGCTCAGGGCGTTGGTCCGCTGCTCGGCCAGGCTGCACAGGTTGTCCAGGGCCCGGGTCATCGCTACGCTCAGCGCCTTGCGCATCAGCCCGCGGTACAAAAAGCTCAGGGGCCCGGAAATCTTCGCGCTATGGATGACCTGGGTTTCATGGGGGGAGAGCCTGCGCATCTGGTGGTCGAACTCAAGGCTCATCCAAAGCAGCCTGGCGCTGTTGCGATAGCTCTCATGCAGGCTTACCGCCTCCAGTTTCAGCGGCATGGTCAGGCCATTCTCCAGGACGCACTTGCCCCGGGTCCCGGCGATGAATGGGCCATTGAGTTCGCAGTGGCGCACGTCGGTATCCCACAGCGGCGCTTCGACAAAATTGCTCCAGATCTTCCAGATTTCGGAAGGCGGCGATTTGACTATGACTTGCACTTTTACATCGTTCATGGCGACACCTTGGTTGGGGGGCACGGTCATGCTGAAGGCGGGTTCAATCCGCGCCTCAGGCAGCGGGTGCTGACTGGCTCAGCACCTGGGCAGTAATGGTGGCTTGACCGATTTTTTCGCCCCGGTTGAACAGGTCGATATAGATGCGATTGGTTTTGAATGACTGGAGCTGCCCTTCAAAACCGGCCTGCGGGGCCAACGACAATGGGCTGTTGCGGGGAATCGGCCGTTCCAGGGTGAAACTCAGGGCCAGCAGATTCATCGGCGTATTCAGTGGAATCCGCAAATGGCTGTGGGCAATCTGCATGTAGCACTGGCGGGCAACTTCAAGGAAATACACCATCGAACAATGTTCGGGATCGCCATCGCGGAAGAAGTGCCCCTCCGGAAGTTTTACCGTGTCCACGCTCAGGCCCTGGACGGCGCTGCTCATGTCGCTGACGATGACGTTTTCCTCCCGGTGCTTATGCAGCAGGGCCTTGTTGCGGCAGCGAGTGGCGGTGAAATCGACGGCCGGGGAGGTCTCGAACGCCGAGCTGTAGGCCATGCCGAGCACGCAGGTGCACATCAGCTTGCCGCCCTGCGTGACCTTTGCGTTGAACAGCTGAGGGTCGCTGCCCTGTTCCAGGTGTAAATCGATCACGCCTTCTTTCTGAACGTACTGCTGGAACTTGATGTTCAGGGTCTGGACATAGGCAACCCGGCCACTGAGGGGCGGCATGGCCAGTTCGATCAATTGCAGCACGCCTTCAAGCAACAGGATGCCCGGGATGTGATCCAAGGGGTGATCGAAGAAATACGGATGCGCTTCGTCCACCAGCAACTGCGCCTGCAACGACCTGGCGCTGCGCTGGACGTTGGTGATCACTTTATTTTGCTCACGGCGCGGCCACGGCGTCGGCCGTTGGTCCTGGGTGCCACGATGCAGGGCAAAGAGGCTCTCCATGGCACGAACCCGAACGCGCAGCCCGGACAGCACCGTACTGGTCAGCATGTCGCTGAGTTGCAGCACGTCGACGCCGTCATGGCGCGGCTCGGGGGCAGGGCTGACAGGTCGTGTCGGCGCCGTCACCGGTTGCAGCTCATGGGACGCGCCGTGGGCGAAACGCAACATGAAGGGATGCTTGATGGGCGTGGTGGCGTCGTTTGCCGCCGGCGTCCATTGACGCAGCTTTTCGGTGAACAACCACATCACGACCTTACCGGCTTCGCGCACCTCGATCACGCTGTGAGTGGCGCCTTTGAGCAGCACCGCCAGCAGGGTCTCGATGCCAGTGGCTTCCGCCAGGAACCCGGTCCGGTCTTGCAGCGATCCGCTGGCAGGCGCCCCATGGGGTTTGAGCTCACAGACTTCAACGCTCGAGTACTGCTTGCGCTCTTTGCCCAGCCGTTGGCAGGCCTGCTCCAGTGAGTCAGCGGCATGGGCGAGCACCGCCGCGCGGATCACCAGCAGCGGTTTTTCGTTGCCGGCCGCCTGATAAGGACGCAGGGCCAGCAGCCCGAGACCTTCCCCTTGCACGGTGGGCGAGCGACGTGCGCGTTCGACCTCGATTTCAGCGCTGATAAAGCGCCCGGCACCGAGCAACAGCGTGGTGATGCCTTCCTTGAACCATTGCTGCGAAGCCAGCAGCGTCTGCCAGAACAGCCCGGCGGTGCCCACCAGGGTCTGGTGAAAGCCCTTGAAGTCAAAGATCTGTGCCGGGTAGCCCGACAGCATATTTGGCAGCATCGTTGCCACGTCGGTCACTTCTACACCGGGCGCTACGCCTTGGCCTCGGGAGTAGAAATTGTGGGCGCTGCTGTACGCATTGCTGAAACGTTCACCGCCCATGTTGCAGCACATGACCATCGCCGTGCCGGCCGAGCCCGCCACGTCCGGCAGGCGTCGCAGCAGATGATTGACCCGGTCGGTGATCAACAGCTTGAACGGATCGACATGGGCCAACGGCTTGGGCCCCATGCCATAACCGTCGATGTCGATGAGCTGGTCCTGCGCCAGGAATTTCCCCAGCAAGGGTTGGGTCGCGGCAACGGTGTAATCGACGAAACGCCCGTAAGGGAAAATCACCGGCGCTTCTGGCGGTTGATCGAGCTGTTGCGCGAACGCCTGCAAACCCTTATGCCCGCCGAACGCGGCTTCAGCCTCGACGACGGCCAGGTCCAGCATCAGCACACCGGGGGCGACCCGCGGCGCGGCGCAGTGGTTGTCGGCAAGATACTCGTCCACCACCAGATGCGCATTGGCGCCGCCGAAGCCGAAACTGGAAATGCCGATCCGCAGCGCTGCCTGACGATCCGCCAGGGGTTGTACCTGTTCGGTGGCGAGCTTCAGGCAGGTCGCGTCGACTTTCGCGCTGGGGCGGTAGCCGGGCTGGGGTGGAATGCCTTTATGCCGCAGGATCATCAGGGCCTTGGCCAGCGATGCGCCTCCAGCGGCGGCCAATGGGTGGCCAATCACCGACTTGATCGAACCGATGGTGATTTTGCTGCCGTCGGTACGGTGGGGGCCGAAGAAGCTGTCGAGCGAGGCCAGCTCGGTCGCGTCGCCCAAGGGCGTGCCGGTGCCGTGGGTCTCGATGTAGTCCACAGCACTTGGGTCCAGGTCGGCGTAGGCACGTTGGTAGGCCGAGTATTGCGCCTGTTTGCCTGGGGCAAACACCGAGCCTTCGGCGCCGTCGGCGGACAGCCCTAGCGCCCGCACGATACCCAACGGCTGGCGCTGGGCGCTCAGCGCCTGGGACACCGGCTCGACCAGAAACGCCACCGCACATTCGCCGGGTACGATGCCATCGGCGTCCTGGCCGAAGGCTTCCATCCGGGCCCGGGCGGAAAAAGCCGTCAGCTGTGAAAAGCCCAGGAACAGCGCGGGGGGCAGCACGGTGTTCAGTGCCATGACAATCGCATTATCCGCCTGGCCGCTGTTGACCAGGGCCCGGGCCATATCGATGGCGTAGGGGAACGAGCTGCAGGCCGTATCCACCGACAACGCCGGACCGCCCAAGGCGAACGCCGCTGCCAGTTCAGTCACTTGTTCGCCCGGCGTATAGCCGCGCAGTGCATCGTTGTGTCCCTTCACGCCGGTGGCGAAATAGCTTTCGTCACTCCAGGACGTCGCCACCACCAGCGCGGTGCGCCCGGTGGTCGGCGCAGCGCCCTGGGCGGCGAGCTGGGCAAGCAGCGTTTGCAGCACTTTCTTGCCAATCGCGACCTGCCGCCCTTCATGGCGTGAGGGTGTCGATGGGGCATCGGCCAGGCAAAACGCGCTGTCCAGGTACACGCGATCCTTTTCGCCGGCCTTGGCTGAATAGATCGATGCCTTGTCCAGTTCCCAGCGAGCCGGCATCGATTCCACCGGCGCCAACTGTCCCTGGGACAGCAGTTGCCAAAGTGCGTCCGTTGACGGTGCTCCTGGAAACTCGCCCGCCATCGCGCTGAAGCAGAAATCGCCCGCTGTTGTGACTGCGCCACTCATACCTTTTCTCCTGATCGCCAAATGCCGGGTGCTCTGCCCGAGCGCCCGGATTCCATTCCTTTGTTTGCCATCGCAGGGCTCAGCTCAGCCTTTCCAGAAGAGACATGGCATCCTGCGGCGTGCGTCGGGACATCAGCGCTTCACCGGCAAATTCGCTGGTAGCGCACTGCTGCGCCATGGACTGGCAGAGCGTCTCCCGGGCGAACCCGTTGAGCCCCAGCTGTGCAAAAGGCAGTTGGATGTCGATTGACGCTGCGTCCGGGACCAGAGGCGAGAGAGCGTCGATCAACCGGTGGCTGTCCGGTTTCCGGGCGTGCGGCGCGGCGTCCGATTGCTCCTCACCGGGGACCTCGCGGTTGGCCAGGGCACAATTGATCAGGTCGATGGTCGCCTGGGGGCATTTGGCATTTGCCAGCTCGGTGCCGCTGGCCTTGAGCGGCGGCCATAGGGCGACGACCGACTCCAGGAAGTCCAACTGCACCAGGGAATCCAGGCCAAGGCTTTCATAGCTTTGAATCGGGTCGATTTGCTCGGCGGTAAACCCGGTGATGGTCGCCAATTGCTCCAGTACCCAGGCTTGAACGTCTACCGCGGGTGCCAGGGGATCTGCTTCGAGCCGGGCCAACAGCGCCGTGGGCGTAGGCACATCGAACAGCTCGGCGCTCAGGGCTTTCTTTTCCGGGAACTGCTGGCCGAGGGATTCGAACAGGTCCACCAACCCGAGGGAGTCGATCCCCAGGCTTTCGAAGCTCTGGTCGAAATCGATCTGCTGCGGTTTGAAGCCGGTGACCGAACTGATCTCGGCGCGCAGCCAACGGGCATGATCAAGTGCCGGTGTCTGTTCGATGACCGGCGTCGGAACCAATGCCGGCGCCTGCGCGTGCACCGGGTCGAGCACCGCAACCCCTCGACTGACCGGGGTTTCGACGCTATGGGCGTAGACGCCTTCGAGCACCTGTTGATGGGCGTTGAAATAGTGCGCAGTGACGGATTCGGCCTGCTCCAGCAGACGCATCAGGATCGATTCCTTGGCGATATTGGATTCGCACAATGAGTCGATGATTTTCTCCGAGAGGGAAAAGTAGCTATGGGCTATTTTTCCATTGGACACGATGAATTCCTGCACGACATCGTTGAGTTGCAAGCGCATGAGGTTCTCCTAACCAAAGTCGGGTGACGTTTCCATAGACGGGAAAAATCAAAAGACGGGAAAAATCAAAAGTCATGGCCCAGGGCCGGGCCTTGTTCGTATCAGTTCATTAACTGGCAGTTGCCAAAAAGAGACTTAGAGTTGGAGTTCCACTGCGTCGATCTCGGCAGGCGTTGTTCTGGTTGCACCTTTGAGCAGGCCGGACCTGACGTTCAGATAGGTGACGAGCGTCATGGCATCAGCGCCCTGGAAGGCGATATAGCCATCGGGACGGATCAGCATCAGCGTGCCTTGTTGCGCGTGATAACGCTTATGCAGGCGCCAGTCAGGGTCCAGCAGCGTCGAATGCCAGCCCGGCAGGCCGTCATTGCTCAGGGCATCGATCACGCAATACGCCTTGATGCCCGGGTAGTCTTTTTCCACCGATTCGGCCACCGCGTAATAGCCTGGCAGCAAGGGAGAAAACTGATCGGCTGCGCTGAAGATCAACAGCGTGAACGTGCCGTGGAACAAATCGATCAGGCGCTTTGACGGCAAACCTTGCAGCTGCCACAGTTCCACATCGGGGGCCAGTTGACCGGCCCGGGGTACCGGCGATTGGAACTCGGGTTTCTTGCCTTTTTTGTCCCAGTTCTTGCGCTGCTTTTTCGTCAGTGATTCCTGGATGTACTCACTTTTGCCGTAGTGGTATTGGTGGCCGGAAATCATCGACGGCAGTTTGCGCTGGACTTTCTTGCGGCTGCTCACCAACGGCAGGATATTGTCCCGCAGCCAGACCAGGGCGCGCTGCCTGACGGTAATCAGCCCCGTCAACCGATGTGCGGTGTTCTCGACTTCGAGGGCCACCGGGTAGCGCTCTTCGTTGTAGCTTTCCAGCAGGGACGGATCCGCCAGGCCCTGGTCGACATAGGCCATTTTCCAGGCCAGGTTATAGGCCTCCGAAACCCCGAGGTTCATCCACTGCCCGCCAATCGGGCTGCCGATATGCGCCGAATCCCCCACCAGGAACACCGCGCCTTGCTGCATCGACTGCACGCGACGGTGCTGGAAAGAGGCGACGGTGGTAGAGGAGATATTCGACAGGGTCATTTTCTGCCCGCGTCCTTCGCACAGTCGCTGGAAATTCTCCAAGCTCAGGGAAGGCCGCTCACCTTCCGGTGGCAGGTTGTAAGGCATCTCGATGAACAAACGATAGCGGGACTGATCGCTGATCGGCGCCACGGCCACATAGCCATCCTGCGCGCCAAGGAAGAATGCGCCTTCATCCTTGCTGCCGGACCATTGGATATCGGCATCGGCGAGCATGAAGAAGCGGTCGTAGGACGAGCCTTCGAAGGTCATGTCGAGGCGCTTTCTGATGTTGCTGCGCGCGCCGTCACAGGCAGCGACCCAGCGGGAGGTGAAGTTCTCCTCGCTGCCGTCGCCGTGGCGCAGTGTCATGCGCACCGAACCCGGCTGGTTTTCGATATCGACCAGTTCGGTGTTCCATTCCACTTCAGCGCCCAACTCGGTGAGGCGTTCCAGCAGAATCTTTTCGGTCTGCGGCTGAGGCAGGCTCAGGAGCAGCGGATAGGTCGCATCCAAGTGGGAGAAGTTGTAGTTCAGCACGCGCTTGCCGTTGGACTGCACCGAAAACTGATTGATGGTGAACCCATCGCTGACGGTCTGGTCGGCCACACCCAGGTCGCGAAAGATTTCCAGGGTGCGCGAATGGATCGCCATGGCCTTGGTCGCGGTCGAAGGGCCGGCGTTCTTTTCAATGATGCGAAACGACACGCCCCATTTCTTCAGCATGATCGCCAGGGACAGGCCAATCGGGCCGGCGCCTACGATCATCACGGTCGGGGCGCTTGCAGGGCGTTTGAAATGCTGGGGGGCCAGCGTGCTCATAGTGTTCATCGGTCAGTACCAGTTTCTGTAGAAGGGGGAGTTGGCAATGCCGAGCAGGGCGTCGTCGCCCGATGAGTCGCCGTAGGCATAGATATAGAAGTCATCGAGGTTGCTCAGGCAGCCCTTGAGCCGGGTGACTTTCTCCCTTTCGACGCAGTTGGTACCGGATATCCCGCCGGTCAGCCGGTTCCTGGCCGTGGCCAGGCGGGTGCCGCACACGTAGTCGAAGCCGGCGGCCTGGCCCCAGGGGATCAGGTAGTTCTCCGGTGAATTGCTGACCAGCGCGGTGATGTGTCCCATGGATTGATGCCATTTCAGCCGGCGCAGCGCCTCGGGCCGCAGCCAGAGCGGCAGCAGTTCGCTGATGAAATATTTGGCGTGTTCGCGTTCTTGCTCCACCGACAGGCCGCCCAGGTAGCAGGCTATGAAGGCCAGCCGGGCTTGCATCAACGGCGTGATACCTACGATCACGCTGAGCATTTTTGGCAGCAGGGGGATGATCCTGAGCCAGAACGCGCGGGTGCCGGCGATGTAGCGCATGTAGCGCCAGAACGTGTGCCGGTCAGTCAATGTGCCGTCAAAATCGAAGACGGCCAGTACCGGTTTTGCGTGGTCAGCTTGCATAAGCCTCTTCCTTGAGAGAAATGATCTCGATCGTCTTGGGTAGCTTGAAACCCGACAGATATTGCGCGAGCAGGGTGGCGAGAGCGCCTTGGCTCAGGTCACCGCGCGCTTCGACGCACAGGTGCAGTACGTTGACTTCCTTGTGGTCGGGGACGATATAGGCCTTGGCACGGACCACGTCGGGGTGCTTCAGGGCGACGGATTCGATCTCCGTGAAGTCGACCATCTGCGCCTTGATCTTCGAAATGCGCAGGCGTTGGCAGTAGAAAAACACGTGCCCGGCATCGTCGCGCCAGACCAGGTCTCCGGTGTGAAACCAGCCGTCACGGAAGAACCGCTCATTGGCTTCTTCGGCGTCACTGTAACCTTCGATCACCATCGGGCCGCGGATCAGCAGCTCGCCAATGCGCCCACGCGCAACGTCCTGGCCGTGGGCATCGATTACCCGCAGCTGCACGCCGCTGATCGGCTGGCCCATGGCGCCACGGTGCACCTCGCCAAGCGAACTCTGGACAATCACCGGCATGCTTTCAGTCAAGCCGTAGCCCTGCAGCACAGGGTTGCAGCCCAGCAGTTTCCCCAGTTTGTCGGCTTCATCGGCCGGCAGATGGCTGCCGCCCGAATAAATCATCAGTTGAGGGTGTAGCGGCAACGGCTCGCCTTTGCGTTTGGCCAACCGGGTATTGAAGTAGCGGATAACGTCGGGTACCAGGCAGGCAAAAGTCACCTGATGTTCCGACAGAACTTCTGCCAGATCGCGATTGAGCAAGGTATTGGTCAGCAGCAGGGTGGCACCGATGCTCAACGGGAACACCATCATCACCGACAGCCCGAAGATGGCATACAGCGGCAAGGTCACCAGATGGACGGAGCCGAGGCCCTGCGGATGGAAATGCTCATGCAGCCCATCGCTCGATTGCGTCAGGTCCAGATAGCGATGACACACCGCCAGGGGCTTGCCCAGGCCTCGATAGGTGAACTGCATCGAAACGATCGGATTGCCTTCGGGCATCAGCAAAGGAACGGCTTGTAACGCCAGTTCCGAGCAGAATGTCGCGTGGGCGGGCAGGGAGGACGGCCGCACACTGTCGACATCCAGCAGCAAGGCGTGCCGGACGCCGTAGGCAGGTTGGAATGTCTCGCTGTGTTGCTCCATCAGCGCTTCGGTCGTCACCACCACCATTGGTCTGGCGATGCTCACGACGTTGGTCATCTCGAACGGAGTCAGCTTGTAGTTCAAGATGACCGGAACTGCGCCGCGCCCGACAATTGCTAGGTAAAACGCGATGAAGGCCAGGCCGTTGGGCAGCACCAGCGCGACCTTGTCGCCCGGTGCTACATCCAGCGCCGCGAGGGCGCCGTTGCATTCTTCAGCCTTGATTCGCAACTCCCTGTAAGTAACGGACTCTTCCTCAGCGTCCAGATGGCGAATAGCGATCTGATCGGGAAAAGAGTCCGAAAAACTGACAAAGCGATGCAGAAAACCTTCCTTATATAAAAGGTCTTTCATTTACCAACCTCTCTCAATCCTTGGATGTATGGCTAGTCAAAAAAAGTACTACAGAGGCAGGCTATATATGAAATGTTTCAATTAAGCATCTATGTAGTTATTGTTCCGATACCAATTAAGTGTGTCGGTCAATGTTTCAGTTACCGGGCGGAATTTGCATTCAAGTTCCCGTGAACTTTTATTGTGGCTGAAATGGGTACGGCCTTGTTCCTGCTCCATGAGCTTGACCGTAGACGTACTGATGAGTACTGGCTTCTTGGTGATGCGGTAGTAACCTTCATAGATCAAGGCAATGATCCGCAACATCAGCAGGGGAACTTTGCGTTCCGGTGCCTTTACGCCGCTGACGCTGGACAGCGCCTGGAAAATGCTCTTCATGTCCATGTGGCGACCCGCTGCCAGGTAGCGCTCTCCGGAGCGGCCGCGAGTGAGGGCCGCGAGTTGATGCTCGGCGACATCCCGTGCATCGACGACGGAAAAGCTCCCCGGCAGCACGCCTGGCAGTTTTTGTCCGACAAAATCCAGCAGGAACTGCCCTGATGAAGTAGGGCCGATGTCTCCGGGGCCAAACATCCAGCCCGGCAAGACCATGGCGACGAACATATCCGGATGGTGTGACAGAAATGCCTGGACCTTCTGTTCGGACAATATTTTGCTCAAGTAATAATCGTCAGCCTCCGCTTCACTGCGGGACATCGTTTCGTCGATCACTTGATCTTGATTGCCCTTCAGGACCGCAATGGAAGAGGTATGAACGGCACGCCGGATTCCGGCGTCGTAGGCCGCCTGCAGCAGGCGCTCGGTGCCGGTGACATTGGTGTCGTAAAGTTTCTGCCAGTGCTTGCCGCCTTTGTAGCTGTCGCGGAAATAGGCTGCCGTATGAAACAGCGCGTCACAGCCGTGCAGGGCATGGCTGAAGGCTTGGACATCGAGCATGTCGCCTTCGACCAGCTCGACGGGCAGATCACCGAATTGCTTGCGGGCTTTTTCCACGGATCGAACCAGCGCTGTCACCTTGATGTTTCGTTTCAGCAGCGCGTGAACGACATTATTTCCGAGCAGGCCAGTAGCGCCCGTGACGAAGGCATGTTCCATCAAAATCCAGCTCCCTGTGAGGTGACTGGTCATTGCAGCAGGCAGCGAATCTCTGACTCGCGACCCTGACCAGGCGTTGGGCTCCACCAACGGCGCAAGTAGAAACCATTCGGTATCTGAAAATCAAGTGGTATTTCGCAATCCTGCACCTAGGGCCCGGAAATCAACGCATCGAGGCTCGGTGCGCCGGGTAGCGTCCCTGCGATCTTCCGCTGTGCCGCCAACTACATGGCCATTACATGGCACTTCTTAAATATCAAAACCTAAAATGTAAATGCTAGGCAGGGGCGAGTATAAGATATGATGTCCGACGCCGATGCCGTGCGGTGACTAGGCGATGTGTCGCAAGCAGTTACAAGTGCGTATTTTTATTTGGCCAAAGGAGCCGAGGGCGTGATTAAAAAGAGACTAGGTCGAGAAGAGAGCCAGCAACTAACAAGAGATAAATTGTTCGATACGGCCACCGATCTGATGATCAAAAAAGGCTTTCATGCTGCAAGCGTAAATGTCATTGCCGAAGAGGCAGGTTTTTCCAAGGGCGCTTTTTTTTCCAACTTCGAAAGCAAGTCCGATCTGCTTCTGCAATTGACTCAGCGGTTCAAACGCGTCGAAATCGACCGCTTGAGCGCTACCTTGAACGCCGGCTATTCGTCGGAGCAACTGGCTCAGGGCTTGAATGCTTATATCGACACGCTGAAGAACAATACCAACTGTGCAATTCTCGACGCCGAGCTCCAGCTGATCGCGCTTCGTGACGAAGAGTTTTCAGCGCACTACTACGACTTGCACCAGGAAAACAGTGAAGCCTTGGGCAAGTTGATCACCATTATCTTCAATCATGCCGGGAAAAAACCGCCCTTGGCTTACGCCGCGCTTGCCCGAACTTTCACCGCGTTGTCGGAAGGCCTGATACTGCAAGGACACAAAGACCCTGCTACTGAAATAAAACTGGTGCTGGACTCCCTTATCCAGACGGCGGAGCCTCTGTAATTTTCCGTCTCACCATGCGCGAGGTCTCAACCTCGGGCGGCTTCAGTCGTAATCCCGCGAAATCAGCGAGTTCGCTGATAAGCCAGTAGTCGACGTTCAGCCAGGCGGAACACGCCCACCAGCATGCAGGCCAGCACCATGTAGAGCAGGGCGGCAATCCCGTATGCCTGAAAGGTCTTGAAAGTGGCTGCGTTCACATCCGCTGCAATTTTGAGGATGTCGGGAACGGTGGCGGTGAAGGCGATGGCCGTGGCGTGCAAGACGAAGATCACTTCGTTGCTGTAGGCAGGGAGTGCCCGACGCAGCATGCTCGGTATCAGCACCAGCATGAACAATTGGGTGCGGGTCATGCCCAGGGCCAATGCCGCTTCGATTTCCCCGCGTGGGGTGGTGCGCAGTACGCCAGCGAGAATCTCGATGGTGTAGGCGCAGGTGTTCAACGCGAGCGCCAGGATGACGCAGTGCATGCCGTCACGAAAGAACCACCACAGGCTCGGTGATTCCCTGATGAGGCTCAAGCTCGCCATGCCGCTGTAGATGATCAGCAGTTGCACGAATAGCGGCGTGCCACGAAACACCAGGGTATAGAGCTGGACCGGCAGTGCCAGCCAGCGACCGCCGTAAGTGCGAATCAGCGCCAGGGGTATCGCTGCGCATAATCCGATGACCGCGGACGTCACCAGCAGCCATAACGTGACGCACAGTCCGCTCCAGCGATAACCGTCGGACCAGAGGAAGTTCGGCCCGAACTCTTTCAGTATCTCGATCATGACGCTCTCCGCTGCGGTTCCAGGCTGTAGCGCCGCTCCAGGCGTTTGAGCACAAGGCTTGAAAGGATGGCGAAGGCAAGGAATATCGCGGCGATCACCAGGTAGAAAAACATCTGTCTCGAGGTCGCGTTGCCGGCCTGTTTGGCGACCTGGACCATGTCATTGAGACCCAGCAGCGAAATCAGCCCGGCGCTTTTCAACAGCACCTGCCAGATGTTGCCGATACCCGGCAACGCGAATCGCATCATTTGCGGCAGGCGGATGCGCCGCAGTACCTGCCAATGACTCATGCCATAAGCCCGGGCCGCTTCGAGCTGACCGAATGGAATCGCCTGGAACGCCCCGCGAAAGGTTTCGGCGCAGTAGGCCCCGTAGATAAACCCCAGGGTGCCGATAGCGGTACCGTAAGGGTTCAACTGCAACGATTCGCGGCCAAACGCTTGCGCCACCTGGTTGAGCCCGATTTGCGCGCTGTAGTAGATGAGCAGCATCAGCACCAGGTCCGGCACACTGCGCACCAGCGTGGTATAGAGCGTCGCCATCAGCCGTAGCGGTGCCAGCGCCGAGAGCTTCGCCAAGGCACCGAGCAGGCCGAGCACGATGGCCACGCAGGCGGCCCACGTGGCCACCTGGACGGTCAGCCATGCGCCCTGGAAAATCAGATAGCCGTACCCTTCGAGAAACATGCTTTCAGGCTCCGCGCGGGGGATTTATTTTGGCGAGATGTCGAAGTCGAAGTATTTTTTGGCAATGCGCTCATAGGTGCCGTTCTGGTGGAGCCTTTCGAGCGCCTGGTTGATGTCGCTGGCCAGTTCGGTGTCGCTTTTGCGCAAGCCGATCCCGGTGCCCGGGCCGAAGATCTCCGGGGACCTGACCACCTCGCCGGCATAGCCGAAGCCCTTGCCCATCGGCTTTTTCAGCAGCCCTTCGGAGACCGCGATGGCGTCGTCGAATGCAGCATCCAATCGCCCGTTGATCAGGTCGGAGTAGGTCAGGTCACTGCTTTGATACGGCACCACCTCTACACCTTTCACCCCCCACATTCGCTTCGCGTAGACCTCGAACACACTGCCTTGCTGCACGCCAATACGCTTGCCGCGCAGGGCTTCGGCCGTCGGTTGCAAGCCGCTGCCTTGCACGGCCACCAGGCGGGCGGGGGTGTCATACAGCGTGTTGGAAAAGGCAATTTCGGTCTTGCGTGCTTCGGTGATGGAGAGCGCGGACAGTATCCCATCGAACTTCCTGCCCTTGAGGGCCGAGACCATGCCGTCGAAGGCGTTCTCCACCCAGACGCAACGCCGTTTCAATTCACTGCACAGGCTTTCGCCCAGCTCGATGTCGAAACCGGTCAGCGAACCGTCCGGTCGTTTGGACTCGAAGGGCGGGTAGGTGGGATCGACCCCGAAACGCAGCTCTTCGCTCGCGCCCCAGGTGATCAATGGGCAAGCCAGGAGCATCAAACCGATCAGACATTTGTTCATCGACAGGTATCCACGTCAGGTTGTTGGAACCGCCTCGGAAGAGCCCGGGCAGCAAGCATCAGCCTTGAATATTCAAGGCGTGTCTCAGTTGCTGGGATCGTTCGGCGTTCACGCTCTGACCGTGGCCAATGCCGCCGGCCCAGCCACACACTCGGCCTGCGAAACCGACCCCTTGTGCCAGGCAATCGGCCAGGCCCTGGCCTGCTTGCCATGCCAGCAGGAACGCGGCGATAAAACCGTCGCCAGCGCCCATGCTGTCGACGAAGGTGCAGGGCAGTGCGGGTTGGTCGTGGATGCCTTGGGCATCGACCGCGAGGGCGCCTTGGGCACCGCGGGTGATCACCACGACTGCCGGCCCCATTGCCCGCATTGAGTTCGCCAGTTCAACGGCTTGCGCCGACGAGAGATCGGCTGCCGAGAAAAACGCAATGTCGACGTGCTGGATCAGCGCCTGCCAGTCGAACTCCATCCAGTTGTCCGAGAAATCGAAGGACAGCCGGCCACTGGCCTGGCGAATCCGGGCCAGTTGATTTTCGAGGCCGCTGTAGAGGCTGCTATGCGCCAATGGGAAGGTTGCGGCATAAGCCAGATCATCGGCGTCGAGTTGCAGTTGGCGGCATACTCCTGGATCGCTGCCCAGGAATACCCGCTCGCCCTCGACGCTGTCGACACAGGCCCAGCCATTGGCGCCGGGCAGTGCCCGGCAACGCGAAGCATCGACCGTCTCCTGTTGCAGGCAATCGAGCAGACGCTGACCGTAACGATCATCGCCAACGCAGCCCAGGTAGGCGCTGCGCGCGCCCAGCCGGGCCGCGAATACCGCTACGTTGAAGGCATTTCCGCCCGGGTATTCCAGGTTCTGGTCCAGGTACACATCCAGGGTGTTGTCCCCGACCGCGATCAGGCTGGACATGTTCAGTACTCCGTTTTCCACATGTAGCGGCGAGTCGTCAGTGGCTGCTGGTGCCAGACCGCGAGATGAGCGGCGATGCGTTCCACGGCAATGCCTACGATGTAGGGAGCAACCATCGCACGGATCTCCGGCTCGATGCCCTCCATCGGGAAGTCCTTGGCGTCATAGACCATGACCCGTTCGGTGTAGCGCTGGCAGAAGCTGACGACGCGCTCCATCTGTGCCCGGCTGGGGTCTTCACCCACCAGCAGGAGCAACGGCGTGGTGGCGTCGATGGCTTCGAACGGGCCGTGGAAGAACTCGGCGGCCTCCACCGGCAGGCAATGCAGCCATTGGCTTTCCATCACTACGCAAACGCCGAATACATAGGCGGTGGTGAACATCGGGCCAGAGGCGAGGAAGTACATGACGCGGTCATCTTTGTAGAGGCGTGCCTCTTCGGTGGCGCGTTGGTCGTTGTTGATCGCGGCATCCGCCAGGGCCTTGGGCAATGCCTTGAGCGAGCGCGTGAGCTTGTCGAGCAGCGGCCAGCCTTCGCGCCTGGCCAGGATCCCGCCGATCAGTGCCTGGAGAATCATGAAGCAGCCGAAGTACGCCTCATCGGTACGGCCCAGCAGGAAGCAATGTTGGACGGCCTGGGCCAGGGGCAGCTCGGCGGTTTGGGTCACCCCGACGGTCAAGCACGGTTTGTCTTTCAGGAAATTCGCGGCGGCGATGGTTTCCTGGGTGGTCCCGGACTTGGACGCCAGCACCACCAGGGTTCGCTCATCCAGGCGCGGCGGATCGATATCCATGAAGTCGGCCGGGAAATAGCGGCGCACCTCCAGCGTCTGGCTGTAGCGTTCAAGCCAGTATTGCAGGCCGAGCATGATGCGATTGGGAGCGCCGCAACTGACGAAGTAGATGCGGTCGATCCGCGTCGCCAACTCTTGGCCAAACTGCTGCGCGTCGTCGACGATGTGCACCGATTGCTGCAGGGAAGTGATGAATGCTTCCCGGTTGAACTGGATCGCCATGTGAGCTCCTGGGGGCTTTATAAGGGTGATTCATGTTGCGTTTCATGATCGCTGTTTAGACCAGAAGCTATACCATGAAAAATACCAATACAAGGCTTTTTAGCCGTGGTCTAATGGGCCGCTCGGGCGGATCACGGGGCTTACCCCGCGGCCTGTTATGCTGCCTCTCACCCAGTACGCATGTTTGCGACGTTTTGTTTGGGCTGACGTCGCACTGAACCACCGAAAAAAATAATCCAGGATGTAGACCATGAAAGTTACCCCTCCAAAGTCCTCTGACGTGTCGCTCCTGGCGCCCGAGCGCAAGCAGGTGGCCTGGCATGCCGTCCAGGCATTGCTGGAGATGCTGGAGCGCCCAGAGTTCGGGCCAACGGAACGCATTCCGGCGGAGCGTGATTTGGCCGAGCATTTGGGGATCAGCCGGATGACGCTGCGAAAGGCCCTGCAAACCCTGATCGATCGTGGCGTCCTGGAGCGCCGTGGCAATCGCGGCACATTCGTGACGGCTCCGGGCGTGGAGCGGCCACTCAATACCGTTGCGCGAAAAGGCATAGCCGAGGTGGTCGAGCAGGCAGGAGCCAGGCCTGGCAGTAAATTGCTCTACTTCGAGCAAACCCAGGCCAGCGCGCGCGTCGCCAAATGGTTAAAGATCGAGGAAGGCGATCCGTTGCTGACCATCAGGCGCCTGCGCACGGTGGATCAAAAACCGTTTTGCATCGAGACCAGCTACATTCCTGCGGCCCGCGCGCCGGATCTGGTGGCGGGGGACCTGATCGAGGGCGCCTCGTTGTACGCCTTACTGCTGTCTCGCTACCAGATCGAGATCGAGGGCGACGAAGGCACCTTGAGCGTTGCTTTGATGAACGACCAAGAGGCCCGCCTGCTCGAAGTCGAGCCCGGCACTGCCGCGCTGGTCTATCGCGGCGTGATCTTCGACCGCCAGGGGCAACCGGTGGAATACCTGGTCTCGGTCAACCATCCGCAGCGCGTGGTGTTCAAGCTGGCGGACAGCCGGGTCAATAGCGTACATGCATGACCGGGCCTGCGTCGGCTGTAACCTTGTCGTCAGGAACTGCGCAACGCTCCGGGACTGATCCCCAGGCGTTGCTTGAAGGCCGTTGTCATGTGCGCCTGGGAGTTGAAGCCGCAGGCGAGGGCGATCTCGCTCAATCCTGCGTTTGAATCGCGCATCAGCGCCCGGGCCTTGGCGAGGCGGCGGTCGATCAGGTAGCTGTGGGGGCTTTTTCCCGTGGCGTTCTTGAAGGCTCGCATGAAATAGCCTTCGGACAATCCGAGCAGTTGCGCCATGGTCGATACGCCGAGAGGGCCGTTGAGACCCGTGTCGATGAGCTCGTCCAGCAGGCGCATCCGGCTGCCGCTGAGTACGGCATGAGGGCTTGCTGTTGTCCCGACTACCCGCTCAGCCAGGGCGATGGCCCAGGCTTCCCAATCGTCCGCCACTGAAGCCTGCAACAGCGCGCCACGCATCCGGTGTGCGAGGGCCATGGCCTGGCGGTCGATCCGATTATTGAAGGGCTGGGTTCCCGCCAGCGCCGTTGCGTCGGTGCGAACCACGCGCAGGTATTCGCCACCCTGGGGTGATTCGGAAAACACATCGCAGCCCATGGGAACGAACGCCAGGCCGTTGGGCATGGCCTCGAACGGGTGCACCCGGTCGCTGCCGATGGCATGCAGGCCGCGCTGGCTGTCGAAGGCAAAGCCGATTGCCGACTGGCTCGCTACGTACCGGGCGGCATAGGCGCTGCCGGGCAGCAATTCAATCGCCCACGGCCCGGCCTCGATGCGGCGGACCGGTTCGGCTGGTGGTGGCTGTTGGCGGTTTCGATGGCTCATGGGCAACATAGTAGAGAAATGCCGCTCTGAAAGTCAGGTCAGTTTTTTGAAAGCCGGCCTACGGTGTCCATGCCTAGACTGGGCCAAAAACCGGAGGCTGAACATGCACAATCTGACACGCGACGCTATCGAAGAGGCTGCCCGCCACGTCTACCAAGTCATGCCTGCCACCGCCCAGTACGCCTGGCCGTTGCTGGCTGAACGGCTCGGCTGCGCGGTATGGGTCAAGCACGAAAACCACACGCCCACCGGCGCCTTCAAAGTCCGCGGCGGCGTGACCTTCATGCACTGGCTCAGGCGCGAGCACCCACAGGCAAGGGGCATCGTCACCGCGACCCGCGGCAACCATGGCCAGAGCCTGGCGCTGGCCGCCAGCGCCCTGGGTTTGAAAGCGCTGATCGTCGTGCCCAAAGGCAATTCGCTGGAGAAGAACAATGCCATGCGTGGCTTTGGCGGCGAAGTGATCGAATACGGGCGTGATTTCGACGAGGCCCGAGAAGAGGCCGCACGCCTGGCACAAGTCCACGGCCTGTTCCTGGTGCCGCCGTTCCACCCTGAGCTGGTCAAGGGCGTGGCGACCTACGCCCTGGAACTGTTCAATGCGGTGCCGGACCTGCACACGGTCTACGTGCCGATCGGTTGTGGCTCAGGCATCTGCGCGGTCATCGGCGCCCGCGATGCGTTGGGCCTGAAGACGCAGGTGGTGGGGGTGGCGTCCACCGAGGCTGCGGCGGCCAAGCTATCGTTCGAGGCGGGTACGCTGTGCGAGACCCCGTCGGCGGATACGTTCGCCGATGGCCTGGCCGTGCGCAGGCCGATTCCCGAGGCCTTCGCTATCTATGGGGCTGGCGCGGCGCGGATCGTGGCGGTCAGCGAGCAGGAGATTGCCGAGGCCATGCGGGTTTACTACACCGACACCCATAACCTTGCAGAAGGCGCCGGCGCAGCGGCGTTGGCGGCGCTGATGCAGGAGCGAAGAGCGATGCAGGGCAAAAGGGTGGCGGTGATTCTGTCCGGTGGCAATGTTGATCGTTCGGTGTATGCAGCAGTGATCGGTTAGTGGGAGCAAGCTTTGCTCCCACGGTTGTGGCTTAACGGATTCGCATGAGCCAATTAGACCGATTATTTCTTACGGTTATTTATATAGGTCTCAATGGAATAGCTGAAGCCGAGGGATCGAAGCTGGTGCTGCCTGGGTTTCTGCAAAGACGTCGTTATGTTCGCACAAGCAGACACGCCCGCGCTCATCACGTCGTTAAGACTGCTCCAGCGTTCGTTCTGGCTGTTCGATCGCCATCTTGTTGGACTGAGGACAATGCTTAGAATCCGCCCCATCAGCTTCGTCCAACTATCGATCCTTACAGGGAGCAACACCATGATGAACGCCATGCAGATGCCAATGAACACTACCATGCCGATGATGCCGATGATGGGCATGCCGATGATGATGGCGACCATGTCCTGCGAAATGATGGATGACGGCATGATGTGCAAAATGATGCCCGCTGCCGGCATGGACATGGCGATGTTCAAGAACAGCGCCGAAATGATGCAGATGATGATGAACTGCGGCATGCCGATGATGATGCACTGCGCCAACATGAGCATGATGTGCATGTCCCAGGCGAGCATGGCGATGCCGATGTCGAACATGATGATGCCAATGCCCACCATGGGCATGCCGATGCCATCGATGAAGTGCGTGATGGAATGCACGATGATGGCCGATTGCATGATGTGCAAAATCATGCCGATGGCCGGCATGAACATGGACATGATGAAAAACTGCTGCGCCCTGATGATGAAAATGATGAACGACTGCGCCATGCCAATGATGATGAGCTGCAACGGCATGCCGATGATGTGCTGCACCTGCTAAGACTGACGCAGTCCACTGTGGCGAGGGAGCTTGCTCCCGCTTGACCGGGCTGGCGCTCCAGTGCGAAGCGCTCACAAAAAGGGTCTGTCGCGCAGCCCAGCGGGAGCAAGCTCCCTCGCCACGATGGCTGTCAATCCAGGCGTTCCGGGTAGGTCACTACCAGGTACGCCACCGCTTCACTGTCGGCCGGGTTGCGATAACGGTGGGGCTGGTCGGCATAAAACAGAATCGAGTCGCCGGTGGAGAGCAGGTAGCGTTCCTCATTGACGCTGATTTCCAGCACACCCTGGGACACCACCAGGTTCTCCTGCACGCCCGGCCCGTGCCCTTCGGACTGTTCCTCCCCCAGAGGGCTCAGGCGCAATTCGTAGAACTCCGACTGCCGTGCCACATCGAACGGAAACAGCGTGCGGCTGACAAAAGCGCCGTTGGCGCTGACCAGGCGCTTGCTCTGAGCGGCTGACAGAACCGCCACCCCCTCGAAAGCCCGATGCTCCAGAAACGCGGCCACCGACACCTTCAGACCCTTGGCGATTTTGCACAGCACCTTGATCGACGGCACGCTACGCCCGGACTCGATCTGCGCCAGCATGGCCCGGCTGACACCGCACTGGCGGGCGAGGGCGTCCAGGGAAAGATGGCGTTTGCCCCGAAGGCGCTGCAGATTCTGCCCGACCCGCTCGCAGATCGGATCTTCATCCAACGCCTCGAGGTTGTTCAGGTCTACTTCAGGTTCGTCGGCGCTGGTCAAAAAGCGCGAGGGCTCCTGGGCGCTCACACGTTGTACGTCCGGCTGGAATGAGACGCCTGGACCCACTGGAACGCCTGGTAACCGGCATTACGTGCGTACATCTCCCACATGGCCCGGGCCACTTGCTGGGCCTGTTTGCGTTTGCGAAATTGGGCGAGGTCGATAACGTTGTCAGTCTGTTTCATAAGGCACTTCACTGTCGTGACCAAGGGGCGGATGAGCAGAGCGTACGTGTTTATTTTTATAACCATAAATACTGATTATTTATTTATTAATTCCTATGCGTTCTTAATCGCAAAGGCCCTCAAATCACATGGGCGCGCTGCAATTCAGTCAGGGCCAGCGCCTTGAGTCTGGCCAGCAGTGGATCGCGGCGGTCTCGCGGGTGATCCAGCGCTACCGCCAGTTCCTGGCGAATGCTGCTGGGCCGGTTGTCCATCACCAATACCCGGTCACTCAGGTACAGCGCCTCGTCGACATCATGGGTGACCAGCAGCAGGGCAATGGCGTGTCGGTCGGCCAATTGCAGCAGCAGGTCCTGCAGTTTCATCCGAGTGAAAGCGTCCACCGCGCTGAAGGGTTCGTCCAGCAGCAGCACCCGCGGTCGCGAGTACAGGCCGCGGGCAATCGCCACCCGTTGCGCCATGCCACCGGACAAGGCCTTGGGCAAGGCATTGGCGAAGCCCGCGAGCCCGACTTCCTCGATCAACTGTGCGACCCAGGTCTTGTCGTATTGCCCGTCGTCACTGAAACCGATGTTCTGCTCCACCGTCAGCCAGGGCATCAACCGTGGCTCCTGGAACACAAAGGCCAGGGGCCCGGTATCGCGGAGCCGTTGCCCTTCGAAATCCCGTTCAAGGCCGGCGATGATGCGCAGCAGGGTACTTTTGCCACAGCCGCTGGGACCCAGCAGGCTCACGGTTTCCCGGGGTTGCAATTGCAGGTGGATATTGTTGAGGACAGTGGTGGCGGCGAAGGTCTTGCGCTCGACGCGTATATCCAGCAGGGCTTGGCTCATGAATGGATTCTCGGCGTAGGGGTTTCAGCTGTCTTGCCCGTTGAAGGTGTCGCGCCAGGCCAGGAAGCGCTTTTCCAGCCCGGCGAGGAGGCCGTCGCTGAGCTTGCCGAGCACCGCTAGGACGATGATCGCCGCCAGCACGATGTCCGGCCGCGAGGTTTCCCGGCCATCGCTGAGCAGGTAGCCCAGGCCTTTGGTCGCCGCGATCAGTTCAGCGGCCACCAGGAACATCCAGGCCAGGCTCATGCCGCTGCGCAACCCGGTGAACAGGCCGGGCAGGGCGGCGGGCAGGAGAATCCGCCGCACCAGCCGGCGTCGGCTGAAGCCATACATATGGCCGACTTCCACCAGCTTGCGGTCGATGTTGCGGATCGCCGCCACGCCATTGAGGTACACCGGAAAGAACGCGCCGATGGCGATCAACACCACCTTGGAGGTTTCGTCGATGCCCAGCCACAGCAGGAGCAGCGGCACCCAGGCCAGGCTGGGGATCGAGCGCAGACCGGCGAAGGTCGGCTCCAGGTACGCTTCGGCTTCGCGGCTCAAGCCGACCCAGGCGGCAAACACCAACGCCAGGGCGACGCCAATGGCAAAACCGAGCAACACCCGCAGCAGGCTGGCGCCGATGTGTTTCCACAGTGCGCCCTCAGCCAGGTCGCCCAGGGTCAAGGCGATCTCGCTGGGCGCCGGCATCTGGTAGGAAGGCAGCCAGCCGATGCGCACGATGATCTCCAGAAGCACGATGATCAGCGCCGGCAGGACCAGGCCTTTGAGACGCGGCTGCCAGCGGGTGAGCCTGAAAAGCGCCGGCCTGCCCGGTGTGGACAGGTCCAGCGCACCGGACAATTGTTTGCGGGCAAGGTCGTTGCTGTTACTGCTCATGATGCTCCTCTGGCAGCGCCGACCCCGGGCCAGGCGCCGGGGCCGGTGTCGCCCGGGCGGTGAGTTATTGACGGGCGACGGCTTGTTGGCGACCGGTGTCGAGCAGTTGGTCGATCACCTGATCCACATTCACGCCGCGTCGCACCAGGTCCTCGGAAACCAGGATCGGCGCGGCAGCCTTGGAAGCCAGCACATCCTGGGCGCTCAGTTGCGAGTTGCCGAGGTCGGTGCGTGAAAGCTGCAGCTTGGCGACTTCCAGCGGCAGGCCCGATTCGTCGGCCAGCAGCTTTGCCAGCTCCTGGGGATGCTGGATCGCCCATTGACGAGCCTGCTCGTAGGCTGCGAGTACGGTGTCGATGGTTTGCCGATGCTCACGGGCATACTGCTCCGTGACGCTGACCACGCCGTAGCTGTTGAAACCGGGGTTGCGGTACAGCAGGCGCGCGCCGGCCTGCACTTCGCTGGCGGCCATGTGCGGGTCGAGGCCGGCCCAGGCATCGACGTCGCCTTTTTCCAGCGCGACGCGTCCGTCCGGGTGCTGCAAGTGCACCAGTTCCACATCGTCTTTGCTCAGCCCGGCCTGTTGCAGGCTGCGCAGGGTGAACAGATAGGGATCGGTGCCCTTGGTGGCGGCGATTTTCTTGCCCTTGAGATCGGCTACCGTCTGGAATGGCGAATCCTTGCGCACCACCAGGGCGGTCCACTCGGCGCGGCTGTAGACATACACCGACTTGATCGGGCTGCCGTTGGCCCGGCTCAGTACGGCTGCGAGGCTAGCCGACGAGGCAAAGTCGACGCCGCCACTGTTGAGGTATTCCAGGGCGCGGTTACTGCCCTGGCTCAGCACCCAGCTCACCTTGGTCTGGGGCAGGGCTTTCTCCAGATAACCGAAGTGTTTGAGCACCAGGCTGACCGGCGAGTAATAGGCGTAGTCCAGATGCACCTCGGCGGGTGGTTTTTCTGCGGCCTGGGCCAGCGGACTCAGTCCCAGCGCCAGGACGCAGGCGCCGATCAGGTATCTGGCGTGGGCCAGGGGAAAGCGCAAATAAGGTTTCATCGGACGGCTCCAGGCAAGGCGAGTGAAGGCAACTTTCTTATTTCCGAAAGATCGGACTGCGAGTGAGTTAGTGCATTGCAAGGAATATTGCAGCCTCTGTGCCATGCCCGGGAAGTCGCGGTTCTCAAGGGCTTGTGACGGGTTAATTGTTCGGTAAGTGTTGCCCATTCAACACTCTGCTGGGGCAGTGTTGCAGGCGGAACACCTGGAAAGCCAATCTCGCTCCCACCCGGATCGGCAAGTGGTCGCAGGATTGGTGCTCGCCACAAAACCAATGTGGGAGCGGGTTTACCCGCGAAGGCGGCGGTACATTCAACATCTTCTTTGCAGATCCACCGCTTTCGCGAGCAAGCCCGCTCCTACAGAAATCGGTGTCGCACACCAATCCCCAGCCACCCGAGATCCCCTGTGGGAGCGGGTTTACCCGCGAAGGCGACGGTACATTCAACATCTTCTTCGCAGACCCACCGCTTTCGCGAGCAAGCCCGCTCCCACAGGGTCGGGTCACTGCCGCAACATTTATGAACTTTCGCCGGCTGATTTTTTCCACTGCTCAGCGCTACAGCCGTTTGCATCGCATCCAGCGAATCAGTCCCCCTGCCAGAGCCCGAACATGACTGCGACCACTACGCCCTCCAGACCCTCCTTGCGCCGAGCAGTGACCGGACCGATGCTGTTTCTGTTCATCCTCGGCGATGTGCTCGGCGCTGGCGTCTATGCGCTGGCCGGAACGATAGCGGGGCAGGTGGGCGGTGCGATCTGGGTGCCGCTGTTGGTCGCTTTGTTCTTCGCGATGCTGACCGCCGGCTCGTATGCAGAGTTGGTCACCAAGTACCCGCAGGCCGGTGCGGCCTCGGTGTTTGCCGAAAAGGCATTCAAGTCACCGCTGATTTCCTTCCTGGTCGGCTTTTGCATGTTGGCCGCCGCCGTTACCAGCGCCGCCGGCCTTTCCCTGGCTTTTGCAGGCGACTATCTCGCCCCCTTCATCAGCGTTTCACCCCATGCGGCGGCGCTGGTTTTCCTGTTGGTCATCGCATTGCTCAATGCCCGGGGCATCAAGGAGTCGCTGGGAGCCAACGTGGTCATGACGGTCGTCGAGCTGTCGGGACTGATCCTGGTTATCGTCGCGGCGGCCTGGTTCTTCCAATCGGGCGATGCGCATCCAAAGACTGCATTGCAATTCAAGCCGGGTGTCAGTCCGGTGCTGGCAGTGTTGGGCGCAGCACTGCTTGCGTTCTATTCGTTTGTCGGTTTCGAGACGTCGGCCAATCTCGCCGAGGAAATACGAGACGTGCGCCGTGTCTATCCACGCGCCCTGTTCGGGGCGTTGCTGACCGCCGGGGTGGTTTACATGGCCGTAGGCGTGGCCGCTTCCTCGGTGTTGTCGATGGAAGAACTGGTGGCGACTTCGGCGCCGCTGCTGGAGGTTGTCCGGGCCTCGGGGCTGAACATTTCGCCACGCATTTTCGCCTTCATTGCGCTAATTGCGGTGGCGAACGGCGCGCTGCTCACCATGATCATGGCCAGTCGGCTCGCCTACGGCATGGCTTGCCAGGGCCTCTTGCCGCAGCCGCTGGCGAAAGTGCTGCCCAAGCGGCGCACGCCCTGGGTCGCGATTATCGCCACGACGCTAGTATCCATTGCGCTGACCTTGACCGGCACCCTGGCGACGCTGGCCGAAACCGTCGTCCTGCTTCTGCTGTTCGTGTTCCTGAGCACCAACCTGGCGGTGTTGGTACTGAGGCGAGACACCGGGATGGGCGATCATTTCCGGGTGCCGAGCTGGGTACCGGTGCTCGCCATAGTCTCGTGCCTGGTATTGCTCAGCCAGCAAAGCCTGGAAACCTGGCTCCGCGGTGCGGCCCTGGTGTTCGTGGGCGTGCTGCTGTATTTCTGCACCCGCATCAGCTTGCCCGTGGCGATAAAACCGAGCTAGGTACCGCAGGGAAGCAGGGGCAGCGGTCAAGGGCATTGCAGAAAGCCCGCTCCTTGCCGATTCAGTAGCGTTGGCTAAAGTTCTTTGCAACTGCAGGGAAGTCCCGTTACCGCACGGAATATCGATCATGACCGCTCGCTCCCCCCACCAGACCTTCCAGCCCCTCGGTTGCGCCGAGTGCCGCGATCACCAGGCACTGGGATTCGACTTCACCATGGCTTTCCAACCGATCTTCAATGTCCGCACCGGTGCTACTTTTGCCTACGAAGCCCTGGTCAGAGGTCTCAACGGCGAGTCGGCGGGCTACATCCTGGGGCTGGTGAACGACAGCAACCGCTACCGTTTCGACCAGGCCTGTCGTGTAAAAGCCATTGAGGAAGCGGCCCGGCTGGGCATCCTGGAGATCGCGGATTGCCTGCTGAGCATCAATTTCCTGCCTAAAGCCGTATACCGGGCCGAGACGTGCATCCGCGCCACGCTGGAAGCGGCGCGGCAGGCGGATTTTCCACCGGAGCGACTGATGTTCGAAGTCACGGAGGGTGAGCGGGTGGACGACCCTGACCACCTCAAATCGATTTTCGTGGAATACGAGCGCCAGGGCTTCACCACGGCGATCGACGACTTCGGCTCCGGCTATTCAGGGCTCAACCTGCTCGCCATGTTCCAGCCCCAGGTGCTGAAGATCGATATGGCGCTGACCCGCACCATCGATCAGGACCCTGTCAAGCAAGCCATTGTCGAGGGCATTGTCCTGGTGGCGCAGCGCCTGGGGATCCAGGTCATCGCGGAGGGCATCGAAACGCGTGAAGAAAGCGCCGCACTTGTGGCACTGGGCATCGAGCTGATGCAGGGTTATTTCTATGCGCGGCCTGAGATCGGTCGGCTTGCGCCTGGTAACTTTTAACTGCGTTACGCTACCGTCAGATGAAGTTTTCTCCAGCATGCCCGGTTTCTTGGAACCGAACCATCGCAAGCGCCCCGTTCTAGCTTCGAAAAATGATTACGCCGCTTCGTTAAGCGCCCCGCCAGTGTGCCGATAGCCTTAAGAGGTCCGGTTAATTTCTGGGTTCGCCGAGGGTTCGTCATGTTTAATACAACACTAAAAAATGAACTGGCGGCTAGGACAGCCGAATTGGCAGCATACAAGGGGTTGGTGGGCGCTCTGGACCGGTCGATGGCCGTGGTCGAGTTCAGCCCTGACGGCAAGCTGCTTCGAGCGAACGAGAATTTCCTGAAGACAATGGGCTATCGGGCTGACCAACTGGGCGGTCTGTCCCATCGCGATTTCTGTACCCCGGCGTTGGCGGCCAGTGCCGAGTACCGCGAATTCTGGAATCGGTTGCGGGCCGGCCAGTTCGTTTCCGGGACGTTCCAGCGGGTCAGTGCACAGGGCGAGCATGTCTGGCTGGAAGCCAGCTATAACCCGGTAGTCGATGAGCAAGGCCGTGTGATGAAAGTGGTCAAGTACGCTCTGGACGTCACGGCCAAAGTTGCCAGTGAAGCGGAAAGCCGGGGCAAGCTGGCGGCGCTCGACCGGGCCATGGCCGTGATCGAGTTCGACCTGAGCGGGCACATCCTCACCGCCAACGATAACTTCCTCAGTGTCATGAATTATTCGCTGGCCGAACTCAAGGGCAAGCATCATCGGATGTTCTGCGAGCCGAGCCTGGTCAACAGTTCCGAGTACGCGGATTTCTGGCGTCGTCTCAACGCTGGTGAGTTCTTCAGGGGGCAGTTCAAGCGCGTCGGCAAGAACGGCAAGGTGGTGTGGCTGGAAGCCAGCTACAACCCGGTGTATGACGCCGAGGGCAAGTTGAGCAAGATCGTCAAGTTCGCCAGCGACATCACCGAGCGGGTTGAAAAATTCGAGGAGGACTCCCGCGGCGCCTCGCGGGCCTATCACATCTCCGCCGAGACCGAGCGCGTCGCCGAGCAGGGCGCCCAGGTCATCCACCAGACGGCCCGGGAAATGCGCCAGATCGCCGACAACATTGGCGCGTCGTCACGGTTGGTCGGGCAACTGGGCGCGCGTTCCGAAGAAATCACCGCCATCGTCAACACCATTCGCGGCATCGCCGACCAGACCAACCTGCTGGCCCTCAACGCCGCCATCGAAGCCGCCCGGGCCGGCGACCAGGGGCGTGGGTTTGCGGTGGTGGCCGATGAGGTCCGGCAACTGGCTGGCCGGACCAGCCGCTCGACCTCGGAGATCGCCGAAATGATCGGCATGATCCTCAGCGAAACCCGCGAAGCGGTCGCCAGCATGAGCGTCACCCATGAGGGCGCGCTGCGTGGCGTGACCCTGGCGGACCAGGCCGGGTCGGTCATCGTGCAGATCCGGGCCGGGACCACCGATGCACTGGACGCGGTGAGCATGTTCGCGTCCAAGCTTGATGAGTCCGAGGTCATTCCGAAGACGGCGATTGGCTGGGTGGGGTGAGTCGGACCGGACCCCCGCGTCTGGACCAGCAAGCTGCCCATTGACGCGACCTTTGCACTTAATGAAAGGGCGGATTGCAGTTCGCGCGTATTCCTGCGCAGTTGCTTTGGGATGAAGATGTCTCCACCGACACGCACACCCGGTCAAGGGGTGTGACGGAGCATCCCTAACCATGGCGCACTGACGCAGGCCCTCGTCCTGCTGGCGCGAGGAGCATCTGATGGACTCATCCCTGGAAGCAGAAAACTCGCCCTGGCACGAAGGGGAGCTGGCCTTGCAGCGCACCGTCGGCGCCGTCGAGATGATGGCCGGTGTCGGCCAGCGGCAACTGGCGCGTACCTGGATACCGGACCAGCATCGCGACTTCTATGCCCAGTTGCCGTTCGTGGTGCTGGGTGCGGTGGATCGCCAGGGCGATGTGTGGGCGACCTTGCGTACGGGTCAACCCGGTTTCATGGGTTCGCCTGATCCGCAGACCCTGCACATCAACGTCGAGCCGCAGCCCAACGACCCGGCCCAGGAAGGCATGGGCGAAGGGGATGCCATCGGCATGCTCGGCATCGAGCTGCACACCCGTCGGCGCAACCGCATGAATGGTGTGGTTCGCCGTCAGCTTGAGCCAGGGCTGGAGATTTCGGTGCGCCAGGCCTACGGCAACTGCCCGCGCTACATCAACCTGCGCCAGTACCACTTTGTCGAAGAGCAGGCCGGCGCCCCTCGTCAATTGGAGGTGACCGACCCGCTGGTGCGTCGGCTGGTCACCGCAGCCGATTCCTTCTACATCGCCACCTATGTGGAGCGCGACGGCGAGCGGCAGGTTGACGCCTCCCATCGCGGCGGCAAACCGGGCTTTGTGCGCATGGAGGAAGACGGATCGCTGACCGTTCCGGATTTCTCCGGCAACCTGTTTTTCAATACCCTGGGCAACATCCTGCTGAATCCGCGGGCGGGCCTGGTGTTCATCGATTTCGAGACCGGTGATCTGTTGCAAATGAGCGGCTCGGCGCAGGTGGTGCTGGACGATCCGCAGATCGCCGCGTTCCAGGGCGCCGAGCGGCTGATGCGGTTCACCCCACAACGCATCGTCTACCGCCCGGCGGCCATCACGCTGCGTTGGAAAGACCAGCACGAAGGTGACTCGCCCAACTCATTGATGACCGGCAGTTGGGAACAGGCCACGGAGCGCTTGCAAGCCGAAGCCCTGCGCACCACTTGGCGCTCGCTGCAGGTCGCGAGGGTGGTGGACGAGAGCCCCAGCATTCGCTCTTTTTACTTGCAGGCAACCGATGGCGCGGGTTTGCCCCGCTTCGAAGCCGGGCAACACTTGCCGGTGCGGGTCGCGCTGGATGGGCAGAAAGCGCCCTCGATTCGTACCTACAGCGTGTCGAGCGCGCCGTCGGATGATTTCCTGCGCATCAGCGTCAAGCGCGATGGGCTGGTGTCGTCGCACTTGCATGACCAGATCCAGGTGACGCACGAGATCGAGGGCCGGGCGCCCCAGGGACATTTCACCGTGCAGGCCACCGAGCGGCGGCCCTTGGTGCTGCTGGCGGCAGGTGTGGGTATCACACCGCTGTTGTCGATGTTGCGCGAAGTGGTTTACCAGGGCCGACGCATCAGCCGCATGCGCCCGGTCTGGCTGGTGCAAAGCGCTCGCACGGTAGAAGAACTCGCGTTTCGTGATGAAATCGATGAACTGGCAGCACGCGCGGGCGACAAGCTGCGGGTGCTGCGCGTGGTCAGCCGGCCACCGGTCAAAACTGCTATTGGCGATGGTTACGATCTGGCGGGTCGGATCGACGTAGAACTGCTCAAGAACCTGCTGCCGCTCAACGATTACGACTTCTACCTGTGTGGCCCGGGCAGCTTCACCCAGGCCCTGTACGACGGACTGCGCAAACTGCGCATTGCCGACGACCGCATCCATGCCGAAACCTTCGGCCCGTCGACCCTGGTGCGTGACATCGAGGTCAGCGTACCGGCGGCGCAACAGGTGCCGGCTGCGAGCGAAGCGGTGAAAGTGTTGTTCGCCAGCTCCGGCAAGGAAGCACGCTGGGAACCAGGCGCCGGATCGCTGCTGGAACTGGCCGAGGCCCGCGGGCTGAGCCCGGAATTCAGCTGTCGAGGTGGTTCCTGCGGTACCTGCAAAACCCGGTTGAGTCGTGGTCAGGTGCATTATCTGAACATGCCGGCCGAGCCTGTCGCGCAAGGCGAAGTGCTGATCTGCTGTGCAGTGCCGGCACAGGGCAGTGAAACCCTGGTGCTGGAGGTTTAAGAGACACTCGCTTCAGAGGCGGCGCAGGTGATGGGACTTAAGCTGGCTTACCCCGCATCAAGATCGATGCCTGCTGAAACGATCGCTCAGGCATGCCCCTAAAAGATAAAACCCGCCCCCTGCAAGAGTGAACAGCGCGAGCAGGTAGAAGATGGAGTACGGCGGTTGTGTTGCCAATAAGAAACCGCAAAGCACAGGGCCGGATGCCGCGCCGAGGTTACTGAGGTTTTGCGCCGCGTAATACATGCCTCGCAGATGATTGGGGGCGATGTTGTCGATCAGCATGTATTCAGCCGGGATGACGATGATCTCGCCGAGGGTGAAAACTGCCATCGAGATTATCCAGAACATGACCGTACCTGAAAGGGCGAAGCCGGCCAGTCCAAGGACGAACATGCTCAGCCCGGCGCCTAGCCACAGGTTCAGATGACGCGGTGAAATCTTTCTGCCGATGGCGTACTGCAGGCTGATCACCATCAGCGCGTTTGTGGTGACGATGGCGCTGATGATGCGGTAGGTGAATTCGGGCGTAGTGGTGACCACCAGGTATTGTGAGAGGTAGGCCGTGAATTGGCCGAAGACTACTGCGCTGAGTAACCCCGCGAGGGTAAAACACACCAGTCGATAGTCCTGGGACAGCAGCTTTCCCACGGCCAGGAATGGGAGGGGGTCACGGTCCTTTTTGACAACGCTCAGGTCTCGGTTGGCCCATAGGAGATAGCTGAAGAAGAATGCTGCACCCAGCGCGCCGGACATGAAAAATGGCAGGCTGCTATCCAGCCTGGCCAATCCTGCCCCCATCAATGGCCCAGCGGCGTAACCGATGTTGGTCAATGTGTATTTGATGGAAAAGGCTTGGCTACGCTCGGCAACCGGCAGCAGATCGCCAAATCCCGCCTTGACGGCAATATCGATGACGGCATAGGCCAGGTTGATCAACACCAGGCAACCGTAGAAGAGCCAGATTTCGCGGGCCAGGAACGTGCCCGCGAACCCCATCGTGAACAGTCCGCTGAAAACCAGGATGAGCCGGTAGCTGGACAGGTTGTCCACCAGGAAACCGCCGTACAGGCTCAACAACGATCCGATGATCAACGTACTGCCGATGACCAGGCCGATGTCGGCGACGCTCAACCCAAAGCGGTCCGACAAATAGATGACCAGATAGGGCAGGGTGATTGCCCGCGCCAGCGTCAGGACCAAAGACGCTGAAAGCAACACATTGACGGTCGAGGGATAGGTTTTGAGAGCGGTGAGCATCCGTGCCTCTTTGCTGGGTGAGTTGACAGGTTCCGCGACGTCGCGAGAGACGCTATTGGATGGCAGCATACTGAGGAACGGAATTCTGATTTATGATGTTTGTTCACGGATTGAAGGAAATGAATTCATGAATGAAGGATGCCTATGTTTGCCTCCGAACGACTGAAGGGCATCGACGTTTTCGTCTGCGTCGCCGAGTCCGGCAGTTTCAAGGCCGCCGCTGATCGCTTGAACCTGACGGCTTCTGCAGTGAGCAAGGGCGTCGCTCGTCTTGAAAACCGGCTTGGAGTTCGATTGTTCGAACGCACGACCCGGCGCGTTTCGCTGACCGACGCAGGAACGGCTTTCTACCGCACCTGCACCGGGGTGCTGACGGACCTTGAAGAGGCCGAGCTTTCCCTGCATGCCGAGCACACCGAGCCACGTGGCCGGGTTCGACTCCACCTCCCGGGAGCATTCGGCCGTTCCCAGGTGCTCCCCATCATCCTGCGCTGCCTGCAGGACTACCCGTTGTTGGTCCCGCATATTTCATTTTCCGATCATTCCATCGACCCGCTCCAGGAGGGCGTGGACATCGTCGTTACGTTGGGCGGCACGAATGTCTGGCCGGAGACTGTGGGGCACCGCCACCTGGGCCGCGAATGGCATGTGCTCTGCGCGTCTCCCTCGTACCTGGCCGAGCATGGCGCTCCCCTCACCGAATCGGAGCTGGAGTATCACCAGTGCATCGCCTACGGTTGGCCGGACGGAAAAATCAGCTCGTGGAATTTCGCCGGCAGCCGCCCGGGGGAAATCGTCAGAAGGCAAATGACTCCAACGTTGATCGTCGGCGATGGAGAAGGCTTGGTGATGGCACTGCTGTCGGGGTGCGGGGTTGCCCAGCTACCTTCATGGCTCATCCAGCGGCAACTCGAGGAGGGGACCCTGGTGCAAGTACTTGCTCATTCGGCGACCGATGGCATGACGATCAACCTGCTCTGGCAGAAGCACCGTGAAACGTTGCCCAAGGTCGCTGTTTTACTGGACGTGCTGACGGCTCATCTGACCAGGGGACTCGAACATGGCGAAATATCATGAACGCCTAGGCTGCCTCCAGCCGCCGGTCTCTTTGCCGCTGGGCTTGCCGGGCTTCCATGCGCACGACCAGCCAGATCCCCACGCCGGAAACGGCCATGCCCACCACCATCTGCCATGAAAGCGGTTCACCAAACATCGCCCAGGCCCAGAGCATGGTAAGCGGCGGGCTGAGGTACAGGACGCTGGCGACCCGGGTGGCGGTCGCACGGCGCAGGCACAGCCAGTAGAGTCCGTAGCCGCCCATGGTCGACAGCCCGGCGGTCCACAGCACGCTCAACGCAAAGCCGGCACTCGGGACCGGCGCCAGGCTGCCGTGGGTTCCCTCGACCACGGCGAAGGCCAAACCCGAAGTGCAGCATTGCAACCACAGGTTCGGCAATAGGCCCAAGGATTGCGAAGCCGGTAAACGTTTTTGCCAGAGGGTCGCGACGGCGAGCGACAGCATGCCCAGCAACGGCAGGCCATAGGCCCATGACGGCGCATCGCCCCACGCCAGTGCGCCGTGAGTCACCAGTGCAACGCCGCCCAGGCCGATGAACAGACCGACCCAGACCTGCCAGGCCAGTCGTTGCCCGAGCACGCCGGCGGCCAACAGCGCCATGCCCAGTGGCAACAGGTCCGCAACCAGCGCGGCCACACCCGCCGGTACACCCAGGGCGATACCTTGGGTGATGCCTGCCAGGTAACCGGCCATGGCAAGCAGGCCGATGCCGGCGTTTTTCAGCAGCATGGCTCCAGAAGCGCGTCGCAGCTGGCTGGCAACGAAGGGCAACAGAACCAACGTAACCACCACGCAGCGCCAGAACACCACCAGTAACGGCGGCGCATAGTCGATGGAAAAGCGTGCGCCAACGAAGCCGGAGCTCCAGGTCACCAGCAAGGCGACCTCGAGCAACGGCAGCGGAACGGCCTGGTGCCAATGGCGCCAGGAGAGGGAAGGCCGGGTGGTGCAATTGGGCAGGTTCATGACCACAGGCTACGAAACCGGCGTAGTCTGATAAATCAAAATATCCTGCATCAGTCATTCACAAAGGATGAATCATGACGGCCATTCTCGACATCGACTTGATCCGGACGTTTCATGCAGTGGCACGCATCGGCAAGTTCAGCGCGGCGGCCCAGGTCCTGCACAAGAGCCCGGCGGCGGTGAGTGTGCACATACAGCGGCTGGAGGGCGTTGCCGGAGGGCGGCTGCTCAATCGGGACAATCAATCGGTTTCCCTAACGACCCTGGGCAGGCGCTTGCTGGCCTCGACCACAGAGCTGCTCAACACCCATGACCGGGTGCTGGCCGATCTGCAGGGAACGCGGCTGGCGGGGCGCATCACTCTGGGCGTCCCGGATGAATACGCCGACCATGTCATCCGCGACATCCTGCCGACATTCGCGACCGCCTGGCCAAACGTGATACTGGAACTCAAGACGGCACCAAGCTATGCGCTGCGGGATCTGGTGCAGCGGGCCAAGCTCCAGGCGGCGGTCATTACCCAGCCGAAGGGCTCACCGAATGCAGGGGCGCAGGTATTGGTCTCCACCCGCCCGGTCTGGGTCGGGCCGGCCCATGTTGCCCTGGCCGCGGCGGATCCGTTGCCGTTGGCCGTGCACGCAGCGCAGTGTCCGTATCGGCAAGCGATGGTGGAATCGCTACGACAAAGCGGTCGTCGAACCAGGATTGTCCTGGAAAGCCCGTCCAACCAGGCCGTCAAGGCATGCGTCGAGGCGGGGCTGGCGATCAGTCTGATAGACCGTGCGCGCGTGACGGACGCCATGCAGATCCTCGATGGGTTGCCCGTCATCGCCGAGCACGAGGTGGTATTCCAACGGTCGCAAGCCTCCCACAATGAAGAAGCGGTGGACTTGCTGGCCCAGACCATGCAGCAATATTTTCGCCTGTAGCACCGGTCAGAACGGGCCCCACTTGAGCGGGTACTGGATGACCACGTACAGCCGGTCGATGTCATCGCCGGCCTGGGCGTCGTTGGCTCGGTGAGTGACGTGGGACAGTTGCAGCGACAAGTCCTTGGCCGGGCCGGATTGCACGACGTAGTGCAGGTCCAGGTCGCGCTCCCAATGGCGTCCGCCATCCCCCTGCTGCGGGCGATAGCCACCGCTGTCCGGATCGAATGGGTTGTAGGCCCCGCCTTGTGGGGCGTGGCTGCCGTCGATGCCGCGTCCTGTGACATAGCGGGCCATGAAGCTCAGACCGGGAATACCGAAGGTGCCCAGGTCGAGGTCGTAGCGCGCTTGCCAGGAGCGTTCACCGGGGCCATTGAAATCGGCGTATTTGATCGAATTGGCGAGGTAGATCGAGTCGCCACCGACGAAATCGAAAGGCGTGTCGCCGTTGATTTTCTGATAAGCCAGGGTGAACGCCTGGGCATCGATCCTGTATTTGCCGGACAGGCTGTAGGCGGTGGTGTCGATGGCCCCGGCGGCGGCCTTGCCTTGATCACGGGTGTGATACAGATTGCCGTCGAGAAACAGGCTTCCGACAGCGCCATGTAGATTGGCGTAGTACTGGCGCCAGGTGTCGCTCAGTTCGGAGACGTAGAGCGCGCCGCCCACTGGCTGGCCGCTGAGCAGGTCGGCGCCGATGAAATCGATGTCGTGGTTGCGCGTCGTGGCCCCGTAGCCGGAAAAGTCGCCCCGGCCGGTCGAGGCGTCCTGATTCTTGAAGGCACTGAAGTGACCGGCTTGCAGGTCGAGCCCTGCCAGTTCCCTGCTCGAAAGTAGCAAGCCGCTGGCGTACTCCGGTTGCAGGCGCTTGTCTGCTGTGTCGAATACCGGGGTCTCCACAGTCATTTCACCAACCGCCAGGGTGGTGTTTGAGGTCTTGAACTTCAGCGCGCCGCCGGCGCTGGAGTAATTGTCTTCACTGCGCCCGTCCTCATCCAGCGGCAGCAGTCCCGTCCCGGAATGCCCTTTGCCGCCGTCCAGCTTCAACCCCAGGAAGCCATGGGCATCGATGCCGACGCCGAGGGTGCCCGTGGTGAAACCGGATTCGAACGAGGCGATGAACCCCTGGGCCCATTCCGCCTTGTAGCTTTTGCCGGATGGCGTGGGAGAACGGTAGTCGTTGTTCAGGTAGAAGTTGCGGCTGAGGATTTCGAGGTTCGCGCCTTCGAGAAAGCCAACCTCTTGCGCAGGTTGCGCCGCCATTACTGACGTTGCGCTGCCGGTCAGGAGGGTCAGGAACCAGAATGGCCTGAGGGCGGCGGGGGTGTATCGAGCGTGAGCCATGACAGAAAATCCATGTCAGACGGTAATGCTGCATCCCCACGGGAGGTCAACAGCTTCCCGTGGTGGAAAACAGATTTGAGCAGAGGGCGTCATTCTTGGAGTCGGGAGGGTGACGGTGTGAGTTAAACGTTGTTAATTGCGCTCAGCCTTTGGCTCTGTTTCTGCGGAACGTCAGGTTGTTTGCGTTCAAGCTTTTGGGTCTGCTGCGCCCGAACGCGGACCGGCCCAGCGGGAGCAAGCTCCCTCGCCACAAAGGCCTTGGAACACGCAGCCCTCGTGGCGAGGGAGCTTGCTCCCGCTGGGGTGCGAAGCAGCCCATAAGCCAATCACCTCAGTGTGTCAGGAAGACTGCCTTTAGCCATTTAGGCCTGCTGCGCAGCCCAGCGGGGATCAATCCCCTCGCCACAAAAGCCTTGAAACACGCAGCCCTCGTGGCGAGGGAGCTTGCTCCCGCTGGGGTGCGAAGCAGCCCTTAACCCAATCACCTCGGTGTGTCAGGAAGACTGCCTTTAGCCATTTGGGTTTGCTGCGCAGCCCAGCGGGGATGAATCCCCTCGCCACAAAGGCCTTGGAACACGCAGCTCTCGTGGCGAGGGAGCTTGCTCCCGCTGGGGTGCGAAGCAGCCCTTAACCCAATCACCTCGGTGTATCAGGAAGATTGCCTTTAGCCATTTGGGTCTGCTGCGCAGCCCAGCGGGGATCAATCCCCTCGCCACAAAGGCCTTGGAACACGCAGCTCTCGTGGCGAGGGAGCTTGCTCCCGCTGGGGTGCGAAGCAGCCCCAAACCGAATCAGGTCAACGCCCCAAGCCTGTCGACAGCGGCGGAGTCCTCGGTGGAATCTGGCGTTTCGACCCAGTCGCCTCGAACGCCGAAGCCAATCGCAGCAACGCCGAGTCGTCATAGGCCCGGCCGGCAAATGTCAGGCCGACGGGCATGCCGATGTCGGCCATGATGCCCATCGGCACGGTGACGGTGGGCACACCCAGGTGGCGGATCGCAAGGTTGCCGTTGGCGACCCAGATGCCGTTGCTCCAGGCGATGTCGGCAGAAACCGGATTGACATCCGCATCCGCCGGCCCGACATCGGCCACGGTCGGGAAGATCACCGCGTTGAGCCCAAGCCGATCCATCCAGTCTTCCAGGTCGATCCGACGCGTCTCCTCCAGGCCCCGCAGTCCGTCCGGCAGGGTTGGAATCTGATCCCAGGGCGTGATGCCGCGCTGGGCCATCTTCACGTATTCGTCCATGCCGGCGGCGAGGTCATCCTCGCGGTTGGGCAGGGTGCCCGGGTCGTGGGGAAAGATCTGCGGTCCGTCGACATCCGCCAGGCGGTTCAACTTCGGATCACCGTTGGCCCGCAGGAAATCGTCGAACGCCCAGGCCGACAGGTCCCAGAGTTCATGGTGCAAGAACTCCTTGGACACCAAGCCCCGGGTAAACACTGTTGGTGCACCGGGCCGATCGCCCTCACAGTTGGACACCAGCGGGAAATCCACCTCGACCACCTCGGCGCCGTGGGCCTCAAGCGTCTTGCGGGCTTGTTCCCAAAGATCGATCACCGAGGCGCGGGTGACGATTCGCTGCCCGGTCGGGCCACCGATGCCGGGCGCTTCGGCCGTGCCCGCTTCAGGGTCGGCGTTGATGTACATCCGTGGCACGCCGAAGCGAATGCCGGCCAGGGCGCCCGGGTGGCTGGCGAGGCTTGGATACGAGGCCGGGCGAACCGAATCGACGCTCGGAATCGGTACCCAGGGTTGCAGGCGCCACAGATCGCCGCGTGTATCCGGATCCTGCGCGACCACCACATCCAACACTTCGAGCAGGTCGGCCATGGTCCGAGCGTAGGGCACCACCACATCCATGGTCGGCGTCAGCGGCCAGTTGCCGCGCACCGAAATCACCCCGCGTGAAGGCGTGTAGGCGCACAAGCCATTGTTCGACGCCGGGCCGCGCCCGCTCGACCAGGTCTCTTCCGCCAGGCCGAACGCGGCGAAACTGGCAGCCGTTGCCGTGCCGGCTCCATTCGAGGAGCCCGAGGCAAACGGGGCGGTCAGGTAGTCGCCGTTATATGGGCTCTCCGCACGGCCATAGACCCCGCGCTGCATGCCGCCATTAGCCATGGGCGGCATATTGGTCTTGCCCAGGCAGATCGCGCCGGCAGCGCGCAGGCGCTCAATGGTGAATGCATCGCGGTACGCCACCAGATCCTTGAACGCCGGGCTTCCGGAAGCGGCGGTGAGCCCCTTGACCAGATAACTGTCCTTGGCCGTATAGGGAATGCCATCGAGCGGGCCCAGCGTCTGGCCGCTCGCCCGACGCGCATCGGACGCTTGCGCTTCTTTCAAGGCATCAGGATTGCGCACCACTACCGCGTTTAGCGCAGTAGGCGTATCGGGGCCATCGTAGGCATCGATCCTGGCGAGGTACGCCTGGACCAATTCGACCGCCGTCATTTGGCCGGACTCGAGCGCAGCCCGCAGTTGGGCGATGGAGACTTCGGTGATTTCGATCATGCGGTTACCGTCGCGTCAGAGGGATGACCTACGCAAGACACCTGACATTCAGGTCCTATCGCAGGAGGCATCTCAAAGTGGATATTTATCGGCTTTCGAGCACTCTACTACGGCCCAAGGCCGGGGGTCTATCCGTCACCGAGTCGAGAGGGCTGCGTCACCATCGATCTTCTCCCTGAACTCCTGCGAGCAATCGGACTCTAGACTCCATTGCGGCACCGTGAAAGATTGAGGATGACAATGTCGAACATTGAAGAACTGCCCAGGGAAACCCTGGCTCCGAGCGAATACGAAAGTCTGTTTTCCATCGGCGAAAACGCGCTCGAAGCCATTCCCGGCGCGGTGTACCTGTGCGATCGCGACGGCTGGCTCGTCAGGTACAACAGCGAAGCGGCCGGGCTCTGGGGGCGAACGCCGATACTCGGTGAAAACGGTGACCGCTTCTGCGGCTCCCATCGCCTGTTCCTGATGGACGGCACTCCCCTGGCCCTTGACCAGTGCCCGACCGCCCAGGCCCTCAGCGCCGGCGTCACGGCGCGCAATCAGGAAGTCATCATCCAGCGCCAGGACGGTTCGCGGTTCGTCGCGCTGATGAACATCCGCGCCCTCAGGGATCGGCATGGTGTTATCCAGGGCGCGATCAACTGCTTCCAGGACGTCTCGGCGCATCATGCGGTGGCCGCGGAACTGCGGCGCAAGAGCGCCGATCTCGAAGATTTTTTCGAAAACAGCGCGGTCGGCCTGCACATTGTCAGCGGCGACGGCGTCATTCTGCGGGCTAACAAGGCTGAGCTGGCGCTGCTGGGCTACTCGGCCGACGAGTACATTGGCCGGCACATCGCTGAATTCCACGCCGACGAACCGGTGATCGGCGACATACTCACCAAGCTGAGCAGCGGCGATTGCCTGGAAAGCTATCCGGCGCGCCTGAAGGCCAAGGACGGCTCGATCAAGCATGTCACCATCACCTCCAATGGCCGTTTCGAAGCCGGCAAGCTGTTCAACACACGCTGCTTCACTATTGACGTGACCTGCATGCATGCCGCCGAGGCAGCCCGCCAGGAGAGCGATAACCGCCTGGCCGCCACCTATGAAGCCGCCACCATCGGCATCGCCGAGGCCGACGCCAACGGTCAGTTGCTGCGGGTGAACGATGCCCTGTGCAACATGCTGGGCCGCCCGCGAGAAGAACTGCTGGCAATGTCCTTCCTCGACTATACCCATCCGGAATGCGCCAGCGAGGACGCTGCTTCCTACGCACGGCAGGTTGCTGGCGAAATGGACAGCTATGTGTTGCGCAAGCGCGCCGTGAAGCCGGACGGCCAGGTCCTCTACCTGGACGTGCACAGCTCCTCGGTACGCGATGCGGCCGGGCAGTTTCGCTATGGCGTGCGAGTCATCCAGGATGTGACCGCGGCGCGGCGCATGGAAATGCAGGTCCGCGAGAGCGAACGGCACATGCGCAACCTGCTCGAAGCATTGCCCGCCGCGGTGTATACGACCGATGCGCAAGGCCGCATCACGTTCTACAACCGAGCAGCGGTGGAGCTGTCCGGCCGCACCCCTGAGCTGGGCGACATGTGGTGCGTGACCTGGAAACTCTTCAACACCGACGAGACGCCGCTGCCCCACGACCAATGTCCGATGGCGGTGGCCTTGAAGGAAAACCGGCCGATACGCGGCGTTGAGGCGATTGCCGAGCGCCCGGATGGCACCCGCGTACCTTTCGCTCCGTATCCCACGCCGTTGCATGACGCCGAGGGAAATCTGGTCGGGGCGATCAACATGCTGGTGGACATCACCGAGCGCAAGCAGGCTGAAAATCGCCAGAAAACCTTGATCGACGAACTCAATCATCGGGTCAAGAACACCCTCGCCACCGTGCAGTCCCTGGCGGTCCAGACGGCACGCGACGCAGAGGATGCGAAGGACGGCTACAAACGCTTCGAAGCCAGGCTCCTGGCGCTGTCCCGCGCCCACGATCTGTTGACCCGCCGCCACTGGGGCAACACGCCTCTGGACTCCCTGGCCCAGGAAGTCCTGATGCCGGTATTCGGCAGTGATCCGACGCGGATCGTCGTCGAAGGGCCGTCCATCGACATCGGCACGCGGGTCGCGCTCAACCTGACGATGACCCTCAACGAACTGGCGATCAATGCACTCAAGTACGGCGCAATGTCGGTAGAGTCAGGCACGCTTTCAGTCACTTGGCAGTTGCAAGCGCAACCCGACGGCACGCTATTCACCCTGGACTGGCGCGAGCGCGGCGGGCCGCTGGTGTTGCAACCAGAGCGGGAAGGGCTGGGTTCACGCCTGATGAAGCGCTGCATCGAGCGCGACCTGGGTGGCAAATTCGCGCTCACCTTTGCCCCGGAAGGCGTTCGCTGCCACCTCTCATTCCTGATCGGGGCCTAGGCATGACGCCATTCGCCGGAGTGCGGGTGCTCGTTGTCGAGGACGAAGGAGCGATTGCCATGCTGATCGAGGAAATGCTGGAAGACCTGGGCTGCGAAATCGTCGCCTCGGTTGCCCGGCTCGCGGCGGCGCAGGATCGGGCCGGCACGGCACAGATCGACCTTGCCATCCTCGACGTCAATCTGGCTGGCGAACGGGTTTTCCCGGTGGCGCAGATCCTGCGCAGTCGCGGCATTGCCTTTCTGTTCAGCACTGGTTACGGCGCTAGCGGCGTGCCTGCCGAGTTCGCGGGGTACCCGGTACTGCACAAGCCGTTCTCCGAAGGCGAGTTGCAGCACAAGATCGGCCTGGCGCTCAAAGGACCGGTCACCGGGGCCGTGTGATAGCCTTTTTGGTGAGCGCTTCGCACTGGAGCGCAAAGCACCCCTTGGCTCCGGTAACCGGGTTCCCATCAGCATTTAGTGAGCCACAATCCCCGTGGCGAGGGAGCTTGCTCCCGCTGGGCTGCGCAGCGGCCCCAGGCTTTTTTGCGGCTGCTACGCAGCCGAGCGGGAGCAAGCTCCCTCGCCACGGGGTCGCTTTCACCTCCCGTTCCAGTCCGGTTCTGGCGCATGGGGAATTTCCCCTACAACCTCTTGGGAAATTGCCCGATTTACGTCCTTCAGATTTGCGACTGGAGGCTACATCACCTTGCGCCTCTGCCTACAACTACGCCAGAATCCGCCGGCTTGTGCGCCTTGGACCTCACCGGTAGCTTTGTTCTCGTCACTGCCCATCAGTGATCGGGTTTAGTAGCTCGGTATCCAAGACGCGTAATGCTCCATTCAGTCAGGTATCCCACGCCTGCATTCAATGGTAGCTGTGCGCAGGGCGCCTTCGGGTGCGCCGGATTCTTGGATCCCCGGTCTACTAACCTGCGTACAGCTGCCACTCTCTTCGTTTAGTAGCGAATCGGTGATGGCTCCCATTTTGAGGATCCATGAGCATGTCCAAGAACAAATCCAATACACCAGACGATCACACATCCCGCCCCCAATCAGCCAACAGCAAAAAGCTCGACGATGCGGACACCCGCGCCCTGGACTATTACCTGAAGCCCAAAGCCGACCAAGAAACACCCGCCACCCCCGACACCCTGTTCACCGTCGCCCCCAACATCGATGCCGAATGCCTGCTCGCCAACCTCAGCGAAACCCTGGCCTCTGCCAATGCCATGATCGCTGACCTGGCGTTCGACCTGGAAGGTTCGCGACGCCATATAGCGCTGGGCGTGCAGCAGATGATCGAACTGGGCCTGCTGCTGGCGAACCGGGCGTTGGATGTGGTTGATCCGAGGTAAGAGCGTCCACTGACCCCCCCCGATGTGAGAGCAAGTACACCCAACCCCCTGTGGGAGCGGGCTTGCTCGCGAATGCGTCAAGTCAGTCAAAACTGAATTAACTGACCCACCGCCTTCGCGAGCAAGCCCGCTCCCACAATGATCTCTAGTGGACTTGAATCCTGAGAACACCTCCGGACCTCTGTGGGAGCGAGCCTGCTCGCGATAGCGTCGGGTCAGTCGGCACTGAGTTAACTGACCCACCGCTATCGCGAGCAAGCTCGCTCCTACAGTTGGAGTAGGGGTACACCCGCAAGAAGCAGGTCGACGTTAAGGCCGCCTCGTTTTTAAATCTTCAGCCCCTTTTCAAAAACTTCCCTAACGCCCGAACAACATCAACCGCCGACTGCGTGGTAATGCGCCCAGGCACCTGGTCAAACATATGCGGCGCGCCTGGGTAAACGTGCAGCTCCACCGCCACACCCGCCCGAGACAACCCCATCGCGTAAGCCACATCCTCATCGACAAACAAATCCAGCGCCCCGACCGACAGGAAACACGGCGGCAGTCCACCGAGCTTTTGCTCCAACGCTGGAGAAAACCAACCAACGCGTTCATCGTCCAGGCGGTAGCCGCCACGCATACACTCCCAGCAGAACCGGTTCTGCGCCGGCTGCCAACTGAAGGTACCGGTGCTGGGATTGGAGTAGGGCGAACCTGCCGAACCCGTACGATGGTCGAGCATCGGGTAAACAAGCACCTGAGCGGCAATCGGATACTGCTGCCTGTCGCGCGCCATGATCGCCAACGCCGCGGCCAATCCACCGCCAGCGCTATGGCCCATGACCACTATGCGCTGCGGGTCGAGGTCCAGGCCCTGGGCGTTGGCACACATCCAGCCAAGCGCTGCATAGCAATCGTCCAACGGCCCAGGAAAGGCCTGTTCGGGAGCCAGCCGATAATCCACCGCGACGATAAGCACCTGCTGCTCATCGGCCAGGTCAGCCAGATAATCATCGGCCATTTCAGGCTTGCCGAGCACGAAGCCACCGCCATGCAGGTACAAGATCGCCGGCAGGGGCGCGCTGCTCAAACAAGTTGGCTGATAGAGACACAGGCGCAGCCGTTCGCCGTTCAGTCCCGAGGTCCAGGTCTGCGTGCACCGTGCGCGATGTTCTGGTTTGAACATCGAATGCACGCGAGCGCGAATGGCGGGCAGGGTGCCCAGTGACCAGTGTTCCGCGCTAGGAGTCATGAAACTGTGAAACGCCGGATCGAGCAATGCTTCTGGCTTCAAGGTGCAGATTCCTTTATGTCGTCGGACAGCGGAGCGCCGGTGAAGGAACCCCGCGCCCTGCGTTACAGCCAGGCCTTGATCTGCGTACAAACCGCCTGGGTTGAAATGCCGTAGCGATCATGCAGCGTCGGCAGGGCGCCGGCATCGAGGAAGGCGTCCGGCAAGCCGATCTGGCGGAACGTCGGCGTCACGCCATTGCGCAGCAGGACCGTTGCCACGGCTTCGCCAAGCCCCCCGATCACCGAGCTGTTTTCCGCCGTCACCACCAGCCGCCCCGGTTTGCGGGCTTCGGCGAGAATGGTTTGCTCGTCCAGTGGCTTGATCGTCGGTACATGCAGTACCGCAACATCGACACCGTCGGCCTGCAACTGTTTGGCCGCTTCCAGCGCACGCATGGTCATCAGCCCGGTGGAAATGATCAGGACATCGTCGCCGGTGCGCAGGGTCTTGGCCTTGCCAATCTCGAACTGGTAGCCGTATTCGTCCAGCACCAGCGGCACGTTGCCGCGCAGCAAGCGCATATAGACCGGGCCCTGGTGCGCAGCGATGGCCGGCACCGCCTGTTCGATTTCCAACGCATCGCACGGATCGATGACCATCAGGTTAGGCATGGCCCGAAAGATCGCCAGGTCGTCGGTGGCCTGGTGGCTGGGGCCATAGCCGGTGGTCAGACCCGGCAAGCCGCAGACGATCTTGACGTTGAGGTTTTCCTCGGCAATGGCCATGCAGATGAAGTCATAGGCGCGCCGGGAGGCAAACACCGCATAAGTCGTGGCGAACGGTACGAATCCCTCGCGGGCCATGCCTGCGGCTGCGCTCATCAACAACTGTTCGGCCATGCCCATCTGATAGAAACGCTCCGGGTGGGCCTTGGCGAAAATGTGCAGGTCGGTGTACTTGGACAGGTCGGCAGACAGGCCAACGATGTCCGAGCGCTGCTCGGCCAGCGCCGCCAGCGCATGGCCGAAGGGCGCCGATTTCGTGGCCTGGCCTTCGGCGGCAATCGAGGCAATCATCGCCGAGGTGGTGAGGCGCTTCTTGGCCGGCTCGCTGGTCAAGATCGGGGTATTGGCAGCGTGGCTCATGGGTTCTTTCCTTCTTCAAGATTGCTCAGCGCCAGGTCCCACTCGTGTTCTTCGACGCGGATGAAATGGGTTTTTTCGCGACTTTCCAGGAACGGCACGCCCTTGCCCATGCGGGTGTCGCAGATGATCACCCGCGGTTGCGTGCCGGGGTGATTGCGTGCGGCGTCGAAGGCGGTCACCAGTGCATCCAAATCATTGCCATCGACGCGCTGGGTGAACCAGCCGAAGGCCTGCCAGCGATCGACAATGGGTTCGAACGAGAGAATTTCGCTCGAATAGCCATCGGCCTGCTGGTTGTTGACGTCGACGATGGCGATCAGGTTGTCGAGCTTCCAGTGGGACGCCGACATCACCGCTTCCCAGGTCGAACCTTCATTCAACTCACCGTCGGACAACAGGTTGTAGACGAAGGAAGACGAGCCTTTGCGTTTCAATCCCAGGCAGGCGCCGACGGCGATGCCCAGGCCCTGGCCGAGCGAGCCGCCGGTGATTTCCATGCCTGGGGTGTAGGCGGCCATGCCCGACATGGGCAAGCGGCTGTCATCGGCGCCGTAGGTTTCCAGCTCATCCAGGGGAACGATCCGGGCTTCGATCAATGCCGCGTACAGCGCAATCGCGTAGTGACCGATGGACAGGTAGAAGCGGTCGCGTTGTTCCCATTTCGGATCTTCGGGCCGATAGTTCAGGGCATGGAAGTACGACACCGCCAGCAGGTCGGCGGCGCCCAGCGCCTGGCCGACATAGCCCTGGCCCTGGACCTGCCCCATGCGCAATGCATGGTGACGGATGTTGTGGGCGCGTTCGGCCAGTGACGTGGACGCGGTGTGGGGAGCAAGGTTGGACATGGTAAGACTCCGATAACTCAACGATTGACCAGGGCGGCGGGAATGCGCAGCACCAGCAGCGCACCGCCCAGCAGCACCCCGGTGATCAGGTACATGCCGATGGCGCTGGAGCCGGTCTGGGTGGTGATCCAGCCAATCAGGTAGGGCGAGCAGAAGCCTGCCAGGTTGGCGAAACTGTTGACGGCGGCGATGCCGGCGGCGGCAGACACGCCACCCAGCAGCGTGGTGGGCAGCATCCAAAACATCGAGGAAGCGGACAGGATCCCCGAGGCGGCCAGGCACAGGCTCAGGATCGACAGCAGGATGTTTCCACCCAGCAGCGCGGCGAGGGTCAGGCCCAGGGCGCCGGCGATCATCGGCACGATAAGGTGCCAGCGTCGTTCGCGATGTTTGTCGCCGCTGCGTCCCACCAGCAGCATCGCGGCAATCGCGCAGAGGTAGGGCAGGCTGGTCAGGAAACCGATGTGCAGCGGATCGGAAACCCCGGCGTTGCGCACCAGTGTCGGCAACCAGAAGGTGATCGCGTACTGGCCCATCACCACGCAGAAGTAGATACCGGCGAGCAGCCACAGCCGACGGTCGCGGATGAACTCGCCCACCGAAGCGTGCGTGACTTTGCACTGATCGTCTTCGGCCAGTTCGCGGCTGATCAGGGCTTTTTCGTCCTCGTCCAGCCAACTGGCCTGGTGCACGCCATCCTTGAGATAGCTCAGTACCAGCAGGCCCACCAGCACGGTTGGGATGGCTTCGAGCACGAACATCCATTGCCATCCGGCCCAGCCGTGCAGACCGGCGAAGTGGTTCATGATCCAGCCGGAGAGCGGGCCGCCGACCATGCCCGACAGCGGGATGGCGATGAACCACAACACGGTCATGCGGGCACGCCGATAGGACGGGAACCAGTAGGTCAGGTACAGCAACAGGCCCGGTGCCAGACCGGCTTCGGCGACGCCGAGCAGAAAGCGCAGGGCATAGAACTGCCAGGCGGTTTCAACGAAGGCGAACAGCGCGGAAATAAGACCCCAGGTGATCATGATCCGGGCGATCCAGACGCGCGCCCCGACCTTGTGCAGGATGATGTTGCTGGGCACTTCGCAGAGGAAATAGCCGATGAAGAACATGCCGGCGCCCAGGCCGTACACGGTTTCGCTGAGGGCCAGGTCGTTCATCATCTGCAACTTGGCGAAGCCGACATTGACCCGGTCAAGGTAGGCACACAAGTAGCACAGCATCAGGAACGGCATCAGCCGCCAGGCAGTCTTGCGATAGGCGTTGGTGCGCACGGTCGAAACCGCTTCGAGCGATAGGGTGGTCATGAGGGTCTGATCTCTTGTTGTTATTGACCGCCGGGCCATGGGCCCGGCTGCGTCTCGATCCAGAACCGTACGGGCCTCGCGGCCCGCCAGTGTTATCAGTGAATCAGCATCCCGCCGTTCACGTCCAAGGTGATGCCGGTCAGATAGGAGGACAGGTCACTGGCCAGGAACAGCGCTGCGTTGGCGACATCCTGGGCTTCACCCAGGCGTCCCAGTGGAATGCCGTCAATGATCGCGTGACGGCGATCATCCTGCATCAGGCCGCCGGTGATGTCGGTGTGAATCAGCCCGGGCGCAATCGAGTTGACCCGCACGTTGTCTGGCCCCAGTTCCCGGGCCATGGCTTTGCCCAGGCCCAGCACGCCGGCCTTGGCAGCGCTGTAGTGCGGGCCACCGAAAATGCCGCCACCGCGTTGGGCGGACACCGAGGACATGCAGACGATGCTCCCGGCGCGCTGCTCGCGCATCACCGGAATCACCGCCTGGGACATGAGCAAGGTGCCGCGCAGGCTGACGTCCAGCACCTTGTCATAATCCGAGCCGCGAATATCGAGGGTCTTGAGCGGTTGGGTGATGCCGGCGTTATTGACCAGCACGTCGATGCGGCCGAATTGCTCGAGGATGGTGGCGACGGTCTGGCGGACCTGTTGTTCATCCGCGACGTTCGCGGCCAGGCCCAGGTGACCTTCGCCCAGGGAGGCAGCGGCGTCACGGGCCGCGGATGCATCCAGGTCGAGGATCACCACCCGGGCGCCATGTTGCGCAAACGTGGTCGCTGTCGCACGGCCGATACCTCGCGCCGAAGCAGCACCGGTGATGATCGCGACTTTGCCTTGAAGAAGCATGGAGGACACCTCTGATTGTTGTTATGGGAGACATTCGGCCATGAACCGATGACTCACTGTGTTCCGCGCCAGCGCCCTGAGCAATAACGCGAAAGTCACTCGGTGCTGAAAAAAATTCAGCACTCGCCAGCCGGTGGGTGGAATGGTTGAATAGCCAGGTGCCCGAATGACAAGACTTGCAGCGGAATAACAATAATCATGCGCTTACCTGAAGACTCACCTGCCGTGCTGCCGCCCCTGAAAGCCATTCAGGCCTTTGAGCAGACGGCGCGCTTTGGCAACGTCGCCCGCGCCGCCGAATTGCTCGAACTGACCCCCTCGGCGGTGAGCCACCAACTGGCCAAGCTCGAATCGATGATCGGCCGCCAATTGTTTTTCCGCACGGCCAGGGGCGTGACCCTGACCCCGGTGGGCGAGCAGTACCTGACCGAGGTCTCCGGTATCCTTCACAGCCTGGCGGTGGCCACCGAGCGCGCCGCCAGCGATGTCAGCCTCGATTGCTTGCGGCTGCACTCGTCCCCCAGCTTCGGCCTGTTGTGGCTGATGCCGCGCTTGGAGCAGTTCCGCGAGAGCCATCCGGATATCCAGCTCAACCTGTCGTGTTCCTACGAATCGCTGCACTTCAGCCGGGACAAGATCGACGTCGACATCCGCCATGGCATGCCCAACTGGCCGAGCTTCGAAGTGCGTACGGTGCGCAACGAGCGGATTGCGGTCATGGCTTCTCCGAAATTGTTGGCGAAGCGGCCTGTTCGGACCGTGGCGGATCTGCTCGATCGTGAGTTGATCCTGTCGGAAGCGACCCTGATCAAGTGGCCGCAATTGTTCGCCCAGCACGGTCTGTCGCGGCCCGAGAAACCCTACACCCTGAGCTTCGACCGTTCCTACATGACCCTGGAAGCCGCCAGCCACGGGCTCGGCTTTGCGCTGGAAAGCACGCTGCTGGCCCAGGACTACCTTGAGCGCGGTGCGCTGGTGGAGGTAGCGCCGGACCTGAGTGCGTCGATCACCGCGCATCACCTGGTGTTTCCCCGGGCCCACGCCAATTTCCCCCGAGTCCGGCGCTTCCTGGAGTGGATGCAGAGAGAACTGGGGCACGACTTCAATTATTGAGGCGAGCCTCAAGGAACAAACGCCAGCACACTCGCCGGTGAACCGGAGCCGGCCTCAAGACGCAGCACGCCGATCACCAGCGTGCACCCAGTGGCCGGTAGCTGATCAAGCTGGTTCAAACATTCAAGGATAATGCCGCGCCTTCCCAGCACCAGCCGGTTGCTCGCAAAGGTCGTTTCCTGCCCCGGGTCCACGCCATGAGTGTCGATACCGATCCCGGCGATACGCCGTTTTTCCAGCAGCAAGCGAGTAGCCGCAGCGCCGACCCCGGGGAAGTGCAGGCCGCGCTCATCCTGATTGAAAAAGCGACCCGGATCCGCCCAGCGCGACTGCCAACCCGTGTGGAACAGCACCACGCAACCCTCCGGAATCGGGCCGTGCGCCTGCTCCCAGTCCTCGATGTCTTGCAGGCTGATGACGTAGTCGACGTTGTCGCCGACCCGACGCGCCAGATCCATGACCACCGCTGGCCGGACCAGCGATTCAGGGGTGTAGTCATCGATGCCCATGGCGCCGGTCTCGAAGCTGTTCGGCGCATTCATGTGCGTGGCGCTGTGCTCGCCAATGCTGAAACTGCGCAGGTAGTAGCCATCCTTTTCCAGCGAAGCCTCGGTGTTGAACAGTACCGGCGGGTCGTTGGGCCAGAGGGCAATATTCGGCGTGATCAGGTGGCTGAGGTCGACGATCCGGCTGAAGTGAATGCTGGGCATGGCTGACGTCCTGTTTGGCGGCTGGTAAAAATTTGTTCAGTGGCCCTGGCTGGTCCTGATCAACTCATAGGCCCGGCGCACCAACGGATTGACCGTATTGGCGCGGATCCACAGGTGATAAGTCACGTCCGGCATACGCGGCAGGCCATCGTTCTCACCCAGCACGCGCATGTCCGGGCCGAGCATTTCCATGCTCCGCGGGGTGACGCCCAGGCCGGCGCGGGTGGCGGCCTTGATGCCAATCAGGTTCGACGCCAGGTAGGCCTGGCGCCAGGGAATATTGGCGCGTTCCAGCGCCTCCAGCGCGTAGCGCCGATAGATGCTCGGCTCATCCACCAGGATCAGCGGCAACGGTTCGCCGGGGTTGTGCTGGTATTGCGCCGAGCAGATCCACCACACCGGCGAAGTGCGCAAGGCGAAGCCTTCAAGGTTCGAATCCTGGCGCGTAGAGATGATCATGTCGACCTTGCCTCGGTGCAGGTCGTCCATCAGGAACGGGCTTCGGCCGACATCGATTTCCAGCCGCAGGCGCGGCGCCGAGCGGGCGATGTGGCTGAGGATCGGCGGCAGGATGGTGTCGGCGATGTCATGGGGCGAACCGATGCGCAACACGCCGCTCAGGCTGCTCTCGCGCAGGGAATTGAGTGCGTCATCGTTGAGCGAGAGCATCTGCCGTGCGTGGCGCAGCAACTGCTGGCCGGCTTCGGTGAGCTGTTTCTGCCGGCCGCGCTTTTCGAAAAGGCTCACGCCGACCTGCTGTTCCAGGCGTTGCATGTGCTGGGTGACGGACGATTGCGTACGGGCCAGCCGGGCACCGGCTTCGGCAAAGCTGTGGTGGTCAACCACGGCGATGAAGGTGCGCAGCAATTCGAGATCGAGGGTCGACATGGCGGTGCTCATATCAAGGGTGCAACGTGAAACATTACATATTTTTATGTATGGGGTGGAACGTTTTATGTGGAGCTGCGTTTCAGGCCAATAAATACGCGGTTATTCGTTTTTTGCCTGATCACCAAACTCGGAGAGTTATAACGATAGTCGATATTTGAATTTCCTTCGCCCTCGCGCGATACCTAGGATGCCCACTCATCAGGCCGGGGGACGCCGGCCATTTATGAGGGGATTTCCATGTTGCTTGAGCGCTCACCTGTAAAACGATTGCTGCCTGTGATGTTGGGCGCGTTGATCTCATTGGCGGGCGCCACCGTCGCCCAGGCCGATGCGACCCTGGACAAGATCGAGCAACGCCATGAGTTGGTGGTCGGCGTGCTGCTGTCCGGCGGGCCTTTCGGCGGCATCGATCCCACGACCCAGAAGCCACGCGGATTGAACGTCGACCTGGCCGAGGAATTGGGCCGGCAACTGGGTGCCAAGGTGGAGTTGGTGCCGGTGCTGCCGGCCAACCGTGTGCAGTTCCTGCAGCAAGGTAAGGTCGATCTGCTGATCGCCAACATGGAATGGACCGCCGAGCGCGGCGAAATCCTTGGCTTCGTGCCCACGCCGTTCTACCGCGTCGGCGGCACCGCCGCAGTGCTCAAGGACAGCAAGATCAGCCGCTGGGAAGACCTGAAGAATCAACCGGTCTGCACCTCCCAGGGCAGCAGCTACATCAAGCCGCTCACCGAACTGGGCGCCGAGATCAAGGCGTTCAAGAGCTCCTCGGAATCGCTGCTCGCCCTGCGCGGCAACAACTGTGTGGCGGCGGTGCATGACGCCACGCTGATCAATCCGCTGTTGGCCGACAACGCCGAATGGCAGGGCTATCGCGCCCTCAGCCCGGAGCTCAATCCCGCGCCTTCGGTGATCTGGACGCGCAAGGGTGAAAACGACACCCAGGCCAGGCTCGACCCGATCATCCAGCAACTGCACCGCAGCGGCTGGCTGATCGAAGCCCAGACCCGCAACCGCATCACGCCGGCGTCGCCGGCCCTGGTGGAATTGCAGAAAAAATTCCAGGGCGGCGGTGCCTGACGGCTGTCGGACTTGCCATTCTTTTTATCGACCGTCGCTCAAGGTAGCCGCCCATGACTTCATTTTTCTCCGCCAGAACCCTGGCCACCCTGTGCCTGGCGTGGTCCGCCGCGTGTGCTGCCAGCCTGGCCCAGGCTGATGCCACGCTGGACAAGATCCAGCAACGCCATGTCATCAGCGTCGGGGTGATGCTCAGTGGCGCGCCTTTCGGCACCATCGATCCGAAGAGCGGCGAGCACCTGGGCTACAACGTTGAACTGGCCAAGGGTATCGGCAAGGCCTTGGGCGTGGAGGCCCAGACCGTTTCGGTGCTGGCGCCGAACCGCGTGCAGTTCCTGCAACAGGGCAAAGTCGACATCCTGATCGCCAACATGCAGTTCACCGAAGAGCGCGCCGAGATCCTCGACTACGTACCGACGCCTTATGAAGAGGTGGGTGGCGCGGCCTTGATTCGCAAGGGCTCGGGCCTTACCCAATGGGCCGACCTCAAGGACAAGCCGGTGTGCGTGTCCCAGGGCAGCAACTTCATCAAGCCATTGCAGGAAACCTATGGCGCGCAGATCAAGGCGTTCCGCAGCCAGTCCGAATCGCTGCTGTCGTTGCGCGGCAACGGTTGTGTCGCGGCGGTGCACGTGAGCCCGACCCTGCATGCATTGCTCAGCGAAGCGGAGTGGGAAGGCTATGAAATCCCGCTGCCAGGGGATCTGATTCCGTCGAACTCGGTGATCTGGCTGCGCAAGGGCGAGCACGACCTTCAGGCCAGGCTCGATGCCGTGGTGCGTGATTGGCATCGCAGCGGTTGGTTGATCCAGCTCGGTGAACGCACCGGCATGGCGCCGTCCCAAGCCCTGCGCGATCTGCATGAGAAATATCGCAACGCCGCACCGTTGGCGGCGCTGCCATGAGCCATGCGCTTTGGTTGACGTTGCAGGCGCTGGTCGGCGCGAAACATGCGCAGAGTAGCGAAGAGGCCGCGGCGTACCTGACCGATAAGCAGGGCCGTTACGTCGGGCAGGTGATCGCCGCCGTGCACCCGGGCACGGCCGAGGAAGTCGCTGCGGTGGTCCGTGCCTGCGTGGCGTCGCAAACCCCAGTCGTCGTGCAGGGCGGCAATACCGGGCTGATGGGCGGCGCTACTCCCAACGCCGATGGCCGCGCCGTGTTGCTGCTGCTGGACCGGATGAATCGCGTTCGCGCAGTGGACACCGACAACGACACCCTGACCGTCGAGGCGGGCTGCATCCTGCAAACCGTCCAGCAGGTTGCCCGTGAGGCGGATCGGCTGTTTCCCCTGAGCCTCGGCGCCGAAGGCAGTTGCACCCTCGGCGGCAACCTGGGAACGAACGCCGGCGGCACCGCCGTGCTGCGCTATGGCAATGCCCGTGAACTGACCCTGGGCCTGGAAGTGGTCACCGCCCAGGGTGAAATCTGGGACGGCCTGCGCGGCTTGCGCAAGGACAACACCGGCTACGATCTGCGGGATCTATTCATTGGCAGTGAAGGCACGCTGGGGATTATCACCGCCGCGACCCTGAAACTCTTTCCCCGGCCCAAGGCCCAGGTCACTGCGCTGCTGGCGTTCGACTCGCTGGCGCAGGCCGTGGCGTTGCTGTCCCATGCCCGCAGTGGTTTCGGCGCGGGCCTGACGGCGTTCGAGTTGCTCAGCGCCGAGTGCCTGGCGCTGTTGCACGAGCAGTTTCCCGAAGGCCCGCGCCCCTTCAGCGGTGCCCGCCAGCCTTGGTTCGCCCTGCTGGAACTCTCGGACAACCACAGCGAAAGTCATGCACGGCAAACTTTCGAGCACGTGCTGGGGGAGGTCTTCGAGCAAAACCTGCTGGCCGACGCGCTGATCGCCGAAAGCCTGTCCCAGAGCCAAGCCTTCTGGCAATTACGCGAGAACATGAGCGAGGCGCAGAAACGTGCCGGGCGCAACATGAAGCACGACATTTCGGTGCCGATTTCCCAGGTGGTGGCGTTCGTGGCCGCGACCGATGCGCTGTTGCAGCAGCATTTTCCCGGTGTGCGGCATTACACCTTCGGTCATTTGGGCGACGGCAACCTGCACTATAACGTTGCCCATCCGCTGGGCTCCACGATCGAGGCGCACATGGCCCATTACGCTGCCCTCAGCCAACGGGTACATGACAGCGCCCATGCCCATGGCGGTTCGATCAGCGCCGAGCACGGGATCGGCCAGCGCAAGGTCGACGTGCTGTCCCGCTACAAGAGCCCGGTGGAACTGGACCTGATGCGCCGTATCAAGCAAGCGCTGGACCCGCACAACCTGCTCAATCCAGGCAAGGTCCTGGCGGGAGGGCAACCATGACCCTTCGTTTGTCCAAGCGCGTGCAGCGTGTTTCGCTGTCCGCCAATGCCGCCGCCAAATCCCGCGCCACCGCCTTGCGCGATGCCGGTCGGGCGATTCTCGACCTGACCACCGGCGAGCCGGATTTCGACACTCCCGAACACATCAAGCGGGCCGCCTACGCAGCCATTGCCGCCGGCGCCACCAAGTACACGCCGACGCCCGGCGTAAAGGCGTTGCGCGTGGCCGTCCAGCGCAAGCTGCACAACGAAAATCGCCTGGACTATCCGTTGGAATCCATCGTGATTGCCAACGGCGCCAAGCAGATCATCTTCAACGCCTTCGCCGCGACCCTGGATGATGGTGATCAAGTGCTGGTGCCGACACCGTACTGGCCGTCCTTCCCCGACAGCGTGCGCTTCAATGGCGGCGAGCCGGTGTTCATCGAATGCGGGTTGGCCCAGGGTTGCAAACTCACTGCACGGCAGCTGGAGCAACACATCGGCGAACGCACGCGCTGGCTGATTCTCAACGGTCCGGGCAATCCCAGTGGCGCGGTGTATAGCGAGGCCGAGTTGCATGCCTTGGCCGAGGTCCTGCGGCGCCATCCGCAGGTGCTGATCCTGCTGGATGAACTCTATGAGCACATCCGCTTCGACGGATCCCCGGCCCAGAGTCTGCTCAACGTCGCGGCGGATTTGCAGGCGCGTTGCCTGCTGGTGGGCGGGGTGTCGAAAACCTACGCCATGACCGGCTGGCGCATTGGTTTCGGGGCGGGGCCGCAAGTGCTGACCGAGGCCATGGCCGTGGTGCAGTCGCAGTCGACCTCGGGGGCTTCTTCGGTCGGCCAGGCCGCCGCGTTGGCAGCGTTCGAGGGTGGCCTGGATTTCCTCCCGGAACAGGTTGCGGCCTATCGCCGGCGCCGCGATGTGCTGGTGAGTGCGTTGCGCGATGTTGACGGTCTTGAGGTCCTTGAACCGCAAGGCGGCTTCTTCGTGTTTGTGCGCTGCGCTGGATTGCTCGGGCGTTATCGTCCGGATGGCCAGCGCCTGGACAGCGACGCCGATGTCGTCGGGTATTTGCTGGAAGAGGGGGTCGCCGGGGTGGCAGGCAGCGCCTATGGCTTGTCGCCGTGGTTTCGCTTGTCCATTGCCACTGCGACCGAAACCGTCAGCGAAGCCGGACGCCGTATCGCGCACGCCTGCGCCCAATTGAGGGACGAACCATGAGCCACTGGCTGGAAGTGTTCGTCCATTGGAGCGCCGGGTTTGGCCTCAACTACAACTTTCTGCTCGATGCCTATCAGCGCGGCACCCTGGAACAGGGCGCGCTGACCACGGTGCTGCTGTGCCTGTTGACCATCGTCGGCAGCCTCTTGGCCGGTGTCGGTCTGGCGGCGCTGTTGACCTCTGGCCGGCCTTGGCTGGCCAAGCCGGCGCGGCTGTTCGTGGAGGTCACGCGCAATACCCCGACCCTGGTGCAGCTGTACTGCGCGTTCCTGGTGCTGAACATGCTGCTGACCCAGGCGGTGGGGACGGCTAATCCGCTGACGCCGTTTGCCTGGGTGGTGATCGTGATCTCTTTGCACAAGGGCGCGTTTCATGCCGAAGCGCTGCGGGCCGGTATCGAAGCGGTGCCGGCGGTGACCCTGGAAGCCGCCAGTTCGCTTGCCTTCAACAGCCGGCAATTGCTATGGAATGTGCAGCTTCCGTTGGCCCTGCGCTTTGCCTTGCCGTCGCTGATCAACAACCTGATCGATCTGGTGAAGATGACCGCCGTGGCCTCGGCCATTGCCGTCGGGGATATCACCTACGCGGCGATCATGATCTGGACCCAGAGCGATAACGTGCTGGAACTGATGATCCTGATCCTGTCGTTCTTCGGCCTGCTGAGTTTTACCGTCAATTGTGTGGGGCGTTACCTCGAAGCGCGCCTGAGGATGCCCGGTTATGGCCATTGATTCGTTGGTGAGCGCGCCCTTGACGTGGCCGCGTCGGCATTTCGGCAAGTTGCTGCTGGTGGCGGCCGCGCTGGCCTGGCTGGCCTATGTCGCCCCGCATAGCCCAGTGCTCAAGGCCTTGTTGCAGTGGTCGCCGGCGCTGATCGCAGGTTTTGGCCAGAACATTCTCATCAGCCTGGTTGCCATCGGCCTGGGCTCGCTGATGGGGCTGGTGGTCGGCGCCATGGTGCTGTCGCCGCTGCGCCTGTTGCGCTGGCCGGCGCGGATCTGGGTGCAGATTTTTCGCAACGCGCCCTGGCTGGTGCTGATCTATTTCACCACCTACGTGTTCCCGTTCGAAATTCGAATTGGCAGCACTTATGTCGCGTTCCCCGACTGGGTCAAGGTCACCCTCGGCCTGGCCTTGCCGGCCAGCGCCAACGTCGCCGAGATCTTCCGTGGCGCCATTGCCTCGATCCCCAGCACCCAGTGGGAAGCCGCGCGGTCCCTGGCGTTCAGCCGTGGGCAGATTTTCCGCTCGATCATCCTGCCGCAGTGCTTCAAGCGCATGTTGCCGCCGTGGATGAACCTTTACGCCGTCATCACCATGGGCACGGCACTGGCGTCCCTGGTGGGCGTGCACGATGTGATCGACACCGCGCAGATCGCCAGCAACACCGTGAACCTGACCGGTTTCACCGTGGTGATCTACCTGAGCCTGCTGGTGCTGTTCTTTGCCTACTGCTATCCGATTTCCCGTCTGACCCAATACCTGGAGCGACGCTATGCCTTCTACTGAAACCGTCGCCGAGCCTCTGGTCAGCCTGCGTGACCTGCATCTGTCGTTTGGCAGCAACCCGGTGCTAAAGGGCGTCGACCTCGACGTCTACCGAGGCCAGGCCGTGTCGATCATCGGCCCGTCCGGCTCGGGCAAGTCGACCATCCTGCGCTGCATCACCGGGCTGTTGCAGCCCCAGCGCGGCAGCATCCGCGTCGGCGCCACTGAAGTCCATGCCCTGGCCCGGGAAGCCCAGCGCATCGAGTTGCGCAAGCGCGTCGGGTTCGTGTTCCAGCAGTACAACCTGTTCCCGCATCTGTCGGTACTGGAAAACCTGGTGATCGCCCCGCGCAAGGTGCTGGGACGCAACCGGGTCGATGCGCAAAAGGACGCCCGGGCCTTGCTGGCCAAGGTGCGCATGGAGCACAAGGCCGATGCCTATCCGGGCCAACTGTCCGGAGGGCAGCAGCAACGGGTGGCGATTGCCCGAGCATTGGCGATGCGTCCGGAGCTGATTCTGTTCGACGAAGTGACTTCGGCCCTGGACCCGGAAACCGTTGGTGAGGTGTTGACGGTGATCCGTGAGCTGACCGAGGAGGGCATGACCTGTGTGCTGGTCACCCATGAAATGCGCTTCGCCGAGGAAATCAGCGACGTGGTCTATTTCACCGAGAACGGCGTGATCGTCGAGCACGGTAGCGCGGCGCGGATTTTCCAGGCCCCCACCAGTGAGCGCACCCGCGAATTCCTGCGCCATGCCTTGGGTGATCCGGGGCGGCGGCAGCCGATTGCCAACGACCCGTACCTGTTGACCAACCTCAGTCGCTACAGCCTGTCCGTCTGATTTTCTGTTGATAAAAATGGAGCCTGCCTCATGAGTATCTTTAGCCGTCCCGATGTCATCGAAGACTTCCTGCAAAAAGTGCGGGTGATTCATCAGCGTGGCGTCGACCGCGCCGCCCTGGTGGAAATCGTCGCGCTGTTGGAAGGGCTGGCCGAGCGCCGTGACCTGTTCAACTTCGACGTTTTCCCGGCGCCGGTGCCGGGGCAGGGCAGCACTGCGTTTCGCTACCGACTCAATGACGACGGCGACACGCCGACGCTGTACCTCAACTCGCTGTTGCCGGGCAAAAGCACGATCCCACACAACCACGAGACCTGGGCCATCATCAGCGCGGTGCAAGGCCAGGAGATCAACTACGTCTACCGCCGCGATGACGAAGGGCGTGAGCCGGGCTACACCACCTTGCACCTGGAAAAGGAAATCATCGTGCAGCCCGGCACGTCCATCGCCTTCCTAGGTGAGGACCTGCACGGTATCCGGGTCGCAGGTGAGCAACCGACCCTGCATTTCCATCTGTATGGCTTGCCGCTGGAGTCTCTCAACGGGCGTTATGGCGTTGAAGCCGACGGGCGCATTCTCAATTACAACGCCTCGCAAATGGCTCCGTCGATCAAGGCCTACGCCCACTGATTCCCCGTGCACGCCAGCCATCTATTTTTCTCCAGCGGGACTTTCATGAGCCAGACCATAACTCCGGGACAATTGCAGCAAGGGTTGTTCGACGGGCAGGAAATCGCCCTGTTTGATGTGCGCGAGCACGGCCAGTATGGCGAAGCGCATCTGTTTTTCGGGGTGAACCTGCCCTACAGTCGCCTGGAACTGGAAGTCCGGCGCTTGGCGCCAAATCCCCGGGTCCGGCTGGTGATCTACGACCAGGACGGCGGGGCGCTGGCGCAACGTTCGGCGCAACGTCTGCACGCGCTGGGCTACACCAATGTGCAGATTCTGGAAGGAGGCGCCGACGGCTGGGAGCGCGCCGGTTTCCAACTGTTTGCCGGGGTGCACGTGCCGTCCAAGGCCTTTGGCGAAAAGGTCGAAGAGGCTCGGCACACGCCGCATGTCAGCGCCCGGCAACTGGCCGAATGGCAGGCCCGGGGTGAACCGTTGGTGGTGCTCGACGGTCGGCCGTTCGAGGAATACCGCAAGATGACCATCCCCGGTTCGATCTGCTGCCCGAACGGCGAACTGGGCTATCGCGTGCACGATCTGGTGGCGGACGAGCAGACGCCGATCGTGGTCAATTGCGCGGGGCGAACCCGCAGCATCATCGGCGCCCAGACGTTGATCGACCTGGGCATCAAGAACCCGGTCTACGCCTTGGAAAACGGCACCCAAGGCTGGTACCTGGAAGATCTCCAACTGGAGCATGGCAGCGAACGTCGCTATGCCGATGAGGTGTCGACCGACAAGCTGCCGGCGCAGCGGCTGGCGGCGGCACAACTGGCCGAACGGGCCGGTGCGGTAACCGTCGAGGCGGGCCAGGTCGAGCAGTGGGCGAAGGAGGGCGGGCGCAGCCTGTTCCTGGGGGACGTGCGCACCGCCGAGGAATTCGCTGCCGGCACATTGCCGGGGGCGCAACACACGCCGGGCGGGCAGTTGATTCAGTCCACCGACCTGTATGTGGGCGTGCGAGGGGCGCGGGTGGTGCTGTTCGATAACGACGGCGTGCGCGCACCGGTGATCGCGGCCTGGCTGCGGCAGCTGGGGCACGAGGCCTACGTGCTGGCCGAAGGCTTGAGCAGTGGCTTGGCGTTGCCCAAGACAGACGTAGTGCTGCCGCAACCTTTGCCGCTGATCGGCGTGCAGGCTCTGGTCGATGCGCTGAAGGATGATGCGGTCGCGTTGATCGACCTGCGGCCGAGCATGGCTTATCGCAAAGGTCATATCGCCGGGGCGCGCTGGTCGATCCGGCCGTTGCTGGCTGGCGCGGTCGCCGGTGAACAGCGGCCGGTGGTGCTGGTCGCCGATGATCCGCGAGTGGCGGCCCTGGCCGCGCTGGAGCTGCCTGAAGCGCAGCGTGGGCTGGTGCGTTTGCTCGACGGTGACGGGTCTTCGGCCGGTCTGGTGCTGGAGCAGGGCGTCGAGACACTGCCGGATGAACAGTGCATCGACTTCCTGTTTTTCACCCACGACCGGCATGCCGGCAACAAGGACGCGGCGCGCCAATACCTGGCCTGGGAAATCGGCCTGCTGGCGCAGATGAGCGCAGACGAAATCGCCAGCCTCCAACCGTTGCACTCGCAGCCTTACGATGAGCGAGTCCGCACCCGCCTGGTCCATGCTGCACGAACGGAGAAGGGCAGCGGCGCCAGGGTGGTCAACGTTCCCGTCAGTCGCCTGAGCACGGTGCTGTTCGACAACCTGGCGCAGATGCGTGACGTCCGCTCACGGCGCGACAGCGAACGGCTTCTGAGTTATGGCGCCAAGGGCAACCCTACGGCGTTTGCCCTGGAAGACCTCGTCACTGAACTGGAGGGCGGTTATCGCACCCGCCTGTTTGGCACCGGGCTGGCGGCGGTGGCGCAAACCTTCCTGGCGTACCTGCGCCCCGGTGATCACGTGCTGATCACCGATGCCGTGTACTCGCCGGTACGCCGCGTGGCGCGGGACTTTCTCCAGGCCTTTGGCATCGAAGTCAGCTACTTCGCCCCCGACGGCAGCGACCTGCCTGCACGGCTGCAAGCCAACACCAGGATGGTCTACGCCGAAGTGCCCGGTTCGCTGCTGTATGAACTCTGCGACCTGCCAGCCATTGCGGCGCTGTGCAAGCCGCGAGGGATTCTGCTGGCGGTGGACAACACCTGGGGCTCGGGCTACTTGTACCGGCCGCTGGCCCTGGGCGCCGACATCTCGATCATGGCTTTGACCAAATACCTCAGTGGCCACAGCGACGTGGTCATGGGCAGCGTCTGCACCCGGGAAGAGGCCTGGCCGGCGCTGGCGGCCATGAGCGACACCTTCGGCACCACCGTCAGCCCCGACGACGCCTACCTGGTCCTGCGCGGCGCCCGCACCCTCGCGCCACGCCTGGATGTGCACGAGCGCCAGGGGCTGGAAGTTGCTCGTTGGTTACAGGCACAGCCGCAGGTGAAGCGGGTCTTCCACCCGGCACTCACCGACCACCCGGGCCATGCCCTGTGGAAGCGTGATTTCCAGGGCAGCAACGGCTTGTTGTCCTTCGAACTACAACGAGCCGACGATGCTTATCTGGAGCGCTTCATCGATGCGTTGCAGTTGTTCGGGCTCGGCGCGTCGTGGGGTGGGTACGAAAGCCTGGTGACCGTTGCCGATACCAAGGATCGCAACAGCGCGCAGGACCGGGCATTGAATCCGGTGGTGCGCTTGCACATCGGGTTGGAGGATGTCGGGGCGTTGATCGAGGATTTGAAGCAGGGGTTTGATGTAGCGGACGCAGCTTAGCTGACCCACCGCCATCGCGAGCAGGCTCGCTCCCACAGGGGATTTGTGGTGAAACACAGAGTCTGTGAACACCCGAGAACCCTGTGGGAGCGGGCTTGCCCGCGAAGACGGCGGTACATTCAATATCACCTCAACCTGACCCACCGCCCTCGCGAGCAAGCTTTGTTCCCACAGGTGTGTAGTTCAACTGACAGGCATCAGGCTGAGCGCCCATCATCCCGAATGAACAACCCGGCCCGCGTCGCAATCCAAACGGTAACTCTCGACGCTACCAAGGGCCTGTCATGCATTTCAACAACATAGAAGTTGATAAAACCCGCAGCGCGTCACGGCTGCCCAGGATCGGAATCATCGCCTGTTCATGGCAGATCGGTCCGCACACCGTCCAGATCAGTAACGACAAATATGCCCTTGCGGTTGCTTCGGCGGCCAAAGGCCTGCCGCTGATTTTGCCGGTGTTCCCGGAATTGCTGGACCTGAGCGAGATCATGGAGAACCTGGACGGGCTGCTGTTCACCGGCTCGCCTTCGAATATCGAACCCCATCACTACGACGGCCCACCCAGCCCGCCAGGAACCCCCCACGATCCAGCCCGCGACCAACTGGCGCTGCCGCTCTGGCGCGCAGCGGTGGAGGCAGGCATGCCGGTACTCGGCATTTGCCGCGGCTTCCAGGAAATGAACGTCGCGTTCGGCGGTTCCCTCCACCAACAACTCGACGGCCCGGGCGCCGAGCACGAGCCGCCGAGCAACGAACCGGTCGAAGACCAATACGCCCGCACCCACGCCATGACCGTGCAACCGGGTGGCGTGCTGTCCCGGCTGGGCCTGTCAGGCGTCATCCAGGTCAACTCCGTGCACGGCCAGGGCATAGCGCGGGTGGGCGATGGCTTGCGCATCGAAGCGCTGGCCGAAGACGGGTTGGTGGAAGGGCTTTCTGTGGAAGGCAGCAAGGCGTTCGCCTTGGGGGTGCAGTGGCATCCGGAGTGGCAGGTGACGGCCAATCCGGATTATCTGAGGATATTCCAGGCGTTTGGTGAGGCTTGTCGGGAGCGGGTTGAGCGTCGGGCGGCAGTGCTTGCAGGCGATGGTTGAGCAGCCCATCCAGAGCAGAGCTTCGTCAGTTCCGACCCCGGGCCGCTCAGTCGCTATTGCAACGGAACATACACATCGGTTTGCCATTGATCCTGTGGCGTCTCGGGATAGACACTCAGGTAATGGAAGAACAGCGGGTGGTCACGCAGTTCTTCTCCGCTGGCAGGCAGCCAGTCGCGGTAGACCGGATAAATCGTTTCGCCGATGTGGTCCGGTGACCCGGTGTGTCGCACCACAGCGCAACGACCCGCAGGAATGACGCGCTCGTGGACACCGAATTCATTCGGCTCCACGGCCTCGTGCATCTCGCCGCAGATGGCGAAGCGAAATTGCTCCGGCGGCGTCGTATCTGGGTTGCCATAGGGAATACCGAAGCTGCGGCTCGACGCCACCGGCGATTGCCCGCTCTGCATGCGCCACTGGATAAACCTGCGCACACTTTCATTGACAAGACCGGGCGCGCCGCAATGCTCCAGCGCTGCCAACCGGACTTCAGCGAAATCCACAATTCGTACTTGCATGGTAATCGTCCTGGAAAAGTGAGGGATGGTGAACACCGCGTTCCAGACCTGCCAGTTCGGCGCCTTGCGAAAGGCACTCGGCGTCATGCCGAATGCCCGTCGGAACGCTCGGCTGAAGGCTTCGGGGCTTTCAAAACCGGCACTGAGTGCGGCGTCCAGTACCGAGTAGTTAGCCGCGGCCGCCAGGCGATGAGCCGCGCGTCGCAGTCGCATCAGTTGCACATAGCGTGAAACCGGCACACCGACGAACGCCGTGAACTGCCGATGAAAGTGAAACGCCGAAAAGTTCGCCACATGGCCAAGCGTTTTCACCGACAAGTCGCCTTCGAGGTTGGCCTCGATGTAGGCGAGCACCGCGTTGAAACGTTGGGTGTAGGCGAGGTGGGTCGGCATGTCGGGCATCAGGGAAGGCTCTTGGAAGTGCGGTCGCAATAGAGTCGACTATAACGGCATGAGCGTGCCTAGCCGTGTTTGCTCAGGACAGATTTTGCCGTTTCCTTTCTATCGAAGTTGATTGCGCGATGTAGAAAATGTCGATACTGCCGCAATACCGTTTACTTAAGGACGCCACGACAAGTGATAAACCTGAAGTGAACAACATTGCGTTCCTTAGTGGGCAGTCTGCTAGGCAACAACAGGCTCATCAACCATGCTGCTGATGCGCTACTATCCGCGCCGACCTCCCGTACCTCGGACTTCCCATTCATGAAATTACACCTGCTTACCGCCAGCCTGTTCCTCGCCTGTACCCTGACCCAAGCCGCCGAGCAACCCATTCCAAAACCGCTGGAAGAACAGGTCGGGCATCTGGTGGCGCTGCTCAAAGACAGCTACGCCACCGGCTACCCGGAAGCGACGCTGGTGCAGACGCTGGATACCGGCGAGGACAGCGAAGTCACGCTCGCCGTGTTCACCATCGAAGGCTTCGGCATGGGCAACAACTACAGCCAATACCTGGCGGCTTTCACTCCTGAAGAAAGCGAAGAGGGCAAGCAGCGTTACACCCTGCTTGACGTGATTCGCATTGGCGGCGACAGCTGGCGCTCGATCGACAAACTGGACGCCAAACTGGTCAGCGATCCATCGGGCGAGCAGACCTTGATCGACATTCCGGTGCTGGAAAATACCGACAGCGATGCGCCGAATTTTCCTAGCAAGGCGGCGACGATTCACCTGTCGCTGGATGGGTCGCAGTCGATTCGGTTGGTGGAGTTGAAGTAGAGGGGGCTACGGCGATGCAATCTAATGATCTTGAACGCTGTCCCCGCTGTGGAAGCGCCCAGTACGTTCGGCCAAAAGAGCTGCTTATCGGAGCGCAAAGTCCCAAGAAACGATTCAATGGGGAAGAAAAGGCCGGCTATGTGCGAGCGGATCAACTGGCTGTGGATGAATGTAAACCTGAGTTGCTGAGGCAGTCGCCGTTGCAACAGGTAGTCGCGGGGTTCTACTGCGGACACTGCGATGTTGGCTTTGTTAGCGATAGCCTTGTCCGAGTAGCTAAGGAGCGTTATTGAGACAAGGAGGGACTAGTTGCTCGGCAAAAGGCGTAGTGACAGATTTCTACGGGTTGGTTGGCTCAACTCAAGATATGGATTTATGGGCAGGTGTCGATATTCCCATGTGAGGCAGTCATCCATCGGAGGGCGTCACACGGCGTCAGCCCGGTAGATAAAGACGATTTGAACTAAGCTCACTCTCATCCCCAAGTCGCTTTCAGAACACGTTCTGTCGTCCACGTGCAATCGTCACCCTTGGGGAGTGGCAAGCTGTAGGGATGCCCCGGACCAGGCGCGCCAAGACGCCTGGCCGGAGAGCAGGAATGGCGTCTGGATCAACCACGCTACCGTGACGTGGGCCGGGCGCCGCAGCCAAGACTCCGGACGGCTGCCGCTATGCGGCGGTGGCGTTCGAGATGCCGAGGTCACTTATGCTCGATGAGACGCTTCACCTGCCCCTGATTCACAGCGTTCTGGAACGCGAAAAGGCCACCCCGGGTGCCTTGTTGCCGATCCTGCATGCCATCCAGGAAGGTTGCGGGTATGTGCCCGACACCGCCGTCCCTGAAATCGCCCATGCCCTTAACCTCAGCGAGGCTGAAGTGCGCGGGGTGATCAGTTTCTACCACGACTTGCGCACCACGCCGCCGGCGCGGCATACCTTGCGCCTGTGCCGGGCCGAGTCCTGCCAGAGCAAGGGCGCCGAAGGGTTGGCGGCGCAGTTGCGCGAACACCTGTCCCTGGACGACCACGGCACCAGCGCCGATGGCAGCATCAGCCTGCGGCCGGTGTACTGCCTGGGGGCCTGCGTGTGTTCGCCGGCCCTGGAGCTGGACGGTGAGCTGCATGCGCGGTTGACTCCGGAGCGCCTGCGTCAATTGGTGAACGGTTGCCTGGAGGAGGGCTCATGCTGACACTCTGCATCCCTCGTGATTCGGTGGCCTGCGCCGTGGGCGCAGACAAGGTGGCGGCGGCACTGGCCAGTGAAGCTGAACGTCGACAATTGCCGCTGGAGCTGCGTCGCACCAGTTCCCGTGGCCTCTATTGGCTGGAACCGCTGCTGGAGTTTGAAAGCGCCGGTGTCCGCCTGGGTTTCGGTCCCGTCACGCCGCAAGACGTACCGAGCCTGCTCGATGCCCTGGCGGGCGATCCGGGCAGCCATCCGCTGGCCTTGGGCCCGGTGGAGGACATCCCGTATCTCAAGAGCCAGCAGCGCTTGTTGTTCGCCCGTGCCGGCATTACCCAGCCGCTGTCGTTGGACGAATATCGGGCCAAGGGCGGCTTTCAAGGCTTGACCCGGGCGATCCAGATGGATGGCCTGGACGTGGTCACCAGCGTGCTTGACTCCGGCCTGCGCGGTCGCGGCGGCGCAGCGTTTCCGGCGGGCATCAAGTGGCGCACCGTGCGCGACGCGGTAGGGCCGCAGAAGTATGTGGTGTGCAACGCCGATGAAGGCGACTCCGGGACCTTCGCCGACCGGATGTTGATGGAAGGCGACCCGTTCCTGTTGATCGAAGGCATGATCATCGCCGGCATCGCGGTCGGTGCGACGATGGGCTACATCTACGTGCGCTCGGAATACCCGGCCGCCGTCAGCACCCTGAACCAGGCCCTGGGCATCGCCCGTAGCGCCGGTTACCTGGGCGCGGACGTGGGCGGCAGCGGTCGCCGCTTCGAGTTGGAAGTGCGGGTGGGGGCGGGTGCCTACATCTGTGGCGAGGAAACTTCGCTGCTGCAATCGCTCGAGGGCAAGCGCGGCGAGGTTCGCGCCAAGCCGCCGCTGCCGGCGTTGCAAGGCCTGTTTGGCTTGCCGACCCTGGTACACAACGTGGTGACCCTGGCCTCGGTCCCGGTGATCCTGGAGAAAGGCGCGCAGTTCTACCGTGATTTCGGCATGGGCCGCTCCTTGGGCACGATGCCGTTCCAACTGGCGGGCAATGTCCGTCAGGCGGGGCTGGTGGAGCGTGCTTTCGGCCTGAGTCTGCGCGAGTTGGTGGAAGGTTACGGCGGCGGCACTGCCAGCGGTCGGCCGTTGAAGGCCGCGCAGGTGGGCGGGCCGTTGGGCGCCTGGGTGCCGCCCTCGCAGTTCGACACACCGCTGGACTACGAAGCGTTCGCCGCCATGGGCGCGATGCTCGGCCACGGTGGCGTGGTGGTGGCGGATGACAGCCTGGACATGGCCCACATGGCCCGGTTCGCCTTGCAGTTCTGCGCCGAGGAATCCTGCGGCAAATGCACGCCGTGCCGGATCGGTTCCACCCGAGGGGTGGAGGTGGTGGATCGGCTGATCGCCAGCACCGATGCCAGTGCGCGCCAGGAACAGGCGCTGCTGCTGCAAGACCTGTGCGACACCCTGCAATACGGTTCGCTCTGTGCCCTCGGTGGGATGACGTCCTACCCCGTCGCCAGCGCCCTCAAGCACTTTCCCGCCGACTTCGGTCTGGCGACCACGGAGGCCGAGCAATGATCAACATCTTCGACCCCAGCACTGACATCGACCTTGGCACCCCCGCTCGCGAAAGCGAAGTGCAGGTCAATCTGACCATCGATGGCCGTGAAATCAGCGTCGCCTCCGGCACCTCGGTGATGCGCGCGGCGGCGCTGCTCGGCACCACCATTCCCAAGCTCTGCGCCACCGACAGCCTGGAAGCCTTCGGCTCCTGCCGCATGTGCCTGGTGGAGATCGACGGCATGCGCGGCTACCCGGCCTCCTGCACCACGCCGGTGACCGAAGGCATGGTGGTCCGCACCCAGACCTCCAAGCTTGCGACCCTGCGGCGCAATGTGATGGAGCTGTACATCTCTGATCACCCGCTGGACTGCCTGACCTGTCCGGCCAACGGTAATTGCGAATTGCAGACGGTGGCGGGGCAGGTTGGCCTGCGCGAGGTGCGCTACGGCTACGAAGGCGCCAACCACCTGGCCGAGACCAAGGATGTCTCCAACCCCTATTTTGACTACGACCCGAGCAAGTGCATCGTGTGTAGCCGCTGCGTGCGCGCCTGTGAGGAAATCCAGGGCACCTTCGCCCTGACCATCACTGGGCGCGGTTTCGATTCCCGTGTGGAAGCGGCCGGCGGTGACAACTTCCTCGATTCCGAATGCGTGTCCTGCGGTGCCTGCGTGCAGGCCTGTCCGACCGCCACGCTGATCGACAAGAGCGTGGTGGAGATCGGCCAGCCGGAACGCAGCGTCATCACCACCTGCGCCTACTGCGGCGTCGGTTGTTCGTTCCGCGCTGAAATGAAGGGTGAGCAACTGGTGCGCATGGTCCCGGACAAGAACGGCCAGGCCAACCACGGCCACTCCTGCGTCAAGGGCCGCTTCGCCTGGGGCTACGCCACCCACCCGGATCGCATCACCAAGCCGATGATCCGCAAGCACATCAGCGATCCGTGGCAGGAGGTCAGCTGGGACGAGGCGGTCACCTATGCGGCCAGCGAGTTGCGGCGGATCCAGCTCAAGTACGGGCGCGATTCCATCGGCGGCATCACCTCCAGCCGCTGCACCAACGAAGAAACCTACCTGGTGCAGAAACTGGTGCGCACCGCGTTCGGCAACAACAACGTCGACACCTGCGCCCGGGTCTGCCACTCGCCCACCGGCTACGGCCTCAAGCAAACCCTTGGGGAATCGGCCGGGACCCAGAACTTCGACTCGGTGATGAAGGCCGACGTGATCCTGGTGATGGGCGCCAACCCCACCGACGCTCACCCGGTGTTCGGCTCGCAGCTCAAGCGCCGCTTGCGTCAGGGGGCGCGGCTGATTGTCATCGACCCACGGCGCATCGACCTGGTGGACTCGCCGCATGCCCGTGCCGAGCTGCACTTGCAATTGCGGCCCGGCACCAACGTGGCGATGCTCAACGCGTTGGCCCACGTGATTGTCACCGAAGGACTGGTCAAGCAGGGGTTCGTCGACGAACGCTGCGAACCGGCGGATTTCGCCCGCTGGAGCGATTTCGTCAGCCTGCCGGAAAACGCACCGGAGGTGTTGGGACCCGTGTGCGGCGTGCCTGCCGAGCAGATCCGCGCCGCCGCCCGGCTGTACGCCACCGGTGGCAACGCGGCGATCTACTACGGCCTCGGCGTCACCGAACACAGCCAGGGCAGTACCTCGGTAATGGGCATTGCCAACCTCGCCATGGCCACCGGCAACATCGGTCGTGAAGGTGTCGGCGTGAACCCGTTGCGCGGGCAGAACAACGTCCAGGGTTCGTGCGACATGGGCTCTTTCCCCCACGAACTGCCCGGCTACCGGCACATCTCCAACGAAACCGTACGCGCCCAGTTCGAACAGGCGTGGAACGTGACGCTGCAACCCGACCCGGGCCTGCGCATCCCGAACATGTTCGAGGCTGCCCTGGACGGCACATTCAAGGCACTTTATTGCCAGGGTGAGGACATCGCCCAGAGCGACCCGAACACCCAGCACGTGACTGCGGCCCTTAGCGCCCTGGAATGCGTGATCGTTCAGGACATCTTCCTCAACGAAACCGCCAAGTTCGCCCACGTGTTCCTGCCGGGCAGCTCGTTCCTTGAAAAAGACGGCACTTTCACCAACGCCGAGCGACGCATTTCCCGGGTGCGCAAGGTCATGGAGCCCCTGGCCGGCAAGGCCGACTGGGAAGCCACCATCGCCCTGGCCGACGCTCTGGGCTACAAGATGGACTACAGTCATCCGTCGCAGATCATGGATGAAATCGCCCGTCTGACACCGACCTTCACCCGTGTCAGCTACGTAGAGCTCGATCGCCACGGCAGCCTGCAATGGCCGTGCAACGATGCCGCGCCGGACGGCACGCCGACCATGCACATCGAGCAATTCGTGCGCGGTAAGGGGCGCTTCATGCTTACCGGTTATGTGCCCACCGAAGAGAAGGTCAACAACCGCTATCCGCTGTTGCTCACCACCGGCCGGATCCTCAGCCAGTACAACGTCGGTGCCCAGACCCGGCGCACCGAGAACGTGGCCTGGCACGAGGAAGATCGCCTGGAAATCCACCCGACCGACGCCGAGAACCGTGGCATTGTCGATGGCGATTGGGTCGGCATCGGCAGCCGCGCCGGGCAGACGGTACTGCGGGCGAAAGTCACCGAGCGGGTCGCACCGGGGGTGGTCTACACCACCTTCCACTTCCCCGAATCGGGGGCCAACGTAATCACCACCGACAACTCCGACTGGGCCACCAACTGCCCGGAATACAAGGTGACGGCGGTGGAAGTCGTGCGGGTCAGCCAGCCTTCGGAATGGCAGAAACGCTATCAGGCATTCAGTGATGAACAAGGCCGCCTGCTGCGCGAGCGTCGTCAAGCCGAGAAAGCCGAGGTGCGCCGATGAGTGCTGAAAGCCTGATCAAAATGGCCAACCAGATCGCCCAGTATTTCTCCAGCGAACCGGACAACGCCCTGGCGGTGAAGGGCGTGCGCCAGCACATCCAGAGCTTCTGGACGCCGGGCATGCGCCGGGAGCTGTCGGCCTGGCAGGAGAAGCATCCGGAGGCGGTGTTGCATCCGCTGTTGCTGGCGGCGTTGACGGAACCTGAAGGGGCCTAGCGCCTTAAATGCGGGAACATGCAAACCCCTGTGGCGAGGGAGCTTGCTCCCGCTCGGCTGCGCAGCAGGCGCCATCAGTTGACGCGGTGCATCTGCTGCACCGCGGTGTCTGGATTAGGGC
>NZ_JALJDX010000204.1 GCF_022952855.1 Pseudomonas sp. RGM2987 | reverse complement strand
ATGTTGACTGTTACGCCGCTTTCGCGAGCAAGCCCGCTCCCACAAGGGTTCCATTCAGCCGGCAGGCCTCAGGTAGCTCAAAATTTCACGCTGCTAATCCCTACCACTTGTAATTCACACTGGCGACGACACTGCGCTGGTCGCCGTAGTAGCAGTAGAAGCCATCACAGGTGGACAGGTAATCCTTGTTGAACACGTTCTTGGCATCCACCGCCACCGACACGCCCTTGAGCGAATTGCTCAGGCGTCCCAGCTCGTAATGGGCCGATGCGTCGTAGATGGTGTAGGAACCGACATGCCCCCAATCGGTGTTGGTAGTGTTGCCATAGGTGTCGTCGACGTAGCGCACGCCTGCGCCCACGCCGAAGCCGTCGAGTGGGCCGTTGTGCCAGGTGTAGTCAGCCCACGCGGTGGCCTGGTTGCGCGGCACCTGGGCCATGCGCTTGCCTTTCTCCGCCGCGGTGCCCTTGGTGATTTCGCTGTCGTTGTAGGTGTAGGAGCCGATGAGCTTCAGGTTGTCGGTGACCTCGCCCGAGGCCTCCAGCTCCAGGCCCCGCACCTGCACTTCGCCGACTTGGCGGGTGATGTTGTTTTCAGCAACGGCGTTGTTTTTCTGCGTCAGGTCGAACACCGCTGCCGTGAGCAAAGTCTTGGTGCCGGGCGGCTGATACTTGATGCCGGCTTCGTACTGTTCGCCTTCGGTCGGCTTGAACGCGTCGGTGCTGTTGACCAGCGTACCGGCCGCCGCCTGGAACGACTGGGCGAAGGAAATGTACGGCGTCACGCCGTTATCGAAGACATAGCTCAGCGCTGCGTTGCCGCTGAATTTCTTGTCGCGCTGGGTATTGGTCGCATCGTTCTGGTTGTGGAACACAGTGCCGGTGTGAATCCAGTCTTCCCGTCCACCGAGGGTCAGGCGCCAGTTGTCCAGAGCGATCTGGTCTTGCACATAGAGCCCGGTCTGCTGGGTTTTCTGGTTGTAGTCGTACATGGTGAAGTACTGGACGTTGGAGAAATCCTGTCCGTAAATCGGGTGGTGGATGTTGCTGGTGGGCACACCGGTCGAGCCCCAATCCCAACGCGAATTGCTATTGGAGCGTTGGTGATCCAGGCCCAGCAGCAGGGTGTGGCTAAGGGCGCCGGTCTGGAAGTCGGCCTGGAAGTTGTTGTCCACGGCGAACTGGCTGATGTCTTCGTCAATGACACTGGCACTGCGCTTGACGGTGCCATCGGCGCTCACCGCTTCCTCAGGCCCCGCCGGCCAGAATTGCCCGCCGGCGGAGATGCCCTGGGTTTCCAGGTCGCTCTTGGTGTAGCGCAGGTTCTGGCGGAACTGCCAGGTGTCGTTGAAACGGTGCTCGAACGCATAGCCCAGTGCGTAGTAGGTGCGATCGTAGAACTCCCAGTCCGGGTCACCGAGGTTCTTGTGGTGGGAGATCCTGCCCGCCGGCGACGCCAGCTTGGTGCCTTGCAGCGGCAGGAATTGCCCGGTAATCCCGGTGTCGTCGCGGGTGTATTGCGACAGCAAGGTCAGACGGGTGTCGTCGTTGATGTTCCAGGTCAGGCTCGGCGCGAGGTTGTAGCGCTTATCTGGAATGTGATCGACCTGGGCGTTGCTGTCGCGCACGGTACCGCTGAGCCGATAGAGAAACTGACCTTCGTCATCGACCTTGCCGGTGCTGTCGAAGTTGATCTGCTTGTGTTCATAGCTGCCGGCCTGCAACTCCACTTCGTGGCTGCTCTCGGCCTCGGGGCGGCGGCTGACCATGTCCAGCATGCCGCCGGGAGGCGTCTGGCCGTAGACCGAGGAGGCCGGGCCGCGCAACACGGCGATGCGCTCAAGGTTCCACGGCTCGATTTTCGGCGTGATGTAGTTGCCCTTGGGCAGCGGCAGGCCATCAAGGAACTGGGTCGGTACGAAGCCACGCACCAGCAGCCAGTCGTTGCGCGAGTCCGAGCCGTAGCCGCTGCTTTGTACGCCGGCGGTGTAGCGCAGGGCATCGTTGAGGTTGAGCACGGAGCGTTCTTCCATCTGCTGGCGCGTCACCACCGAGACCGAGCGTGGCAACTCGACGATTGGCGTGTCGGTCTTGGTGCCGGCGGCGGTGCGGGTGGCGACATAACTGTCGGTCGGGCCCCAGGCGCTTTCGCTGATGCCGGCACCAATCACGCTGGTTTCCGGCAGGGCCATGACGCCCTCGGGCACGGCCACCAGACTGTAGGTGCCGGCGCTGCTTTGCTGCAGTTGCAGGCCGGTGCCACGCAGGGCTTCACGCAACGCGCCGGTGGCGTCGAACTGGCCTTGGACCGGTGCCGAGGTCTTGCCTGAGGCCAGGGACGGTTCCAGGCTCAGGGCGAGGCCGGCCTGGCTGGCGATCTGGTTCAGGGTGCTGGCCAGTGGCGCGGCGGGCAGGCTGTAGGCGCGCACATTCGAGGCCTGTTCGGCCGCCAGTAGCGGACCGCTGCTCAACGGCATGGCAAAGGCAATGGCGAGGGCCAACAGGCTGGGGCGCAACAGGGTGTCTAGCGGGCGGGACATACGGCGGCTCCTGAATGGAAATATTTCTCAATTGCCTGGGTGCCGGATGAAAATAGAAAAGTGATAGGGGTGGATGAAAATAATTTAGATTCAGCATGGGATTGGGTGGCAAAAGCCGAACGCGGAGCTTCCGTTGAGGCGTCCCCACGCGGAGCGTGGGAACGATCGTGACATCCTCTTCGCGAGCAAGCCCGCTCCCACACTGGATCCTCAGCGAACACAAAATGTGTGGGCAAAGACAATCCCCCTGTGGGAGCGGGCTTGCTCGCGAAGGCGGCTTATCTGACACACCTTCGGTCAGGGCTTGGCCTCGCCCTTCGGCCCCACCACCACCCACCACCTCGTATGATGCTCGACCTGCACCGGCAAGGTCGGCAGCAGCGCCGTCAGGGCGAGGTCGGTGTCGTGCAGCGGGAAGCTGCCGGTGATGCGCAGGTCCGCGACCTTTGGCTCGACGCCCAGGTAACCACGACGGTAGCGCCCGAGTTCATGCACCAGGTCTTCGAGGCGGGCGTTGTCCACCACCAGCATGCCGCGGGTCCAGGCATCGGCGCCGGGGTTCAGCGCCAGCGTCGGGCCGAGGCCATCGCGGCGCATCAGCACCTGCTGGCCTTCGCGCAGGATCTGTTCGGCGTCGCTCGCCTGGGGATGGGCCGCCACGGCGGATTGCAGCACGCTCAGGCGCGTGCCTTCCTCCTCGCGCTTGACCAGAAACCGCGTGCCCAGCGCGCGCATGCGGCCTTCGCGGGTTTCGACGATGAACGGCCGCGGATCGTTGTGGCCGGTCTGCACCAGGATCTCGCCTTCCTGCAGGACGATTCGCCGCTGCTTGTCATCGAAACGAACGTCCAGGGCACTGTGGGTATTGAGGTTGATCAACGTGCCGTCGGCCAGCCGCAGGGTGCGTTGCTCGCCGGTGGCGGTGCGCTGGTCGGCCAGCCAGTAGTCCAGCGGCAGGTAACGCTCCCCGGCGAACAGCGCCAGGCCGATGACCGCGACCACGCTTGCCAGGCCACTGCCGATCTTACGCAGTCGGCGGCGAATGCCGGCCCGCGATTGCAGCAGCGCAGCCCGCGCCGGCCCATTGGCAACGCTGAAGCGTTGGTCAAGCATGCCCAGTTGCCGCCAGGCACGAGCGTGTTCTTCATCGGCGGCGTGCCATTGGGCGAAGGCTTCACGTTCCCGGGGGCTGCCCGAGTCCAGCGCCAACTGCCAGGCAATCGCTGCATCCAGCACGCGGGCCGAGACCGGTTTAGAAGGGATCGGGCTCATGTCGGCTCACCGTACAACGCGATGTAGCACTGACGGATGCCCTGGGCCAGATACTGCCGTACCCGCGGCACCGACACCCCCAGGCGCTGGGCGATTTCGGCGTGGCCGAGGCCATCCAGGCGGTTATAGAGAAAGGCTGCGCGGGCCTTGCTCGACAGTTTGCCCAGCAGCCGATCAATGTTCTTGAGGTCTTCGAGGATCATCTGCTGGTCTTCCACCGAGGGCTGCTCGGCTTCGGGGATCAGCATCAGTTCGGTGAGATACGCCTGTTCCAGCGCCGCCCGACGGAAGTAGTCGAACAGCAGGCCCTTGGCGATCGCCACCAGGAATGCCCGAGGCTCGCGGGGCGTCTTGAGCTCGTCGCGGCCCAGCAGGCGCACGAAGGTATCCTGGCTCAAATCCTCGGCCTTTTGTGCACAGGCCACATTGCGCCGCAACCATGCCAACAGCCACGTGCGATGGTCACGGTACAACGCACCAACCAGATCACTGTGGGGACTTGGGACTGACGACACGGAGCATCACCGATGTTTTAAGTAACGAGAATTGTTCGCGATTGTGTCAGAGAGCAGGGAGGGAAAGCAATTGGCGCTGGTCGGGCGACGTGGTGACCTTGAATAAAAGCAGAACCCCTGTGGGAGCGGGCTTGCTCGCGAAGACGGCTGCACATCCGACATCAATGCAAGCTGATCCACCGCTTTCGCGGGCAAGCCCGCTCCCACAAAAGCTTTGTGTTCAGATTTCGAATCAAATCGAAGGCGCCTGCTGCCGCCGCTTCCACTGGCCCAGGCGCTGTTGCAGTTCCAGCGCGCTGTCGATCTGTTGCTGGCGGGCGCGGCTGAACAGGATCAGCGCCAGCTCTGCTGTAGCCAGGGCGTCGGCGCTGGCGTTGTGGCGCTCCTGCACCTCAAGCTTGAACCAGCCGATCCAGTCGTCCAGCCCCGCTTTGCGCAGGCCGGCCTGGGGGCAGAGCATCGGTGCCAGATCCGCCACGTCCAGGAACGTGTGCTGCAAGCGATAGCCCAGGTAATCCTTGAGCGCACGCCCGAGCATGTGGGAGTCGAAGGGCGAGTGGAACGCCAGCAGTGGGCTGTCGCCGACGAACTCCATGAACGCCAGCAGCGCCTCGGCCGGATGACTGCCGGCGGCGATGGCACTCGGCGCCAGGCCGTGAATCAACACGCTTGGCCCGAGCTTCTGCTTGTCGCATTGCAACGTTCGTTCAAATTGCTGGCTGAAGTCGATGGCGCCGTCCTCGATGACCACTGCGCCGATGGACAACACTTGATCCTTGTTCAGGTTCAGCCCGGTGGTTTCCAGGTCCAGCACCACCCAGCGCTGGTCCCGCAGGCTGCATTCACGCAGCGGTGAAGGCGCCGGCAGCCGTTCCAGGCGTTGTTGCAACGCATCGGGCAACGCTGGCTGGGCCGCACGCAACCAGGAAAACAGCTTCACAGCTGATACCTCAGCGTCAGGCTGCTTTGCAGGCGTTGGGCCTGGCGCAGGGATTCGCGCAGGATGCGTCGGTCCAGATGGTTCAGGCTGTCGGGGTCGACCCGATTGGAATAGGGTAGGTTCTCACGGGTCTGCAATTGATGCTGTTGCATGCGGGTCTGTTGGATGAAGTGATAGGCCTCTTCATACGCGGCCCCGTCCAGCGGTTCGATCACTTGCTTGGCGACCAGTTGCCGCAAACGCTCCAGGGTATTGTTGGCTTTGATGCCGTTGGCCAGTGCCAGCAAGCGGGCACCGTCGACGAAAGGCGTCAGGCCCTGGACTTTCAAATCCAGTGTGGCTTTCTCGCCGTTCTTGCGGCTCAGCACGAACTCCCTGAAACGACCCACCGGCGGACGATGGCGCAGTGCATTGTCGGCCATCATCCGTTGGAACAAGCGGTTATCGCCCACCTGCTGGAGAATCTGCTGGCGCAGTTGCTCGCACCCATGCTCGTCGCCCCAGACCACCCGCAGGTCGAAATAAATGCTCGAGCCCAGCAGGTTTTCCGGAGTGGCTTCCCGGATGAACGCCGCAAAACGTCGGGCCCATTCCGCGCGGGACAGGCACAGCTCGGGGTTGCCGGCCATGATGTTGCCCTTGCACAGCGTGAAGCCGCACAGCGCCAGGCTCTGGTTGATCTGCTGGGCGATGGGCAGCAGCAAGCCGCGAATCTGCGCCGCGTGGGCCGCGTCCCGGGCTTCGAACAGGATGCCGTTGTCCTGGTCGGTGTGCAGGGTTTGCTCACGCCGGCCTTCACTGCCGAAACACAACCAGCTGAAGGGCACGCCCGGGTCGCCCTTGTCGGCCAGGGTCAACTCGATGACCCGGCACACGGTGTGATCGTTGAGCAGGGTGATGATGTGGGTGATCTGGGTCGATGATGCGCCGTGGGCCAGCATGCGCTCAACCAGTTGGCCGATCTCGCCGCGCAGGGTCACCAGGTTTTCTACCCTCGGGGCGCTGCGAATGGTCCGGGCCAGGTGTACCAGGTCGACTCGCTGCAGGGAGAACAGATCGCGTTCGGACACCACGCCACACAAGCGCTGATCCTTGACCAGGCAGACGTGGGCGATGTGACGCTCGGTCATGGCAATGGCGGCGTCGAAGGCGCTGTGGTCCGGCGAAAGAAAAAACGGTGCCTGGGTCATGTGCGCCGCGATGGCCTGGGAAAAGTCCCCTGAGCCGTCGGCCACCACCTGCCGCAGGTCGCGCAGGGTGAAAATCCCTACCGGCGCCTTCTGCTCGTTCACCACCACGATGCTCCCCACCTGTTGCTCATGCATCAGCTTCACGGCTTCGCGCAACGGCGTGACAGGGCTGCAACTCACCGGATGACGCATCGCCAGCTCACCCAGCCGGGTATTGAGGGAATACTGCGTGCCCAGCGCCTGGGCGGACTTCTGCTGGACCTGTTGGTTGACCTGGTCGAGCAGGCTGCTGACCCCGCGCAGGGCGAAATCGCGAAATGGCCCGGACAGGGCGAACAGCTTGATGAACGCTTGCTTGTTCAGTTGCAGGCAGAACGTGTCTTCGCCGGCCAGGTGCTCGGTGCGGGTGGCGCGCTCGCCCAGCAGTGCGGCGAGGGGAAAGCATTCGCCGGTGGTGATTTCGAAGGTGGTTTCGGTGCCGCCCTTGGCCGTGTGCGGACGCTCACCCACCACCCGGCCCTGCTTGACGATGTAGAAGTGTTCCACCGGGCCGTCGGCCGGCTTGATGATGCTCTCGCCCGAGGCATAAAAGCGCAGCAGGCATTGCTCCACCAGATAGGCCAGATGGGCATTTTCCATTTGGTTGAACGGGGGGAAGCGTTGGAGAAATTGCAGCGTCCCCTGGATGTTTTGCAACACCGCGGTTTTCCCTGCCTGGATGAAGGCGTCCGCTTTTTTCATGACATTAGGCAATCTTTTTCGAATTGTTGTGGTCGGATCAGTTCCCCCATGGTCGGCCCCTGAGCACGGGGTGCCCATTGGACGTAAGTCTAGGTCGCGGCAATCGCCCCGCGATGAGGAAAAAAGTCTTACGCGCGGTGTATGCAAAATCGTCGCGGAATGCCCTTGGAAAAAAATCCGACGAAGTGCACATTGAAGCGCCGCGAGACGATGTCTGACCACTGTGCCAGGGGATCGATTCAAGAACGTAGAGAGCATCATGTCCGACCACGATATTTTGAGTGACGCCGAGCGCGAGGCGCTGAGTGCCGTCATGCTGGAGCCTGACCTGCCGCCGCAACGGGTGTTGATCGTCGATGACGACAAGGACGCCCGCGAGCTGCTGTCGGAGATTCTGGCGCTGGACGGTATTCACTGCATGACCGCGGCCAGCGGTGAAACAGCGCTCAAGATGCTGGAAACCAAACCCTCCATCGGTCTGTTGATTACCGATCTGCGCATGGGCAACGTCGATGGCCTGGAGCTGGTGCGCCTGGTGCGCGAGTCGGAGCGGGCCGCGCTGCCGATCATCATCGTGTCCGGTGATGCCGACGTGAAGGATGCCATCGAAGCCATGCACCTGAGCGTGGTGGATTTCCTGCTCAAGCCCATCGACACCGAAAAGCTGCTGGGGCTGGTCAAGCATGAGTTGGGGATGGATCTCTAGGTCCCTTTCGCAAAAAAACCTGTGGCGAGGGGATTTATCCCCGCTGGCTGCGAAGCAGCCCAACGAATTGAATTCAACTTGTTCGAACATCGAGGCGACAGGTTTTAGGGTTGCTGCGCAACCCAGCGGGGATAAATCCCCTCGCCACAAGAGTTGCCTCTGAGTCATCTTCCCAAAGAATAAAAAGGGCCCTGATCGCAAGATCAGGGCCCTTTTTAACGCTACCGTTCAATCACAACCCATTGGTTGCCTTGAACTGGCGACGACGACGATGCAGCACCGGCTCGGTATAACCGTTGGGCTGTTTGGTGCCCTCGATCACCAGTTCGACCGCCGCCTGGAAGGCGATGTTGCTGTCGAAGTCCGGCGCCAGCGGGCGGTACAGCGGGTCGCTGGCGTTCTGACGGTCCACCACCGGCGCCATGCGCTTGAGGCTTTCCATCACCTGGTCCTGGGTAACGATGCCGTGGCGCAGCCAGTTGGCGATGTGCTGGCTGGAAATACGCAGCGTGGCACGGTCTTCCATCAGGCCGATGTCATTGATGTCCGGCACCTTCGAGCAGCCCACGCCCTGGTCGATCCAGCGCACGACATAACCCAGGATACCCTGGGCATTGTTGTCCAGTTCGTGCTTGATCTGCTCCGGTGTCCAGTTCGGGTTGACGGCCAGCGGGATGGTCAGGATGTCGTCCACCGAAGCGCGGGCGCGTTTGGCCAGTTCGGCCTGGCGGGCGAACACGTCGACCTTGTGGTAATGCAGCGCGTGCAGCGCAGCGGCGGTTGGCGATGGCACCCAGGCGGTGTTGGCACCGGCCAGCGGATGGGCGATTTTCTGTTCAAGCATCGCGGCCATCAGGTCCGGCATGGCCCACATGCCCTTGCCGATCTGTGCGCGGCCTTGCAAACCAGTGCTCAGGCCGATGTCGACGTTCCAGTTTTCGTACGCGGCGATCCACTTCTCGGCCTTCATGTCGGCCTTGCGCACCATCGGGCCGGCTTCCATGGAGGTATGGATTTCGTCGCCCGTGCGGTCCAGGAAGCCGGTGTTGATGAACACCACGCGCTCGCTGGCGGCCTTGATGCAGGCCTTGAGGTTGATCGTGGTACGGCGTTCCTCGTCCATGATCCCGACCTTGAGGGTGTTGCGCGGCAGGTTCAACACGTCTTCGACGCGGCCGAACAGCTCGTTGGTGAATGCGGCTTCCTCCGGGCCATGCATCTTCGGCTTGACGATGTACACCGAGCCGGTGCGGCTGTTGCGTCGCGACGTGTTGCCGTTGAGGCTGTGGATCGCCGCCAGGCTGGTCAGCAGGCCATCGAGAATGCCTTCCGGCACTTCGTTACCGTCCTTGTCGAGGATAGCGTCGATGGTCATCAGGTGGCCGACGTTGCGCACGAACAGCAGCGAGCGGCCGTGCAGGGTCAGGCTCGAACCATCGACGGCGGTATACGCACGGTCGGGGTTCATGGTACGGGTAAACGTCTGGCCGCCCTTGGCGACTTCTTCCGACAGATCGCCCTTCATCAGGCCGAGCCAGTTGCGGTAGATCAGCACTTTGTCGTCGGCATCGACGGCGGCAACCGAGTCTTCGCAGTCCATGATGGTGGTCAGCGCCGCTTCCATCAGGATGTCTTTGACACCGGCGGCATCGGTCTGGCCGACCGGGGTATTGGCATCGATCTGGATTTCGAAGTGCAGGCCGTTGTGCTTGAGCAACACGGCGGTCGGTGCCGAGGTATCGCCCTGGAAGCCCACCAGTTGCGCATCGTCACGCAGGCCGCTGTTGCTGCCACCCTTGAGGGCGACCACCAGTTTGCCGTCGACGATTTTATAAGCGGTGGAATCGACGTGGGAGCCGGCCGCGAGGGGGGCCGCTTCGTCGAGGAAGGCGCGGGCGAAGGCGATGACCTTATCGCCGCGAACCTTGTTGTAGCCTTTGCCTTTTTCCGCGCCATCGGCTTCGCTGATGGCGTCGGTGCCATACAACGCGTCGTACAACGAACCCCAGCGGGCGTTCGAGGCGTTGAGGGCGAAACGGGCATTCATCACCGGCACTACCAGCTGCGGGCCGGCCATACGAGCGATTTCGTCATCGACATTTTGGGTCGTGGCCTGGAAATCCGCCGCTTCTGGCAGCAGGTATCCAATGTCTTGCAGGAAGGCTTTGTAAGCCACGGCGTCATGGGCCTGGCCGGCACGGGCCTGGTGCCAGGCATCGATCCGCGCCTGGAAGTCGTCGCGTTTGGCGAGTAGGGCTTTGTTCTTCGGCGCCAGGTCGTGGATGACCTGGTCGGCACCGGCCCAGAACTGGTCGGCGGTCAGACCGGTGCCGGGGATGGCTTCGTTGTTCACGAAGTCGAACAGGACTTTGGCGACCCGAAGGCCACCGACTTGAACGTGTTCAGTCATTGCTTGCCTCACTCTGCTCAGCTATTTCGCTTTTCAGCTCTTCGATTTTGACAATGAAGCCTCGGGACATTTAAACCACAAACCCGGTTACCAGTACATGCCATCGCTGGCGGCTGGGTGGGACCTGTCAAGGGCGTTTAAGCCTTGCTGACGGGGCTTTTCAGGGATGCGACTGCGCCTTGGCAGACATCGGTCCTGCGTTATGTAGTGCGCGCTGCGGCATACTACATGATCAGTTGCGGTTGTGAAAATCAGACTAAATGCGTCGTTCTGCGACCGACTAAAGGAGTACAGTCACGACGAGGTATGGGATGTTCTCAAAAAATGAACAGAATGTTCCAGATAAATCTACATGATGTACACATTCCGTGGCGAGGGAGCTTGCTCCCGCTGGGCTACGCAGTAGCCCCAAGAAGTCGAGTCGCGCTTCGCCCGTAGCGCCAGTCCGGTCCAGCGGGAGCAAGCTCCCTCGCCACAAAAGCCTGACTGCCGTGATGCAGTGACTTGCCTATACTCTTGCTTCCCACAACAAGAGGGCTGCGCCATGGACCACTTGGTCATCACTGTTTTCGCCCCGGACAAGCCCGGGCAGGTCGAGCGCATTGCCGATTGCATCGCCGAGCATGGCGGTAACTGGCTGGAAAGCCGCATGTCGCACCTGGCTGGACAATTTGCCGGCATCCTGCGCCTCAGCGCCCCGGCTGAAGCTCATGAAGAACTGATCGAAGCTTTGCAGGGGTTGTCGACGCACGGCATCCGCGTGTTGATCGCTGAAAGTGCGCTGGAAGAAACCTGCCATTGGAAACCCATCGCCATGGAGCTGGTGGGCAATGATCGTCCCGGTATCGTGCGCGATATCACCCGGTTGCTCAGCGAGCAGGGGGTCAATGTCGAGCGACTGGTCACCGATGTGCGGCCGGCGCCGATGAGCAGCGAGCTGCTGTTCCACGCCGAAGCGATCCTGGGTGTGCCGCTGGGTCTTTCCCTGGACACCTTGCAGGAGCGTCTGGAAACTTTGGCCGACGAGTTGATGGTGGAGCTCAAGCTCAGCGACGAAGCGTGACCACGGTTATCCAAGAAAAACCTGCGCCTGCCTGTGGATAACCTGTAGAGACCCGTCGCCAGCCCAAGCCCGCCGTGCCTTGGCGAGCAATGGTCAAAAAATCACCAGTTTTCAAGGGCTTGTGCACAAACGGCGGGGATCACGCTGTGGATAACCTTGGGAAGGATCAGTGCAGGCCACGCCCGGCGTGGCCTGTAAAGGTTTGTGCGTTTTTTGATCAGGTGCGCCGGCGCATGCTGACCACCGCATCGACGCTGTACACCGCAAGCCCGGCCCAGATGAACAGGAACGCCACCAGGGTGCTGGACGACAGGTGCTCGTCGAACAACAGCACGGCGAGCATCAGCACCAGGGTCGGTGCGATGTACTGCAAGAAACCCAAAGTGGTGTAGGGCAGATGCCGTGCGGCGGCGTTGAAACACACCAGCGGGACCAATGTCACCGGGCCGGCGGCCACCAGCCACCAGGCTTCGGAGGTGCTCCAGAATGCCGCCTGGGCGCTGGTGGCGGTCGGGTTGAGCAGCAACCAGGCGAGGGCTATCGGTACCAGCATCCACGTTTCCACTACCAGCCCCGGCAGCGCTTTTACCGGCGCCTGTTTGCGGATCAGCCCGTAGAAACCGAAGGTCAATGCCAATGCCAGCGACACCCAGGGCAAGCTACCCACTTGCCAGACCTGCTGCGCCACGCCGACTGCCGCCAGCGCTACGGCCAGCCACTGCATGCGCCGCAGCCGCTCGCCAAGGATCAGCATCCCCAGCAACACGTTCACCAGCGGGTTGATGTAATACCCCAGGCTCGCTTCGAGCATGCGGCCGTTGTTCACCGCCCAGACGTAGATCAGCCAGTTGGCCGCGATCAGCGTGCCGCTCAGGGCCAGGATCGCGAAGCGACGCGGATTGTCCCGCAGTTCGCGCCACCAGCCCGGGTGTTTCCAGACCATCAGCAGCGCCGCGCCGAACAGCGCCGACCACAACGCCCGGTGGATGATGATTTCCACGGCCGGCACGCTGGCGATGGCTTTGAAATAGATCGGGAACAGACCCCAGATGATGTAGGCACTCAGGCCCAGGATGTACCCGCGACGCGGGTTGGCGGCTTGCATGCAGAATCCTTGCTTAGGCAGCTGACAAAGGGGTGATTGTAAGGAGATTTGTCTGGTAGTGGGGTGAGGGTTTTTGATGGGTACGGTGAAAAAACTGTGGGAGCGGGCTTGCTCGCGAAAGCGGTGTGCCAGTCAATATGCATTGTGCAGGGACCGCCGTCTTCGCGAGCAAGCCCGCTCCCACATGGAGGTCACAATTGGGCCGAGTCAGAACAGCTTCAACGGCTCTTCATTGAGCGCCGCCAGTTGTTCGCGCAACGCCAGTATGTGGTCGCCCCAGTACCGTTCGTTGCCGAACCACGGGAAGCTGCGAGGGAACGCCGGGTCATCCCAGCGTCGGGCCAGCCAGGCGCTGTAGTGCATCAGGCGCAGGGCACGCAGGGGTTCGATCAGGGCCAGTTCGCGGGGGTTGAAGTCGTGGAACTCGCTGTAGCCGTCCATCAGTTCGGATAATTGCCCGAGGCATTCCTGGCGGTCGCCGGCGAGCATCATCCACAGGTCCTGCACCGCCGGGCCCATGCGGCAGTCGTCCAGGTCGACGATGTGGAATACCTCGTCGCGGCACATCATGTTGCCGGGGTGGCAGTCGCCGTGCATGCGGATGTTCTGGTGGGGCGTGGCGGCGTAGACCTCTTCGACGCGCGTGAGCAGGTCACGTGCGACCGATTCGTAGGCCGGCAGCAGGCTGCGGGGGACAAAACCGCTTTGCAGCACGGTTGCCAGCGAATCGTGACCGAAGTTCTTCACGCCCAAGGCCTCGCGATGCTCGAACGGACGGCTGGCGCCCACCGCATGCAGACGCCCGAGCAACTGCCCGAGGCGATAGAGCTGGTCCAGGTTACCCGGCTCCGGCGCCCGGCCGCCGCGCCGGGGAAACAGCGTGAAGCGGAATCCGGCATGCTCATGCAGGCTCGTGTCGTGATGGGTCAGCGGCGCCACCACCGGGACTTCGCAATCGGCCAGCTCGAAGGTGAAGCGGTGTTCTTCCAGGATCGCTTCGTCGGTCCAGCGCTGCGGGCGATAGAACTTGGCGATCAGCGGCTCGCCATCTTCGATGCCGACCTGGTAGACCCGGTTTTCATAGCTGTTGAGGGCCAGCACCCGGGCGTCGCTGAGCAAGCCAAGGCTCTCAACGGCATCGAGCACCAGGTCGGGGGTAAGGGTATCGAACGGATGGGACATGCTGACTCCTGCGCAGCGGCAGGGCTGCCGCGTCCGGCCCAGCATGGTAGCGCAAAGCAGTCTGAATTGATTGATCAGACTTGGACCGGGTCCTGTGGCGAGGGAGCTTGCTCCCGCTCGGCCGCGCAGCGGTCGCATGCTTGATGATGACCGCTGCGCGCTCAAGCGGGAGCAAGCTCCCTCGCCACAAAGAATGACTCAGGCGCCGATCACCCCGCCATCCTCACGGGTAATCACCATCACCGACGAGCGCGGCTTGCCGTTGGGCAGATGCTCGGGGAAGGTCGAGCCGCCGTTTTCCCCTGGATGCTGGATCCCGACGAACAAGGCCTTCTGGTCCGGGGCGAAGCTGATCCCGGTTACCTCGCAGCCCACCGGCCCGACCATGAACCGGCGGATTTCACCGCTGTCGGGGTCGGCACACAGCATCTGGTTGTTGCCCATGCCGGCGAAATCACCCGCATTGCTGGAGTCGCCATCGGTGAGGATCCACAACCGGCCGGCCTTGTCGAAGCCCAGGCCATCGGGGCTGTTGAACATGTTTTGCGCATTGATGTTGGACGAACCGGCTTTCGGCGTGCCGGCGTGCACCGTCGGGTTGCCGGCGACCACGAACAGGTCCCAGGAGAACGTCTTGGACGCGTGGTCGTCGCGGTCGGTGCGCCAGCGCAGGATCTGGCCGTAGACGTTCTTGGCCCGTGGGTTCGGCCCGTCCACCGGTTGGCCGTCTTCGCCACGCTTGGAGTTGTTGGTCAGGGTGCAATAGACCTGGCCGTCCTTGGGGCTGACCACGATCCACTCTGGACGGTCCATGCGCGTGGCCCCGACGGCACTGGCGGCCAGGCGTGCGTGGATCAGGATTTCAGCCTGGTCGGCGAAGCCGCTGCTGGCGTCGAGACCGTTCTTGCCGTGGGTCAGCTCGATCCACTGGCCCTTGCCTTTGGGATGGTCCGGGTTGCCGTCGCCGGCATCGAAGCGCGCCACGTACAAGGTGCCATGGTCCAGCAGGTTGCGGTTGGCCTTGGCATTGCGATGGTTGATGCGCTCGCGGCTGACGAACTTGTAGATGAACTCGCCACGCTCGTCGTCGCCCATGTACACCACGGCGCGACCGTCATTGGTCTGCGCCAGGGCGGCGTTTTCATGTTTGAAGCGGCCCAGGGCGGTACGTTTCACTGGCGTTGCGTCCGGATCGAACGGGTCGATTTCCACCACCCAACCGTGGCGATTGAGTTCGTTGGGGTTCTTCGCCAGGTCGAAGCGTGGATCGTGCAGGTGCCAGTTGATCTCGCGACTGGTGACGGTGGCGCCGTAGCGCTTTTGCGCTTCATCGAACTGCAGGTCGGACTGGCTGCTGCCAAAGCAGTCGGTGAAGTTCTCTTCGCAGGTCAGGTAAGTGCCCCACGGCGTCATGCCGTTGGCGCAGTTCTGGAACGTCCCCAGCACTTTCTTGCCGCTCTTGTCGGCGCTGGTTTTCAGCAGGTCGTGACCGGCGGCCGGGCCGCGCAGGCGGATCGGCGTGTTGCCGTGGATCCGCCGGTTGTAGCGCGACTCCTGGACGAACTGCCACTGGCCGCCACGGCGACGCTGGACCTCAATCACCGACACGCCCTCACTGGCCTGGGCCTTGTGTACGTCTTCAGCCGATTGCGGTTGGCCGCCGTGGGGGAAGAGGTAGCGGTAATTGGTGTATTCGTTGTTGATCGCCATCAGCGCCCGATTGTTGTCGCCGGGGAACGGGAACAAGCTCATGCCGTCGTTGTTGTCGCCGAACTGCACTTCCTGGGCGCGGGCGGTGCCGTTGCCGCTGGGGTCGAAGGCCGGTGCATTTTTCTTCAGCGGCTGGCCCCAACTGATCAGCACCGAGGATTTGTAGCCTGGCGGCAGGGTGATGGTGTCGGTCGTCGCGGCAGCGATGCTCTTGAAGCCCAGCAGCCGGCTGTTGCCTTCGCTCACGGCGGCGGCGAGGACGCTGCGGCTCAGCAGGTTGCCGCCCAGGAACATCGCCGCGCCGCACAGGGCGCCGGCGCTGATGAAGCTACGACGGCTCAGGCCGACGATTTTTTCCAGGTCGGTGGATTGGTTTTCTTCTAATAGGCTCATTTCAGGCTCCCTGCTGGTTTTGGCAGTCACCTTAAAGGGAGCCGATGAAACTATTGTTGCAACCCGCTACAACTGGGTGCCGAGCAATACATTTGTCGGGGAAAACCGCACTTGCACCGCCGAGCCGGTCGCCAGGTTTCGGCTGCGCAACTGGAGCGGGTCGGCCAGGGCACACAGGGTCTGGCCATTGGGCAGGCCGATGCGCACTTCACTGGGGCCGTCCTCGGCAGCGGCGATGTGCTCGATCACGCCTTGCAGGACGTTGTTCCCGGATGTATCCGGCTCCTCGAGCGCGTGTAATTCCAGCCAGCCGGCCTTGATCAGTGCAACCACGTCGGTGCCGATTCCAAGTTCCAGGCGCACGGTGCTGTCATGGGTGATCCGCGCTTCGATGACCAGGCCTCGGGCCAGCTCCAGGCGCACCCGGTCATTGTGGCCCTGGGCTTGAATCTCCAGGACCTTGCCATGCAGTTGATTGCGCGCACTGGTGCGCAGCATCAGGCGACCCAGCAGGCCCAGGTCGCCGGCGTCTTCGCTGGCTTCGAGCAACTGCGCCTGCAAGGTCTGCAAGCGCTGGTAGAGACGCAGCACGCGTTGCCCCTCGTCCGACAGCCTGGCGCCACCACCGCCCTTGCCGCCGATGCTGCGCTCCACCAAGGGGCTGTCCGCCAGGTTGTTCAACTCATCGATGGCGTCCCAGGCCGCCTTGTAGCTCAGGCCCGCGCTCTTGGCGGCGCGGGTGATCGAGCCCTGCTCGGCGATGTGTTGCAGCAGCGCGATGCGTTGGGGGCGCCGGACGATGTGTTGGGTCAGGAGCGTGGGCAATGACATGGCTAAAACTACATACGAGATTGATCCGCGGACGTTGGCGCCTTGGGCGCGGTGCGTCAAGCCGGCTCGCCGTTTTTTGGCGTGCGGGCCAGGCAGTAGACATCGACGCGTGCAGCGCCGGCGTCGAGCAGCAGGCCAGCCAGCGCCTCGGCGGTGGCGCCGGTGGTGAGTACGTCGTCCACCAGCGCCAAGTGACGCTTGCGCAAGTCGGCACCGGGCGCCAGGGCAAAGGCCTGGCGCAGGTTTCGACGGCGTGCCCGGGCGTCGAGCGCCTGTTGCGCCGGGGTGTCCTGGACCCGCCGCAGCAGGTTTTCTTCGCAGGGGATTTCCAGTGGCCGGCTGAGCCAGCGAGCGATCAGCGCCGCCTGATTGAAACCTCGCTGGCGCAAGCGTCGGGCAGCCAAAGGTACCGGCACCAATGCGTCAGGCCGTTCCAGCCCTTCATTGAACTGGTGTTGCAATGCCTGCGCCAGCAGCTCGCCCATCAGCCGCCCCAGCGGCCACTTCGCCTGATGCTTGAAGCGGGTGATCAGGCTGTCCACGGGAAAGTCATAGGCCCAGGGAGCAAGGACCCGCTCGAAGGCCGGCGGCCGCGTGGCGCATTGCCCACAACGTAGTCCGGCCATGGGCAATGGCAGGGCGCAGACGTTGCATTGGTCGCCGAGCCAGGGCAACTCGCTTTCACAAGGTGTGCAGATCGGCTGTGGCGTATCGGTAGCGTCACCGCACAAAAGACAGGGTTGTTTGTTTTTTAACCAGATGTAAACCGGACCTTCGTATCGTGGTTGACAGCGCATGACTCTTCCTTAAATATGCCGAACATCCGTGTCGCGCCTGTGGGTATTGCGTGTCCCCAGTCGCCAGCCAAGCATAATCAAGGAAATACCCATGAGCGCCAGCACCACTGCCAACCTGCGTCATGACTGGTCTTTGGCCGAAGTCAAAGCACTCTTCGTCCAGCCCTTCAATGACCTGCTGTTCCAGGCGCAGACCGTGCACCGCGCGCATTTCGACGCCAACCGGGTCCAGGTTTCCACCCTGTTGTCGATCAAGACCGGCGCCTGCCCGGAAGATTGCAAATATTGTCCGCAGTCCGGCCACTACAACACCGGGCTGGATAAAGAGAAGTTGCTGGAAGTGCAGAAGGTCCTGGAAGAAGCCGCACGGGCCAAGGCCATCGGCTCCACCCGCTTCTGCATGGGCGCGGCCTGGAAACACCCGTCGGCCAAGGACATGCCCTACGTGCTGGAAATGGTCAAGGGCGTGAAGGCCATGGGCCTGGAAACCTGCATGACCCTGGGCCGTCTCGACCAGGAACAGACCGAGGCGCTGGCCCAGGCCGGGCTGGACTACTACAACCACAACCTCGACACCTCGCCGGAATTCTACGGCAGCATCATTACCACTCGCACCTACAGCGAGCGTCTGCAAACCCTGGCCTACGTGCGTGACTCCGGGATGAAGATCTGCTCCGGCGGCATCCTCGGCATGGGCGAGTCCCTGGACGATCGCGCCAACCTGCTGATCCAACTGGCGAACCTGCCGGAGCATCCGGAGTCGGTGCCGATCAACATGCTGGTCAAGGTCGCCGGTACGCCGCTGGAGAACGCCGAGGACGTCGATCCGTTCGATTTCATCCGCATGCTCGCGGTGGCGCGGATCCTCATGCCCAAATCCCATGTACGCCTGTCCGCCGGTCGTGAAGCGATGAACGAGCAGATGCAGGCCCTGGCGTTCCTGGCCGGTGCGAACTCGATTTTCTACGGCGACAAACTGCTGACCACCGCCAACCCACAGGCCGACAAGGACATGCAGTTGTTCGCCCGCCTCGGAATCCAGCCTGAAGCCCGTGAAGAACATGCCGACGAAGTGCACCAGGCGGCGATCGAGCAGGCGCTGGTGGAGCAAAAGAGCAGCGAGCAGTTCTACAACGCGGCCGTCTGAGCTAACACACAATCAAATGTGGGAGCGGGCTTGCTCGCGAAAGCAGTATGTCAGGCAAAGAGATATTGACTGACACACCGCTTTCGCGAGCAAGCCCGCTCCCACAGAACAGCGGTTTACACTGAGGCCTGCATGCCCTTCGATCTCGCCGCACGCCTGGCTGCCCGTCGTGCCGAAAATCTCTACCGCCAACGCCCGTTGCTCGAAAGCCCGCAAGGGCCGGAAGTGGTGGTGGACGGTCAGCCGTTGCTGGCGTTCTGCAACAACGATTACCTGGGCCTGGCCAATCACCCGCAAGTGATCGAGGCCTGGCGCGCCGGGGCGGCCCGCTGGGGCGTCGGCGGCGGGGCTTCACATCTGGTGATTGGTCACAGCGGTCCTCATCACGCCTTGGAGGAGGCCCTGGCCGAGCTGACCGGTCGTCCGCGTGCCTTGCTGTTCACCACCGGCTACATGGCCAACCTCGGCGCCGTCACCGCGCTGGTGGGGCAGGGCGATACGGTGCTGGAAGACCGCCTCAATCACGCCTCATTGCTCGATGCCGGGCTGTTGTCCGGGGCGCGATTCAACCGCTACTTGCACAACGATGCCCAGAGCCTGGCCAGCCGCCTGGAAAAAGCCACCGGCAATACCTTGGTGGTCACCGACGGGGTATTCAGCATGGATGGTGATATCGCCGACTTGCCGGCACTGGCTCGTGAAGCCAAGGCCAAGGGCGCCTGGCTGATGGTCGACGATGCCCACGGTTTCGGCCCGTTGGGGGCCAATGGTGGCGGGATCGTCGAGCATTTCGGCTTGAGCCAGGATGATGTGCCGGTCCTGGTGGGCACCTTGGGCAAAGCGTTCGGCACCGCCGGGGCTTTCGTTGCGGGTAGCGAGGAGTTGATCGAGAGCCTGATCCAGTTCGCCCGTCCCTACATCTACACCACCAGCCAGCCACCGGCCCTGGCCTGCGCGACCCTCAAGAGCCTCGAACTGCTGCGCAGCGAGCATTGGCGGCGCGAGCATCTGCAGGTATTGATCCGCCAGTTCCGCCAAGGCGCCGAGCAGATTGGTCTGCAGTTGATGGACAGCTTTACGCCGATCCAACCGATCCTGATCGGCGACGCGGGGCGGGCGATGCGTTTGTCGCAGATGCTCCGTGAGCGCGGGCTGATGGTTACCGCGATTCGTCCACCCACGGTGCCGGCCGGCAGCGCTCGTTTGCGCGTGACCCTGACCGCCGCCCATAGCGAAGCCCAGGTGCAACTATTGTTGAATGCACTGGCCGAATGTTTCGCACAACTGGGACCGGAGCCAAGCCATGCGTGATCGATTGATATTGCTGCCCGGCTGGGGCTTGGGCATTTCACCACTGGAGCCGCTGGCCGCCGCGCTGCAAGGGCTGGACGAGCACCTGCGGGTGGAAATCGAGCCGTTGCCGGCGCTGGCGTCCACTGATCCTGAACAATGGCTCGACGAACTGGACGCTTGCGTGCCCCAGGACGCCTGGCTGGGTGGCTGGTCCCTGGGCGGCATGCTGGCCGCAGAGCTGGCGGCGCGCCGGGGCGAGCGCTGCTGCGGCTTGCTGACGCTGGCGAGCAATGCGTCGTTCGTCGCCCATGAACAATGGTCGAGCGCAATGGCCGGCGAGACCTTCGACGGGTTCCTCGCCGGGTGCGCCGCCGATCCACGGCAGATCCTCAAGCGTTTTAGCCTGTTGTGCGCCCAGGGTTGCAGCGACCCACGCGGCTTGTCGCGGCTGCTGCTGGCCGGTGCGCCGGGAAGTTCAGATGATGTGTTGATGGCCGGCCTGCAAGTGCTGGCGCAACTGGACACTCGCGCGGCATTGCAGAGTTATCGCGGTCCGCAGCTGCATCTGTTCGCCGGGTTGGACGCCTTGGTGCCGGCCGAGGCCGCGAGTGACTTGCTGGCGTTGTTGCCGGATGTTGAAATCGGCCTGATCGAACAGGCCGGCCACGGATTCCTTCTGGACGACCCCCACGGTGTGGCAGCGGCGATCCAGGCTTTTCTGCATGAGTCCGGTGATGACTGATTTGTCTGTTCCCCCATTGCCCGGCGCCTTGCCCGACAAACGCCAAGTGGCCGCCTCGTTTTCCCGGGCGGCAGCCAGCTATGACAGCGTCGCCGAATTACAGCGAAACGTGGGTGAACAATTACTGGCGCGGTTACCTGCCGGGTTTGTGCCGGGGCGTTGGATGGACCTGGGCTGCGGCACCGGTTATTTCACCCGGGCCCTGGGTGCGCGCTTTGGCGCGGCGAACGGCCTGGCGCTGGATATCGCCGAAGGCATGCTCAATCACGCCCGCCCTCAGGGTGGCGCTGCGCATTTTGTCGCCGGCGATGCCGAGCGCCTGCCGGTGCAGGCGTCGAGCTGCGACCTGGTGTTCTCCAGCCTGGCGGTGCAGTGGTGCGCGGAGTTTGCTTCGGTGCTGAGCGAGGCCTATCGCGTATTGAAACCCGGTGGAGTGCTGGCCTTCACCAGCCTTTGCGTGGGCACGCTGTACGAATTGCGCGACAGCTGGCGTCAGGTAGACGGCCTGGTGCACGTCAACCGTTTCCGCGCGTTCGAGACCTATCAACAACTGTGCGCGGCCAGCGGGCTGAATCTCATCTGCCTGGAAAACCGTCCACATGTGCTGCACTACCCCGACGTGCGCAGCCTGACCCACGAGTTGAAAGCGCTGGGCGCGCACAACTTGAATCCCGGTCGCCCCGGCGGATTGACGGGCAGGGCGCGGATCAAGGCGCTCGTCGAGGCCTATGAACAGTTTCGTCAGGCACAAGGACTGCCGGCGACCTACCAGGTGGTCTACGCCGTTTTGGAGAAACCGCTATGAGCCAGGCCTATTTCATTACCGGCACTGACACCGACGTCGGCAAGACCACCGTCGCGACCGGCCTGCTGCATGCCGCTCGCCTGGCCGGCTTGAGTACCGCGGCCGGTAAGCCGGTGGCTTCCGGTTGCGAGATCACCCCCAAGGGCCTGCGTAACGCCGATGCGTTGGCGCTGTTGGCCGAGTGTTCGGTGCCGCTCGATTATGCCCAGGTCAACCCGGTGGCGTTCGAGCCGGCCATTGCGCCGCACTTGGCGGCCCGCGAGGCCGGCGTGGCGCTGACCGTGCAATCGTTGCTCGGGCCGATGCGCGAAGTGCTGGCCCTGCAAGCCGATTTCACATTGATAGAGGGCGCCGGTGGCTGGCGTGTCCCGTTGGCCGACCAGGACAATCTCTCGGACCTGGCCATGGCGCTGGGCTTGCCGGTGATCCTGGTGGTGGGCGTGCGCCTGGGGTGCATCAGTCATGCGCTGCTGACCGCCGAAGCCATTGCCCGGGACGGTTTGCAACTGGCCGGCTGGGTGGCGAATATCATCGACCCCAAGACCTCGCGTCTGGAAGAAAACCTCGCCACCCTGGCCGAACGCCTGCCGGCGCCGTGCCTGGGCAGAGTACCGAAAATCAAAGGTGTCACCGCCGAAGCCGTGGCCAGTCATCTGCACCTGGAACTGCTCGATTAAGGTTTTCGCTATGGTGAGGCAGTGTGCCATTAGTGTTTTTGTCGGGCCTTTCCGAAAGGCTTCTGCTTCAATAGCCCCTGTCGACCCTTCAAGAAGACGAGCTCTGCCATGCAAATCTCAGGAAATACCGCGTTCTATGCCGGTCTGAGCACTGTCCAGACGGGGCAGAACCGTGTCGATCAGGCAGCCAGCCAGATCGCCAGCACTACCATCGAGCGTTCGGTCACCAGCCAGTCCTCCGAAGTCCAGGTCGATCGCCTGCGCTCGGTGGATCGCAGCCAGCAGTCAGACGTGGCCAGTAACATGGTCGAAATGGCCCAAGGCAAGTTCCAGGTTGACTTGGGCGTGAAGGTTGCCAAGGCATCCGACGAAATGCTCGGTACATTGATCGATACCTTCGCCTGATCGCTGTACTTCAGATGTGCAAAGACGCCGCGATCATTCGCGGCGTTTTTGTCTCTAACCTCTTCTTGCTCAACTAATCTTTTATCTACACGTATCGCGGACCTTTGTCTGTGAAGAATTCTCCTGCCCGATTTTTTCCCGATTCGATGACGAATGGCAAAAGATCGACGCTTGACAAGATTTGGGCGTAAACGTATGTTTCAAACAACTGTTTGACCGCCACAACAAATCCACGCGGTCGTTCATTCCCGGTTACATCAGCAGAGGTTTATCGCTATGCCTGACTACAAGGCCCCCTTGCGTGATATTCGCTTCGTTCGTGACGAGCTGCTCGGCTACGAAGCGCATTATCAGAGCCTTCCGGCTTGCCAGGACGCAACTCCGGACATGGTTGACGCCATTCTCGAAGAAGGCGCCAAGTTTTGTGAGCAGGTGCTGGCTCCGCTGAACCGCGTGGGTGACATCGAAGGTTGCACCTGGAGCGAGTCCGGCGTGAAAACCCCGACCGGCTTCAAGGAAGCCTACAAGCAATTCGTCGAAGGCGGCTGGCCAAGCCTGGCCCACGACGTGGCGCACGGTGGTCAAGGTCTGCCCGAGTCCCTGGGCTTGGCAGTCAGTGAGATGGTCGGCGAATCCAACTGGTCGTGGGGCATGTACCCAGGCCTGTCCCATGGCGCGATGAACACGATTTCCGAGCACGGTACGCCCGAGCAGCAAGAGGCTTACCTGACCAAGCTGGTTTCCGGTGAATGGACCGGCACCATGTGCCTGACCGAACCTCATTGCGGTACCGACCTGGGCATGTTGCGCACCAAGGCCGAACCGCAGGCAGACGGCTCCTACAAGGTCACCGGCACCAAGATCTTCATTTCCGCTGGCGAACACGACATGGCCGACAACATCGTCCATATCGTCCTGGCACGCCTGCCGGACGCACCGGCCGGCACCAAGGGTATCTCGCTGTTCATCGTGCCCAAGTTCCTGCCCAATGCTGACGGCACCGTCGGCCAGCGCAACGCCGTGAGCTGTGGTTCCCTGGAACACAAGATGGGCATCCACGGCAACGCCACCTGCGTGATGAACTTCGACGCGGCCACCGGCTTCCTGATCGGCCCGGCGAACAAAGGCCTGAACTGCATGTTCACCTTCATGAACACTGCCCGCCTGGGTACCGCGCTGCAAGGCCTGGCCCACGCCGAGATCGGCTTCCAGGGCGGCCTGAAATATGCCCGCGACCGCCTGCAAATGCGCTCCCTGACTGGCCCGAAAGCGCCGGACAAGGCGGCTGACCCGATCATTGTCCACCCCGACGTGCGTCGCATGCTGCTGACCATGAAGGCCTTCGCCGAAGGTAACCGGGCGATGGTGTACTTCACCGCCAAGCAGGTCGACATCGTCAAGTACGGCGTGGATGAAGAAGAGAAGAAAAAGGCCGATGCGCTGCTGGCGTTCATGACGCCGATCGCCAAGGCATTCATGACCGAAGTCGGTTTCGAATCCGCCAACCACGGCGTGCAGATCTATGGCGGCCACGGCTTCATCGCCGAGTGGGGCATGGAGCAGAACGTTCGCGACAGCCGCATCTCGATGCTGTACGAAGGCACCACCGGCATCCAGGCGCTCGACCTGCTGGGCCGCAAAGTGCTGATGACCCAAGGCGAAGCGCTCAAGGGCTTCACCAAAATCGTTCACAAGTTCTGCCAGGGCAACGAAGGCAACGAAGCAGTCAAAGAGTTCGTAGGACCTCTGGCTGCCCTGAACAAGGAATGGGGCGAGCTGACGATGAAGGTCGGCATGGCGGCGATGAAGGACCGCGAAGAAGTCGGCGCGGCATCCGTGGACTACCTGATGTACTCCGGTTATGCCTGCCTGGCCTACTTCTGGGCCGACATGGCGCGACTGGCTGCGGAAAAACTCGCTGCCGGCACCACCGAAGAGGCGTTCTATACCGCCAAGCTGCAGACCGCGCGTTTCTACTTCCAGCGTATCCTGCCGCGTACCCGCACTCACGTGGCGGCCATGCTGTCGGGTGCCAATAACCTGATGGACATGAAAGAAGAAGACTTCGCGCTGGGCTACTAAGCCTTACGCGGTACTTCCCCAAAGCCGCTGCGTTCTTCGGAACGCAGCGGCTTTTTCATGCCCGCTTTAAATAAACTGTGGGAGCGGGCTTGCTCGCGAAAGCGTCGTTTCAGGCAGTACGTAGGTAACAGAGACACCGCCTTCGCGAGCAAGCCCGCTCCCACAGGGTATCGGTGTGATCTGAAACAATATTCATCCCGCCAGCCCCTAAGAAAACCTTCGCGCCTGCCGTTACAGCGATGGCAGTGTGACATCTGTCACATCTTCCGTGCCTTACTGCCCCATTAGCAGGCACAATGCCATCTTTGATCAGCCGGGTCGGAGCTTTACCCTTGCCGCGTTCTTCCGCTATACGTTTCAGCCATTTCCTACCGTCGCTGCTGCTATTGCTGGCGGGGCTCGGGGCTGCCTACGTCAAGGATCTCAACGTTTTCTTCACGTCACTGTTCAACGTCCTGCCGACCCTGGTGTTGCTGCTGGGCGGGGCGTATTGCGCTGTCTACCGGCGCCAGCGTGAGCTGTTTCTGATGGTCACGGTGTACATCGCCTACTTCCTGCTGGACACCCAGACTGACTTTTTTCGCGATAACGGCAAGGTGCGCGAAGACGCGGCCGTGGTGTTCCACCTCGTCTGCCTGCTGCTGCCGCTGTTGTTCGGGTTGTTTGCCGCGTGGCAAGAGCGTACTCATCTGTTCCAGGACATGGTGGCGCGGTTCGCGGTGCTGTTGGTGTTCGGCAGTGTCGCGCTGGCCCTGGAGCAGAGCTTCCCCCAGGCGTTGCTGTTGTGGCTTTCGGAGATCCGTTGGCCGGCGTTGCATGGCGCCTGGATGAGTCTGATCCAGTTGTCCTACCCGGTGTTCGCCGCCGCCTTCCTGTTGCTGGCCTGGCAATACTGGCGCAACCCTCGGCCCTTGCACGCGGCGCAGCTGGTGGGGCTGCTTGGATTGTTCTGGATGCTGCCGAAAACCTTCATCCTGCCGTTCACCCTGAACATCATGTGCAGCCAGGTGATGTTGATGATCGCCGCGGCGGTTGCCCATGAGGCCTATCAGATGGCATTCCGTGATGAACTCACCGGTCTGCCGGGACGTCGGGCGCTGAATGAACGCATGCAACGCCTGGGGCGCAATTACGTGTTGGCGATGAGCGACGTGGACCATTTCAAGAAATTCAACGACACCCACGGCCACGACGTGGGCGATCAGGTGCTGCGCCTGGTGGCGAGCAAGTTGTCGAAAATCGGCGGTGGCGGTAGGGCGTATCGCTATGGCGGTGAAGAATTTGCCTTGGTGTTCGCAGGCAAGACCATTGATGAGTGCATGCCTCATCTGGAAGTCATCCGACAGTCCATCGAGACGTACAACATCCAGTTGCGTAATCCCGACAGTCGCCCCCAGGACGATCAACAGGGTCGCCAGCGCCGCGCCGGGGCTGGCGCGTCCAGCGTTTCGGTGACGGTCAGCATCGGCGTGGCCGAACGCCTCGAGCAACGCACCCCCGAAGAAGTGCTCAAGTCGGCCGACCAGGCCCTCTATAACGCCAAGGGCGCGGGGCGCAATTGTGTGATCGCCTTTGGGCAGAACCGGCGCGGCGCGGTCCGCATGGAGGCCGCCGCGGGTTGAGTGATGACGGCGCATTCAGCGTCTGGACAGTGATTGTGAGCGTCGATGGCCGGCAGTAGGTTGCAATGATCTGCTACCGGAGAAAACCACCATGCCCGAGTACAAAGCCCCGCTGCGCGACATGCGCTTTCTGATCGATCACGTTTTCGATTTCCATGGCCGTTATGCCGAGCTGGGCGCCAGCGATGCCAGCCCGGACATGGTCAGCGCGATTCTCGAGGAAGGTGCACGATTCTGCGAGAACGTGCTGGCGCCGCTCAATCGTTCCGGTGACGAGCAAGGCTGCCATTTCGACAACGGCGTGGTCACTACGCCTACAGGTTTCAAGCAGGCTTTCGCACAATACGTGGAAGGCGGCTGGCATGGGCTGGCGGCGGATCCGGTGTATGGCGGCCAGGGCCTGCCCAGTTCCTTGGGACTGGTCATCAGCGAAATGGTCGGTTCCAGCAACACCTCCTGGGGCATGTACCCGGGCCTGACTCACGGTGCGATGTCGGCCATCCATGCCCATGGCACCGAAGAACAGAAACAGACCTATCTGAGCAAGCTCACCGCCGGCCAGTGGACGGGCACCATGTGCCTGACCGAAGCCCATTGCGGCACCGACCTGGGCATCATCAAGACCCGCGCCGTGCCTCAGGCCGACGGCAGTTATGCGATCACCGGCAGCAAGATCTTCATCTCCGCCGGTGAGCACGACATGAGCGATAACATCATCCATCTGGTGCTTGCCAAACTGCCGGACGCGCCCGCCGGGACCAAGGGCATCTCGCTGTTTATCGTGCCCAAGTTCCTGCCCGACAGCACGGGTGAAGCAGGGGCGCGCAATGGGGTGAGCTGCGGCTCGATCGAACACAAGATGGGCATCAAGGCCTCGGCCACCTGCGTGCTGAACTTCGACGGCGCCAAGGGCTTCCTGATCGGCGAGCCGAACAAAGGCCTCAACTGCATGTTCACCATGATGAACCACGCCCGGCTCGGCACCGGCATGCAGGGGCTGTGTCTTGGCGAGGCGAGCTTCCAGGGTGCCATCCGATATGCCAACGACCGCTTGCAGATGCGCTCGCTGACCGGGCCCAAGGCGCCGGAAAAAGCCGCCGACCCGATCATCGTCCATCCGGACGTGCGCAGGATGTTGCTGACCATGAAAGCCTTCAATGAAGGCAACCGGGCGCTGACCTACTTCACTGCGCAACTGCTGGACACCGCGCACCTGAGCAAGGACGAGAATGCCCGCCAGGAGGCCGAAGACCTGTTGGCCTTCCTGACGCCGATTTGCAAGGCCTTCATGACCGATACCGGGCTTGAGGTGACCAACCACGGCATGCAGGTGTTTGGCGGGCACGGTTTCATTCGTGAATGGGGCATGGAGCAACTGGTGCGAGACTGCCGCATCGCGCCGATCTATGAAGGCACCAACGGCATCCAGGCCCTGGACCTGCTGGGGCGCAAGGTGCTGGGCAGCCAGGGCAAGTTGCTGCGCGGCTTCACCAAGATCGTTCACAAGTTCTGCGCCGCCAACGCGGCGCATCCGCAGTTCAAGGATTATGTCGCGCAACTCGACGGGCTCAACCAGCAATGGGGCGAACTGACCACCCGGGTGGGCATGGCCGCCATGAAGAATCCGGACGAAGTGGGCGCTGCCTCGGTGGATTACCTGATGTACAGCGGCTACATCATCCTCGCGTACCTGTGGCTGCGCATGGCGTTGGTGGCCCAGGCGCAACTCGACGGTGGCGACGGTGACGCGGACTTTTGCCGTGGCAAGCTGGCGACCTGTGAGTTTTACTTCAAGCGTCTGCTGCCGCGCACGGCCGCCCATCGGGCTGCTGTCGAAGCCGGGAGTGATTGCCTGATGAAGCTGCCGGCGGAGCTGTTCGCCCTTTAACGAGCGGTTGAAACACAAAACCTGTGGCGAGGGAGCTTGCTCCCGCTGGGACGGTCCGACGCCTCGGGCGAAGCGGCCCCATGTTTTGCGATTGCTGCGCAATCGAGCGGGAGCAAGCTCCCTCGCCACAATAATCGCGTTGGATTCCTTTGTGACTAAAATTAACAAAAAGGTCACAGGATGACCCTATGTGTCGCAAAAGTTGTTGAGGTACACTCCAGCCATTGCCGAAACCCTTTCCTACGAACCAATTGTTTAGATCCTGCGAGGTTTGCCATGGCTGACTACAAAGCGCCCCTGCGCGATATGCGCTTCGTCCTCAATGAAGTGTTTGAGGTCGCAAAGCTCTGGGCCGAACTGCCGGCGCTGGCTGAAACCGTAGACGCTGAAACCGTCGAGGCGATCCTTGAAGAAGCCGGCAAGGTCACCAGCAAAAGCATCGCGCCCCTCAGCCGTGCCGCTGACGAAGAAGGTTGTCACTGGGCCGACGGTGCTGTCACCACGCCGGCAGGTTTCCCACAGGCCTACAAGACTTACGCTGAAGGCGGTTGGGTCGGTGTCGGCGGTGACCCGGCCTATGGCGGCATGGGCATGCCCAAGGCCGTTTCGGCCCAGGTCGAGGAAATGGTCAACTCCGCCAGCCTGTCCTTCGGTCTGTATCCGATGCTGACCGCCGGGGCTTGTCTGTCGATCAATGCCCACGCCAGCGAAGCGCTGAAGGCCGCGTACCTGCCGAACATGTACGCCGGTGTCTGGGCGGGCTCCATGTGCCTGACCGAGCCTCACGCCGGTACCGACCTGGGGATCATTCGCACCAAGGCCGAGCCCCAGGCGGATGGTTCCTACAAGGTCAGCGGCACCAAGATCTTCATCACCGGTGGCGAACACGACCTCACCGAGAACATCATTCACCTGGTGCTGGCGAAGCTGCCGGACGCGCCGGCTGGGCCGAAAGGCATTTCGCTGTTCCTGGTGCCCAAGTTCATGGTCAATGCCGACGGCAGCCTGGGCGCACGTAACGCGGCCAACTGCGGCTCGATCGAACACAAGATGGGCATCCAGGCGTCCGCCACCTGCGTAATGAACTTTGACGAAGCCGTGGGCTACCTGGTGGGTGAGCCGAACAAAGGCCTGGCGGCGATGTTCACCATGATGAATTACGAGCGCCTGGGCGTCGGTATCCAAGGCCTGGCCACCGGCGAGCGCTCCTACCAGAACGCCGTCGAATACGCCCGTGACCGCCTGCAGAGCCGTTCGCCTACTGGCGCGCAGAACAAGGACAAGGTCGCCGACCCGATCATCGTCCACCCCGACGTGCGCCGGATGCTGCTGACCATGAAAGCCTCGAACGAGGGCGGACGAGCGTTTTCCACCTACGTGGCGATGCAACTGGACACCGCCAAGTTCAGTGAGGACGCGGCCACCCGCAAGCGCGCCGAAGATCTGGTGGCGCTGTTGACCCCGGTCGCCAAGGCGTTCCTGACCGACCTGGGCCTGGAAACCACCGTCCATGGCCAGCAGATTTTCGGGGGCCATGGCTACATCCGTGAGTGGGGCCAGGAACAGCTGGTGCGTGACGTGCGCATCACCCAGATCTACGAAGGCACCAACGGTATCCAGGCGCTGGACTTGGTGGGGCGCAAGATCGTCGGCAGTGGCGGGGCGTTCTACAAATTGTTCGCCGATGAAATTCGCCATTTCACTCGCACCGCGAGCAATGACCTGGCGGAGTTTACCCAGCCGCTGAATCAAGCTGTCGGTACGCTGGATGAGCTGACCGCGTGGCTGCTGGACCGGGCGAAAACCAATCCGAATGAAATCGGTGCGGCCTCGGTGGAATATCTCCAGGTCTTCGGCTACACCGCCTACGCCTACATGTGGGCGTTGATGGCCAAGGCTGCCTTGGGTAAGGAAAACCAGGACGATTTTTACGCGAGCAAGCTGGGGACCGCGCGTTTCTACTTCGCCCGCCTGCTGCCACGCATTCATTCCTTGAGCGCTTCGGTGAAGGCGGGGAGCGAGTCGCTGTTCCTGCTGGAAGCCGCGCAGTTTTGAAACATGGCGTCATGTAAGCATTTGCTTACATGACGTGCTGGCGTTTTCCCTCTACCGGTCGATTGGATCCACGGCTAATCTACTTCACATGGACGTCGCGCAGGATGCGCATAAGCAACAACACGGACACGTAGGATTCTGCCAGGAAGGCGGAGTGAAATGGATGTCAGGGAAACAGTCTGCAAAGCCCCGCTTCGGCGGGGTTTTCTTTTGCCTGCGTTTTTTGTCGATGCACAGGCGTGAGCCTTCCCACTGATGGCGGTTGAACCCTGACGAGCGGTCATGGGTCAATGAGCTATATGGCAATGCAGCCATCGCCCATCAGGAGCCCACCATGGATTTCATTCGTATCATCATCGCCATTCTGCTGCCGCCGCTGGGTGTATTCCTGCAGGTCGGTTTCGGCGGGGCCTTCTGGCTGAACATTCTGCTGACGCTGCTGGGTTACATCCCGGGCATCGTGCATGCGGTGTACATCATCGCCAAGCGCTGAGGGTCCGGCACGGATCTGAAGGCTCTGATCCCTATTGTGGGAGCGGGCTTGCTCGCGAAGCGGTGTGTCTGTCACGTCAATGTTGAATGTGCCGACGCATTCGCGAGCAAGCCCGCTCCCACAGTCTTTGGTCGTTCTATAAGCCGTATTCCATCACCCGGCGATAGAACAACCACTCATGCTCCAGCGCATGAGCCTGGTTCGCCGCCTTGCGAAAGCCATGGCGTTCGTCCGGGTAGTAATAGGCCTGCACCGCAACGCCCTTGTTCTCCAACGCCTTCACCATGTCGCGGGTCTGCTGCGGTACGACCACGGCATCCAACTCGCCCTGGAAGAAAATCACCGGCACGCGGATTTGATCGGCGTGCAGCAGCGGGGTGCGGGCGCGATAGCGTTCGGCATCCTGGCGGGGGTCGCCGATCAGCCAGTCCAGGTAATCGCCCTCGAACTTGTGCGTTGCGCGGGCCAGGGCCACAGGATCACTGACGCCGTAGAGGCTGGCACCGGCGCGGAACACATCGTGGAACGCCAGGGCACACAGTGTCGTGTATCCACCGGCACTGCCGCCGCGGATGAACGCACGGCGGCCATCGATCAAACCCTGTTCGTCCAGATAGGAGACCACCGCGCAGGCATCCTCGACATCCACCACACCCCAGTTCAAATGCAGCGCCTGCCGATACGCCCGGCCATAGCCGCTACTGCCTCGGTAGTTGAGATCGGCGACGGCAAAGCCGCGGTGGGTCCAGTACTGGATACGTGGATCAAACACCGGATAACAGGCCGAGGTCGGGCCGCCGTGGATGAACACCACCAGGGGTGGTTTCGCATCGGCGGTCATGGCCGGATAAAAGAACCCATGGGCCTCTTCTGAGGCCGAGGGGTAGCGCAGGGTTCGCGGACGGCTGATCTGCTCGACGGGCAGCGGCGCGAGGCCACCGGCCAATACCGTGACTGCATGGCCTTGGCGCTCGATGGCGATGACGGCCGACGGGGTGGTCGGCGAGGCGGCTATCGCATAAATGAACCGCTCATCCAGCGCCAGGCTGCGAAACCGGCTATAGGCGCCAGTGAAGTCCTCGCCAGCAGCGTCGCTGCGACACAGGCCCAACCGTCCGAAACCCGCTTCGGTCCAGCTCGCCAAGTACGATTGCTCGCCCAACGGCAGCCAGGAGCATCCTCCTAGTTGCCACGGCGCGGACCCATGGTCGGCCTCGGCGGCGAGCAGCGGCTCCAGGCCGTTGGCCGACTCCACCCAGGGCTGCCAGAAGCCCGCGCGGTCCGTCAGGCAATAAAGACGATCGGCCGCATCGAAACGCGGCTGCTGGATGGATTCGCCATCGCCTTTGCCCGCCACACAGCGCGGCTCACTCCAGCCCGAGGCATCGCGTTCGGCCAGCATCAAGCGCGTTGCCGTCCACGGTTGATGCGGACGGCTCCACTCAACCCATGCCAGCCGACGGCCGTCCGGGCTCAGGGTGGGCGAGGCGTAGAAGTCCGCGCCTTCAGCCAACAAATGCCTTTGCTGATCCACCAGTGCGATTGACACTAAGCGATGCTGGTTGGCCTGTTCCTCCACCGCCAGCACCTGTCCGAAGGCGAAACTGAGGTCACCGTAGCGACAATCGCCAGAGGTCAGCGCCACAGGGAGCGGGTCGGCCAACGATTGGTGATACAGCTGCTGGTCGGCCTCATTGACGAACAGCACGCCGTTGTCGCTCAGGCAGAACGATCCGCCGCCGTATTCATAGACCCGGCTACGTGCGCTGAAACCGTCCGGCGTCAGGCAACGGGCCTGGTGGTTTTGCCAGTGCCAGATCCGGCAAGCGCCGTCCTCGGGCCGGTATTCGTTCCAGAACAGGCCCAGGGGCCCGAGCTGCAGTTCGGCGAAGTCGGTGCCGGCGGCAACGGCCTGGGCGGCGCTGAACGGGTCAGCCTTTGGCGATAAGGTGCGAGTTTCGTTCATTGCGAAAGGCCAGTTGCTCAATGGTTTGCGTGGCGTGCTCGGCGTCTGCGCGAGCCTTTAGAATCACCCCGTGATGTTCGGATTTACTGCACACCGGATCGGCGTTGCTGGCGTCGCCCGTGAGCATGAACGCCTGGCAGCGACAGCCGCCGAAATCCTTTTCCTTTTCATCGCAGGACCGGCACGGTTCGGGCATCCAGTCATAGCCGCGAAAGCGATTGAAGCCGAACGAGTCGTACCAGATGTGCTGCATGCTGTGGTCGCGCACGTTGGGAAACTGCACCGGCATCTGGCGGGCGCCATGACAGGGCAGCGCGGTGCCGTCCGGCGTGACCGTCAGGAAGATACTGCCCCAGCCGTTCATGCACGCCTTAGGACGTTCTTCGTAATAGTCAGGCGTGACGAAGATCAACTTGCACGGATGCCCCTGGGCTTCCAGCCTGGCGCGATATTCGTTGGTGATCCGCTCGGCGCGCACCAGTTGCTCTTGGGTGGGCAACAGACCGACGCGGTTGAGCTGGGCCCAGCCGTAGAACTGGCAGGTGGCGAGTTCGACGAAGTCGGCTTCAAGGGCGATGCACAGCTCGATGATGCGGTCGATCTTGTCGATGTTGTGCCGATGAGTGACGAAGTTCAGCACCATCGGATAGCCGTGGGCCTTCACCGCCCGGGCCATTTCGAGTTTTTGCGCGAAGGCTTTTTTCGAGCCGGCCAGCAGGTTGTTCACCTGCTCGTCGCTGGCCTGGAAACTGATCTGGATATGGTCCAGACCGGCCTTCTTGAAGTCGCTGATCTTCTGTTCGGTCAAGCCGATGCCGGAGGTGATCAGGTTGGTGTAGAAGCCCAGCCTGCGGGCCTCGCCGATCAGTTCGGCGAGGTCCTGGCGTACCAGCGGCTCGCCACCTGAAAAGCCCAACTGCGCGGCGCCCATTTCCCGGGCTTCGCGAAAGACCTTGAACCACTGCTCGGTGCTCAGCTCCTTGCCCTGCTCGGCAAAGTCCAGCGGGTTGGAGCAGTACGGGCATTGCAACGGGCAGCGATAGGTCAGCTCCGCCAGCAACCACAGCGGCAGGCCGATCGCCGGCTTGTCAGGCGAGGGTGATCCAATGCTCTGCACGGGCGACCTCCATGAATTGCTCGATGTCGTCACCGAGTTCCGGCACGTCGGGGAACTGTTTGGCCAGTTCGCCGATGATGGCCGCGACATCCCGTTCGCCATCGATCAAACCGCCGATCAGGGCAGCGCTGTCGTTGAGCTTGATCATGCCTTCAGGATAGAGCAGCACATGGCCTTTCTGTGCCGGCTCGTACTGGAAGCGATAGCCGGGGCGCCAGTGAGGGGTTTTGCTGCGGTCGAAACTCATAAAGGGATTCCTTTGTGCCACACCCGTTGCCCGGTCACGCTGTGATAGGGCGGGCGGTTCAATTCGTAGGCCATGCTCATGGCGTCGAGCATGCTCCAGAGGATGTCCAGTTTGAACTGGAGAATCTCCAACATGCGCTCCTGACCTGCGCGAGTGGTGTAGTGCTGCAAGGTAATCGCCAGCCCATGTTCCACATCACGCCGGGCCTGGCCCAGGCGGGTACGGAAATACTCATAGCCGGCCGGATCGATCCACGGGTAGTGCTGGGGCCAGCTGTCCAGGCGCGACTGGTGGATCTGCGGGGCGAACAGTTCGGTCAGTGAGCTGCTGGCGGCTTCCTGCCAACTGGCCCGGCGGGCAAAGTTGACGTAGGCATCCACCGCGAAGCGCACGCCCGGCAATACCAGTTCCTGGGAACGCAGTTGATCGGGATCCAGGCCCACTGCCTGGCCGAGGCGCAACCAGGCTTCGATGCCGCCGTCTTCGCCGGGCGCGCCGTCATGGTCGAGCAGGCGCTGGATCCACTCGCGGCGGATCTCCCGGTCCGGGCAGTTGGCCAGGATCGCGGCGTCCTTGAGCGGGATGTTCACCTGATAGTAAAAGCGGTTTGCGACCCAGCCCTGGATCTGCTCGCGAGTGGCGCGCCCCTCATACATCGCCACGTGGTACGGGTGATGGATGTGGTAATACGCACCTTTGGCGCGCAGGGCCGCTTCGAACTCGGCGGGGGGCAGGGGGGTGTTAGTCATTGCGGTTCTCCGGGAATACCCAGCGGCGGTTGTGGTGCCTGGTCTGGCCTCTTCGCGAGCAAGCCCGCTCCCACATTGGTTTTGCAGCGTATGAAATATCCAGCACTACTCGAACTACTGTGGGAGCGGGCTTGCTCGCGAAGGCGTCCCTCCAGCTTGCGTCGGCGTTGACTGACACAGCGCAAACTCACTTCCACCATCGTCCAGTCCTCCCTACAACTCAATACTCATTCCGTCGTAGGCCACTTCAATCCTTCGACGTACCAGTTCAGCCCGCTCGGGCGAGTCTTCGTCCAGGATCGGGTTGGTGTTGTTGATATGGATAAGGACCTTGCGCGGCTCGGGCAACTGCTCCAGTACCTCAAGCATCCCGCCGGGGCCGTTCTGCGCCAGGTGGCCCATTTCCCGACCGGTACGGGTGCCGACGCCACGGCGCTGCATTTCATCGTCGTCCCACATCGTGCCGTCCACCAACAGGCAATCGCTGCCGGCCATGATCTCCAGCAACGGCCCGTCGACCTTGCCCAGGCCCGGGGCGTAGAACAGCTTGCCGCCGGTGCGCAGGTCTTCGACGATCAGCCCGATGTTGTCGCCGGGGTGTGGGTCGAAGCGGTGCGGTGAATAGGGTGGCGCGGCGCTGCGCAGCGGCAACGGGCTGAAGCGCAGGTTGGGACAGGCCGGGATGGTGAAGCTCTGGTCGAGTTCGATGCGGTTCCAGCTCAAGCCGCCGTTCCAGTGGGTCAGCATGTTGAACAACGGGAAACCGCTGCTCAGGTCCTCGTGGACCATGTCGGTACACCAGACCTGATGCGGGCAACCTTCGCGCAGGCTGAGCAGGCCGGTGGTGTGGTCGATCTGGCTGTCCATCAGGATGATGGCGCCAATCCCGGTGTCCCGCAGGGCTCGGCCGGGCTGCATCGGGGCGAAACCCTGGAGCTGGGCGCGAATGTCCGGGGAGGCGTTGCACAGTACCCAATTCACCCCGTCATCGGAAATCGCGATGGACGACTGAGTACGCGCCTGGGCCCGCAGGCTGCCGTTGCGAAAGCCTGCGCAATTGGCGCAGTTGCAATTCCACTGGGGAAAGCCTCCGCCGGCGGCGGAACCTAGAATCTGGACGAACATGGCCGCTCCATCTGCAAACCGAAATAAAAAACGCCCCGGCTGACCGAGGCGTTGTGCTGCATGCTTAACTGCCTGCAACCATCAACGGCTGGCGAAGTACATGGTGACTTCGAAGCCGATACGCAGGTCGATATATGCGGGTTTGGACCAGGACATGGAAATACTCCTTTGGTTGGGGTTGGACGTGTGAGACCTATACATATAGTCCACCTCCGTTCGGAGATGTTCAGATGCGCAGGCGGCTATGTTACTAAATTAAACAAATTCGTTGGCCGTGATCTCTGAGAAAGCTCGTTGCAGAGCCTGCAACGATCATTGTGCCGCTCGCCACGGACCACCGGGACACGCCTCGCTGGCGAGGCAATACCAGCCACCTTCAGCACGAATCAGACCTCGCGCCGCGTTCAATAGTTGCCCGCGATCCAGTCGCTCGATAGCGATGGGCAATTGCTGAAGGTAACCATCCGCGCGCCCGGCCAGTTTCCCGTGCCAGAGCAGGTCGGCCGCCTGGACCAGAGGCAGGGTGTCGCTTGCGAATTGGCCGGCGAGGGCCTGTTGGGCGTGGATCAGGCTCGCATCGTCGATGTGCTGGAGGCGCTCCGGCAGTTCGGCCAGGAACTGTTCGATATGGCCGATCAACTGCACCGTCGAAGCGTTGGGGGATTGGACGCCAAACAGGAGGCCGGTTTGGCCGTTGATCTGTTTCAATCCGCTGAACACTCCATAGCCCAGCTGCAACTCGACCCGCAGGCGCTGGTAAAACGGCGTCTGACACAGCTGCGCGAGCAACCGCCACGCCGCTTCGTCGGACAACTCCTGAGTTGGCGTAGGGCAGAACAGCAACACCGCGTGTTCATCGCCTTGGGTTTCAAGCGTATGCCAGACACGATCGGCACGTGCTGTCGGCGGTTCGGCGTCCTGGTCGGGAATACCGGGCACGCGGGCCAGCCCCGGGCCCATCGCTGCCTGGGTCGCCGCCGACAGGCCCATGGCGAGGCCATCCCACGGTGCCGTTGCCCAGATGTCGTCGGATGGAGCGGATGCCAGAGGTTGCGCGTTGCGCTGACAGAGATTCGGCAATGCCTTCAACAGTCGTCGAATCGGCATCGGCTGTGCCTCGTCATCGGGACGGGCCACCGGCAGCGGTTGACCCAGCCTCGTCAGGATGTGCTCCAGCACCCTCGGCAGGGGCGCCTGCAATCCAACCAGTTTGAGCAGGTATTGAATGCCAGACGGCTCGAAGGTGACGTTCACACCGGCCTGGCGAGCATCTTCAAACAGATCCTGAAGGTGTTGCTCGAGCCTGGCCTGGAAATCCAGCGGAGCCTGGGCTGCCAACTGCCAGCGAAGGTACACCGCGCCTTCCCGAGTGTTATCCGCCAAGGCCTGGCTGAATTGCATCGCCGAGCGTTCCCGGCGGCCTCGGGAGCGATCCTGGGCGAAGGTGCGCAAACCGCGGTGGGCGCTGGTCTGGCCGCGTATCAGACCGGCGCGGGACGGTTCGTCCGGTGTTTGCAGGAACGGGTTGGGTGGGGGCAGTTGCCATTGTTCGTCGAAAGAATCTGCGGGGTGCAACTGCTTGAGAATGTCCCTGAGCCGCACAAGATCGTTTTCCGACAGCGGGCTGTCACGTCCTTCACTGTCCCAGCGAGCCAGTTGCAACGCCGATCCGGCTTCCAGTCGACGCTGCAGCAAGGCGGTGAATTCCTTGCGCAAAGGCATCCAGTCATCCTGGGCGGCGAAAAAGCCCAACCAATCCTGGAGCAGTCGCTGGATTTCCTTCGCCCCCTGAGAATTGTCGAGCTTGAGGCCGAGATGCAGCAGCGCCTGCCCGTCGAACTCGTACAGTGGCGTGGCCGTGAGGCTGCTCGCCAAGCCGCGCTCACGCAGCGTGGCGAGCAAGCCGCCCGGCTTGCTGGAGTTCAGCCATGCACAGAGAAAGTCCAACGCTTGCGCTGAAGCAGCGGGAAGCTGCTCGAAGGTAAACAGCAGGTCGAGACCGCCATCGCGCACTTGTTGGTAACGGGATTGGGTCGACGCCATCAGCTCGGGTGGCGACTGTTGGACCAGCGCTTGGCCCATTGGCAGGTGGTCGCTGAACTGTCCGGCCAGGGCTTTCAAGGCCTCGACACTTTGCGGGCCGGCCAGGCTCAGGGTCATCTGGCCGCTCTGGTAAAACCGCCGATAAAAATCGCGCAGGGCCGCTTGGAATTCAGGCTGTTCGACGGCGAGGCTCTGGCGATTGCCTGCGTGAAAGCCGCGCAGCGGGTGGGCCGCCGAAAGCCCGTCGCACAGGGCAAGTTGCCGCTGGGCTGCTGCGTCCTGGGACCAGGCGGTGAATTCGGCGTGCAGCACTTCTCGCTCGCGCAACTGCTCGGATTCGTCCAGGCGCGGATGGGCGAGCATGTCCCACAGCCGCTCCAGCCCGCCGGCGAAGGCCGCAGGCGGCAATTCGAAAAAGAAATCCGTGGTGCGCTCACTGGTACGGGCGTTGACTTGGCCGCCGTGTCGCTGCACGTGAACCATCAGGTTCTCCCCAGTAGGAAAACGCTCGGTGCCGAGAAAGAACAGATGCTCGAGAAAATGCGCCAATCCGGGCCAGGCCAGGGGCGCGTCATGACTGCCGGCCGCCACCCGCAGCACCGCAGCACTACGTTTCAGGCCAGGGGCATGACGCACTGTCACCCGCAAGCCACTGGCCAGGGTTTCAGTATGAGAATGGAGAAAATCGGGGGCCGGCATGAGCGCTTCCAGAACAGAGATGCGCCCATGCTAGCGGATTAACTCAATGCTTGTGCAGGTCGCCGTAAAGGGCCGGGCGGCGGTCGTGCAGGTAGTTGTAGGCGGTGCGGGAGTCTTCCAGCAGTTGTCGATCCAGTTCACCCACGATCAACGCCTCATCCAGCCCAGCGAGCGCGGGACGGCTGCCATCCGGCGCGGCGATGCTGCTCTGGCCGCAATACAACAGCTCACCCTCATGGCCGCAGTAGTTGGCGTAAGCGACGAAGCACTGGTTCTCGATGGCCCGGGCGCGCACGGTCACATCGGCTATGAACTCGTAGGGCTGCATATTGGCGGTCGGTACCAGGATCAGCTCGGCACCGGCCAGTGCCAGGCGCCTGGCGTTTTCCGGGAATTCCAGGTCGTAGCAGATCAGGAAGCCGAGCTTCCAGCCGTTGAGCTCGACAATGGGCAGCGCCGAGTCGCCAGCGCTGAACATCGCATGATCGAGGTCGCCGAACAGATGGCTCTTGCGGTAGTTGGCGAGGCGTTCGCCCTGGGCGTCGATCAGTTGCAGCGAGTTGTAGATCTGCCCGTCTTCGCTGCGCTCAGGGTAGCCATAGACGATTGCCAGGCCGGTCGCCTTGGCGATGCGGCCGATCTGCTGCGCCCATTCGCCGTTGTAGACCTCTGCCAATACATTCACCGCATCGACGCCGATGTTGTAGCCGGTGAGGAACATCTCCGGCAACACCAAGACATCGGCGCCCCTGGCCTCCAACGCTATCCGGTGCAAGCGTTGCAGGTTGGCGGCCGGATCCAGTGGCAGCGGTGGGCATTGGTAAAGGGCTACGCGCATCGACAACTCCTTTTATTCGGGCAAGGCGATCGGACCGATCTCATGGAATACATCACCTGGACCCGGGTTCTCGGCGTGAGTTTCACCGCCGAAGTGCTTCATGATTCCCCACACGGCGTTGAGTGAGGTCTGTACCGCGCCCTCGACCCAGGCGGGTGTCCATGAGACGTCATCGCCGGCGATAAAGATCCCGCGTTGTTCGGCGGGCATGTCGTCCTGCATGAAATGGGCGTACATGCGCTGGTTGTAGCGGTAGTGGCCGGGCAGGGCACCTTTGAAGGCACCGAGGAAATGCGGATCGGCTTCCCAGGATACGGTGATCGGATCGCCGATGATCCGCGCGGCAATGTCCACCTTCGGATAGATTTTCTTCAGGGCATCGAGGGCCAGCTTCACGCGTTTTTCTACCGGGTGCGGCAGCATTTTCAGTGCGTCGCTCATCCACGAATAGGACAGGCAAATCACTCCCGGCTTGTCGTCGCCGTTGTCGAACAGGTACGTGCCACGGGTCAGGCGGTCGGTGAGGGTCATGCTCATCAGGTCGCGCCCGGTTTCCGGATCCTTGTCTTTCCAGAATGGCCGGTCGACCATCACAAAGGTCTTCGACGCTTGCATGTAGCGGGTGCGGTCCAGGGCCATCCACATTTTCTGCGAGAACAGGGCCTCTTCGCATTCGATCTGGGTGGTCAGCAGCCAGCTCTGGCAAGTGACCAGTACCGCTGCATACTCGCGGGTGTTGTCCCACACGTCCGTCACACTGAACCGGCCGTCGGCGGCACGCGCGATGCGCTTCACACCGCTGCGCGGGGCGCCCTGGTGCAAGGAATTCAGGCTGGTGCCTTCCGGCCAGTGCGCGCAGCGTTCCGGCACATGGCGCCAGATGCCGTGGGGCACCCGCTCGACGCCGCCGACCACCAGGTGCTGGTGGTCATCGCAGTTGGTCATCACCACGCGGAAGATTTCCAGCATCGAATTGGGAAAGTCCGAATCCCAGCCGCCGGTGCCAAAGCCGACCTGGCCGAATATTTCGCGGTGCTGGAACGACAACTTGGCGAACGCCTTGGAGGTGGCGACGAAGTCGTAGAACGTGCGGTCGTCCCACAGGGGCACCAGGGTATTCCACAGCGCCTTGAGACGCGGTACGTCGCGGTCGCGGATCGCCTGCTGGATCTCGCCGAAGCTCGAGCGATCCTCTAGCGCATCCGCCCAGGCTTCGGCCACTTCCTGGAACAATGCCGGCAGGTCGGTCATTTTCTCTGCGTAATAGGTCTGCCCTTCCAGGTCGATGACCGTACTGCCCGAGGCCGAGGTCAGCGGGTTGGGAAACGGTTTCGTCTCCAGGCCCAACTTGTCGACGTAGTGGTAGAACGCTGTGGAGGACACCGGAAAACGCATGCCCCCCAGCTCGGCGATCACCCCTTCGGCGCCATTGAATGCCTGCGAGCGCAGGCGCCCGCCCATTTTCGACGCTTCGTAGACCACCGGCTTCAGGCCCAGCTTCATCAATTCATACGCCGCCACGAGGCCGGCGATCCCAGCGCCGACAATCGCCACCTCCGCGCCATGGTTATGCGCCGGGATGCTGCCGAGCCCGGCAGGGTGTTCGATCCAGTCGTCAAAGGCGAAAGGAAAGTCCGGACCGAAAATGGTGATGGGCTTCTTGCCGTCTGCGGGGTGGCGATTGTGCTTGTTCATGGCTGGCCTTGATGAGCGACTCGACGCGGCGTTCGCGTCTGAGTATAGGAAAGATGTCGGCCATTCTAGGGAGTGTGGAATACGTTAATAAGACACAATATGTCGTCGTTTTGGCGATTTATAAGTCGTTTTGTAGTGTTTGTTGGTCTGAATGACGAAAACTGATCCTGCTAGCGATAGCGGTGCGACAGTCATTGGCAGCCGAGCTGATTCTGGAACGGCATCCTGTTACATCGATATTCGCGGAAACCCTCTTTAACAATTGCCCGCGTGACCAAGGGGGTGAGCAGCGGACGAAGCACCTAAGGTTATTCCCTTGAGGTTATATAACTTGGGTGTCATATTGGATGAAATGGGACGTTGAGTACACGGATGAATTTGAGGCTTGGTGGAACCGACTCAGCGATTCCGAACAGGACTCAGTGCAGGTTTCGGTGATGTTGCTTGGCGATGCCGGTCCGCATCTGGGCTTTCCTCACACGAGCAATATCAAGGGTGCGCATCACGGCAATCTTCGTGAGCTAAGGGTGCAGCACGCGGGCCGGCCTTATCGAGTGCTCTATGCGTTTGATCCCCGCCGCTGCGCCATTCTACTGCTTGGTGGTGATAAAACCGGCCAGGCACGTTGGTATCAAGACAATGTGCCTGTTGCCGAGCGGCTTTATGACGAGCATCTGGAAATATTGAAGAAAGAGGGCTTTCACAATGGCTAAGAAATTTGCCGATCTGGTGGCGCATCGTTCGCCTGAATCCCAGATTCGCGCGCAGGCTCTGTATCAGAAACTGCGGGCGGAAATGCCGTTGCACGAGTTGCGTCAGGCGCAGGAGTTGAGCCAGGACGCTTTGGCCAAGACGCTGCAGATTAACCAGGCCGCCGTCTCGAAAATGGAGCGTCGTACCGACATGTATATCAGCACATTGCGCAACTACATTCGCGCTATGGGCGGAGAGTTGGAAATTATCGCGACTTTCCCTGATGGTCAGGTCAGGATCGAGAACTTCTCCCATTAAATGCAGTAAATCTGGGTATGAGCAAGCCAGCGCTTGGGAGATAACCGTCGTTAAACCGGCTGCCCCCGATCAATCTTGCTGCTGAGGATGATCGAAGTGGTGGTCTTTTCCACGCCGTCGACGCTGCCGATCTGATCGAGCAACTGGTCCAGTTGCTCCGGCGAGTCGGTGCGTAGCCAGGCGACGTAATCGAACTCACCGCTGACCGCACACAGTTGCTGGACCTGGGCCATGGCACTCAAGCGGCGCACTACGTCTTTGCCGGAGCGCGGTTGGACGGTGATGCCGACGTAGGCTTGCAGGCCGCCGTCGATGACCCGTTGTCCCAGGCGCACGCCGTAGCCGGTAATGACCTTGGTTTTTTCCAACCGCGCCAGACGCGAGGTCACGGTGGTACGGGCGATGCCCAATTGCCGGGCAAGCATGGCCACGCTTTCCCGTGCATTGATTTGCAGGGCTGCGATCAACTGGCGATCGATTTCGTCGAGGACGGGAGGACGGATGTCAGGCACGGAGGGCTCCGGTGCAAGCTTCAGGGGCTGGCATATTACAGGCTCCAGTGTTCGAAGTAGCTGATGGAAGGTACCGTCAGCGCCTGCCAAACCGGTGCCAGATGCAGCTGTGCGGGCACGAGCCAATAACCGTCCTGGCGAATAAGCTGTTCGCCGGGTAATTGCAAAAGCAGGTCCAGGGAAAACGACTGGACTGAACCTTGGTCATCGTCGTCCTCAGCTTCCCAATCGCGTTCAAAACAACGTACTCGCAGTTGTTCGGCGTCGAAGCTCTCATATTGCGGACGGTTGCCCAGCCATTGCGTATGGACCCGCAACGTATGCTCGAGAATATCGAGCAGCAACAGTTGCCAGCCTCGATAGCTTCCACACAGTTGCGTCGCATCGGTCACCATGCGGGTCAGTGCCAGGTAACGACCGTCCGCCGACCAGATCATCGACGGCGCCAAGTTGTTCAAGGCACAGCCAGACGCGGTCAGTAGATAGCCGCCGAGCCGTGGGCTGTCCGCCCGTACCCAGCTGTCGGCATATTCCGTCTCGCTGCCGAACAACCAGGCGGCGTCCTGATCGTCTGGCGCAGGCTGGATGAAATCACCTTCGGCGATGGCCGCTTGCGGACGATCCACCAAGCGCCAAGGGGCAACGGTGTGCAGTTGTGAGTCGGTGACCTGCAATTGCACGGTGTTGTAGAACAGCCGGTACTGTTCGCTGGGATGAAAGAATGCAGAATCGCCAGCGGTGGGTGCTGCGACATTGAAGCGTTGCAGCGCGGTGCTTTCCTGCTCCTGATCGAGACGGCCCGTAACCACTGCAAGACTCAGCCGGCCATCACGAAAATCGAGAATCCGCGCCGCCCACATCGATGGCCCTTCCAACAAGCTCCGTTGCTTTACATCGGCGATGACGGCGTGGGAGGCGACGATCATTGAATCGGGGTGGGGCAGCAGCGCCAGATAACGCCCGCAATCGGAAACCCGATGATCCAGCAACCAGCGTCCCGGCAATTGCCAGTCCCCGATCTGGCAGTGATAAGCGCCAAGACCCTCAGCGTTGTCGCCCAGCGAAAACAAGTGAGCTGGCACGCCACCGAGCAACGGTTGCGTCTCGATATACGAATCGCCCGGCAGGCCGCGGCTGTCCAGCGGCATCACGATAGCCATCCGGGTCAACTGGAGTTCGGCAACCTGCACGCGCCCCTGGGCGTCATGCCCGACCTGGGTTTCGGTATCGCTGTGGATACTGTCCAGCCGATAACCGTAGCGGCCACTGCTCGGGCGCGGGAAGTCGAGGTACGCGCCGAAATGCACATGGCCGGCGTCGAAGCGCAACAGTTCATGCCAATAGAACGACGGTTCGGCGTCACGCTTCACCCAGGGCGAGGGGAGCGGGCGCCAGCCTTCGTCGAGCTGCCACAGCCAGTACAGGTCGCCGCCTTCGTGACCGTCCTGCTCCTGGGCCAAGCACACCAGGGCGCGGTGATCGGCGCTCCACACCAGCGGCGCATCTGCGGCCATCAACAGGCCGGACGGCTGCCCGTTGACGCTGATGGCATAGCGCGGAGACAGCAGCGGAGCCAATGGCTGGGCCAGGTCTCTGAAGGTCGAGGGCAGTGAAATGTCGCCCACCAGGCGCTGTCGCCCGTCAGCGGAGCGCCGTTCAAACGTTTGCTGGGCACGGTCAGGTTGCCTGTCAGGTTCCAGCCACAGGTCGGCAACAGGTACCAGGTCAACGGCACTGGCGGTTTGCAGCAGTTCCTCGAGCCCGGTCTGACGGACACTGTCATCCACCAGCGGACTGTGGCGACCGCTCAAACCCTTGAGATCAAATGCATCCAACTCCCACAGTTCGCTATCGGCGCAGCGATACAGCCGTCGCTGCTCACGGTCGAGAACCACCAGACCCCAGTTCTGCCGGGACGGTACCGTCGCGGCAAAGTAATGACCATCCTCGGAAAACAAAGCCGAAGAGCCGAGCCCTTGCAGGAGCACGCCGTCAGGAAACAGGTAGTCGCAATAAGTTGGGCCGCCCATGGCGATCTCACTGTGATTGAACACCCGGATCGGCTCGCCTTCCGGGGTGACCTGCGGTTCGCTTCCGCCCCAGGCGCTGGCGCCCTTGACGGAAACGGGCGTCAGACCCAGGCGTCGCTCCCAGGTACTGACGCACGCGAGCCCGCCGAAGATGGCGATGATGGCCGCGACGATACCCCACCAATCCGGCAGCGCCCGGCCCACGCTGAACCCCAGGCCAAACACCGCGCCGACCATCAGCCGGGCCAACCCCCGGCCCGTGGATAAGAAGCCGAAGCGGGCCGCCAGCCCCATCAGCATCCCTAAGAGCAGGACTGTCAGCATTGCCAGCGCGGGCGGCATTACCGTGACGAGAAAAGCTGGCACGAGCAGGATGCCGAGTTGCCAGAACAAGTCGAGAAACAGGCGGGGCAGGCTGGGGGTGGCGATGATGGGAGTCTCGGTAAGGGGGGCTAAGGGATGCTCCTTGCAAAGCTGCCAGAAACACAAAAGCCGCGCAATGCGCGGCTTTCGAAATGGTGGGCCCACACGGACTCGAACCGTGGACCAAAGGATTATGAGTCCTCTGCTCTAACCAACTGAGCTATAGGCCCTCAGTAGGTCGCGGATTATAACGACGGTTTCTCGGCTGTGCTATCCGAATAATCCGATACGGTCACACGCAGAAACGTTGCAGCGAATTCATCCGCGCACAGAGGCAGGCTGACGATGTAGCCCTGGATCTGTTCGCAACCCTCTTCGGCAAGGAATTGCTGTTGGGCCAGGGTTTCGACGCCTTCGGCAATGATGCTGAATTGCATGCTCCGGCCCAAGGCGATGATTGCCCGTACGATGGCCGCGTCGTGGGGGTCATCGGGCAGGCCGCGGACGAAGGACTGGTCGATCTTTAGGATGTCCAGCGGCAGCCGTTTGAGGTAACTCAGGGAGGAGTAGCCGGTGCCGAAATCATCGATGGCCAGTTGCACGCCAAGTTTTTTCAGTTGGTGCAGCACCATCAGCGCTTCTTCGGCCTGGCTCATGATGAAGTTTTCGGTAATTTCCAGTTGCAATAAGCCCGGTTGCAGGTGGTTTTCCCGCAGCAGTTGTTCGATACGCCCCAGCAGGTTCGGCTGGCGCAGTTGGGCACCGGCCAGGTTGACCGACAGCGGGCCGAGGCTATCGTAGGTGCGGTTCCATTCGCACAATTGCCGACAGGCGCGCTCCAGTACCCAGTCGCCGATCTGCAGGATCATGCCGTTCTCTTCCGCCAGCGGAATGAAGTGTTCCGGTGGCACATCACCGAATGTCGGGTGGTACCAGCGAATCAGTGCTTCGGCACCTACCAGGCGGTTGTCGATGAGGCTGATTTTCGGTTGGAAAGAAAGCGACAGCTCGTTGCGCTCGATCGCCCGCCGCAGTTCATGCTCCAGGGCCACGCGTTCGCTGGCTTGGGCGGTGAGGTCACGGGTGTAGCTTTCCACCCGGTTGCGCCCTTTGGCCTTGGAGCGGTACATCGCCGCGTCGGCATTCTTGACCAGCGTGGCAACGTCTCCACCATCCTGTGGATACAGGCTGGTGCCGATGCTGGCGCTGATGAAGAACTCGTGTTCACCGGCCTGGAAAGGCGCACCAAAACAGTTCAGCAGCTTCTGAGCGATGTGCTCGGCGTCGCTGGGTTGTTGCAGCCCCGGCAGCAGGATGATGAATTCATCGCCGCCCAGGCGCGCCACGGTGTCGATATCACGCAGTTGCTCGCGCAGGCGCACGGCGATGCCTTTGAGCAGCAGGTCGCCGACCGGGTGCCCGAGGCTGTCATTGATGTGTTTGAAGCGGTCCAGGTCGAGGAACAGCACCGCGCCCTGGCCGCCATTTTCCTGTTGGCTGTTGAGAGCGGCCAACAACCGGCTTTCGAACAGCGTGCGATTTGGCAGTCCGGTGAGCGGATCGTGGTGAGCCTGGTAGTCGAGCCGGGCCTGGGCATGCTTGAGGCTGGAGATATCGGCGAAGACCGCGACGAAATGGGTGATCTGCTGGTTGCGATTGCGCACCGCGCTGATGGTCAGCCAGCTGGGGTACAGCTCGCCGTTCTTGCGCCGGTTGGAAATCTCGCCTTGCCAGTGCCCTTCTGCTGTCAGCTGGTGCCACATCGCCGCATAAAACGCGCTGTCGTGCAGCCCGGACGCCAGCAGTCGAGGCGTATGGCCCAGGGCTTCTGTTTCGCTATAGCCGGTGATCTCGGTGAAGGCGCGGTTCACGGCGCTGATGTGCTGTTGCGTATCGGTGATCAGGACGCCTTCGGCGGTGCTTTCGAATACAGTGGCGGCCTGTTGCAGTTTTTCCTGCATGAAATGGCGTTCGGTGATGTCTCGGGCGATGGTCAGCATGCAGTTTTCATTGCCGATGGGCAGTGGTCGGCTGGAGACTTCGCAAAGCCGGATCTGCCCGTCGTTGCGGCGGATATGGCAGCTGAAATCCTTCACGAAGCCATCGCGTTGCAACAGGTCGAGCATCTGCTTACGTTCGTTGAGATTGACCCAGATCCCCAGGTCCAGGGTCGACCGGTCTACCGACAACGCGCTGTTGAAGCCGGTGATGCGGCTAAAGCCTTCATTGACTTCAATCAGCAAACCGTCGCTTTGCCGGGACAGCAACAGGCCGTCGGGCGAGGCATGAAACGCCTTCGCGAACTTCTCTTCGGAGGTTTGCAGTTGCTGCTGGGTTTCCTTGAGCTGGCTGATATCACGTACCACCACCACCAGGGCCGGCGTGGTATCGAGGTCGAAGGGCTCGGCGGAGATCAAACCGGTGAAGGCCTGGCCGTTGCTGCGGCGAAAAGGCATCTCCAGATTGCGAATGCTTCCGGCCTGCAAGCGTTGCAGCAGGCTCGGGCCGACGCCCGGGATGCCCCATATATTCAATTCGGTCGCGGTCTTGCCCACCACCTCGTCGGCGCTCAGGCCAATCTGCTCTTCAAAGGCGGTATTGACCTCCAGCAGGCAGCCGTCTACCAGGCGCGCGATGACCAGGATGTCCGGGCACTGGCGGAACACCGAGGCAAACTTCTGCTCCGACAGGCGCAGCGCTTCTTCGGTGCGCTTGGCTTCGCTGATGTCGATCATCAGCCCGCGCAGCACCGGTTCGTGGCCGTGCTCGATCAGGCTGACGATGTCGCGCACCCACAAGCAGCGGCCGTCGGCGGTGATGACGCGATAATCAATACAGTGGTCGCGACCGGCCAGCACTTCAGCGTCGCAATAGGTCTGGGCGCGGATCAGGTCGGCGGGATGAATGATGTTGCGCCAGAACCCCGGAATCAACCAGTGGGCGAGGGGATAGCCGAGCAGTTCCTCGGCATGGGGTGAAACGTAGCTGTAGGTGAAATCGCTGACTTTTGCTTCCCAGGCAATCGCCGAGAGGCTCTCCACCAGGCCGCGGTAATGGTATTCACTGCTGCGCAGTTCCTGTTCCAGGTCGACGCGTCGGGCGATTTCGGAGCTTAGCCGGCGGTTGATGCGAATGACCACGGCGAGGATGCAGACCAGCAGGAGCAGTGCCGGCAGGCCATAAATCAACAGGTCCGACCAGAACTGACGATAGTCACGCACATTGCCGACCCACTTTTCCTGGATCTCGCTGATCTCGGCCGGGCTCATGTCGGCCAAGACTTTGTCCAGAATGCCTACCAGAATCTTGTTGTCGCGCGGGACGCCCATCGCCAGTTGATAGCGATAGGGGGTTTCGCCGCTGACGTACAGGCCGTCGAGTTTGAGTTGGCGCAGGCTCCAGACGCTGGAGGCGAGGTCGCCGACTACCGCATCCACTTCATCGGTCGCCAACGCTTGCAGGGCCGAGCTGACGTTAGGGAGCGCCACCAGGTTCAGGTCGGGATGATGGTTGCGCAGCAGTTCGTGGGGGGCGTAGTTCTCCACCACGGCGATTTTCAACCCGTAGAGATCCTGCAGGTTGTGAGGCTGGGCGCCGCCCTGGTGGGCCAGGATGACGATCGGAAAATCCAGGTAGGGGCGGGTAAATGCCAGGTAATTCTGGCGTTCAGGGGTGGACATGATGCCTGGTAGCAGGTCGATCTTGCCCTGTGCCACCTGCTCCAGCACAGCGGTCCAGCTGACCGGTTCGATGGGTGTGAGCGTGACAGCCAGACGCTCGCGGATGATTTCGACGTAATCGGCGGCCAGCCCCTGGTAGCGGCCCTGATCGTCGCGGAATTCAAATGGCGGCCAAGAGGCATCGACACCCAGGCGCAGGTCAGGATGGTCCTTGAGCCAGCGGAGCTCCTCGTCGGTGAGCGTCAACGCGCCAGCGGTTGCGGTCCATGTCATCAATGACAGCAAAAGCGCGGCCGTCAGTCTGGGCATCACTGTCTCGCCATGGCTTGGGAAAGGATGTTTCGAGTGTAGACGGGCTATAGGGCAGGGAGGGGGGTAACGGGGATTTTATCTGCACATGACAAAACCCCCGGCAGGGCCGGGGGTTCTGGGGGTTACTCGTCGAGGAAGGAGCGCAGATGCTCGCTTCGCGTCGGGTGGCGCAATTTGCGCAACGCCTTGGCTTCGATCTGGCGAATCCGCTCGCGGGTCACATCGAACTGCTTACCGACTTCCTCGAGGGTGTGGTCGGTATTCATGTCGATGCCGAAACGCATGCGCAGTACCTTGGCTTCACGGGCAGTGAGGCCGGAGAGCACTTCGCGCGTCGCTTCCTTGAGGCTCTCAACGGTGGCGACGTCGATCGGCGACTGCATGGTGGAGTCTTCGATGAAGTCACCCAGATGGGAGTCTTCGTCATCACCGATTGGGGTTTCCATGGAGATCGGCTCTTTGGCGATCTTCAGCACCTTGCGGATCTTGTCCTCAGGCATTTCCATGCGTTCGCCCAGCTCTTCCGGCGTCGGTTCGCGACCCATTTCCTGCAACATCTGCCGGGAAATACGGTTGAGCTTGTTGATCGTCTCGATCATGTGCACCGGAATACGGATGGTGCGGGCCTGGTCGGCGATCGAGCGAGTGATCGCCTGACGGATCCACCAGGTGGCATAGGTCGAGAACTTGTAGCCGCGACGGTATTCGAACTTGTCCACCGCTTTCATCAGGCCGATATTGCCTTCCTGGATCAAGTCGAGGAATTGCAGGCCGCGGTTGGTGTACTTCTTGGCAATCGAGATCACCAGGCGCAAGTTCGCTTCGACCATCTCTTTCTTCGCGCGACGGGCCTTGGCCTCGCCGATCGACATGCGACGGTTGATGTCCTTGATCTCGGCGATGCTCAGGCCGGTCTCGGTTTCCAACGCGCTCAGCTTCTGCTGGCAACGGATGATGTCCGGTTGCAGGCGGGCAATGGCTTCGGCGTACTTGCTCTTGCCCTTGGCCAGTGCGTCGGTCCAGCTTTCGTCGACTTCATTGCCAGGGAACTGACGCAGGAAGTCGGCACGCGGCATGCGGGCGTCACGTACACAGAGCTGCATGATCGCGCGCTCTTGCTGGCGCAAGCGATCCAGGGCGCTACGGACACGCTCGACCAGGCCTTCGAACTGCTTGGGCACCAGCTTGATCGGCATGAACAGCTCGGCCAGGGCCAACAGCTCGGCGATGGCCTGCTTGTTGTTGCGGCCGTGCTTTTTCAGCGCCTTGCGGGTGATTTCCATCTGGTCGGCCACAGCGCCGAAACGCTGTGCAGCGATGACCGGATCCGGGCCGCTTTCGGCTTCTTCTTCGTCATCGCTGGCTTCGGCGTCGTCGTCATCGCTGTCGTCGTCGGCCTTGGCGGCTTTCGAGTCGATCGGCGGCGGCACTTCGGCGGCAGGCGGCGCGATGCCGTCGTCCGGGTCGATGTAGCCGCTCAGGACGTCGGACAGACGGCCACCTTCGGTGGTGACGCGGGTGTACTCGGAGAGAATATGCTCAACCGTGCCAGGGAAGTGCGCGATTGCGCCCATCACTTCACGGATGCCTTCTTCAATGCGCTTGGCGATTTCGATTTCGCCTTCACGCGTGAGGAGCTCTACCGTACCCATTTCACGCATGTACATGCGCACGGGGTCCGTGGTACGACCGATGTCGGTCTCGACCGCCGCCAACGCTGCGGCCGCTTCTTCAGCGGCCGCCTCGTCGGTATCGGCGTCGGCCAGCATCAGGGCGTCCTTATCAGGAGCAACCTCGAATACGTTGATCCCCATGTCGTTGATCATGCGGATGATGTCTTCCACCTGTTCCGGATCTGAAATATCCTCCGGCAGGTGGTCGTTGACCTCCGCGTAAGTCAGGTAGCCCTGCTCACGACCCAATAGGATCAACTCTTTGATACGAGACTGCTGTTGCGCTTTTCCGGACATAACACCCTATCCACTGAAGGTCTTGGCGGGCAAAAAACAAGCCGAGGATTATACCTGAGCTGTGACCTCACGCGCCAGTTGAGGTCGGGTTTGATGCGCTGACATTGCGGCTGAGTAAGTCGCGCAATTGGTTTTTCTCTTCGCTGGTCAACTCGCTTTGGCGAGCTTTTCGCAGAAGTTGTTCCAGATTTCGCTCGCGTTGGCGGGCGGACAAGCTAGTAATGGTGTCGAAAAACTGTTGTTCAAGGTTATCTCCTTCAATCAGCCATTCCTTCTCGGCCAGGGCCTTCAACAAGCGTCCCTGCTCGGTGCCATGCCACCGTGCGATCAGCTGGAAGGAGTTTAGCCTGGGGTTTTTCTGCACCGCTTCAAGGAGCGCCACCAGCAATTGCGTGTTGCTGTGGTCCTCGGCGGCGAAGTGCCCCGCATCCTCGACTTTTCCAGCCAGTTGCGGGTGATGCAGCAAGGTACGCAGGGCGGCCAGGGTTGGTGGTTCGACGGCGGCCGGCACCCGCGGGGCACGTGGCTGGTCGCGATCGCCGCGCTTGCCGTTCTTGTCCCAGGGCTTTTTGTCCCATTTCTTGCCACCGCTGCCAGGTTTCTTCGGCGTCCATTGCTGCTGCGGCGCATAGTCTTGTTGAGTTTGATGATAGTCGGCGTAATCCGGCATCGCGTCGTAATCGATGCCTGGATCGTAGGCCGGCGGCGCCTCCGGCGGGGCGCTGTGCGCCAATTGATTGACCGCTTCGCTGTTGAGCCCGGTGATCTCGGTCAGGCGCTGACGCATTAGCGTGCGCAGGTTGGCGCCGGGCACTTTGTCGATCAACGGCGCCGCGAGCGTGACCATGTGGGCCTTGCCTTCGAGGGAGCGCGGATCGGCCTCTTCGGTCAATTGCTGGAAAAAATAATCGGCCAACGGTTGCGCATGCTGGTTGATCCGCGCGCGGAACGCATCGGTGCCTTCGGAGCGCACCAGGGTGTCCGGATCCTCGCCCTCGGGCAGGAACAGAAAGCGTGCCCGTCGCCCATCCTGCAGGCAGGGCAATGTCGCTTCCAGCGCACGCCAGGCGGCATTACGCCCGGCCTGGTCGCCGTCAAAGCAGAACAGCACGCTGGGAACCACGCGAAACAGGCGCTTCATGTGCTCTTCGCTGGTGGCCGTGCCGAGGGTCGCGACGGCATTGCGCAGGCCTTGCTGGGCCAGGGCAATCACGTCCATGTAGCCTTCGACGACGATGATTTCATCGAGGTTGCGGTTGTTCTTGCGCACTTCGTACAGGCCATAGAGTTCCTGGCCTTTATGGAATACCGGCGTTTCCGGGGAGTTCAGGTATTTAGGCTTGTCATCGCCGAGTACCCGACCACCAAAGGCGATGATCCGCCCACGTGTGTCGCGGATCGGAAACATCACCCGGTCACGGAAGCGGTCGTAGCGTTTGCCGGTCTCGGCATTCTCGATCAGCAGGCCGGCGTCGATCATGGCCCGCTGTTGCAACGTGTCGCTGCTCAGGTGCTTGTACAGGTTGTCCCAGCCGGGCGGGGCGAAGCCCAGGCCAAAGTCCCGGGCGATTTCGCCGGTCAGGCCGCGGCCCTTGAGATAGTCCACCGCAGCCTTGCGGGCCGGATGGCTCTTGAGGGCCTGGCGATAAAAATCGGCGGCTGCTGTCAGCAGCGGGTAGAGCGGCGAGTCGGTCGGTTGACGCGGCTTGTGCTGGCGACCGCTTTCCTCGCGGGGGATCTCCATGCCGGCGGCTTTGGCCAGTTCTTCGACAGCCTGGGGGAAGTCCAGGTTGTCGTGGTCCATGATGAAACCGAGGGCATTGCCGCCGGCGCCGCAGCCGAAGCAATAGTAGAACTGCTTGTCGGGGCTGACGCTGAAGGACGGGGTTTTCTCTTTGTGAAACGGGCAGCAGGCCGTGTAGTTCTTGCCCGCTTTCTTCATTTGCAGGCGAGAGCTGACCACGTCGACGATGTCGGTGCGGTTCAGGAGGTCGTCAATAAAGCTCTGGGGAATCAGCCCGGCCATGGCGTTCTCATCATCACTGCGCGAAATAAGGCCCGAAATCAGCAGGGGTCATCGGTCCCTGGTCTTGAGGCACGTTAAAACGGTGGCTCGACCGGGTTGTCTGCAGTATCGCTGTCGGGAAGTGTATCTGCCGATAATCCACTGACGTTAATGACGATCAGTATTCGACTGTTTGAATGTGTTGCGCTGAGTCCGGTAACGGCCGGTCGGGCCTCGGATAGCTCATGAAGCGGGCACGCAGGCAGGTGCCTTGGGCTGATCGTCGTTAGAGGAATCAGGGTGTGCTCGTCAGCAGCCTTGGAAGGCTCGTCAGAAAAGACGTGCACCGCTGGCGAGAAGCCAGGTCTGACGCGGTGAAACAGGTTGTCTTGGTCGCGTCTGCGGCTTTGACGGTGAAGCATCAAGCGTTATTCCGCAAATGCCATAAGCCCGGCTTGAGGGCCGGGCTTGGCAGAAGCTTGCTACGGACGTCTGTGTATTAGTACAGACGTACGGCGCGGCGCTGTTCGCGCTGAACTTTCTTGGCGTGACGCTTAACAGCGGCTGCTGCTTTGCGCTTACGCTCAGAAGTCGGCTTCTCGTAGAATTCGCGGCTACGAACTTCAGCCAGAACACCGGCTTTTTCGCAGGAGCGCTTGAAACGACGCAGAGCTACGTCGAAGGGTTCGTTCTCTTTTACTTTGACGGCTGGCATCCAGAGCTACCTTCATTCATTACCGGGGTCAACATCCTCGCGGCAAAAGAGCACTTGAAGACGTCGGTTTTTAAGGGTTGCGGATGTTAACCCCTCAACGCTCGGAATGCAAAGCCTCTGATCGAAAACCGCTGGTCGGGGCATCACGCGGCGACTATTATGCGCGCCTTCGAATTCAGCCTCTACAAGGCGCAGACCCATGCTAGTACTGGGATTAGAAACCTCCTGCGACGAAACCGGTGTCGCACTTTACGACAGTGAGCGCGGCCTGCTGGCCGATGCGCTGTTCAGCCAGATCGACCTGCATCGTGCCTACGGCGGGGTGGTCCCCGAGCTCGCCTCCCGCGATCACGTCAAGCGCATGCTGCCCTTGATCCGTCAGGTCCTGGCCGAAGGCGGCTGTGTGCCGACCGAGATCGATGCCATTGCCTACACCGCCGGCCCGGGGCTGGTGGGCGCGCTGCTGGTAGGCGCATCCTGTGCCCAGGCGCTGGCGTTTGCCTGGGGTATTCCAGCCCTCGGCGTGCACCATATGGAAGGTCACCTGCTGGCGCCGATGCTGGAGTCGCAACCGCCCGAGTTTCCGTTCGTCGCTTTGTTGGTATCAGGTGGTCACACACAGCTCATTCGGGTCGACGGAATCGGCCATTACGAGTTGCTCGGTGAAACCCTCGACGATGCCGCCGGTGAAGCCTTCGACAAAACCGCGAAAATGATGGGCCTCAATTATCCTGGCGGGCCGGAAATTTCACGGCTTGCAACCCAGGGGGTTGAAGGACGTTTCGTATTCCCGCGTCCGATGTGTGATCGCCCGGGCCTGGATTTCAGCTTCAGCGGCCTGAAGACCTTCGCTTTGAACACTTGGCAGCAATGCGTCAGCGCCGGGGACGACAGCGAGCAAGCCCGTTGCGACATCTCGCTGGCGTTCCAGCAGGCCGTGGTGGAGACTTTGACCATCAAGTGCAAGCGAGCGTTGAAACAGGCCGGGCTCAAGCGTCTGGTGATTGCCGGTGGCGTGAGTGCGAACAAGGCCTTGCGGGTCTCGCTGGAGAAAATGCTCGGCGACATGAAGGGCGATGTGTTCTACGCCAGGCCGCAGTTCTGTACCGATAACGGCGCAATGATCGCCTTCGCCGGCTGCCAGCGCTTGAAGGCCGGCCAGCGGGAAAGCCTGGCGATCAGCGTCCAGGCGCGCTGGCCCATGGAGCAGCTGTCGCCGTTGTGACGATCATTTAGAAATGCCGTTCGCGCCCGGCGAACAGGTCGCGTAGATTGCCCCGGTGACGCCAGACGATCAGTGCAACCAGTGCGGTCATCGGCAGCAAGGCCGCCGGTTCCTGCCAGGCCAGCAGCGGCAGGGTCAGCGGTGTGGCAATCAATGCGGCCAGCGAGCTGGTGCGGGTGAGGTAGAACGTCAGTAGCCAGGCGCATACTGCCAGCAGGGCCGCGGGCGGATACAGCCCCAGCAACATGCCGGCGGCAGTGGCGACACCCTTGCCGCCACGAAAGCGGAAGTACAGCGGGAACAGGTGACCGATGACGGCGCATACGCCGATCCAGGCCTGTTGTTGCAATGAGAGCCCTGCAAGGCTGGCGATCAATACGGGTACAAGGCCTTTGCAGAGGTCACCAAGCAGGGTCAGGACAGCCAGTTTGCGTCCGGCCAGGCGCAGCATGTTGGTGGCGCCGGCATTGCCCGAGCCACTCATTCGCGGATCCGGGCGACCGGTCAGGCGGCTGAGCAAAATGGCGAAGGACAGCGAGCCGAGCAGGTAGGCGAGAATCGCCAGTGACCAAAACATGCTAACTATTCCGGGCGAGGACGCCCTGATTCTAACGGCGCATTGCGCCCTTGTCGTGCTGCGGAGAAGAGTGTTGGACAGAGTGTTTATCGAGGGCCTGGAAGTCGACACCGTCATCGGTGCCTATGACTGGGAGCGAGGCATCCGACAGTGTCTGCGGCTTGATCTGAGTTTTGCCTGGGATAACCGTCCGGCTGCGGCGGGTGATGACCTGACCCTGGCACTCGACTATGCCAGCGTATCGTCGCGCATCCAGGCGTTTGCCGCGCAGGCGCAGTTTCAACTGGTCGAGACCTTTGCCGAGCGACTGGCCCAGGAACTGATGGACGAGTTCAAGATCACCTGGCTGCGCCTGAAAGTGACCAAGCCTGGCGCTGTTCCGGCCGCCAGTGGAGTAGGCGTGGAGATCGAGCGCGGATGTCGCTGACTCAGGTTTTTCTCGGGCTCGGCAGCAATATCGAGCGTGAAACCCATTTGCGCGCCGGGCTTGAAGCCCTGGCGGGTTTCCTTTCGGATATGCGTTGTTCGGCGGTGTTCGAGAGCCAGCCGGTGGGCATCAAGAGTGGGCCGTTCTTCAACTTTGTCGTGTCGGCGTTCACCGACCTGCCGCTGATGGAGCTGGATCGTCGCCTCAAGTTCATCGAGGCGGACAATGGCCGTTATGCACCTGACCGCAAGGGGCTGCCGCTGGACATCGACGTGTTGCTGTACGGCGAACAGGTCGGCAACTTCGATGGGCTGGTGCTGCCGCGCGCAGAAATTCTCAAGAATGCTTTCGTCCTGTGGCCGTTATCGTTGATCGCGCCGGATCGGATTCACCCAGGCGTGGGCAAAGGCTTCGCCGCTTTGTGGGAAGAATCACAGATCGACCAGGTGCTGGCGCCGGTGGCTTTCGAATGGCGAGGCCGGCAACTGACGCCGTTGGAACTGCTGCGTCCTTCCTGACGCCATCGCGAGCAGGCTCGCTCCCACATTGACGAGGGTGGTCTCAGGATTTCATCCACCGCAAACCCTGTGGGAGCGAGCCTGCTCGCGATTACGGTGATGCATGCGCCAAAGATGCCAACTGGCACAGCGCTCCCCATCAGCCCGCCGCTTCCTTGTACGCCTTCAACGCCCTGAGCCGCTCGCGCTTGAGCGCCTCGCCCAGTTCCGGCCCCTTGAACCCTTTCTCCAGCAACGGCTGCACGGCCACAGCGCGCGCTGCGGCTGCCGCGCCACGCAAATAGTCCGCCTGTGGATAACTCCGCTCCTCCAGCCCTTTGCGCCCACGCGCATCCATCTCACAGGCGGCGATGAATTCCTCGAAGCGCTGGGGGCGGCGATACACGTCGAAACTTTGCAGCAGCTCAAGCAGCGTGGACGCTTTCAACTCCAGCGCACGATGACCATGGGTGTGATATTGGCCGACCAATAGTGCCAGTTCCTGGCAGTCGCGTGGCACCTTGAAGCGCTCGTTGACTGCCTTGATCGGCTTCAGCCCCGTGTGTTCGTGGGCGATGTGGCGCGGCCATTCATGCTCGGGTGTCAGGCCTTTCCCCAAGTCGTGGAGCAGGCACGCCCAACGAACCGTCAGCGGTTGACGGTGCAGGGCAGCCTGCTCCAGCACGCTCAGGGTGTGGACGCCGGTGTCGATTTCCGGGTGATGCGCCTCAGGTTGCGGTACGCCGAACAGCGCGTCGACCTCGGGCATCAGGACCTTGAGGGCTGTGCAGTCACGCAGTACCTGGATAAAAACCTGTGGTTGGTTTTCCATCAGGGCGCGGGAGATTTCCTTCCAGCTGCGTTCGGCGGTCAACGCTTGCAGTTCGCCGGAGTCACTGAGCTGGCGCATCAACTCCAGGGTTTCCTCCGCGACCTTGAAACCCAGCGGCGCGTAGCGCGCGGCAAAGCGGGCAACCCGCAGGACTCGGAGTGGATCTTCGGCGAAAGCCGGGGAAACGTGGCGAAGCACCCGGGCGTCAAGGTCGCGCTGGCCGTTGTAGGGATCCGTCAGGTTGCCATGGTCGTCTTCGGCCATGGCGTTGATCGTCAAGTCCCGGCGGATCAGGTCTTGCTCGAGGGTCACGTCAGGACTGGCATGGAATACGAAGCCGCCATAGCCTCGGCCGCTTTTGCGTTCGGTGCGGGCAAGGGCGTATTCCTCGCCAGTCTTCGGGTCGAGGAAGACTGGAAAGTCAGCCCCCACGGGGCGAAAACCCAAGGCGAGCATTTGCTCGGCGGTGGCACCCACCACGACCCGGTCGATATCTGTGACGGGAATGCCCAGCAGGCGATCGCGAACGGCGCCGCCGACTTTATAGATCTGCATAAAAAACCTCCGTTGGTCCGACAGGATAACCTTTGCGCCGGACGTTCGGAGGCGGAAACGGGATCAGAGGTGGATGACGGCCAGATCCAGACGGCCATAGTCTCCTTCGGCTTGTTCGTTTCTGGGCGGTACGTGGTGGGTTTTCATGACCTGGTCGCCTTGCAGGGTCTCCAGATGAATATCGAACCCCCAGAGGCGATGCAGGTGTTTGAGCACTTCATCGGTGGAATCACCCAACGGTTTACGGTTGTGTGCCTGGTGTCGCAGCGTCAGTGAGCGATCTCCCCGACGGTCAATGCTGTAGATCTGCACATTGGGCTCGCGGTTGCCCAGGTTGTATTGCGCCGCCAGGGTTTCGCGGATGATGCGGTAGCCGCCCTCATCATGGATGGCGGGCACCAACAGGTCATCTTTCTGATCGTCATCGAGGATGCTGAACAGCTTCAGGTCGCGGATCACCTTCGGCGAGAGGTACTGCAGGATGAAGCTTTCGTCCTTGAAGCTGCTCATGGCGAACTTGATCGTGGACAACCAGTCGGAGCCGGCAATTTCCGGAAACCAGCGGCGATCCTCTTCGGTGGGGTCCTCACACATGCGCCGTATGTCGCGATACATGGCGAAACCCAGTGCGTATGGGTTGATGCCGCTGTAATACGGGCTGTCGAAGCCCGGCTGGAACACCACGCTGGTGTGGGACGTCAGGAACTCCATCATGAAGCCGTCGGTGACCAGGCCTTCGTCGTACAGGTCGTTCATCAGGGTGTAGTGCCAGAACGTAGCCCAGCCTTCGTTCATGACCTGGGTCTGGCGTTGTGGATAAAAGTACTGGGCGATCTTGCGCACGATGCGCACGATTTCCCGCTGCCATGGCTCTAGCAGCGGCGCATGTTTTTCAATGAAATAGAGGATGTTTTCCTGGGGTTCGGCGGGAAAACGTGCATTGTCCTTCTCGTTGTACTTGTCCGCGCCCTTGGGAATGGTGCGCCACAGGTCGTTGATCTGTTTCTGCAGGTGCTCTTCCCGGTCCTTCTGACGCCGACGTTCTTCTTCGGCGGAAATCGGATACGGCCGTTTGTAGCGGTCCACACCGTAGTTCATCAGGGCGTGGCAGGAGTCCAGCAGATCCTCGACTGCATCAATGCCGTGGCGCTCCTCGCATTGCATGATGTATTGCTTGGCGAATACCAGGTAATCAATGATCGAGCTGGCGTCGGTCCAGGTGCGGAACAGGTAGTTACCCTTGAAGAAGCTGTTGTGTCCGTAGCAGGCGTGCGCCACCACTAGCGCCTGCATGCAGATGGTGTTTTCTTCCATCAGGTAGGCGATGCAAGGGTCGGAGTTGATCACGATCTCATAGGCCAGCCCCATCTGACCGCGACTGTAGGATTTCTCGGTGCTGAGGAAGTGCTTGCCGTAGGACCAGTGGTGATAGCCCAACGGCATGCCGACCGACGCGTAGGCGTCCATCATCTGCTCGGCGGTAATGACCTCGATCTGGTTGGGGTAGGTATCTAGTGCATAGCGGTCCGCGATACGGCTGATTTCGCGGTCGTAGGCCTGGATCAGCTCGAACGTCCATTCGGAGCCGGTGGAAATGGGCTGGCGCTTCTGCTCTTTTTTGGCGGTCATATCACTAACCTGCGCTGGAAGAGTTCACGGAAGACCGGGTAGATATCCCCGGCCGAGACCAATTGCTGTTGGGCAAATGTGTCGCTGAAGGCTTCGGCAATCCGCTCATATTCGTACCACAACGCCTGGTGTTCCCGTGGAGTAATTTCCACATAGGTGTAGTACTGGACGAACGGCATGATCTGGTTGATCAGAATGTCGCGGCAGATCGGCGAGTCGTCGTTCCAGTTGTCACCGTCCGATGCCTGCGCGGCATAGATATTCCACTCGTTGGCCGGATAACGCTCGGCCATGATCTCCTGCATCAGTTTCAAGGCGCTGGAGACGATCGTGCCGCCGGTCTCCCTGGAGTAGAAGAACTCTTCTTCATCCACTTCCCTGGCGCTGGTGTGGTGGCGGATGAACACCACGTCGATCTTGTCGTAGTTGCGTTTCAGGAACAGGTACAGAAGGATGAAGAAACGCTTGGCGATGTCCTTGGTGGCCTGGGTCATGGAGCCGGAAACGTCCATCAGGCAGAACATCACCGCCTTGGAGCTGGGGTTGGGTTGCTTGACCAGCAGGTTGTACTTGAGGTCGAAGGTATCCAGGAACGGAACACGGTGGATGCGTGCGCTGAGTTTCTCGATTTCCGCTTCCAGGTCCTGAATATCGCCAAAGTTGTCGGGTTCTTCACGCTTCAGACGTGCCAATTCCTCTTTGGCTTCACGCAGTTTGGCCCGGCTGCTGCCTGACAGCGCGATGCGCCTGGCGTGGGCCGAGCGCAGGGTACGAATGATGTTGATGCGCGAGGGATTGCCTTCATTGCTGATGCCCGCGCGCACGGTCTTGAAGGTGTCGGTGCCGGTCAGGTTGCGCTTGACCAGGTTCGGCAGCTCCAGGTCCTCGAACATGAATTCCAGGAATTCTTCCTGGGTAATCTGGAATACGAACTCATCCATGCCCTCGCCGGAGTTGCCGGCCTTGCCGGGCCCCTTGCCGCCGCCACCGCCCTGCGGTCGGGGGATGTGTTCGCCGCTGGTGAATTCCTTGTTGCCGGGATGTACGACGGTCTGTTTGCCGCCGCGGCCATGGTGAAGCACCGGTTCGTCGATATCGCGACCGGGAATACTGATCTGTTCACCGTGTTCCATGTCGGTAATGGAACGCCGGCTGACCGCCTCTTCAACGGCCTTCTTGATGTGGTCACGGTAACGCCGCAGAAAACGCTGGCGGTTTACCGTGCTCTTGTTCTTGCCATTAAGGCGTCGGTCGATCACATAGCTCATAGGCCCCTCCGGGGGAGCTTCAAGTCGTTAGCCTCAAGCTGCAAGGCAGGTGGCGTCGAGCCTGGGGCTCAACGCCGTCCCTTGCAGCCTGTCGCTAGAAGCTTGCCGCTGCTTATTGCGATTTGCGGACCCGCAGGTACCACTCGGAGAGCAGCCGTACCTGTTTGTCGGTGTAGCCACGTTCGACCATGCGTGTAACGAAGTCGTTGTGTTTTTGCTGGTCCTCCTTGCTGGCCTTGGCGTTGAAGCTGATGACGGGCAGCAGGTCTTCGGTGTTGGAGAACATTTTCTTCTCGATGACCACCCGCAGCTTTTCATAGCTGAGCCAGGTGGGGTTCTTGCCGTTGTTGTTGGCCCGGGCACGCAGCACGAAGTTGACGATTTCGTTGCGGAAATCCTTCGGATTGCTGATGCCGGCCGGCTTCTCGATTTTCTCCAGCTCTTCGTTGAGGGCGACGCGGTTGAGGATTTCGCCGGTTTCCGGGTCGCGGTATTCCTGGTCCTGGATCCAGAAGTCCGCGTACAGCACGTAGCGGTCGAAGATGTTCTGGCCGTACTCGCTGTAGGACTCCAGGTACGCGGTCTGGATTTCCTTGCCGATGAATTCGATGTAGCGCGGCGCCAGGTATTCCTTGAGGAAGCGCAAGTAGCGCTCGCGGGTTTCGGCCTGGAACTGTTCCTGCTCGATCTGCTGCTCCAGCACGTACAGCAGGTGCACCGGGTTGGCGGCGATTTCGTGCGGGTCAAAGTTGAAGACCTTGGACAGGATCTTGAACGCGAAACGTGTCGACAGACCGTTCATCCCTTCATCGACCCCGGCGTTGTCGCGGTATTCCTGGATCGACTTGGCCTTCGGATCGGTGTCCTTGAGGTTTTCACCGTCATACACGCGCATCTTCGAATAGATGTTAGAGTTTTCCGGCTCCTTGAGGCGCGACAGCACGGTGAACTGGGCGAGCATCTTCAGGGTGTCTGGCGCGCAATGGGCCTTGGACAGCGAGCTGTTGAACAGCAGTTTGTCGTAGATCTTCACCTCATCGCTGACCCGCAGGCAGTACGGCACCTTGACGATATAGATCCGGTCGATGAACGCTTCGTTGTTCTTGTTATTGCGGAAGGTGTGCCATTCCGATTCATTGGAGTGGGCCAGCAGGATCCCGGTGAAGGGAATGGCCCCCAGGCCTTCGGTACTGTTGTAGTTGCCTTCCTGGGTGGCGGTCAGCAAAGGGTGCAGCACTTTGATGGGCGCCTTGAACATCTCGACGAATTCCATCAGGCCCTGGTTGGCCCGGCACAGTGCACCCGAGTAACTGTAGGCATCGGCATCGTTCTGTGGAAATTCTTCGAGCTTGCGGATATCGACCTTGCCCACCAGTGCCGAGATATCCTGGTTGTTCTCGTCCCCGGGTTCGGTCTTGGCGACCGCGATCTGGTTGAGGATCGACGGGTAGAGCTTGACCACCCGGAACTGGCTGATGTCGCCGCCGAACTCGGCCAGGCGCTTGGTGGCCCATGGCGACATGATGGTGTTGAGATAGCGCCGGGGAATACCGAAGTCTTCCTCGAGGATCGCGCCGTCCTCAGTGGCGTTGAACAGCCCCAGGGGCGACTCGAAAACCGGTGAGCCCTTGATGGCGTAGAAGGGCACTTTCTCGATCAGTTGTTTGAGTTTCTCGGCCAGGGACGATTTACCGCCACCCACCGGGCCCAGCAGATAAAGGATCTGTTTCTTCTCTTCCAGGCCTTGGGCGGCATGGCGGAAATAGGACACGATCTGTTCGATGCACTCTTCCATCCCATGGAAGTCAGCAAAGGCCGGATAGCGGCGAATCACCTTGTTGGAAAAGATCCGCGAGAGCCTCGAATTGGTCGAGGTGTCCAGCAGCTCCGGTTCTCCGATTGCCAGCAACAGACGCTCCGCAGCCGACACATAGGCACTGCGGTCCTGCTTGCAGAGTTCGAGGTATTCCTGCAGCGAGTATTCCTCCTGCCGCGTGGACTCGAAACGTTGCTGGAAGTGGCTAAAAATACTCATGACGTCACCTCGCTCGATACGTGGAGCCGGTGTCGGATCTATCAGTCGATGCTGGACAGCCGCTGGGAACCCAGTTGCCGTTTACCCCCCAGAATACTTCCAGGATTACAGGTTCCTGAAAGCTGACTCCCGATGACCCGCGCGCCGGTGTACCGGCTCTCCCCTGTTTTGGATGGCCTGAGGCTAAGGATAGTTCGGAATCCGGGAGGTAAAGGTGGAATACGTAATTAGTTGTGGCAGACCGTTCGTCTGCTGTCGCTCTAGCCCACGGTTCACGCGGGCTGGGGCAACATGAAAAAATTATTCCGCTGTGGCTTGCGCTGTTTCGCCGGGATAAATCGTGCGCCACAGCTCGAAACCGCCGTCCATGCTGTAGACGTCGGTAAAGCCCTGGCTGACCAGGTAAGCGGCTGCGCTCTGGCTGGAATTGCCGTGATAGCAGACCACCACGACAGGGGCGTCGAGGTCGGCGGCGCGGATGAAATCGGCGATGGAATGGTTATCCAGATGCGTGGAGCCGCTGATGTGCAGGGCGGCAAAAGTCGCCGGGTCGCGGACATCGACGACGACTGCGCCTTGCTCGCGCAGGGCCTGGGCCTGTTCCGGGGGAATGCGTTTGAATGCGGACATGTGGGGCTCCTGTAGCCAGCACCGGTCAGACGGCTGTACGGGCCGGCGATGGTGCGGTGGTCGAGGGATTATGGGGTTTGGGGCGGCCCTGTTCGTTGCAATCGCAACGCAATAGCTCGCCGCTGTCGACGTTCATTAACGTCATCGCACTGCCCCACACGCAACCGGTGTCGAGGGCGATGACCCCGGGTTCGTCGGATTGGCCTTCAAGCGCCGCCCAGTGGCCGAAAATGATCTTGAGGCTTCGGGTCTTGCGCTCTTTGTGCTTGAACCAGGGGGCATAGCCGGGCGGTGCGGTCTCGATGCCTTCCTTGCCCTTGAGGTCGAGCTTGCCGTCGCGGGTGCAGAAGCGCATGCGGGTGAAGTAGTTGGTAATGACCCGAAGACGGGCTACGCCGGTAAGGTCGTTGTCCCACTTGACCGGTTCGTTGCCGTACATGCCATCCAGGTAGGGCCCGAACAGATTGTCGTCGCGCAGCGCCTGTTCGACCTCGGCCGCGCACTTGAGGGCCTTGCGCAACGACCACTGGGGCGCAATGCCCGCGTGCACCAGTGCCAGGTTGCGCTGCTCGTCGTAGTGCATGAGTTTCTGCTGACGCAGCCATTCCAGCAGCTCGACGCAATCGGGGGCCGCCAGTATTTCACTGAGCGTATCGGATTTCTTCAGCCGCTCGATGTTTCGCCAGGCTGCCAGCAGGTGCAGGTCGTGGTTGCCGAGCACGCACACCAGCGACTGGCGGATGTTGTAGAGAAAGCGCAACGTCTCGAGCGATTGCGGGCCACGGTTGACCAGGTCCCCCACCAGCCACAGCGTGTCTTGCTGCGGGTCGAAGGCGACTCGCTCCAGCAGGCACTTGAGCGGGTCGAGACAGCCCTGCAGGTCGCCGACCGCATACGTGGCCATCAGTGCAGGGCCCCGGGTACCGCCAGGCGAAAAGGCTTGATGACGGCATCGAAGCGTTTGCCGTCTTCGGCCAGCATCTGGTAGGTGCCTTGCATCGTGCCGACCCGGGTGGTCATCACGGTGCCGCTGCTGTAGCTGTGGCTTTGACCGGCGTCGATCAGCGGCTGCTGGCCGACGACCCCTTCACCGCGCACTTCTTCGACATGGCCGTCACCGTCGGTAATGACCCAATGCCGCGACAGCAGCCTGGCCGGCAAGGAGCCGTTATTGCGTACGGTAATGCTGTAGGCGAAAGCGAAACGGTTGTGCTCAGGTTGGGACTGTTCGGTCAGATAGCGGGTGGTGACGCTGACGTCGACCTGGTAGCGAGGATCGGACATGCAAAAGGCCTTAAGAACGAAGCGGGACGCGGGTCACTGATGGCATCAGTCTAGGCCAAGTATCGGGTAGTAGACCAGAGTGGCATCCTACCCGATCACGAGTGCCGTCAGTTGGCCTCGGCTTTTGACGCGAGCTGATCGCTGAGCTTGTCGGCCAGGCGCACGAATGCTGCCAGGTCCAACTGCTCGGGGCGCAGGCTGCCGTCGACGCCGGCAGATTCGATTTCGGCGCTGCTGAGCAACAGCTTCAAGGTATTGCGCAGGGTCTTGCGGCGCTGGTTGAACGCTTCGCGCACTACGCGCTCCAGCAGGCGATGATCCTTGGCCGGATGCGGGAGGATGGCGTGAGGAACCAGGCGGACGATAGCTGAGTCGACCTTGGGCGGAGGGTTGAATGCCCCCGGGCCGACGTTGAACAGGTGTTCGACCCGGCAATGATACTGGACCATGATCGACAGCCGGCCCCAATCACCGCCGCCGGGGCCCGCGGCGAGACGCTCGACCACTTCTTTTTGCAGCATGAAGTGCATGTCACGGATCAGTCCGGCATTGCTCAGCAGGTGGAAGATCAGCGGCGTCGAGATGTTGTACGGAAGATTCCCGACCACCCGCAGGCTGTTCGGCGCGGCGTCCAGGCTGTTGAAGTCGAATTTCAGCGCGTCGCCCTGGTGCAGATTGAAATTGCTTCTGTCAGCAAACTGCTGGTTGAGGATCGGCACCAGGTCTTTGTCCAGTTCCACCACATCCAGCTGCGCACCGCTGTCGAGCAGGCCTTCGGTCAAGGCGCCCTGGCCAGGGCCGATTTCCAGCATGCGGTCGCCGGACTTGGCATTGATGGAGCGCAGGATGCGATCGATCACGCCGGCGTCATGCAAAAAGTTCTGGCCGAAGCGCTTGCGCGCGCGGTGTTGGTATTGCTCAGTCATAAACGGGTCTCGGCCATCTGGTAGGCGGTTTCCAGCGCGACTTGCAGGCTGCCGGTATCGATCTTGCCGCTGCCCGCCAGGTCCAGGGCGGTGCCATGGTCCACGGAAGTGCGGATGATCGGCAGGCCCAGGGTCACGTTGACCGCCGCGCCGAAGCCTTTGTACTTCAGCACGGGCAGGCCCTGGTCGTGGTACATCGCCAGCACCGCGTCGCAGTGCTCCAGATATTTGGGGGTAAACAGAGTGTCGGCAGGCAGCGGGCCACGCAGGTCCATGCCCTCGCTGCGCAAGCGCTCCAATGTAGGTTCTATGATGTCGATTTCTTCGCGGCCCAGGTGTCCGCCTTCGCCGGCATGGGGATTGAGCCCGCACACCAGGATACGCGGCCGGGCGATGCCGAATTTGTTTTGCAGGTCGGCGTGCAGGATACGGGTAACCCGCTCCAGGCGATCTGGAGTGATGGCGTCGGCGATGTCGCGCAAGGGCAGGTGAGTGGTCACCAGGGCGACGCGCAGGCCGCGGGTGGCGAGCATCATCACCACCTGGGCGGTGTGGGTCAGGTCTGCGAGGAATTCAGTATGCCCGGAAAAGGCGATCCCGGATTCGTTGATCACGCCCTTGTGGACCGGCGCGGTGATCATGCCGGCGAACGTACCCTCCAGGCAGCCCTGGCCGGCACGGCTCAGGGTTTGCAGGACGAATGCGGCGTTAGCCTTGTCCAGCTGCCCGGTGATGACCGGAGCGCCCAGCGGCGTATCCCAGACATACAGGCTGTTGGCGGGCGCCGGGGCATCAGGCCAGGCATCGGGCGTCACCGGCAGCAGGTCGACGACCAGCCCCAGCTGCGCGGCCCGTTCGAGGAGCAGGTCGCGGCTGGTGATGGCAATCAGGGGATGTGGCTGGGGTTGCGAGGCGAGCAGCAGGCACAGGTCGGGACCGATGCCGGCAGGCTCGCCGGGCGTCAGCGCAAAGCGCTTGGGTTTCACTGCGCGGCCTGGTCTGCACCAGGAAGTTTGATTTCAACGTAGGCTTCGTCGCGAATCTGACGCAGCCAGGTTTGCAGCTCTTCGTCGTATTTGCGGTTACGCAATACAGTCATCGCTTGTTGCTCACGCGCCTGGGTCGTGCTGTCGGTGGCGCGACGGCCAAGGACTTCCAGCACGTGCCAGCCATAAGGACTCTTGAACGGCTTGGACAACTGGCCTTGTGGCGTCTGGGCCATGACCTGGCGGAACTCGGGCACCAGCGCGTTCGGATCAACCCAGTTCAGGTCGCCGCCGTTAAGGGCCGAACCCGGATCTTCGGAAAAGCTTTTTGCCAGCTCGGCGAAATCTTCGCCCGCTTCGATGCGGTCGTAGAGTTTTTCCGCCAGGCGCTTGGTCTCGGCTTCGCTGCGGATTTCACTTGGCTTGATCAGGATATGGCGGACATGCACCTCGTCACGCACCTGGGTGCCGCCACCGCGTTTCTCCAACACCTTGAGAATGATGAAGCCGCCAGGCGTGCGCGCTGGCTGGGTAATATCGCCTACCGCCATGGCACTCAGCTCGCGGTCGAATGGAGGTGGCAACTGAGCGGGCTTGCGCCAACCCATGTCGCCGCCTTCCAGGGCGTTTTCGCTGGCCGAGCGGGCGACGGCCAGTTGACCGAAGTCGGCACCCTGCTTGAGCTGTTGGTAGACGTCCATTGCCTGGCGATAAGCGCTCTGGATCGCCTCGGAGTTGGCGCTTTCCGGGGTCGGGATCAGGATATTGGCCAGGTGCAGTTCTTCGGAAAGCTGCATCTTGCCCAGGTCGGACGCAAGAAAATTCTTCACTTCCTGCTCGGACACCTGGATGCGTTCGGCCACACGGCGCTGACGCACACGGCTGATGACCATTTCGCGGCGGATCTGGTCGCGGGCATCATCGTAGGACAGGCCGTCGCGAGCCAGGGCGGCGCGGAACTGGTCGATGGTCATGTTATTGCGCTGGGCAATAGTGCCGACGGCCTGGTTCAGCTCCTCATCGGTGATGCGAATGCCGGAGCGTTCACCGATCTGCAACTGCAGGTTTTCGACAATCAGGCGTTCGAGCACCTGTTGGTCCAGCACGCCCGGTGGAGGCAGGCCGCCACCGCGCTTGGCGATGGTTTGCTGCACTTCATGGACACGCTGGTCCAGCTGGCTCTGCATGACCACGTCGTTGTCGACGATGGCCACCACTTTATCGATGGACTGCACCGCGGCGTTGGCCGCGGTACCCAGGAACAGCGCGCCCAGCATCAGCGGGCGCAGACAATCAGAAAGCTTGGTCTTCACGTTCACGATAACCTTGGATGCCTTTGTCGAGGAAGCTCTCTACCTTGGCGCCAGTGAGGCCGCCGAGTCCCTTCAGAACAATTTGGAGGAAGACGCCGTGGTCGCCTTTTTCGTTTTCCGGAGCTTCCTGACTGAATTCGTCATAGGCAACCCAGTAACGGTTGATCAGGCGCAGTTTCCAGCAGCAGTTGTCGTACTCGAAACCGCCGAAGGCTTCCAGGGTCCGATTGCGGTTGTAGTCATACTGCCAGCGGCTGATGGCGTTCCACTGCGGCACGATCGGCCAGATGACCGAGAAGTCGTGCTGCTTGATCTTGTAGTAGTCCTTCACGTAGCCAGGCTGGCCTGGAGTGCCGTAGTCGCCACCGCCCACTTGCCACTGACCGGTGCTCTGGTTGTAACGAACCAGGTCATTGCGGTAGCGGTAGCCGGCGTTGATGACCTTGTTCGGGTTGTCTTCAGGCTGGTAGTGGAACATCGCACTGCCCGAGCGAGGGCTGTGGCTGTCCGGGTCCCAGTTGTAGTCGGCGGTGGTGCGCCAGTCACGGTTCCAGCGGTATTCGTATTCCAGCGCGTAAGGCGAGACGTTCGAATGCGCATCCTCGCGAGTCCTTGCGTCGATGCCCGGCAACTGGACTTCACGGTCCTTGAAGTACAGGGCCTGGCCGACGCTGATGCGCTGGCGTTCAAAGCCGTTTTCTTCGATCCAGCGGTTGGTCACGCCCAGGGACAGCTTGTTCTCGTCGCCGACGCGGTCGGAGCCGGTGAAGCGGTTGTCCCGGAACAGCGAGGAATAGTTGAAGGTGCTTTCGCTGGTATCGAAGACCGGAATGTCGCTCTGGTCTTTCTCCGGTACGTAGAGGTAGTAGAGGCGCGGCTCCAGGGTCTGGCGATAGTTCTTGCCGAACCACTGGGTGTTGCGGTCGAAGTACAGGCCACTGTCGATGCTGGCGATTGGTACGCCACGGCTCTGGTTGCGACTGTAGGTGCCGTTCAGGCGGTCGCCTTCGGCGTTTTGACCGTCAATTTGCTGCTTGCCTTGATTATCCAGATCCAGGTCATACCGGGTGTACTGGTACTTGAGCGATGGCTTGATGAAGCCATAGCTGGCGTTCATTGGCAGGCTGACAATCGGCGCCAGGTTCATGCGGTCGCCGGTAGCGCGAGCCAGCCCCTTGACGTTTTCGTCAAGGAACAGTTCGCTGGAGTCGCCGTCCTTGTTTGTGTAGTTCCCCGTCCTCAAATCCCGATCAAACCGCACAAACTCAGTGTTATACGCAAAATCCAGCCCGCCCGGATGCTGCGGCAGGGCACCATTGAAGGTGATCTGCGGCAGGCGATCGTACGGGGTTATGTTGGACACGGTTGCCATCTGATAGGCCTGCACATTCAAACGTGCAGTAAAGGTGTCGCCGCGATAGCTGACCGCGCCCTGCTGGTTCACGAAGTCCTTGGACTCGACGCCGATCTGGTCGGTCTGCAGATCCTGGAAGTAGTAGGGGTCGCTGATCTTGGTGTAGTCGACTTCCGTCGATACGCGCGAATCCAGGCCACCCTTGTGTTGCCAGTTGTACATGTAGCGGGTCTTGCTGTAGTCGGTCTGCTTGCTGCGATCGTCATCCTCATCGTTGAGGTACGCAGCGCCGAACTGACCTTCGCTGGACTTGGTCAGGTAGCGGAATTCGCCTTCCATCAACATGCCGCGCTTGCTCATGTAGCGCGGGTACAACGTGGCATCGTAGTTCGGCGCCAGGTTGAAGTAGTACGGGGTGACCAGCAGAAAGCCGGTGTCGCTACCGCTGCCAATGGTCGGCGGCAGGAAGCCGGACTGGCGACGGTCGTCGATCGGGAAATAGATGTACGGCGTGTACAGGACGGGGATGTCCTTGACCCGCAACGTCACGTTGGTCGCCGTACCGAAGCCGGTGGCCGGGTTCAGGGTGATGTTGTTGCCCTTGAGCGTCCACGCGTTGCTGTTTGGTTCGCACGTGGTGTACGTGCCGTCCTTGAGGCGGATGATCGCGTTTTCGGCACGCTTGGCATACAGCGCGTTACCGCGGATGCGCGACTTGTGCATCACGTATTCGGCGTTGTCGACCTTGGCTTCACCGGTGTCCAGTTGCACATCGGCGTGGTCGCCGACGATCAGCGCACCGTTGTCGCGAACCCGCACGTTGCCGCTCAGCTCACCACGGTTCTCGGCCTGGTACAGGCTGGCCTCGTCGGCCTCCACCTGCATGCTGCCCTGGCGCATGACCACGTCGCCCGCCAGGGTCGCCACCTGCTGCTCCTGCTCGTAGCGGGAAGCCTTGGCGCCGAGGAAGGTCGGGGCGTCACTTTTAGCAGTCTTGTCGTTCATGCCGGGACGCGTCGGCTCGATGTAGGCACCCGAGCAGTACGGACCGGTTTCAGCCAATTGCGCCGGAGTGAGGTTCTCGCGTGGAACCCAATCCAGGTGGCTGTAGTCTGCACTGCGCGACTTCAGGCCGCGGCCTTTGGCTTCGGTGACGAGCATCGGCTTTTCGCCGGCTTCTTCGCTCGAACCGCTATTGGCCGGAGCCTCGCCGTTATCGGAAACCGCACTGCCATCGTGCACCGGACGCGGCGGCAAGGCAGCGGCGGGCGTCTTGGGCGAACAGTCCCAGGCACCCGAAGCGGAGACGGAGCAGTCATACTGCTGCGCCGCGACGACGAATGAAGAGGCCAGGGGTTGCAGGGCCAGCAGACTGCCGGTGACCAACAACGGAAATTTTTTACGAAACGCGGGGGATTTCAATGCCATCTTATTAGTCCGGGCTTCCTGCGTGCCATCTGCCCGCGGTGTGGGCCGCACGCCTCTCGATGGTCTGAAAAAGATGCTGGATAATAAAGCATGACCCGCTTGACGGCTAGGGCCGTCGGAGACCCTTGTAATGCGCGACCAAGATGTACGCCTGCAACACCTGAAAGTTTGGCTCGATGAACAACTGCCGCCCCTTTTCGCTCAACAGGGCTGGGGTGCCGTACCCCCGGCCACGTTGACCGCGGCCAGCAGCGACGCGAGTTTCCGGCGGTATTTCCGCTGGGAAGGCGAAGGCCGCAGCCTGATCGTGATGGACGCGCCGCCGCCCCAGGAAAACTGCAAACCTTTCGTGGATATCGCTTTTTTGCTGGCGAAATCCGGCATTAACGTGCCAAAAATTTATGCAGAAGACCTTGAGCGCGGGTTTCTTTTGCTCAATGACCTGGGCAACAAGACCTACCTGGACGTGATTGACGGCGAAAATGCCGACGATTTATTCCGCGATGCCCTGCAAGCGCTGCTGGCTTTCCAGCAACTGCCGATGGTCGCGCCATTGCCCAGCTATGACGTCGCGCTGCTGCGCCGCGAGCTGGAGCTGTTCCCCGAGTGGTACGTCAAGCGTGAGCTGGGTATCGAGTTCGATCCGGCCCAGCAGCAACTCTGGCAGCAGGCGTCCGACTTATTGATCAACAGCGCCCTGGCCCAGCCCAAAGTGCTCGTGCATCGTGACTATATGCCGCGCAACCTGATGCTCAGTGTGCCGAATCCCGGCGTGCTGGATTTCCAGGACGCGGTCTATGGCCCCGTCACCTATGACGTGACTTGTCTGTTCAAGGACGCCTTTCTCAGTTGGCCCGAGGCGCGCGTGCGCGGCTGGCTGGAGGATTACTGGCAACAGGCCGGCGCGTTGGGCATACCGGTCCAGCCGGATCTCGAGGACTTCCTGCGGGCCAGCGACTTGATGGGCGTACAACGTCATCTGAAGGTTATCGGGATCTTTGCGCGCATCTGTCACCGTGATGGCAAGCCGCGTTATCTCGGCGATGTACCGCGCTTCTTTGCTTATATAGAAGCGGTCGTGGCCCGTCGTCCTGAGCTGGCGCCTCTGGCGGAGCTCCTCCAGAGCCTGCGCCAAGCGAGCGGAGCCCCGGCATGAAGGCGATGATCCTGGCGGCGGGCAAGGGCGAGCGCATGCGCCCGCTGACCCTCACTACACCCAAGCCATTGATTCGCGTGGCAGGCGTTCCCTTGATCGAGTACCACCTGCGAGCCCTGGCGCGGGCCGGGTTCACGCAGATCGTGATCAACCATGCCTGGCTCGGTCAGCAGATCGAAGATCATCTGGGGGATGGCTCACGGTTTGGCGTGAGCATCCGCTACTCGCCGGAAGGCGAGCCGCTGGAAACCGGCGGTGGTATCTTCCGCGCCCTGCCGCTATTGGGCGATGAAGCGTTTGTGGTGGTGAACGGCGATGTCTGGACCGATTACGATTTCAGCGCGTTGCACCGGCCCCTCGAAGGGCTGGCGCACCTGGTACTGGTGGATAACCCCGAGCATCACCCGGGCGGCGATTTCGTCTTGGCCGATGCAAAGGTTCACGATAGTGCCCAAGCTGCCGACAAACTGACCTACAGCGGCATCTCGGTGATTCACCCGCAGCTGTTCGAAGGCTGTTCGGATGGAGCTTTCAAGCTCGCGCCGCTGCTGCGCAAGGCCATGGCCGAGGGGCGCGTCAGTGGCGAACGGCTGGAGGGACACTGGGTCGATGTCGGCACTCATGAACGTTTGGCGCAGGTCGAAACCTTGATAGAAGCGAGCGGTTGATATGTGGTGGCCAGGGACTCTGATTGGAGCCGGGGCGGGCTTTGCCATCGCCAGCATCCCGGGGGCCATGCTTGGTGCTTTGTTGGGGCAAGCGCTGGATCGGCGCCTGAACCTGCAAAATTGGGCGCAGGTACGTGAACGCCTGGGTGGACGCCCGGCGTTGCGCAACGACGAATTGTTGTTCGTGTTGCTGGGGCGCTTGGCGAAAAGCGATGGCCGTGTGGTTGACGGTCATATCCAACAGGCGCGCCAGGAAATGCGTGCGTTGGACCTGAGCGAACCGGCGCAGCGCCGGGCCATCGCTGCGTTCAACCGGGGTAAATCCGGGAGCGATCGCCTGCGCGGTTATTTGCGGCGGCTTGCCACGCAGCCCCATGCGGCCGAAGGTGTATTAAGAGCCTGTTGGCGGATGGTTTACGCGGATGGGCGTGCCGGTACAAGCGAGCGCGAATTGATTGCCCGCTGGGGTAAGTGGCTGGGGTGGACGCAGCAACAGGTCCAGGCGTTGGCGACTGATTATGAGCCGCACAAGTTGTCGCTGCCCAACAGCGGCGTGACTTATCAGGAGGCGCTGCGCCTGTTGGGGGTTTCGGCCACCAGCGAACCGTCGCAGATCAAGCGGGCTTATCGTCGTCTGATCAGTCGTCATCATCCGGACAAGATCGCCGGCAGCGGCGCAACGCCGTTGCAGGTGCGCGAAGCCACCGACAAGACCCGGGAACTGCATAACGCCTATCGGCTGATTCGCGAGCGGCGGGATTTTCGCTAGTCAGCCATTCATCCGTGGCGAGGGAGCTTGCTCCCGCTCGACTGCACAGCAGTCGCAGTCGGTCTGACGCGGTGTGTCGGGCGGACCGTGTCGGATGGAGTCAGGACTGCTTTGCAGTCCAGCGGGAGCAAGCTCCCTCGCCACGGGAGTGCGCACCGGCATAAGAGCCGGTGCAAACCTCAATTCCCTGGATTCTGTGGATTCAACCAACCCCGAACCCGCCGGAACACCTGTTCCTGCTGGGCTGCTGAATCAGGCACCGACTTGAGGGACACCTGGCTGAACGTCGAGCCTTTCAGGCGTTTGCTTGCTTGCAAGCGCTCCAGCGCCGCGTTGCGATCCAGTGGCTTGTCCGTGTAGAAAATATCGGCCGTCGGTATTTTCAGGGTGGGCGTCAGTTCCGCCAGGCCAGGTTTGGCGGTCGCCGGGGTCTGGGCGGCGATCATCACCAAGCGTGCGATTTGCGCGGGCTGCTTTTCATTCAAGTAACGCGCCGCCCAATAGGCGCCGGTGCCATGGCCCAGCAGTACGATGCTGCGGGCACTTTGCTGCTCGGCGTAGGCCAGGGCCGCATCGATACGGGCGAAGATGCGTTCGGCATCGGCCCTGGCGTGTTCTTCATCGGTTTGCGCAATCGCCGGATCTACCGCGTCGGCCTCGCCCCCGGCAATCTGTTCGATCGGTGCCGCGGTGGTTGCATCCGGCGCCGCGGCGGCCGCGTCAGCCGGCTTGACCTCCGGTGGAACTTCCACCACGCGCGGTGCGATGACATCGCTTTGCAGGTCCGGCAGGGTGATACTCAGGCTGCTCCATTCGACGTCAGGCAACTTTTTACGCAACGGGCCGACCACTTGCGGCCAGTCAGCCGTTTCGCCGGCGCCGGGGATTATGATGACGGCGCCCTTGGGTTCGCTGGTATTGGCCGGCTTCCAGAGCGCCAGGAACGTGTCGCTGCCGGTCTGCAGTTGTTGCTGCTCCTGGAGTGGGACTTTTCGTTCCAGTGCGTTCGCCTCTTCCTGGCTACGCTCGAGCAAAGGCTGGCGCTCGGTGGGCTTTTCCCCGGCAGGTTGCTCCGCGGCGGCGGGTGCTGGTTCGTCAGCCTGTACAGAAAACGCACTTGGCAGGATCAGCGACAGGCACAATGCTGGCAATGCCAGGCGGTAAACAGAGGGCATCGGATATTCCATGACCAGAAAGTATTTCCGGCAGCCTAATGGGTTGGTCAGTGTTTGTCAGTGCATGAGACTTCGATGATGCGTTTTTGCTGCCTGTGGGTTATCGGCTGTTTATGGCTTCCCTTGATGTCGTGGGCCGCGCCCGCGCCGTCCACCCACGGCGCACAGCTCAATGCACAGCAGCGCCAGTGGCTGGCGCAACACCCGCAATTGCGGGTCGGCCTGGTATTGCAGGCACCCTATGCACAATACGACCGGCGCTTGCAGCGGTTGTCCGGGACCAACGTCGAGCTGATGCAGTGGTTGGGCAAGGCGCTGAACGTCGAACTGACCTGGCGCAATTTCCAGGACGTGGCGCAGCTGGAAGCGGCGGTACGCGATGGCGAAGTTGATATTGCACCGGGCCTTACCCAGTCCCCGGGTGGGCTCAAGCTCTGGCAGTTTTCCGACCCGTACATGCGGGTGCCGCAATTGATCGTCGGCGCGCAGAAAAGCGCCGAGGGCGTGGAACTGGAGAAACTCGACCCCCAGGCCCGCGTCGCGGTGCGCATGCCCAGCGCCACGGCCGATTACCTGCGTGGCAACTACCCGATGCTGAATCTGCAGGGCGTGCCCCTGGAGCGCCAGGCCTTGCAACTGCTGCTCAGCCAGCAGGCCCGATACGCCGTGGTCGACGAGGCGCAATTGGGGCGCTTGATGGTCGAGCCCGAATTCGCCGAGCTGGTAGTGGTGGGCGACATCGGCTTGCCGCAGTTGTTGCGGGTCGCCACCCGCCGCGACTGGCCGGAGCTGGCGCAGATTATCGATAGCGGTTTGCGGGCGATCCCGGCCAAGTCGCTGGAGCAACTGCACAACCGTTGGATCAAGCCCAAATACCCGCGTCTGACCGAAAGCCCGGGGTTCTGGCAAAACCTGACGCTGTTGATGCTGGCGCTGCTGCTCAGCAGCGTGGCCATCGTGTTCTGGCAGCGTCGCCAGCAACGCGGGCTGGAGCGACGTCTTCGGGCCGCACGGGAAGACATCGCCCAGCGCGCCGCCAGCGAAGAGGCCTTGCGCCTGACGCAGTTTTCCATCGATCAAAGTACGGTCGGCATCCTCTGGGTCAACTGGGACAGCCATGTGCGCTATGCCAATCGTGCCGCCGAAAGCATGCTCGGCTACGGCTCGGGCGCGATCATCGACCGACCGTTGATCGACTTCGAACCGGGCCTGCACATGGATCGCTGGCTGAACCTGTGGAAGCGCGCCCGAGCCAGTGAGGACGGCCCGCAAAGTTTCGAAACCGAATGCGTGCGGGCCGATGGCAGTATCCTGCCGGCCGACGTTTCCTTGAGCTTCCTGCGCTTTCGCGACGCCGAATACCTGGTGGTCTACCTCAACGACGTCACCGAGCGTCGCAGGGCGCTGGCCGCGTTGCGCGAAAGCGAGGCGCGTTTGCAGGGCATCGCCGCCAACGTGCCGGGCCTGGTCTTTCGCCTGGAGCGGGCGCCGGTGACCGGCCAGATCGACTTCGCCTACATCAGCGAGGGCAGTGAAAGCCTGGTGGGCTATTCCCCGGCGACCTTGGCCCGCAGCGACACCGGGCTGCGCAGCCTGGTGCATCCTGAAGACAAGGCCAGCTACCACCGCACCCAGGACCAGGCGCTGGACAGCGACAGCGACTGGTCCTGGCAGGGCCGCATCCTGACCCGCGAAGGCCAGGAGCGCTGGGCCGAGATCAAGGCGATCTCCCGGCGTCTCGAGGACGGCGCCTACGTCTGGGACGGCATCGTCTGGGACATCACCGAAAGCAAGCGCATCGAACTGGAACTGGCCAGCTCCCGGGAGCAATTGCGTGAGTTGTCGGCGCACCTGGAAAGTGTGCGGGAAGAAGAAAAAGCGCGGATTGCCCGGGAAGTCCATGACGAGCTGGGGCAGATGCTGACGGTGTTGAAGCTGGAAACTTCCATGTGTGAACTGGCCTACGCACAATTGGACCCGGGCCTGCACGAGCGACTCAACAGCATGAAGCGCCTGATCGCCCAGCTCTTCCAACTGGTGCGGGACGTGGCGACGGCATTGCGTCCACCGATCCTCGACGCGGGCATCGCCTCGGCCATCGAATGGCAGGCCCGGCGCTTCGAGGCGCGCACCCAGATTCCATGCCTGGTACAGGTGCCGGACAACCTCCCGCCATTGAGCGACGCCAAGGCCATTGGCCTGTTCCGGATTCTCCAGGAGGCGCTGACCAATGTGATGCGCCATGCCCAGGCCCATACCGTGGAATTGACCCTGGTCCAGGAAGGCGATGAATTGTGTCTGACGGTCAGCGATGACGGTGTAGGATTTATTGCCGGCACCGGTCGGCCGACGTCCTTTGGCCTGGTCGGGATGCGTGAGCGGGTATTGATCATGGGTGGGCAGTTGTCCCTCGAGAGTGAGCCGGGGGAGGGGACGACGCTGGCGGTGCGGGTGCCGTTGGAGGAGGCTTGAGGACGTGGTTGCCTGAACCGACGCTTTCGCGAGCAAGCCCGCTCCCACATTGATCAAGGCAATGCATAAACCCTGTGGGAGCGAGCCTGCTCGCGATTGGATTCTGAATCTGGAGAAGAACGTGATCCGTGTACTGGTAGCCGAAGACCACACCATCGTGCGCGAAGGCATCAAGCAGTTGATCGGCCTGGCCAAAGATCTGGTGGTAGCGGGGGAGGCGAGCAATGGCGAGCAACTGCTCGAAACCCTGCGGCATGTGCCCTGTGAAGTGGTGCTGCTGGACATCTCCATGCCCGGTGTCAACGGCCTGGAGGCCATCCCACGGATCCGTGCGCTGAACAATCCGCCGGCCATCCTGGTGTTGTCGATGCATGACGAGGCGCAAATGGCTGCCCGTGCGTTGAAAGTCGGCGCGGCCGGTTACGCGACGAAGGACAGCGATCCGGCCTTGCTGCTCATGGCGATTCGCAAGGTTGCCGCCGGTGGACGCTACATTGACCCCGACCTGGCCGACCGCATGGTCTTCGAGGTCGGCCTGACCGACTCGCGCCCGCTGCACTCGCTGCTGTCGGAGCGCGAATTTTCGGTCTTCGAGCGTCTGGCCCATGGCGCAAACGTCAACGACATCGCCCAGCAACTGGCCCTGAGCAGCAAGACCATCAGTACCCACAAGGCGCGGCTGATGCAGAAACTCAACATCACTTCGCTGGCGGAGCTGGTGAAATATGCGATGGAGCATAAACTCCTCTAGGTCCCACCGCAGTTCCCTTGTGGGAGCGGGCTTGCTCGCGAATGCGGTCCTTCAGTTACATCTGTATGGACTGTCACACCGCATTCGCG
>NZ_JALJDX010000024.1 GCF_022952855.1 Pseudomonas sp. RGM2987 | reverse complement strand
GCATCAGCAGCGCGGTCACCGCCAAGCCCACGCCCGGGGTCTTGCCACTGCGAATCTCACGCACCACCACCGACCCGCCGCCGATGGTGACGTTGGAGGAAATCAGCCCGGACGACACGACCTTGGCATCGCAGGTGCTACGGTCGCCGCTGCGCACGGCGGGCTGGCCGTTGATGGTGACCTTGTCCGAGCCTTCGGCCAAAAACTGCGGCGGCATCGGCGGGTGCTTCATGCAGACGATCATGTCCAGCGGCTTGGGCACGGCGCCGGGGGCGGGGGTGGCGACGGTGGGGCGCCACATCTGCGAGAAGAAATTCTCGGCCATGTCCAGGTAACTGGGTTCGGCCTCGGGTTCTTCCAGCTCGGTGCCGGCCGGCGCGACATGGGATTGAATCGCCCCGGCGGCGCGGGCGGCGGGGATGTTGTTGGTCAGGGTGTCGGTGGCGCCGGTGAGGATGTTGGCCTGCACCGTGGGCGGAAAGAGGGCGTTGCCGATGCCTTCGCAAATACCGCTCAGGCCCTTGTCGGCCCCGGTCTTGCTCATGGCGATGCCAACCACCGCACCCACCACGGCACCGAGCAAAAAACAGCCCAGTCCCCCGGTGGCAACGGTAATGCCGGTGGCGGCGACCACCGCAGCCGTCGCCACGGCAGTGATCGCAATGTTCGCCGCCACCTCCAGCACCCCGCCGAGGATGTCGGCCATCATCGAGGTGTGCTCCAGCGCATCGCCCAGGCGGGCGGCCCAGAGTGCGTCAGACATGC
>NZ_JALJDX010000025.1 GCF_022952855.1 Pseudomonas sp. RGM2987 | reverse complement strand
GGTCATCAATATCGCTGCCGGCGCTACCACCGGCACCGTTACTGTTGATGCGCCTAAAGACGACGTCTACAAAGATGCCGGCAAGGTTGAAGTCAGCATCGACCACGCCACTGGCGGCAACTTCGAGCACCTGGTTCCGAGCACGACTCCAGCCGTTACGGACGTCACCGACACCATCGACACTTCGACTGTGAGCCTGACGGCCACGTCGACCGTTGCCGAAGGTGGAACTGTGGTTTACACAGCCTCGGTCAACGCCCCGGTCACTGGCGCCCCGCTGGTCGTCACCCTTTCGAACGGTCAGAGCATCACCATCCCTGTTGGTGCTAGTTCGGGCAGCGTGAACTTCGTCACTCCGAACGACGCCCTCGCTGGCGGCGATAACCTGAGCGTCAAGATCGACGACGCCAAGGGCGGTAACTACGAAAAACTGGAAATCGACACCAAGCCGGCTGACACCACCGTCACTGATACCCAGGACACTACCGGTCTGACGTTGAGCGCGACCGATACCGTCGCTGAAGGCGGTTCGATCGTTTACACCGCGACCTTGACCAACGCTGCCGGTACGCCTGTTACCGTCACGTTGAGCAACGGCGCGGTCATCAATATCGCTGCCGGCGCTACCACCGGCACCGTTACTGTTGATGCTCCAAAAGACGACGTCTACAAAGATGCCGGCAAGGTTGAAGTCAGCATCGACCACGCCACTGGCGGCAACTTCGAGAACCTGGTTCCGAGCACGACTCCGGCGGTCACTGACGTTACCGATACCATCGACA
>NZ_JALJDX010000026.1 GCF_022952855.1 Pseudomonas sp. RGM2987 | reverse complement strand
CCCACCCCCCCCGCTCCCACAGGTTTTTGCCCTGCTGGAAAAACTGATAAACAGCCACCGCCCCCCTCTGTGGGAGCGAGCTTGCTCGCGATGGCGGCCTGACAGCCAACCACAATGTGTGGGAACGGTCGGACACACTTTTAATTCAGGTAGATTTTTCCGACGAGTTCTGGCGGTTGTCGGGTGGGAAGGGCGCTCGTTAACCTCGGGCCGTCGCTGCCGATTCAGCGGCCGGGCCTGGAAACCTGAAAAACAAAGGGGCGTTATTTCAATTCTAGTGGAGCGCCAACATGTCTGAAGATAACTCTGGTCCAACGAAAAATAGTTCCAGTTCTCCCGAGGCCAGCCAGAATCCCCCAACACTTGATGAAGCAGCCAAGAGAGCTTTGGACTTTTATCTCAAACCAAAATCAGACACCCCGGAACCTTCGGTTTCCCGCCAGGTGTTTAGCGTCAACAAAAAACTCGACACCGAAACCCTCCTAGCCAACCTCACCGAAACCTTAGCCTCAGCCAATGCCATGATCAGCGACTTGACCTTTGACCTGGACGGATCACGCCGGCGCATTGCCTTGGGTGTCCAGCAGATGATCGAACTCAGCGAATTATTGGCGAATCGGGCATTGGATATCGTTGACCCGCGCTGACGTCGAACCATTCGACATTGATGCAACCTGACCCACCGCCATCGCGAGCAGGCTCGCTCCCACAATGGGACCGCAGGCCGGCCGGGAGAAACAGGCCGGCCGCCAGGCCGCCTTGCTCTTGCTCTTGCTCTTGCTCTTGCTCTTGCTCTTGCTCTTGCTCTTGCTCTTGCTCTTGCTTTGGCTTTTGATCTTGAACGCCCCATTGACCACAAGGGCCGAACGCAGGCATTGCGCAGTGGGCATCCCGGCATGGATGCCGGGATAGCCGCGCTGGGTCATGGATGACCCTTCGCGGCGGGCCCACGGAGCAATGCCGGAGTGAGGGAACACCGAGCCTTGGCGAGGTGCCCAGTGGTGGGGC
>NZ_JALJDX010000027.1 GCF_022952855.1 Pseudomonas sp. RGM2987 | reverse complement strand
CGATACAACTGGTAAACCGCGTCAACTTGATTACGACTGTTGCGCAGCCGAGCGGGAGCAAGCTCCCTCGCCACAAGGGTACGTGCTCTCACGAAAGTCTCGGTGGCAATCGGAGACAGTGACCCGGCCTTCTGAAAATCTCGTAGGAATTCTCCACCCGTGGCGAGGGAGCTTGCTCCCGCTGGGGTGCGTAGCAGCCCCAAACCGCCCGCCTCGTTTCTCCAGGCACACCGCGGGCCCAGGTTTTGCGGTGACTGCGTCACCGAGCGGGAGCAAGCTCCCTCGCCACGGGGGTTGTGGGCGTCCTACAGGCCGGTTGTTGTGACGGGAATCGCCTTCTATAGTTGGGTTCGCCGCTGGCTTTGGTCGGCGGTAGGGTTTCGCAGCCCTAAGGCGAATGATCTGCACCGTCGAATGAAAAATCAGGCAAACTTGCCGGCTTTCATTTTATGGCGGTTGCGCGCGGGAGACCTTCGGGTCTGCCGAGTTTGGTCGTTCCTCGGTCTGCGAACCCGCGCGTAGCTGCCACCCATTTGTTTCGCAGCAGAAAAAGTGGCAATTCATTCTCTCTTGATGGATTTCACCTAATGACCACGTATGAATCGAATGACCGCTTCACCCCAATCACCCAAACCGCCACCACCTACCCCGTCCTGCTGATCGACACCCAAGCCCCACTCCCCGAGCTCCATGCCTGCGTCAGCGAGCGCCTGCATGCCACCCTCGATTACCTGACCCTGATGGCCTGCACCACCCTGCGCGATTCCGCCAGCACCGACCTCAACACCGTCACCAACGTTGCCCGGATTTTGGTTCAGGACGTGACCGACCTGTTTGCCGTCATCGAACGCCGCGGCCTCGAAGACTAGCCCTCGGCCACTTCGGTGCGCGCGCCGGAGCGTTTCAAGGCGATGCTGGCGACGCGCCGCGAATGGGCCGAGGCCGAGGGCTTGAATCCGGATGCAGTCGAGAAGATGTACAGCGACCTGGTGAACCATTTCATTGCCGAAGAGATGAAGCACTGGTCAGCGCATCAGCCTCAAAGCTGACTCACAAATCCCCGTGGCGAGGGAGCTTGCTCCCGCTGGGGTGCGCAGCAGCCCTAATC
>NZ_JALJDX010000028.1 GCF_022952855.1 Pseudomonas sp. RGM2987 | reverse complement strand
GTGATGGTGTCGCTGGCGGTCAAGGTCAGGCCAGTGTTGTCCACCGAGTCGGTGATCGTGGTGACCGCCGGCGTGGTGCTCGGCACCAGGTTCTCGAAGTTGCCGCCGGTGGTACCGGTGATGGTGGCGCTGACGGTGCTGCCATTGTTGTAAACGTCATTGGCAGGCGTATCGACATTGACCGTGCCGGTGGTTTGACCGGCAGCGATGGTGATCACAGCGCCGTTGCTCAACGTCACGGTGACCGGCGTTTGAGCGGCGTTGGTCAGGGTGGCGGTGTAGGTGATCTGGCCGCCTTCAGTGATGGTGTCGCTGGCGGTCAGCGTCAGGCCGGTGTTGTCGACCGAATCAGTGATGGTCGTAACAGCCGGTGTGGTGCTCGGCACCAGATTTTCAAAGTTGCCGCCCGTAGCACCAGTGATGGTGGTGCTGACGGTGCTGCCGTTGTTGTAAACGTCATTGGCGGGCGTATCTACGGTCACGGTGCCAGTGGTTTGACCCGCTGCGATGGTTATCACCGAACCGTTGCTCAGGGTCACGGTTACTGGGGTCTGAGCCGGATTGGTCAGCGTCGCGGTGTAAGTGATCTGGCCGCCTTCAGTGATGGTGTCGCTGGCGGTCAGTGTCAGACCGGTGTTGTCTACCGAGTCGGTAATCGTGGTGACCGCAGGCGTGGTGCTCGGCACCAGGTTCTCGAAGTTGCCGCCGGTGGCACCGGTGATGGTGGTGCTGACGGTGCTGCCGTTGTTGTAGACGTCGTTGGCAGGCGTATCGACATTGACCGTGCCGGTGGTTTGACCGGCTGCGATGGTGATCACCGCGCCATTGCTCAGGGTCACAGTCACCGGCGTCTGGGCTGGATTGGTCAGGGTGGCGGTGTAGGTGATCTGGCCGCCTTCGGTGATGGTGTCGCTGGCGGTCAGTGTCAGGCCAGTGTTGTCCACCGAGTCGGTAATCGTGGTGACCGCAGGGGTGGTGCTCGGCACCAGGTTCTCGAAGTTACCGCCGGTGGTACCAGTAATAGTCGTGCTGACGGTGCTGCCATTGTTGTAAACGTCATTGGCCGGGGTATCGACCGCCACGGTGCCAGTCGTTTGACCGGCTGCAATGTTGATTACCGCGCCATTGCTCAGGGTCACAG
>NZ_JALJDX010000029.1 GCF_022952855.1 Pseudomonas sp. RGM2987 | reverse complement strand
CTGTGGGAGATTCTATGGTTTGGTGGAAGCCCTCAAGCCGCTTTTGGTTGGTATTCGCTTTGCCCTTTCAGCAGAGCGAATACGATCCGGGCAAGCTTGCGAGCCAACATCACTAGCGCCTGGGTAGTACTGAATCCTCGGGCTAGTTGCTTTTCATAGAAGCCTTTCCAGGCAGATGTGCGCCGGGCCGACATGGCTGCGTTATGCAGAAGCCGACGAGCTTCCGGGTCTCCTCGTTTGGTCAGACTACGACGTCCGTCTTTTTGGCCTGACTTTGACACACGCAAATCCAGTCCCAAAAAGGCAATAAAGGCATCGGCGTTTCGGAAGTCGCCTCGCTGAAACGCTGTCACCAGGCGGGCTCCGGTCAGAAATCCAATACCTTCGACTTTCAGGCAACGCTTCAACTGGCCAAGTAAACCAGCCTCTTTCAATTGATCCTGAATCGTTTTCTCGACCAAGGTCTCAAGCCTCTGCATGGCCTCAATTTGCTCGGCGAAAGCAGTCTTCAATAGCGGCTCATTCGCCCAGCTTTGGACTAGGGCGACTCGAGCCTGAACCAAGGCTGCACGACGGCGAAAAAGACTCAGAAGCTGGCGATACAGCGGTGATGGCGGGGCCCAGGGATGGAGTTCATGCTCTTCGTTCTTCAAATAGCGAGCCAGCAGCTTGGCATCCAGCGCATCGGTTTTGGCGCGAATCTTCACGCCTTCGCGATAATGATGCAGCTCATAACCGCCCACCATGTAAATCACACAACCTGCTTGGTAAGCCAGATCAGCAAACTCCAGATGGTAGATATTGGTCGACTCAATGGCGACCTTGACTGGTGCTGACAAAGCCCTGAGCCACTTCTTGATGCTTGCTTTGTCGTTGGGGATGGCTTCAAGAAGGTCATGTTCGGCGTGATAAATCACCAATTCGTTCTTGGCGACATCCACTCCCACGATGGGCTTTGTGACCGAAACTGGCATTGCCATGGAAAATCCTCCGGGCTAAGGTTTGAACACTTGAAGGGTTCACCCAGAGGCGCAGGCTTGTTCCTATCGTCGGTCTAGGCCAGATGCATTCTTTATCGGCGCTTGGGTGAAAGGAGGAGGGGCGAAATCTCCCACGGTCTGTACTGCTGCTAACAGTCAGAATCGAGCCTTGTCCCTCCTCCTCCCTTCAAGTCCTACCATACAAGCGAGCCTG
>NZ_JALJDX010000030.1 GCF_022952855.1 Pseudomonas sp. RGM2987 | reverse complement strand
CCAACTGGGGATTTGCATACACCACATACCCCGTGGGAGCGGGCTTGCTCGCGAAGAGGCCCTGATGAACAACACAAGGAGCAGCCAATGCGCTCATCCAAAATCATCCACATCGTCAGCTGCCACGCCGAAGGCGAAGTCGGCGATGTGATCGTCGGCGGCGTCGCCCCACCGCCCGGCGCCACGGTGTGGGAACAATCGCGCTGGATCGCCCGCGACCAGACCCTGCGCAACTTCGTCCTCAACGAACCCCGTGGCGGGGTTTTCCGTCATGTCAACCTGCTGGTACCGGCCAAGGATCCGCGGGCGCAGATGGCCTGGATCATCATGGAGCCGGCCGACACGCCACCCATGTCCGGTTCCAACTCGCTGTGCGTGGCGACGGTGCTGCTGGACAGCGGCATCCTGCCGATGACCGAACCCCAGACCCGCCTGGTGCTGGAAGCGCCGGGCGGACTGATCGAAGCCGTGGCCGACTGCCGCGACGGCAAGGTGCAACGGGTGGAGATCAAGAACGTGCCGTCCTTCGCCGACCGCCTCGACGCCTGGATCGAAGTCGAAGGCCTGGGCTCGTTGCAAGTGGACACGGCCTACGGCGGCGACAGTTTTGTCATCGCCGACGCCCAGCGCCTGGGCTTTGCCATCTGCCCCGACGAAGCCGCCGACCTGGTGGCCGTCGGGTTGAAAATCACCCGGGCAGCCAATGAACAGCTGGGCTTCGTCCATCCGCTGAACCCTGACTGGTCGCACATCTCGTTCTGCCAGATCGCTGCGCCCATCGTTCAGGAGAACGGCATCGCCACCGGTGCCAACGCGGTGGTGATCCAGCCCGGCAAGATCGACCGCTCCCCCACCGGCACCGGATGCTCGGCGCGCATGGCCGTGCTGCAGGCCAAAGCGCGGATGCAGGTGGGCGATCACTTCATCGGGCGCTCGATCATCGGGTCCGAATTTCATTGCCGCATCGACTCGCTGACCGACGTGGCCGGACGCCCGGCGATTTATCCGTGCATTGCAGGCCGAGCGTGGATCACCGGCACCCATCAACTGCTGCTGGACCCTGGCGATCCCTGGCCCCAAGGCTACCGGCTCTCGGATACCTGGCCAGGCGCATGATCTTGAAATTTCAACATCCCCCTGTGGCGAGGGAGCTTGCTCCCGCTGGGTCGCGCAGCGGCCCCCAATTGGGTATGTCAGGTGAATCCATGGGGCTGCTGCGCAGCCCCATGGATTCACCTGACATACCCAATTG
>NZ_JALJDX010000031.1 GCF_022952855.1 Pseudomonas sp. RGM2987 | reverse complement strand
GTGTACCAGTCGATTTGATGCTGGCTGGTATGACGCCTTCGCGAGCAAGCCCGCTCCCACAAATAAGTCGGCGGCGGTAGCGACATGGGCGTGCACCAGACCAATGCACCATGAACCGCAACTGCGCGCTTCCTGCGAGCCTAGCCCAATCGGGCCACCTCACGAACACCGGTTCAATAAAAACCAAAGCCCCGAAATACGGGGCTTTGCGCTGCATGAGCAGTTTTTTTGTGACAAGCCATTTAAAACTGGCACGCCCCCTGCAATAACTCGATCACTACCCAGTTTCGGGGACCTTGGTACAGGCAGGCCGGGGATTCCCCATTTTATACCGGGCTCATCGAGCCCACTGTTTTGGGGGCCTTGATACAGGCAGGTCAAGGTTTCCCTTCTTTACACCCAGGGCAGAACCCTCGCGGTCGCCCTCCCGTTTCGGGAACCTTGGTACAGGCAGGCCGGGGATTCCCTCTTTTATTGCTCCTGGAGACGGACCTCCAGCCGCCAGCGGTCACCCACCTCGCTGCCGGTCCAATCCCCGCGCAACGGACGCGCCGCTACCAGCGTCAGCAACAACCCCTTGTCACTCAACCGCACCCGCCAGTTCACGTCCTTGCCGTCGAGCTTGAATTGGCCCTTCTGCGCCCGGCCCTCGGCATCGAACAACAGCGCCACCGAGCCTTCGATGACTTCGCCATGCAACTTGGGCTCGTCATTGAACCAGGCCACCAGCGCCCCATCGACCACCTCTACCTGTTGCAATTCGACCGGTTCAGGCGTGGTCAGGCGCCCGATCATCAACCCGACCATCACGCCGACGATCGCCAGGGAACCCATCACCCGAGGCATTAGCTTCGAACGTCGGTCGGTTTGCGGCGTAGAATGCCGCTCATCTTTATCTGCGGAGCCGTGCATGTTTCACGTCATCCTTTTTCAACCGGAAATCCCGCCGAACACCGGCAACGTCATCAGGCTGTGCGCCAACAGTGGCTGTCACCTGCATTTGATCGAACCGCTGGGTTTCGAGATGGACGACAAGCGCCTGCGCCGTGCCGGCCTCGACTACCACGAGTATGCCACCTTGCAGCGTCACGCCGACCTCGCCAGTTGTCTGGAAAGCCTCGGGCACCCGCGCCTGTTTGCCTTCACCACCAAGGGTTCGCGGCCGTTCCATGACGCCAGTTTCGTCGCCGGCGATGCATTCCTGTTCGGCCCGGAAAGCCGCGGCCTACCGGCCGACGTGCTGGACGCCCTGCCAGCCGAGCAGCGCCTGCGACTGCCGATGCGCGAAGGCTGCCGCAGCCTGAACCTGTCCAATACGGTGGCGGTGGCTGTCTATGAGGCCTGGCGGCAGAATGGTTTCCAATGACACCCCATAACTGATGTGGGAGCGGGCTTGCTCGCGAAAGCGGTGGGTCAGATGACATTAATGCCAACTGACCCACCGCTTTCGCG
>NZ_JALJDX010000032.1 GCF_022952855.1 Pseudomonas sp. RGM2987 | reverse complement strand
TGCCGGTGACAAACCGGAGGAAGGTGGGGATGACGTCAAGTCATCATGGCCCTTACGGCCTGGGCTACACACGTGCTACAATGGTCGGTACAGAGGGTTGCCAAGCCGCGAGGTGGAGCTAATCCCACAAAACCGATCGTAGTCCGGATCGCAGTCTGCAACTCGACTGCGTGAAGTCGGAATCGCTAGTAATCGCGAATCAGAATGTCGCGGTGAATACGTTCCCGGGCCTTGTACACACCGCCCGTCACACCATGGGAGTGGGTTGCACCAGAAGTAGCTAGTCTAACCTTCGGGGGGACGGTTACCACGGTGTGATTCATGACTGGGGTGAAGTCGTAACAAGGTAGCCGTAGGGGAACCTGCGGCTGGATCACCTCCTTAATCGACGACCGCAGCGGCTCCATGAGCTCCCACACGAATTGCTTGATTCATTGAAGAAGACGATTGGGTCTGTAGCTCAGTTGGTTAGAGCGCACCCCTGATAAGGGTGAGGTCGGCAGTTCGAATCTGCCCAGACCCACCAATTACTGGTGCACCCTGTAGCGATACGGGGCCATAGCTCAGCTGGGAGAGCGCCTGCCTTGCACGCAGGAGGTCAGCGGTTCGATCCCGCTTGGCTCCACCATTTACCGATTGGTGACCCTCGTTAAAGCTTAGAAATGAGCATTCCATCAAGGTGATGGTGAATGTTGATTTCTAGTCTTTTGATTAGATCGTTCTTTAAAAATTTGGGTATGTGATAGAAAGATAGACTGAAGGCCACTTTCACTGGTGGTGTTCAGGCTAAGGTAAAATTTGTGAGTTGCTCGATGAGCAAGCGTACGAATTTTCGGCGAATGTCGTCTTCACAGTATAACCAGATTGCTTGGGGTTATATGGTCAAGTGAAGAAGCGCATACGGTGGATGCCTTGGCAGTCAGAGGCGATGAAAGACGTGGTAGCCTGCGAAAAGCTTCGGGGAGTCGGCAAACAGACTGTGATCCGGAGATGTCTGAATGGGGGAACCCAGCCATCATAAGATGGTTATCTTACGCTGAATACATAGGCGTAAGAGGCGAACCAGGGGAACTGAAACATCTAAGTACCCTGAGGAAAAGAAATCAACCGAGATTCCCTTAGTAGTGGCGAGCGAACGGGGACTAGCCCTTAAGCTTCTTTGATTTTAGCGGAACGCTCTGGAAAGTGCGGCCATAGTGGGTGATAGCCCTGTACGCGAAAGGATCTTAGAAGTGAAATCGAGTAGGACGGAGCACGAGAAACTTTGTCTGAATATGGGGGGACCATCCTCCAAGGCTAAATACTACTGACTGACCGATAGTGAACTAGTACCGTGAGGGAAAGGCGAAAAGAACCCCGGAGAGGGGAGTGAAATAGATCCTGAAACCGTATGCGTACAAGCAGTGGGAGCCCACTTTGTTGGGTGACTGCGTACCTTTTGTATAATGGGTCAG
>NZ_JALJDX010000033.1 GCF_022952855.1 Pseudomonas sp. RGM2987 | reverse complement strand
CGCGAAGGCGGTGGGTCAGCCGACACTAATGTTGCCTGACATACCGCCTTCGCGAGCAAGCCCGCTCCCACAGGGTTTAGTGACTCCCACAGGTTTTGTGTTTAGCTCATTGGTATCGCGCCAGGCTTACCACATCAAATCATCAGGAATCTGGTACGCCGCGTACGGATCATCCGCATCCACTTCTTCGGTCTGGGTATTGAGCTGGACGATGCGCTTGGGGTCGCGTTCCTGGATCTTCAGGGCTGCCTCGCGGGGGATCACTTCGTAGCCGCCGGCGTGGTGGACGATTGCCAGCGAGCCACTGCTCAGCTTGTTGCGCATCAGCGTATTGACCGACAGGCGCTTGACCTTCTTGTCGTCGACGAAGTTGTAGTAGTCCTCGGTGGTCAACTTCGGCAGGCGCGAGACTTCGATCAACTGCTTGATCTGTGCGGCGCGAGCCTTTTGCTCGGCTTTTTCCTGCTGCTGACGATTGAGTTCCTGGTCGCGCTTGACCTTTTCGGCCATGGCTTCCTGGGCGGCACGCTGCTGGGAGTCATCCAGTTCGACCTGGCCTTTATGGGCCAGGCGCTGCTGCTTCTGTTTCTCTTTGCCGACCTGCTTGGCCTGCTTTTGGTTGACCAGCCCTGCTTTGAGCAACTGGTCGCGAAGGGAAAGGCTCATGGTGCTTACTCACTTAGGCAACGGCCTCAGCCACAGCTGGGCAAATTCTTTTCCTGACGTTTGGCTTCGCCCCACAAGGCGTCCAATTCTTCGAGGGTGCAATCTTCCATGGGACGGTGGGTGTCGCGCAATGCCTGTTCGATAAATCGGAAGCGTCGCTCGAATTTTCCGTTGGCTTGGCGTAAGGCGGTTTCCGGATCGACCTTGAGGTGCCGGGCTAGATTGACGACTGAAAATAGCAGATCGCCGATTTCGTCAGTCACGGCCTCCTGATCGTTTTCCGACATGGCTTCGAGCACTTCGTCCAGCTCTTCCCGGACCTTGTCGAGCACCGGCAAGGCGTCCGGCCAGTCGAAACCGACCTGGGCGGCACGCTTTTGCAGTTTCGCCGAACGGGACAATGCCGGCAGGGCTGCCGGCACATCGTCGAGCAATGACAACTGCTCAGGCGCCGCGGCTTTCTCGGCCCGTTCCTCAGCCTTGATTTGCTCCCAACGCTGCTTGACCTGTTCTTCGCTCAGGCGCGGCAGGTCCATGGGCGCATACAGATCACCGGTAGGAAACACATGGGGATGACGACGGATCAGCTTGCGGGTGATGCCATCGACCACGCCGGCAAATTCGAAGCGGTTTTCTTCCCGGGCCAACTGGCTGTAATACACCACCTGGAACAACAGGTCGCCCAACTCGCCCTGCAAGTGATCGAAATCGCCGCGCTCGATGGCGTCGGCTACTTCGTAGGCTTCTTCCAGGGTATGGGGGACGATGGTCGCGTAGGTTTGCTTGATGTCCCACGGGCAACCGTACTGCGGGTCCCGCAGGCGGCTCATCAGGTGGAGCAGGTCTTCAAGGCTGTACATAAAATCATCCCATCACACAAAAACCTTGTGGGAGCGGGCTTGCTCGCGAAGGCGGTGTGTCAGGCAGCACTGATAGCG
>NZ_JALJDX010000205.1 GCF_022952855.1 Pseudomonas sp. RGM2987 | reverse complement strand
CGCGAAAGCGGTGTGTCGGTTGCCTATTAGGTTGTCAGGCACACCGCTTTCGCGAGCAAGCCCGCTCCCACCCTCGGAATGCGCTTGAAGTCGGGAGCCTAGCAGACGGTTGGTACAAGGCATAGCTTGCGCGAATGGCGATGTCTGGTAGAATCCGCGGCCTAATTACGTGCGGTATTCAACAATAGTGTTGGGTGGCGGCACGCTAGCCTGAGGAAACACCATGAAAACCGATATCCATCCGGAATACCCACAAATTGCCGTGACTTGCAGCTGCGGCAACAAGTTCGAAACCCGTTCGACCTACGGCAAAGCCCTGGCGATCGACGTTTGCAACGAATGCCACCCGTTCTACACCGGTAAGCAAAAGACTCTGGATACCGGCGGCCGCGTTCAGAAGTTCGCCGATCGTTTCGGTGCTTTCGGCAAAGTGGCTCCAAAAGCCTGAGGCTGATCATTTTGGATGCTCGTTCCCACGGCTCCAGACTGATGAAAAAGGCGTCCCTTGCGGGCGCCTTTTTTGTGTCTGCGATTTGGCTTTCCCATGCCCAGGCTTTCTGCCCGGCGCCCGCTGGCCTGACTTCGGTCGCGGTGCAGCGGGTGGTCGATGGCGATACCCTGCGCCTGGCCGACGGGCGCAACGTGCGCCTGATTGGCCTGAACACGCCTGAGCTGGGCAAGCAGGGGCGTTCCGATGAGCCGTTCGCTGTGGCTGCGCGCAAACGCCTGGAGGCGCTGGTGGCCGCCAGCGATGCACGCGTCGGTCTGCTGCCGGGCAAAGAGAGCAAGGATCGCTACGGTCGCCTGCTGGCCCATGTCTACGGCGCCGATGGGGCCAACCTCGAAGCGCAGATGCTCGCCGATGGCCTGGGTTTCCAGGTGGCGGTCGCGCCGAATGTCGATCTGGTGGATTGCCAGCGAACCGCCGAGCGTACTGCTCGTCAGGCTGGCCTGGGCGTGTGGCGACGTTCGCCGGTGCTGAAGGCGGAGCAAATCAATGCTTCCGGATTCGCCGTGCTGACGGGTCACGTAACCAAGGTTCAACGCAATCGAGGTGGCGTTTGGATCGAGCTGCAGGGCCCGGTTGTATTGCGCGTTGCACCCAATCTGTTGGAGCGGTTCGATGTTCGCATGCTTGAGACGCTCGAAGGTCGCAAGATCGAGGCTCGCGGCTGGGTTCAGGATCGTTCGCGGCGCGGCGGCCTGGAGTCCGGGCAGGCCCGCTGGTTGCTGCCGCTGACCGACCCCGCCATGTTGAGCGTGGCGTCCGACTGAAAAATTGTAGACATTTTTTTATTGGATTGTATGCATGAAGCCCTTGTGTTCCGTGGCTCTTGGCCCAAAGTCGTAGGGCAGGGCGCTTGACAGGGGTGACCGGTCAGTCTTGTAGGGACTTTACGAGGCGCGTATCCTCGGCGGTCCGTCTGTCCAACACAGTAAAAAGCGGAATGCCCACATGTCTGATCTGAAAACTGCCGCTCTCGAATATCACGCTAATCCTCGTCCAGGAAAGCTGAGTGTCGAGCTCACCAAGGCCACCGCTACTGCCCGCGATCTGTCGCTGGCCTACAGCCCCGGCGTAGCCGAACCAGTACGCGAAATCGCTCGCGACCCCGAACTGGCCTACAGATACACCGGCAAGGGCAACCTGGTTGCAGTCATTTCCGATGGCACCGCCATTCTCGGCCTGGGTGATCTGGGCCCACTGGCCTCCAAGCCGGTCATGGAAGGCAAGGGCGTGCTGTTCAAGCGCTTCGCCGGTATCGACGTATTCGACATCGAAGTCGACTCCGAAAGCCCGCAAGCCTTCATCGACACCGTCAAGCGCATCTCCATCACCTTCGGCGGCATCAACCTGGAAGACATCAAGGCGCCCGAGTGCTTTGAGATCGAGCGCGCGCTGATCGAGCAGTGCGACATTCCGGTGTTCCATGATGACCAGCACGGCACCGCGATCGTCACCGCGGCCGGCATGATCAACGCCCTGGAAATCGCCGGCAAGACCCTGCCAGAAGCCAAGATCGTCTGCCTGGGCGCCGGCGCTGCGGCCATCTCCTGCATGAAGTTGCTGGTAAGCATGGGCGCGAAGATCGAAAACATCTTCATGATCGACCGTACCGGCGTGATCCACTCCGGCCGTACCGATCTGAACCAGTACAAGGCGGTGTTCGCCCACGCGACTGAAAAACGCACCCTGGCTGACGCACTGGACGGCGCCGACGTATTCGTCGGCCTGTCGGGTCCGAACCTGCTGAGCCCGGAAAACCTGCTGCGCATGGCGCCGAACCCGATCGTGTTCGCCTGCTCGAACCCGGATCCGGAAATCTCCCCGGAACTGGCCCACGCCACCCGCAACGACGTGATCATGGCCACCGGCCGTTCGGACTACCCGAACCAGGTCAACAACGTACTGGGCTTCCCGTTCATCTTCCGCGGTGCCCTGGACGTTCGCGCCAAGCGCATCAACGAAGAAATGAAAGTCGCCGCCGCCAACGCCCTGCGCGAGCTGGCCAAGCTGCCGGTGCCTCAGGAAGTGTGCGACGCCTACGGCGGCATCAAGCTGGAGTTCGGTCGTGAGTACATCATTCCGAAACCAATGGACGCCCGCCTGATCACCCTGATCTCCGATGCCGTGGCCAAGGCTGCGATCGAGACCGGCGTGGCGACCCTGCCATATCCGAAGAACTACCCGCTCAAGAGCGTGGATGACGTGTTCAACGGCTAAGCCGTTGTAACGCTTCAACGAAAAACCCTGGCTCCTGTGAGTCGGGGTTTTTTGTTGTGTACTGATTTGTATTGGCGGTCAGGGCTCTGTGGGAGCGATCATCCGGTTATGCAGAAAAAAGCCCCGCGCTTCTTTCGAAGGCGGGGCCTTGGGTATAGCGGGTATCAGAACAAATCAATTGGCGCGGCTTCATCCGCCGGCAGTGGGCTGCCTGGGGCGACGCCGTTGCCCAGTTCGTTGACCGACGGTGGGGTGTCTTCGCTCTTGAACAGTTCGAAGTACGCGCCGGGGGTGCCTGGGGTGGCGGCGCGGCCGCTGACCGGGTCGACGCGCAGGCTGAGGATGCCTTCCGGCTCCGGCTGGGTGTGCGGTGGCTTGTCCTTGAGGGCGGCGCCCATGTAGCTCATCCAGATCGGCAGCGCCACGGTGCCGCCGAACTCGCGGCGACCCAGGCTCTCGGGCTGGTCGAAACCGGTCCAGACGGTGGTCACGTAGTCGGCGTTGTAGCCGGAGAACCAGGCGTCCTTGGATTCGTTGGTGGTACCCGTCTTGCCCGCCAGGTCGGTGCGGCCCAGGGCCAGGGCGCGGCGTCCGGTGCCGAGCTTGATCACGTCCTCCAGCATGCTGTTGAGGATGTAGGTGGTACGACCGTCGACGATACGCTCGGCGACGGCCGGTGCTTGCGGTACTGCCGGCGCCGTCGTGGCTTCGCCTGGGGTCGCATTGACCGTGAACGTCTCGGTGGCCGGTGCGGCGACCCCATTGCTGGCCTGCGCGCCGGTCGGCACCCGCGGCGGGTTGGCGACGAACAGTGTGTCGCCGTTACGGCTCTCGATCTTCTCGATGATGTACGGCGTGATCTTGTACCCGCCGTTGGCGAATGTGCTCCAGCCCGTGGCGATTTCCATCGGCGTCAGGGTCGCGGTGCCCAGGGCCAGGGACAGGTTGCGCGGCAGGTCCTGCTTGTTGAAGCCAAACTTGCTGATGTAGTCGATGGTGCGGTCTACGCCCAGCGCTTGCAGCAGACGGATCGATACCAGGTTGCGCGACTTGTACAGCGCTTCGCGCAGGCGGATCGGGCCGAGGAACGTGTTGGTGTCGTTCTTCGGCCGCCAGACCTTGTCCAGGTACTCATCGACAAACACGATCGGCGCATCGTTCACCAGGCTGGCGGCGGTATAGCCGTTATCCAGCGCGGCGCTGTAGACGAACGGCTTGAAGCTTGAACCCGGCTGGCGCTTGGCCTGCAACGCCCGGTTGTAGTTGCTCTGCTCGAAGGCGAAGCCGCCCACCAGCGAGCGGATGGCGCCGTCCTGCGGATCGAGGGACACCAGCGCACCCTGGGCGGCCGGGATCTGGCTGAATTTGAGGGTGTTATCCGCCTGGCGTTGCACCCGGACCAGATCGCCGACCTGAGCGACGTCCGATGGCTGCCGGGGAGCGGCGCCCATGCTGTTTGTGTTGAGGAACGGACGGGCCCACTTCATGGATTCCCAGCCCACATGCTCTTCCTGTTCGCCGTTGCGGGTCAGCACCTTGATGCCGTCCTTGTCCACCGACGTGACAATTGCCGGCTCCAGCCCGCTGATAGCACGCTGCTTGGTCAGTTCCAGGGCCCAGGCCTCCCTGGTCTTGCCTGGCAGGCGTGACTCGGGGCCACGGTAGCCGTGGCGCTGGTCGTAGCTCATCAAGCCCTCGTGCAGGGCGGTGTTGGCCATTTCCTGCAAGTTGCTCGGCACCGTGGTGGTCACGCGGAAACCTTCGGTGTAGGCGTCGCTGCCGTAGCGGCCGACCATCTCGGCGCGAGCCATCTCGGCGATGTATGGGGCGTTCACTTCCGGCGTCGGCACGTGATAGCTGGCGTTCAACGGCTCATTGATCGCCGCGGTGTAATCGGCCTCGCTGATCTTGCCGAGCTTGTACATGCGCCCCAGGATCCAGTCGCGACGCTCCTTGCTGCGGGCCGGGTTGGCCAGTGGGTTGAAACGCGACGGTGCCTTGGGCAGTCCGGCGATCATCGCCATCTGCGCCAGGCTCACGTCGCGGATCGACTTGCCGTAGTACACCTGCGCTGCCGCCTCGATGCCGTAGGCGCGGTTGCCCAGGTAAATCTTGTTCACGTACAGCTCGAGGATTTCATCCTTGGTCAGCTGCCGTTCGATTTGCAGGGCCAGGAGGATTTCGGTGGTCTTGCGCGAGAAGCTGCGTTCACTGGTCAGGAAGAAGTTCTTGGCCACCTGCATGGTGATGGTGCTGCCGCCGGACTGGATGTGCCCGCTCTTGACCAATTGGCTGGCGGCGCGCATCAGGCTGCCTGGATCGACGCCATAGTGGTTGGCGAAATTGTCGTCTTCAGCACTTAGTAACGCATTGATGAAATTGGGCGGAATGTCGGCGAAACGGATCGGCGTGCGGCGCATTTCACCAAATTCGGCGATGAGTTTGTTGTCGCTGCTGTAGACCCGCAGAGGAATCTGCAACTGAATACTTCTCAGCGCCTCCACGGATGGCAATCCCGGACTAAGGTAAAGAAACGCACCGCTCAGACCCAGGAGCAGTCCGCAGAAAACGGCGATGATGGACCATCCGAAAAATTTCAGCAGACGAATCAAGGCTTTTGGATATCCAGGCAAAGAATGAAAAAGGCGCCAGGTGCAGGGAAGGACCCGAGCTTGCAACAAAGCGAAAAAAAACGCTGGGCATTATAAGCATTTTTTTTCGATGGAAACGCCACCCGGACGTCCGTCGGGCCGGCGTGATTGAACGCAACGCATATTAGAGAGTCCGTAACTCACGGATAGTCATAGGGAATTGGTAGTGCTACGACTCTTCAATAAAAAAGCCCATACGCTTCTGGGGATCGACATCAGTTCGACGTCGGTGAAGCTGCTCGAGTTGAGCCGCCAGGGTGACCGCTACCGCGTCGAGTCCTACGCGGTCGAGCCGTTGCCGGCCAATGCCGTGGTCGAGAAGAACATTGCCGAGCTCGAAGGGGTGGGCCAGGCCTTGTCGCGGTTGCTGGCCAAGGCCCGGACGCCCTTGCGCAGCGTGGCGGTGGCCGTGGCGGGTTCGGCGGTGATCACCAAGACCATCGAGATGGATGCCGGGCTGTCCGACGATGAAATGGAAAACCAGCTCAAGATCGAGGCGGACCAATACATCCCCTATCCGCTGGATGAAGTGGCCATCGATTTCGAAGTGCAGGGCGTTTCGCCACGCAGTGCCGAGCGAGTCGAAGTGCTGCTGGCCGCCTGCCGCAAGGAAAACGTCGAGGTGCGCGAGGCCGCGCTTGCCCTGGCCGGGCTGACGGCCCGGGTGGTCGATGTTGAAGCCTACGCGCTGGAGCGTGCCTTCGGCCTGCTCGCCACGCAGCTGGCGGCGTCCCAGGAGCGGCTGACCGTTGCGGTCATCGACGTTGGCGCCACCATGACCACCCTCAGCGTCCTGCACAACGGACGCATCATCTATACCCGCGAGCAATTGTTCGGCGGTCGCCAGCTCACCGAGGAAATCCAGCGCCGCTATGGCCTGACACCCGAGCAGGCCGGCCTGGCAAAGAAGCAGGGCGGCCTGCCGGACGATTACCTCGCCGAGGTTCTGCAGCCGTTTCGCGAGGCGCTGGTGCAGCAGGTTTCGCGGTCCCTGCAATTTTTCTTCGCGTCGGGCCAGTACAGCTCGGTAGACCACATCCTGTTGGCCGGCGGCACGGCCTCGGTGGCCGGCCTGGACCGGTTGATCGAGCAGCGCCTGGGCACGCCGACCCAGGTCGCCAACCCGTTTACCAACATGGCCCTAAGCAGCAAGGTCAACGCCGGTGCCCTGGCCAGTGATGCGCCGGCACTGATGATTGCCTGTGGCCTGGCCCTCAGGAGTTTCGACTGATGGCGCGGATCAACCTGCTTCCCTGGCGCGAAGAACAGCGTGAAGAGCGTCGCAAACGCTTTCTGCTGGCATTGGCGGGGGCACTGGTCGGCGCGGTGGGCGTGACCCTCATCGCGCTCCAGTACATCAACAGCGCAGTCGACCATCAACTGGCGCGCAACAGTCATATTTCGGAACAGATCGCCGTGCTGGACGAGCGCATCAAGCAGATCAGCGAATTGAAAGCCCGCCGCCAGCAGTTGCTGGAACGCATGCGCATCATCCAGGACCTGCAGGGTAACCGGCCGGTCAGCGGGCGAATCTTCGACCAGTTGGTGAGAACCCTGCCGGACGGGGTGTACTTCACTGAGGTGAAAATGGAAGACCGCACGCTCTTCATCAAGGGCGTCGCCGAGTCGAACAACCGGGTTTCCGACCTGATGCGCAACCTCGATTCGTCGGACCTGTTCGATGCGCCCAGCTTGACAGAGGTCAAGGCCACCACCGCCGGTCAGCTCGACCAGGCCAACGTTTTCCAGTTGACAGTGCGCCAGACCCGTCCGGCTGAGATGGAGGGCGAGCAATGAGGCCAGGGGAGTGGTTGGATGCGCTGCGCAAGGTCGATTTCAGTGACCTGGACACCAATAACATCGGCTCCTGGCCAATGCCGGTCAAATGGCTGGCGGGCCTGCTGCTGGTGATCCTGGTATTGGGGCTGGGCTACAACTTTGCCTTGAGTGAGCGTGAAGATTATTTGCAACAGGTGCGTGAGGAAGAAAACACCCTCAAGGCCCAGTTCGCAGGCAAGGCCCACATGGCGGCCAACCTGGAGCGCTACACCGAGCAGATGAAACAGATGGAAACCTCGTTCGGCGTGCTGTTGCGGCAGTTGCCCAGCGATACCGAAGTGCCAGGCCTGCTGGAGGACATCACCCGCACCGGCCTGGGCAGTGGCCTGGAGTTCGAGGAGATCAAACTGCTGCCGGAGGTCACCCAGCCGTTCTACATCGAATTGCCGATCCAGATCACCGTGACCGGTGACTACCATGATCTGGCGACCTTCGTCAGCGGCGTGGCCGGGCTGCCCCGGATCGTCACCCTGCACGATTTCGAGATCGCGCCCATGGAGCCCGAGGCCGGCAACAAGCTACGCATGAGCATCCAGGCCAAGACTTATCGGTACAACGAGCAGGAGGCGCAGCCATGAAGCCGGTGTGTCGCACTTGCCTCTTGGCGGGCCTGGTCGCGCTGGCGGGCTGCAACAATGACAACGGCTTCAGCGACCTCGACGCCTACATGAACGAGATGCGCCTGCGTCCGCCGGGCAAGATCGAGCCGACGCCGACCTTCAAGCCTGCCGAAACCTTTACCTACAGCGCCGCCAACCTGCGCAGCCCGTTTTCCCGGCAGGTCCGGGTGGACCAGGCTGGCCGGCAGAAGGGCTCGCACAACGTCCGGCCCGATCCCAACCGGGTCAAGCAGTATCTGGAAGGCTTCAACATCGAGCAGTTTGAAATGGTCGGTACGATCTCCAACGTCAGCGGCTCCTTCGCGCTGCTGCGCGGAGCGGGCGGGGTGCATCGACTCAAGGTCGGTGACTATCTGGGGCGCAACGACGGGCGGATCGTCTCGATCAGCGCGACTCAGGTCGATGTGGTGGAGATCGTTCCCGATGGCGATGGTGCCTGGCTCGAGCGACCACGGACCATTCCTTTGAAAGAGCACTCATTAGTGGAAGCCCAACAATGAACAGGATTTTTTCAGTCCTCGGTATTTCGCTATGGATAGCGCTGTTATCGCCGATGGTCCATGCCGCCAGCCTGAAGACGCTGGATGTCGCGGCGCTGCCGGGGGACCGTGTCGAGCTGAAGCTGACCTTCGACGGGCCGCCCCCGACGCCCCGGGGCTATACCACCGAGCAACCGGCGCGAATTGCGCTGGACCTGCCGGGAGTGACCAATCAACTGGCCAGCAAGAGCCATGACCTGGGCGGTGGCAACGCCCGTAGCGCTACCGTGGTCGAGGCAGGGGATCGCACCCGGCTGATCATCGGCCTGACCCAGTTGGCGCCTTACAACACCCGGGTCGAAGGCAAAAATCTGTTCGTCGTGGTCGGCAAGGGTGCCGCTCCCAAGGCTGCCGCCCAGGCGCAACGCCCCGCCGTAGCCAGTGCTGCGCCAGCTAGGGCCAGTGCGCCGGTGGGCAAGGCGATCCGTGGCGTGGACTTCCAGCGCGGGACCCAAGGTGAAGGCAATGTGGTGATCGATCTGTCGGATCCTTCCATTGCCCCGGATATCCAGGAACGTGAAGGCAAGATCATCCTCAACTTCGCCAGGACCCAGCTGCCTGAGCCGCTGCGGGTCCGCCTGGACGTCAAGGACTTCGCCACGCCAGTGCAGTTCGTCAATGCCAGCGCCGGCAGCGATCGGGCGACCATCAGCATCGAGCCCAGCGGCACCTTCGATTACTCGACCTACCAGACCGACAACAAGCTCACCGTCAGCGTGCGGCCCATGAGCGTCGAAGACCTGCAAAAACGCAACTCCGACCGTGCCGCCTACAGCGGCGAGAAACTCTCCCTCAATTTCCAGGACATCGAGGTGCGTTCGGTCCTGCAACTGATCGCCGATTTCACCAACCTGAACCTGGTAGCCAGCGACACGGTGCAGGGTGGCATTACCCTGCGCTTGCAGAACGTGCCCTGGGACCAGGCGCTCGACCTGGTGCTCAAGACCAAGGGGCTCGACAAGCGCAAGGTCGGCAACGTCCTGCTGGTGGCGCCAGCCGATGAAATTGCCGCCCGCGAACGCCAGGAACTGGAATCCCAGAAGCAGATTGCCGACCTGGCGCCGCTTCGGCGCGAGCTGTTGCAGGTCAACTACGCGAAGGCGGCGGACATCGCCAAGCTGTTCCAGTCGGTGACCAGCGCCGAGGCCAAAGCTGATGAGCGCGGCACGATCACGGTGGATGAGCGAACCAACAATATCATTGCCTACCAGACCCAGGACCGGCTCGACGAACTGCGTCGGATCGTGGCCCAGCTGGATATCCCGGTGCGGCAGGTGATGATCGAGGCACGGATCGTCGAGGCCAACGTCGACTACGACAAGAGCCTGGGCGTGCGCTGGGGTGGCTCGGTGCAGAACCAGGGCAACTGGAATTCTTCCGGGGTCACCAACGGCAGCTCCACCACCATCGGCACCCCGGGCAGTACCGGCACCAACCAGCCATTCGTCGACATGGGGGCATCGGGCAATACCTCGGGGATCGGTATCGCCTTCATCACCGACAACGTGTTGCTGGACCTCGAATTGACCGCCATGGAAAAAACCGGCAACGGTGAAATCGTCTCCCAGCCCAAGGTGGTGACGTCCGACAAGGAGACCGCCAAGATCCTCAAGGGCACCGAGATTCCCTACCAGGAAGCCAGCTCCAGCGGCGCGACATCGGTGTCGTTCAAGGAAGCATCACTGTCGCTGGAGGTGACCCCGCAGATCACCCCGGACAATCGCATCATCATGGAGGTCAAGGTCACCAAGGATGAACCGGACTACCTGAACAAAGTGCAGGATGTCCCGCCGATCAAGAAAAACGAAGTCAACGCCAAGGTGCTGGTCAATGATGGCGAAACCATTGTGATTGGCGGGGTTTTCTCGAATACTCAGAGCAAGGTTGTAGATAAGGTGCCATTTCTTGGCGATGTGCCGTATCTTGGCCGCCTTTTCCGGCGTGATGTGGTCTCGGAGAAAAAATCCGAGCTGCTCGTGTTTCTCACTCCGCGTATCATGAATAACCAGGCGATTGCTGTGAGTCGTTGATTCTGTGCGAAATTTGATTCTTGTAGGGCCGATGGGCGCTGGAAAAAGCACCATCGGCCGTTTGCTGGCCAAAGAGCTGCGCCTGCCATTCAAAGACTCCGACAAGGAAATTGAATTGCGCACGGGTGCCAATATCCCATGGATCTTCGACAAGGAAGGCGAGCCCGGCTTTCGTGATCGCGAGCAGGCGATGATCGCCGAGCTGTGCGCGTTCGAGGGCGTGGTGTTGGCCACCGGAGGCGGCGCGGTGATGCGCGAAGCCAATCGTCAGGCGCTGCATGCCGGCGGACGAGTGGTCTATCTGCACGCGTCCGTCGAGCAGCAGGTGGGGCGCACCGCCCGGGATCGCAACCGACCGCTGTTGCGTACCGCCGACCCGGCCAAGACCCTGCGAGACCTGCTGGAGCTGCGTGATCCGCTGTACCGGGAGATCGCCGACCTGGTGGTCGAAACCGACGAGCGGCCGCCACGAATGGTGGTCCTGGATATCCTCGAACGCCTGCAACAATTGCCTCCCCGTTAATGCGCCTGGCGAAATGCGCTATCCTCGACGTCCCGTTGTGGCCCGCTGGGGCGTGGCGGATTGCCATTGGATGGCATCAAAGCAGGCAGCGTGGATTTTCGTTAATTGCAGGCAGGACGCCTGATTCCATCTTCACTGTGGGGACACATGCAGACACTTAAGGTCGACCTGGGCGAGCGCAGCTACCCGATTCACATTGGCGAAGGCTTGCTGGACCAGCCCGAATTGCTGGTGCCGCATATCGCCGGGCGGCAAGTGGCGATCATCTCCAACGAAACCGTCGCCCCTTTGTACCTGGAGCGCCTGACGCGCAGCCTGTCGGGCTTTTCGCTCATTTCGGTGGTGCTCCCCGACGGTGAAGCGTTCAAGAACTGGGAAACCCTGCAACTGATTTTCGACGGTCTGCTGGCTGCACGGCATGATCGCCGCACGACGGTGATTGCCCTGGGCGGTGGTGTGATCGGCGACATGGCCGGTTTCGCGGCTGCCTGCTACCAGCGCGGCGTCGACTTCATCCAGATTCCCACCACACTGCTGTCCCAGGTCGACTCGTCGGTGGGTGGCAAAACCGGCATCAACCATCCATTGGGCAAGAATATGGTCGGTGCTTTCTACCAGCCCAACGTGGTGCTGATCGATACCGCGACCCTCAACACCCTGCCGGCCCGCGAATTGTCCGCGGGGCTGGCGGAAGTCATCAAGTACGGGCTGATCTGCGACGAGCCGTTCCTCGGTTGGCTGGAAGAAAACGTCGATCGCCTGCGAGCGCTGGATCAAACGGCCCTGACCTACGCCATCGAGCGCTCCTGCGCCGCCAAGGCTGCGGTGGTCGGTGCCGATGAGCGCGAGTCGGGCGTGCGTGCCACGCTGAACCTGGGCCACACCTTTGGCCATGCCATCGAAACCCATATGGGCTATGGTGTCTGGCTGCATGGTGAAGCGGTTGCCGCCGGTACGGTCATGGCGCTGGAGATGTCGGCACGCCTGGGCTGGATCAGCGAGCAGGAGCGCGATCGTGGTATCCGCCTGTTCCAGCGCGCGGGGCTGCCGGTGATTCCGCCCGAGGAGATGACCGAGGCGGATTTCCTCGAACACATGGCAATCGACAAAAAAGTGATCGACGGTCGTCTGCGTCTGGTGCTGCTGCGCCGCATGGGCGAAGCGGTGGTGACCGACGATTATCCGAAAGAGGTTCTACAGGCCACGCTGGGAGCGGACTACCGCGCCCTGGCTCAGCTTAAAGGTTAATAAGATTCCGATGACTAGTTTGCATGCCGACGAGGCTTTCCTCGGCCATTTCCAGTTGAGTCATGACCCTTTTGCGCCACGGGTCCCGGGCTTCAAATTTTTCCCCGCCCAACGCAAGCCGGTGTTGGGCCAGCTGCACCACCTGGCGCGCTACAGCCAGTTGCTGCTGGTGGTGACCGGTCCCCAGGGCAGCGGCAAGACCTTGCTGCGCCAGGCGTTGGTCGCCAGCACCAATAAACAATCGGTGCAAAGCGTGGTGGTATCGGCCCGCGGCGCCGGCGACGCCGCCGGTGTGCTGCGTCAGGTGGCCCAGGCGCTCAACGTCGCCCAGGTCGAAGTCGGTGCGATTCTCGATCAGATCGTGCAGCTGGCATTGACCGGGCAGGAAGTCTATCTGCTGGTGGATGACGCCGAGCAACTTGACGAGTCTGCCCTCGAAGCCCTGCTGGCTCTGGCGGCCGGCGCGCCGGAAGGTCGTCCTCACGTATTCCTGTTTGGCGAGTCGTCGCTGATCGCCGACCTGGAGCAGTTGAACCTCGAGGAAGAGCGCTTTCATGTCATCGAGCTGGCGCCCTACACCGAGGAAGAGACCCGTGAATACCTGGCCCAGCGTCTTGAAGGGGCTGGCCGGGGCATCGAACTTTTCACCGCCGATCAGATCTCTGAGATTCACGAAAGCGCCGAAGGCTGGCCTGGCAACATCAACCAAGTCGCCCGCGATGCTCTGATCGAAGTCATGATTGCCAGCCGCTCAGCGGTGAAGCGTCCAAGTATGGGGTTCAATATGCCGAAGAAGCACGTATTGGCGATTTCCGCGGTGGTTGTGGTCGCGGTCGCCGCCGCCTGGCTGATGCCGGGTCGCAACAAGGCACCCACCACGGGCGCACCCGCCAACGAACAGGCGCAACTGCCTCTGGGCCAGGGCGCACCGAAACCTGGCGGCGCGCCGGCGGTGGAATTTGCCGGTAACACCCAGCCGATGCCGTTGCCGTTGGTCGGCCAATCGCAGCCGGTCATGCGCGGCCCCCTGGCCGAAGCCGCAGGTGGTATTACTGAAGGCGACGACGGCGCAGCACCACCGATCGACGACAGCAGTGACACGCCGCCGACCGTGACCACCACCGCGCCGCCTGTGGGTGTGCCGGCCGGTCCGGCTCCGACGCCAGCGCCTGCTGCTCCGGCCAAGCCGGCCCCTGCGCCTGTCCAGGTGGCGACCGCCAAGCCAGCTCCGGCCCCTGCCGCCAAGCCGGCGCCCGCGCCAGCACCCGCCGCCAAGCCTGCTACCCCGGCCAAGGCCACCGGTGGCAGCTGGTACGCCGGCCAAGCCCCGGGTAACTATGTGGTGCAGATTCTCGGTACCAGCTCCGAGGCCACGGCGCAGAACTTCGTCAAAGAACAGGGCGGCGAGTACCGATATTTCAAGAAAGTCCTTAACGGCAAGCCGCTGTACGTCATCACTTACGGCAGCTTTGCCAACCGTGATGCAGCTGTTTCCGCCATCAAGGCCTTGCCAGCGAAGGTCCAGGCTGGTAAACCTTGGCCTCGCACTGTCGCCAGCGTCCAACAGGAACTGGCTGCAACTCGCTGAAGATTCGGCGGCCTTACCCAGGCCGCCTCTCCCGGCACCTCAACATTTCCACAAGGGCGAGCGACCTTTTCGGGCCGCGCGCCTTGTGGTGTCTGCGTCACAGTAGCGTTTGAGTCGTAGCGGTCGAACCCAAAAAAGTTTTGACTAGCACAGCATATAGATTTAAACCTTTCACAAATGCGACATGAATTTGCGACAGTTCGTCGTCAAATTTGTGGGGCTCTGTGTCGGTGTGTACAATGACCTCCCTTTTGCCCCCGCAAAGCTGGCGTACGTTCGGCGCGGCATGCAACTGGTTGAATTGAAAAGAAATTTGCCTCGCAAGAGGCAGCCTGGTGAGAAAGTGTCTATGAAAGCAGGTCTGTACCAACCAGATGAATTCAAGGATAACTGCGGTTTCGGCCTGATAGCCCATATGCAGGGCGAGCCCAGCCATACCCTTTTGCAAACGGCCATTGAGGCCCTGACCTGCATGACCCACCGCGGTGGGATCAACGCCGACGGCAAGACCGGTGACGGTTGTGGCTTGCTGATTCAAAAGCCTGACGAGTTCCTGCGAGCCATTGCCCAGGAAACGTTCGGCGTAACCCTGCCCAAGCAATACGCCGTGGGCATGGTGTTCTTCAACCAGGATCCGGTGAAGGCGCAAGCAGCTCGCGAGAACATGAACCGCGAGATCCTGGCCGCCGGCCTGCAACTGGTCGGCTGGCGCAAAGTGCCGATCGACACCAGCGTCCTCGGCCGCCTGGCCCTTGAGCGCCTGCCGCAGATCGAACAGGTATTCATCGCTGGCGATGGCCTGAGCGACCAGGAAATGTCGATCAAGCTGTTCAGCTCCCGTCGTCGTTCGTCCGTGGCCAACGCCGCCGACACCGACCACTACATCTGCAGCTTTTCCCACAAGACCATCATCTATAAAGGCCTGATGATGCCGGCGGACCTGACCGCCTTCTATCCGGACCTGAGCGACGAGCGCCTGAAAACCGCGATCTGCGTGTTCCACCAGCGCTTCTCCACCAACACCCTGCCGAAATGGCCGCTGGCCCAGCCGTTCCGCTTCCTCGCCCACAACGGCGAGATCAACACCATCACCGGCAACCGCAACTGGGCCGTGGCCCGTCGCACCAAGTTCGCCAACGACCTGATGCCGGACCTCGAAGAGCTCGGCCCGCTGGTCAACCGCGTGGGTTCGGACTCCTCGAGCATGGACAACATGCTCGAATTGATGGTGACCGGTGGCATCGACCTGTTCCGTGGCGTGCGCATGCTCGTTCCGCCAGCGTGGCAGAACGTCGAGACCATGGACCCGGACCTGCGTGCCTTCTACGAATACAACTCCATGCACATGGAGCCGTGGGATGGCCCGGCCGGAATCGTGATGACCGACGGCCGCTATGCCGTGTGCCTGCTCGACCGTAACGGTCTGCGCCCGGCGCGCTGGGTCACCACCACCAATGGGTTCATCACCCTGGCGTCGGAAATCGGCGTGTGGAACTACCAGCCCGAAGACGTCATCGCCAAAGGGCGCGTAGGCCCGGGCCAGATCTTTGCCGTGGACACCGAAACCGGCCAGATCCTCGACACCGACGCCATCGACAACCGGCTCAAGTCCCGTCATCCGTACAAGCAATGGCTGCGCAAGAATGCCCTGCGCATCCAGGCGACCATGGAAGACAACGACCACGGTTCGGCTTTCTACGACGTCGACCAGCTCAAGCAATATATGAAGATGTACCAGGTGACGTTCGAAGAGCGTGACCAGGTGCTGCGTCCGTTGGGCGAGCAAGGCTACGAAGCCGTCGGTTCCATGGGCGATGACACGCCGATGGCCGTGCTGTCGCAGCGCGTGCGCACGCCGTACGATTATTTCCGCCAGCAGTTCGCCCAGGTGACCAACCCGCCGATCGACCCGCTGCGCGAAGCCATCGTGATGTCCCTGGAAATCTGCCTGGGCGCCGAGCGCAACATTTTCCAGGAATCGCCGGAGCACGCCTCGCGGGTGATCCTCAGTTCGCCGGTGATTTCCCCGGCCAAATGGCGTTCGCTGACCAACCTCGACCGTCCGGGCTTCGCGCGCCAGGTCATCGACCTGAACTACGACGAAAGCGTCGGCCTGGAAGCGGCCATCCGCAACGTCGCCGACCAGGCTGAAGAAGCCGCCCGCGCCGGGCGTACCCAGATCGTGCTCAGCGACCGTCACATTGCCCCGGGCAAGTTGCCGATCCATGCTTCGCTGGCGACCGGCGCGGTGCACCACCGCCTGACCGAAAAAGGCCTGCGCTGCGACTCCAACATCCTGGTGGAAACCGCCACCGCCCGCGACCCGCATCACTTTGCGGTGTTGATCGGTTTCGGTGCCTCGGCGGTCTATCCGTTCCTGGCCTACGAAGTGCTGGGCGACCTGATCCGTACCGGCGAAGTGCTGGGCGATCTCTATGAGGTGTTCAAGAACTACCGCAAGGGCATCACCAAGGGCCTGCTCAAGATCCTGTCGAAGATGGGGATCTCGACCATCGCCTCGTATCGCGGTGCACAACTGTTCGAGGCCATCGGCCTGTCCGAAGAAGTCTGCGAGCTGAGCTTCCGCGGCGTGCCGAGCCGCATCAAGGGTGCGCGTTTCGTCGACATCGAAGCCGAACAGAAAGCCCTGGCGGCCGAAGCCTGGAGCCCGCGCAAGCCGATCCAGCAAGGCGGCCTGCTGAAGTTCGTCCACGGTGGCGAATACCACGCCTACAACCCGGACGTGGTCAACACCTTGCAGGCCGCCGTGCAGCAGGGCGACTACAGCAAGTTCAAGGAATACACCTCGCTGGTGGACAACCGCCCGGTGTCGATGATTCGCGACCTGCTCAAGGTCAAGACCCAGGACACGCCGCTGGACATCAGCGAAGTGGAACCGCTGGAATCGGTGCTCAAGCGCTTCGATTCGGCGGGTATTTCCCTGGGTGCCTTGTCCCCGGAAGCCCACGAAGCCCTGGCCGAAGCCATGAACCGCCTCGGTGCGCGTTCCAACTCCGGCGAAGGCGGCGAAGACCCGGCGCGCTACGGCACCATCAAGAGCTCGAAAATCAAGCAGGTCGCGACCGGCCGCTTCGGTGTGACGCCGGAATACCTGGTCAACGCTGAAGTGCTGCAGATCAAGGTCGCCCAGGGCGCCAAGCCCGGTGAAGGTGGTCAATTGCCGGGTGGCAAGGTCAACGGCCTGATCGCCAAGCTGCGCTATGCGGTGCCTGGCGTGACGCTGATCTCGCCGCCGCCGCACCACGACATCTATTCGATCGAAGACTTGTCGCAACTGATCTTCGATCTCAAGCAGGTGAACCCGAAGGCGCTGGTCTCGGTGAAGCTGGTGGCGGAAGCCGGGGTGGGCACCATCGCCGCCGGTGTGGCGAAGGCCTATGCTGACCTGATCACTATCTCCGGCTACGATGGCGGCACCGGCGCATCGCCGCTGACGTCCATCAAGTACGCTGGTGCACCGTGGGAACTGGGCCTGGCGGAAACCCACCAGACCCTGCGCGGCAACGACCTGCGCGGCAAGGTCCGGGTGCAGACCGACGGAGGCCTGAAAACCGGCCTCGACGTGATCAAGGCGGCTATCCTCGGCGCCGAGAGCTTCGGCTTCGGCACCGCGCCGATGATCGCCCTGGGCTGCAAATACCTGCGCATCTGTCACCTGAACAACTGCGCCACCGGCGTGGCGACCCAGAACGACAAGCTGCGCAAGGACCACTACATCGGTACCGTGGACATGGTGGTGAATTTCTTCACCTATGTGGCCGAGGAAACCCGTGAGTGGCTGGCGAAGCTGGGCGTGCGCTCACTCGAAGAGCTGATTGGTCGTACCGATCTTCTGGAAGTGATCGAAGGCCAGACCGCCAAGCAACATCACCTGGACCTGACCCCGTTGCTGGGCAGTGACCTGATCCCGGCAGACAAGCCGCAGTTCTGCGAGGTTGACCGCAACCCGCCGTTCGACAAGGGTGAGTTGGCCGAGAAAATGGTCGACATGGCCGCCTCGGCGATCAACGACCTCAGCGGCGCCGAGTTCGCCCTGGATATCTGCAACTGCGACCGTTCCATCGGCGCACGGATCTCCGGCGAAATCGCCCGCAAGCACGGCAACCAGGGCATGGCCAAGGCGCCGGTGACCTTCCGCTTCAAGGGCACCGCGGGCCAGAGCTTCGGCGTGTGGAACGCCGGCGGCCTGAACATGTACCTGGAAGGCGATGCCAACGACTACGTGGGCAAGGGCATGACCGGCGGCAAGCTGGTCATCGTTCCGCCCAAGGGCAGCGTCTACAAGACCCAGGACAGTGCCATCATCGGCAACACCTGCCTGTACGGCGCCACCGGCGGCAAGCTGTTCGCCGCCGGCACCGCAGGCGAGCGTTTCGCCGTGCGTAACTCCGGGGCCCACACCGTGGTGGAAGGCACCGGCGATCACTGCTGCGAGTACATGACCGGTGGTTTCGTCTGCGTATTGGGCAAGACCGGTTACAACTTTGGCTCAGGCATGACCGGCGGTTTCGCCTACGTGCTCGACCAGGACAACACCTTCGTTGACCGGGTCAACCACGAACTGGTGGAAATCCAGCGGATCAGCGGCGAGGCGATGGAAGCCTACCGCAGCCACCTGCAACGCGTACTGGATGAGTACGTCGAGGAAACCGACAGCGAGTGGGGTCGTGAACTCGCCGAAAATCTCGATGACTACGTGCGCCGCTTCTGGCTGGTCAAGCCCAAGGCTGCCAACCTGAAGTCGTTGCTTTCCAGCACCCGTGCCAACCCGCAGTGATATGCGCCTGAAGAGTTTGATGAGGTTTTAACAATGGCTGAACGTCTGAATAACGACTTCCAGTTCATCGATGTCGGGCGCAAGGATCCGAAGAAGAAACTGTTGCGTCAACGCAAGAAAGAGTTCGTGGAAATCTACGAGCCTTTCAAACCCCAGCAGTCGGCCGACCAGGCCCACCGTTGCCTGGGTTGCGGTAACCCGTATTGCGAATGGAAGTGCCCGGTGCACAACTTCATTCCCAACTGGCTGAAGCTGGTGGCCGAGGGCAACATCCTCCAGGCCGCCGAGCTGTCGCACCAGACCAACACCCTGCCGGAAGTCTGCGGCCGGGTGTGCCCGCAGGATCGCTTGTGCGAAGGTGCGTGTACCTTGAACGACGGTTTTGGCGCGGTGACTATCGGTTCGGTGGAGAAGTACATCACCGACACCGCGTTCGCCATGGGCTGGCGTCCGGACATGTCCAAGGTCAAGCCGACCGGCAAGCGCGTGGCAATCATCGGCGCCGGCCCGGCGGGCCTGGGCTGTGCCGACGTACTAGTGCGCGGTGGCGTGACCCCGGTGGTGTTCGACAAGAACCCGGAAATCGGTGGTCTGCTGACCTTCGGCATCCCCGAGTTCAAGCTGGAAAAGACCGTGCTGAGCAATCGCCGCGAAGTCTTCACCGGCATGGGCATCGAGTTCCGCTTGAACACCGAAGTGGGCAAGGACGTGACCATGGAGCAACTGCTCGAGGAATACGACGCAGTATTCATGGGCATGGGCACCTACACCTACATGAAGGGCGGCTTTGCCGGCGAGGATCTGCCGGGTGTGTACGACGCACTGGATTTCCTGATCGCCAACGTCAACCGCAACCTGGGCTTTGAAAAGTCGCCGGAAGATTTCGTCGACATGAAAGGCAAGAAAGTCGTGGTACTCGGTGGTGGTGACACGGCGATGGACTGCAACCGCACCTCGATTCGCCAGGGCGCCAAGTCGGTGACCTGCGCCTACCGTCGTGACGAAGCGAACATGCCGGGCTCGCGCAAAGAGGTGAAGAACGCCAAGGAAGAAGGCGTGAAATTTCTCTACAACCGTCAGCCGATCGCCATCGTGGGTGAAGACAAGGTCGAAGGTGTCAAGGTGGTCGAGACCCGTCTCGGCGAACCGGATGCCCGTGGCCGTCGCAGTCCCGAGCCGATCCCGGGCTCCGAAGAAATCATCCCGGCCGACGCCGTGGTCATCGCCTTCGGCTTCCGCCCGAGCCCGGCGCCATGGTTCGAGCAGTTCAGCATCCAGACCGACAGCCAGGGCCGCGTCGTGGCACCGGAACAAGGCCAGTACAAGCACCAGACCAGTAACCCGAAGATCTTCGCCGGTGGCGACATGGTCCGCGGTTCCGACCTGGTGGTGACAGCGATCTTCGAAGGCCGCAATGCGGCTGAAGGGATTCTGGATTACCTGGGGGTCTGATCACTCCCTGGTTGGAAATGCAATCAAATGTGGGAGCGGGCTTGCTCGCGAATGCGCAGTGTCAGTTGACAGAGATGTTGCTTGGCACGCCGCTTTCGCGAGCAAGCCCGCTCCCACAGGTGTTTTTGTGATGCTGCGAAGATAGGGTTCCTCCGCGACAAATTGCCCCGATAGATAAAAGGCACGGCTCTTGCCGTGCCTTTTGCGTCGCGCTCTGAGAAAATGCCCGCACTTTTTTTCCGGATGCCGACATGACTGCCCTGAAGAACGACCGTTTCCTGCGTGCCTTGCTCAAGCAACCTGTAGACGTCACCCCGGTGTGGATGATGCGCCAGGCCGGTCGCTACCTGCCGGAGTATCGCGCCAGTCGTGCCAAGGCCGGCGACTTCATGAGCCTGTGCATGAACCCGCAGTTTGCCTGCGAGGTCACGATGCAGCCGCTGGATCGTTATCCGCAGCTGGACGCGGCGATTCTGTTTTCCGACATCCTGACCATCCCCGACGCCATGGGCCAGGGCCTGTACTTCGAGACCGGCGAAGGTCCGCGCTTCAAGAAGGTCGTCAGCACCCTGGCTGACATTGAGGCTTTGCCGATTCCCGATCCGCAGAAAGACCTGGGCTACGTCATGGACGCGGTCAGCACCATTCGCCGCGAACTCAATGGTCGCGTGCCGCTGATCGGTTTCTCCGGCAGCCCCTGGACGCTGGCGACCTACATGGTCGAAGGCGGTTCGTCCAAGGACTTCCGCAAGACCAAGGCGATGCTCTACGACAACCCGCAAGCCATGCACCTGCTGCTCGATAAGCTGGCGCAGTCGGTCACGTCCTATCTCAACGGCCAGATCCTGGCCGGCGCGCAAGCGGTGCAGATCTTCGACACCTGGGGTGGCAACCTGTCGGCGGCGGCGTACCAGGAGTTCTCCCTGGCCTACATGCGCAAGATCGTCAGCGGCCTGATCCGCGAGCACGAAGGCCGTAAGGTACCGGTGATCCTGTTCACCAAGAACGGCGGCCTGTGGCTGGAAAGCATCGCCGATGCCGGCGCCGACGCCCTGGGCCTGGACTGGACCTGCGACATCGGCAACGCCCGTGAGCGCGTGGGTCATAAAGTCGCCCTGCAAGGCAACATGGACCCGACCGTGCTGTACGCCAAGCCTGAAGCGATCCGCGCCGAAGTCGGTCGAATCCTTGCCAGCTACGGCAGCGGCAGCGGCAGCGGCCACGTGTTCAACCTCGGCCATGGCATCACTCCGGAAGTCGACCCGGAACATGCCGGTGCCTTCCTGCGGGCGGTGCATGAGTTATCGGCGCAATACCACGCCTGAATCGCAGCCTGAATCACTCAGCCTGTCCGGCCTCGCGTCGGACAGGCTTTTTAATGTCTTGTTGTTTTATCTATTCAATTTGCATTCAGGCGGCCGTTTTAGCTGACGGATCTGTTTGTTTTTGTTTGATAGCTATTTCCGTTCGTAAGAAGTTTCTCTAGTTATGTAAGAGAAATGGAATCAGAGATCATTCCTTCTGTTTTGAGAGAATTTTCCTACATAGGGAATCTGCGACTTTCTATAAGGTTCGGCGCTTGCAAGGTCTGGCGCTGAACGATCCGGCGCACCTTGCAAAAGGCGGTGATACGTCTTTTAAAACTCGATGAATAGTCTGGAACTTATATGAAAAACAATTTCAACAAGCGCAATCTATTGATGGGGTGCACGTCCTCCTTAGTTCTGTTGTCGTCCCTGGCCGTGTCCCAGGGTGCGCTGGCCCACGGTTACCTCGAAGTGCCACCATCGCGCGCATTGCTGTGCCGGCAAGGTGAAAACAAAAACTGCGGTGGCGCGCAATACGAACCCCATAGTACCGGGGAGACATTCAAGGGCTTCCCGAACGGAGCAGGCGGCGCCCCGCTGCAAGGCCCGATCGACGGCAAAATCGCCAGCGGCGGCAACTCGCTGTTTTCCGCCCTGGATGCGCAGTCGTCCACTCGCTGGCAGCTGACAGAAATCCGCGATCGCAACATCGCCTTCCAATGGCGATATATCGCCCCGCATCCAGCGACCAAGCACGAATATTTCATTACCCGCGACGGTTGGAACCCGAACAAGCCACTCGAGCGTGCATCGTTCGACAGCGCACCGTTTTGTGCGATCGATGGCGGCAATCAGATTCCGGTCAGTGGTGCCGAGCACAATTGTGTGATTCCTGACAGCAAGTCGGGTCATCACGTCATCCTGGCGGTCTGGACGGTCGGTGACACCGACGCCGCATTCTACAACCCGGCGGATGTGAACATCCTCGCCGAAGCCGCGTTGCCGGGCGGTTGGTCGCCGGTGGGCAGCATCGCTCCGTCGACGCCACTGCTGGCGGGTGACAAGGTCAAGGCCCGGGCATTCTCCGCGACCGGTGAAAATGCCGAGTACAGCGTCGAGATCAGCATCGACGACGCCGAGGAAGGCAGGCCTGAGAACTGGTCGTTCAAGCTGGCCGACGCCATCAACAAGGCACATCCCTTGATTCGTGCCGGTATCCGCGATGACGAGGGCAATATCACGCCGATCAAGGGCACCAACAAGCTGTACGCCCAGAATGAAAGCGGCGTGACCCGCTATGAAGTGCAACTGGACATGAAGGAAGACGCTGGCGCCAGCATGGAGGTCGCTTCCCTGCAGCCGGAATACGTACTGGACAAAGGTCGGGTCAGCATGGCGTTCGCAGCGCAGACCAACCGCAGGATGGACCTGCAGGCCGCGCTGTTCGATGAAAACAACAAGCAGGTGGGTGCGGTGAGCCAGACCGTGGGTGAAGGCAATACCGGGCTGAGCATTGACGTGCGCAGTGCTCCGGGTGCTCACACCCTGACGCTGGTAGGGACTACCGCAGATGGCCGGACCACTCGGCAGGACACCCAGAGCGTCACCCTGACCGGTGAAGGCGCGGGCATCGAGTATGACTTCGTGTTCCCTGAAGGTATCAGCGACTACACCGCCGGTACCAAAGTGCTGCAACCCAAGACCGACGAAGTATTCGAGTGCAAGCCGTTCCCTGCGTCCGGCTACTGCAAGCAATACGCCCCGAACGCCAACGGCTTCGAGCCGGGCGTCGGTGCGTCCTGGCAGAGCGCCTGGGACAAGCTGTAAGTCCTGACAGGCACGGCTTCAGGCGACCGGCCCGGTTGCCTGGAGCCTTAAAGGAGGACGCAGTCATGCATTCCAATTATTCCAGGCGGCGGGTGCTGCTGCACTGGCTGTCGGCCGTCGTTATTTTGTGGGCGTTGGTGTCCGGTTTTTACGTGGCCTGCATGCCCGTTTCAGCTTCGGTGGAACATTGGGTCGGGTCGCTCAATGTGTCGCTGACCACGCTGCTCATTCCACTGTTCGCATGGCGGACCTGGCTGTTCGTCCGCGAGCTCGAACCTCGTGAACAGGCGCTTTCACTGAACAAGCGATTGGCATTGGCGGTTCACACGCTGATCTACCTGAACGTCGGGGTGGTGCTGGTGACGGGCGTGCTGATGATGAAAAGCGCCATCAGTGTCTTCGGGCTCGTGCGCATCCCCCAGCCACTGGACGATCCGGCGCTGATCGAGCTGGCCAACGTCATCCATACCGGATCTTGCGTGGTGCTTTCGGGGCTTGTCGCCCTGCATCTCTGCGCGGTGCTCTGGCATGAGTGTTCCGGGCGTCGGGTCGTGCGGCGAATGTCCTTCGCCAAGCCCCCGGGCGCGATGATTGAGCGAGGACAGCGATGAGTTTTCTGCGCAGGGGCGGCAGCTGGTTGCCGAAGACTCTGCTGGTGCTCGTTCCTTTGCTGTACGGGGCATTCCTGGCGGTACAGGAGTGGCGTTTTCGCCAGGCATTGCAGGGTGATGTGCCGGTGGCGGCGGCCGCGCCGATCGTCCCGGTACCTGAGCCACCCAATGTGCAGGCGGTGGCAAGCGTGCTCGGCCTGATGCCTGAAGGTGCCCATGCGCCCAGCTCAGAGCCGATCACCTTGCAGGCCAGCTTTGTCGCGGACCAAGGCTTGTCGCGGGCATTGCTGACGAATGCCGCCGGCTCGCGCATTTACCAGGTAGGTGAGCGCCTGCCGGGTGGCAATGTGCTGCGCCGGGTCGAGGCCAGCCATGTGACGTTGTGGCGCAACGGCCGGGAAGAGCGGGTGGCCCTGCAACAGCCAGCCCAACCTTTGCTGCGTCGGCTGGCCCCCGAAGACGGGCCCCCTGCGACGCTGATTTCCTCGCAATACCTACGCCCGGTGGCCGGGCAATCAGAGTGATCGAATCATGAACAGCTTTATCCGGGGCGGCGTTTCGCGCGTCCTGTTCTGTCTTGGCCTATGTTGTCCGCTGGCGTTTCCCGGCTCGCTGCGGGCCGAAGAGGCCCGTTGGCAGCTGGCGATGAACAATGCGGAACTGCGCGACGTGGTCGAGGAAATCTCCGGGATCCTCGGCAAGACCGTGGTGCTCGACCCCCGTGTGTCAGGGCGGATCAGCGTCATGTCCCGCCAGGCGCTGGATCGTGAAGGCGTGCGCCGGCTGTTCTATTCGGTGCTCGATGCGCACAACTTCACGGTGATCGATGAAGGCGAGCGGATCCTGATCACCCCGGTCAGCGATGCCAAGACGCGCGCCGGGACCAGCGATCCAGAAAGCGCCACGCCGTCGCAGTTCGTTACCCGGGTCGTCGAGTTGCAATCGAGCATTGCCGCCGATATCGCCGGATTGGTCCGGCCGCTGGTGTCGGGCAACGGCTACGTGGGCCCTTCGGTGTCGTCCAATGCGCTGGTGGTCACAGACACGGTCGCCAATGTCCAGCGCATCGCCGCAGTGGTGCAGCAGTTGGACTCCGGGCGCAATCGTAATCATGTGGTGCTGGCGTTGCGGCATGCCCAAGCCGCAGATATCGCACCGCTGGTGGAAGCTTCCGCCGGCAAGCGCGAAGGCGACACGGCTGGCCTGGTGATTGCCGATGCCCGCAGCAACCGCCTGGTGATCGTCGGTGCGCCGGCGGTGCGCCAGCGCCTGCTCGATCTGGCCCGGACCCTGGACGTGCCGCCGGCCGCCTCCCAGGACAATGCGCGGGTCATCCGCCTGCGCCACAGCGATGCCAGGCAATTGGCCGAGGTGCTGGAAGGCGTCGGACAGGAGAAAAAACACACTTCGACGCTGGCCGGACAGCGAGAAGCCAGTTCTGCCAGCCCGTTCGTAATCAAGGCCGATGAGAGCCAGAACGCCCTGGTACTGATCGCCGAGCCGGCCCAGGTGCGCACCATAGAAAACATCGTTCGTGAGTTGGACCAACCCCGGGCCCAGGTGCTTATTCACGCGGCCATCGTCGAGATCACCGGGGACATCACCGAAGCCCTTGGCGTGCAGTGGAGCCTCAACAGTGGCAGCGCCAACGGCTTCGTCAATTTCCCTGGAACCAATATCCCGATCCTGGGTGGCCTGAATTTCGATGACCTTGAAAAGGCCCCGGAAGGCGCGGTCCTGCGCTTGGGCGGTGATCGTTTCAGCGCGCTGGTCTCGGCGCTGGCGGGTAACAGCCATAGCAACCTGCTTTCCACCCCCAGCCTGCTGACCCTGGACAACCAGGAAGCGGAAATCATCGTGGGGCAGAACGTCCCGTTCAAGACCGGCTCATACGCCACCAACAGCAGCGGGGCGGACAATCCGTTCACCACGGTGGAGCGCAAGGACGTCGGCATCAGCCTCAAGGTCAAGCCGTACATCAATGAAGGCTCGACCTTGCGCCTCGAGGTCCAGCAGGAAGTCTCGGACATTGCACCGGCGGTCTCGGGCGTGGACTCTTCGGACCTGATCACCAACAAGCGCGCCCTGAAGAGCACGATCCTGGCAGACGATGGGCAGATCATCGTGATTGGCGGGCTGATCCGCGACAGTGTCCGGACCCAGGAAAGCGGGGTGCCATTGCTGCGCAGTATCCCGTACCTGGGCGCGCTGTTTCGCTGGAACCGCGACACCCAGACCAAAAGCAACCTGATGGTCTTCCTGCGGCCCACCATCGTGCGCAGCAGCGAGGACCTGGCCGATGTGAGCCGCCAGCGCTACGACGCGTTGCGTGAATTGAGCAAGCCGGGTTCGCGCAAGAACAATTCGCTGTTGTTGCCTCGCGAGGCCCGCCAGTTGTTCGAACCGTCCAGCGAGGCGCCGGTGAGCGACTTGCGTCAACTGCGCTCGGGTGAACTGTGAGCGAGCAGTTGTCCTTTGGTTTCGCCCGACGTTTTGGCGTACTGCTGCAAGGCGAGGGGCCGGACCTGAACCTGGTCCTGCGCCGGGATGCGCCGCTGAGCGCCGTGGCAGAAGTGCGGCGCCTGTGTGGTCGGGATCTGCCTGTGGAGCTTTTGGACCCGGCGCCGTTCGCGATGCGCCTGGCGAGTGTCTATCGCCAGGGCCAGAGTGCGGCCGAGCAGGTTGCCCAAGGCCTGGACGAGGAACTGGACCTGCTCAGCCTGGCCGACCAGGTGCCGCAGACCACCGACCTGTTGGAAGAGCAGGGCGATGCGCCGATCATTCGGCTGATCAATGCCTTGCTCAGCGAGGCGGTGCGTGAGCACGCCTCAGATGTGCACCTGGAAACGTTCGAGCAGTACCTGTCGGTGCGCATGCGCATCGACGGCCAATTGCAGGAAATGCTCCGTCCGCGCCGGGAGCTGGCGAGTCTGCTGGTGTCGCGGATCAAGGTCATGGCGCGCCTGGACATTGCCGAGAAGCGCGTGCCCCAGGATGGGCGCATGGCCCTGCGCCTGGCGGGGCATGAAGTCGACGTGCGGGTCTCGACCCTGCCGTCGGCCCATGGCGAGCGCGTGGTGTTGCGCCTGCTCGACAAGCAGGCCGGGCGCCTGGAATTGCAGCGCCTGGGCCTGCCCGACGACACCCTGGCAGGGCTGCGCCAACTGCTCGGCAAACCCCATGGCATCGTGCTGGTCACCGGCCCCACGGGCTCGGGCAAGACCACCAGCCTGTATGCGGCGCTGAGCAGCATCAACGACCAGAGCCGCAACATCCTCACCGTCGAAGACCCGATCGAATACCACCTGCCGGGCATCGGCCAGATGCCGGTCAATCCGAAAGTCGACATGACTTTCGCCCGCGGCTTGCGGGCCATCCTGCGCCAGGACCCGGACGTGGTAATGGTCGGTGAGATACGCGACCGCGAGACCGCCGAGATCGCGGTCCAGGCATCCCTGACCGGGCACCTGGTGCTGTCGACCCTGCACACCAACACTGCCGTCGGCGCGGTCACGCGGCTGGTGGACATGGGGGTGGATGCGTATCTGCTGGCTTCGTCCCTGGCGGGCATCGTCGCCCAGCGCTTGTTACGCGCGTTGTGCCCGGCCTGCAAGACGCCTTATGTGGCCGACGCCACGACCTGCCGCCGCCTCGGCCTGGAAGCCGACGCCGCCCCACGGCTGTTCAAGGCCCAGGGTTGCGATCAGTGCCAAAAAGGCTACCGCGGGCGCTTCGGCATCTATGAACTGGTAACCGTCAGTGCCGCGTTCTCCCAGTTGATTCATCAAGGTGCCAGCGAGCAGGCGTTGGCCGGCGAGGCGCGTAAAAGCTCTCGCAGCCTGTTCCAGGACGGACGTCAGCGGGTGCTGGAAGGCCTGACCAGCGTCGATGAACTGCTGCGCATCACCCAGGAGGAGTAGCGCCATGCCGACGTTCGACTATCGTGCCGAAGACGTCCGGGGCCGGCGCTGCAAGGGCCGCGTTGAAGCCGACAGCCCGCGTCATGCCCGCCAGTTATTGCGCGAGCGTGGCCTGCTGCCCAGCGAGGTGCACGCGGCCGGCGGGCAACGAGTCATGGGTCCTCGACAGACCGGTGGGCGCTTGAGCGCGGCAGACCTGGCGTTGCTGACCTTGCAGCTTTCCACCTTGATCCAGGCCGGCCTGCCTCTTGAAGAATCCCTGGGCGCCGTGGCGCAGCAGAGTCAGAAGCGGCGCGTCAGCCACCTGTTGTCGGCGGTACGCACTCGCGTCATGGAAGGCCACCCGCTGGCGACGGCGCTGCGGGCGTTCCCCCAGGCATTTCCCGAACTGTTCTGCGCCACGGTGGCGGCGGGCGAGCAATCGGGTCATCTGGGCCAGGTGCTCGAGCAACTGGCGAGCTACACCCAGGCGCGCCAGGCGTCGCGCCAGCGCATCCAGCTGGCGTTGGTCTATCCGCTGATTCTGATGCTGGCCTGCGTGGCGATTGTTGCGTTCCTGCTGGGCTATGTGGTGCCGGATGTGGTGAAGATTTTCGTCGACAGCGGCCAGCCGTTGCCCTGGTTGACCCGGGCGATGATCGCCGTCAGTGATGGGTTGCGCGCTTATGGCCTGCTGTTGCTCGGCGCGCTGGCCGGGCTCCTCGGGTTGTGGCGCTGGAGCCTGCGCCAAGCGACATGGCGTCTGCGCTGGCATCGTCTGGTGCTTGGGCTGCCGTTGCTGGGCGAGGTGTTGCGAGCGATGGAGGCGGCCAGGTTCGCCAGTACCCTGGCGATCCTCAGTAAAAGCGCGGTGCCGCTGGTGGAGGCGCTGCACATCGCCGCCCAGGTGATCGGCAACCTGACGATTCGCACGCGCATGGCCGATGTCGCCCGGTCGGTCCGAGAGGGCGGGACCCTGACCCGTGGGCTGGAGCTGGGCGGGGACATTCCGCCGCTGATGCTGCACATGATCGCCAGCGGCGAGCGGGTCGGCGAACTCGACAGCATGCTGGCCCGGGCCGCCGAACAACAAGAGGCCAGCCTCGCGGCGCACATCGCCCTGGTGGTGAGCCTCTTCGAACCGGCCATGTTGGTGCTGATGGGCGGCGTCGTGCTGCTGATCGTCCTGGCCATCCTCCTTCCTATCCTGAGCCTCAATCAATTGGTGAACTGACCCATGAAATCTCCCAACAACCGGCCTGCCGGTCATCAACGCGGCTTTACCCTGATCGAGATCATGGTGGTGGTGGTCATCATCGGCGTGCTCGGCGCTATCGTCGTGCCCCAATTCATGAGTCGGCCCGACCAGGCCAAGACCACGGCCGCCCGCACCGATATCCAGGCGATCTCCACCGCGTTGGAAATGTACCGCCTCGACAACTTCCACTACCCCTCGACCCAGCAAGGCCTGGAGGCGCTGAGCAAACGCCCGTCCGGCACGCCTGCGCCCAGGAACTGGAACCCCCAGGGTTATCTGAAAAGCCTGCCGATCGATCCCTGGGGCACGCCCTACCAATATCTGAACCCGGGCTACAAATCCGCCGATGGCAGCTATGACCTTTTTTCGCTGGGCGCCGATGGCGCGCCGGGTGGCGATGGGGTGGCCGCCGACATCGGCAACTGGGTCGAATGAACATGGGCAGGCGTTGCCAGGGTTTCACCTTGCTGGAACTGATGGTCGTCATCGTCCTGATGGGCGTATTGGCGGGCATGGTCAGCCTCGCCATCGGTCCGAGCCCAGGGCGCGAGGCCCGGCAGCAGGCCCAGGACTTTATCCAGGTGGTGCAAGCACTGCGCGAACGGGCGGTACTCGATGCCCAGGAATACGGCGTGCGCCTACAGCCTGGCGCGTACCAGGCGTTGCGCTTGGAGGCCAAGGGTTGGACAGCGGTGGCGAGCGTGCAGCGCCTGCCCGGCGATCTGACGTTGAGGCTGGAACTGGACGGCCATGGGGTGGCCCTTGATGACGGGCAAGGCGCACCGCAATTGCTGATGCTCAGCAGTGACGAGATCAGCCCGTTCAGGTTGTCGATCAAGGTCGCCGGCCAGACGTTCGTCCGGGTGTCGAGTGATGGTCTGGCGCAGGCGTCGATCGATGAATGACGACCGCAGGCTGGCCGCAGGTAGCCGAGGCTTCACCCTGCTGGAAGTCATGATCGCCCTGGCGATTTTCGCCACGCTGGCGGCGGCGGTGCTCTCGGCCAGCCAATTCGTGCTCAAGCAAAGCGTGAACCTGGAGGATCGCCTGTTCGGCGCCTGGCTGGCCGATAACCAACTGAGCGAACTGCGCCTGCAAGCCGTGACGCCTGCTGGGCAACAGCAGCTGACCCGGCGTCTGGATCGCCGGGACTGGATCGTACAACAGCGTATCGCCCCGTCCCGCGACCCGCGCCTGCTCCAGGTCGAGATCCAGGTCAGCCGTGCTGGCAGCCCGACGGTCGTGCATCGCACCACGGGGTGGATCGGTCATCGGCATGAATAGACAGTCGGGTTTCACCTTGTTGGAACTGGTCATCGCGATCAGCATTTTTGCCCTGCTTGGCCTGGCCAGTTGGCGCCTGTTCGACGGCGTCGTACGGACCCAGCAAAGCAGCGCTCAGCATGAACGTGACATCCGCGCCTTGCAGCGTGCCGTCGGGGTGATCGAGCGGGATGCGTGGCAGGCTGTTACCGGCTCCATCAAGTTGGCGCCGGGCCGCCTGCAACTGCAGCGTAGCCACTGGCGCAACCCGCTGGACCAGCCGCGCAGCGAGCGGCAGACGGTGAGCTATCGGCTCGAAGGCGGCGCGTTGTGGCGCGACAGCCAGGGCGAGGGCAGCCTCGTCGTGCAGCAGCAGAAGCTGCTCGACGGGGTGCGCGATCTGAGCTGGCGCTTGTTCGATCCGCAGCGTGGTTGGCACAGCGTGAACGCCCAGGATACTTCGCCGCTGGCGCTGGAATTGATCGTGTCGGCGGGGCGCTTCGAACAGGTCCGTCGAGTGCTGCTGTTGCCCGGGCCGTTGCCATGAATCGGCAACGGGGCGTGGCGCTGATCAGCGTGCTGCTGGTGCTGAGCCTGGCGTTGCTGCTGGTGGGCGGCATGTTGCGCAGCCATCGGTTGTTGCTGCACAGCAGCGCCCAGCAGTTGCAGCAAAGCGAGTTGCGGCAATTGGGGCTGGCCGGCGAAGCCTGGGCGCAGGCGGTGCTGCAAGGCAGTGCGCTGACGCCGACCGGTCCGATTGACCTGAGCCAGGACTGGGCGCGGCTCAAGCCTGCATTCGAGGTGGCAGACGCCGAGGTGCATGTCGATATCGAGGATCTGTCCGGGCGCTTGAACCTGAACCCGTTGCTGGCCCAGGGGCAGGTCGACCGGGTCACGCTGGGCCGCTGGACGCGGTTGCTGGAACTGTTGGATTTACCGCCGCTGTCCTTGCCTCAAGTCGGGGTGGTGCACGAGTTGAGCCAACTGCGCCTGTTGCCGGGTGTCGACGCGCACACGTTGCGACGCCTGGAACCATGGGTGGCGTTGCTGCCCAAAGAGGCCCGGCTGAATATCAATACCGCACCGCAGTTATTGCTGATGACCCTGGATGGCATGGAAGCCGAGCCGGCCCAGGCGCTGGTCAAGCAGCGTCACCACAGCCCATACGCCAGCGTGCAGGCGTTCACCAACGACCCGTTGCTGGCCGGCCTGGGCCTGACCGGCCATGGCCTGGGCGTGAGCAGCCGGTGGTTTCGCATCACGGTGAGTGTGACCCGCGCTGACAGCCGCCTGCGCCTGGCCTCCGACATCGAGCGCGATGCCGTCAGCGGACGTTGGACCGTCCGTCAGCGTCGTTTCCTACCTACCAGCCCCAGCGAGCTTCCCTGATGAAAACCTGGCTTTACCTCACAGCCGAAGGCCTGGCTGCGCCCGGTGCCAACTGGCTCTGCTGCGTGTGGTCGCCCACCGGTGAACGCCGTTGCCTGCCCCTGCACGAAGCGGCACATGAGCTGAATGGCCGGGCCGTCGATGTGTTATTGCCGATGGAAATGTGCAGCGGCCTGCGCAGTGATCCTTGGCCTTCGCGGCGCAAGCCTCGGGCCCAGGCGCTCGCATTCGCCATCGAAGAACAACTGAGTGAAAACCTGGAGGCCGTGCACATCAGCGTCGGCCCCCGGGATCGCCAGCAGCGCTATTCGTTGATGGTGATTCAGCGAGCCCGGTTCCAGGCGCTGCTGACGCTGCTCGCCGGGCAGGGCATTGATGTGCGGGCGGTGTACGTCGATGCCGATCTGCTTCCCGAGGACAAGGCGTTCGGTGTGCGCTGGTTCGGTCGCTGGCTATTGGGGGGCGCGTTGTCGGCGCCGGTGGCGCTGTCGGTCCGGACCCTGGCGGCGCTCAAACCTGGCCTGCCGGAGGACATTCACTGGTTGGACGAGGAACGTGATCGCCAGGGTATCGACGAGTGGCTGTTGAGCGCCAGCGGCCATCCCATCGATCTTTTGCAGGGTGAGTTCCAGCGCCGCCGCCAGCGCCAGCGCCTGCCATGGCGCGGCGCGGCGGCAGCGGCGCTGGGAATGGTGTTGCTGAGCTGGGTGTTCGGCGAAGTCCGGGTGCGATTTATTGAAGCCGAAGCCCGGCACCTTTATGGGCAAAGTGAACAGCGATTCCGGGCCCTGTATCCGGGGCAGGAGCGCGTCGTTGACTTGGCGGCGCAGTTCCAGGCTTTGCAGAACCATCGGGGGCCGCGCCAGGCGACCCAGGTCACACGGCTGGTCCGTTTGACGGAGCAGGTTATCGGCGCCAGCGATGTCGAGGTGCAGCGCATCGATTTTCGCGAAGGCGAAGGCTGGAAAATCCAACTGACCGCCAGCAGCTTCGTCGAACTCGAACAGTTGCGTGAGCGCGGGCGGGAACATGGGTTGCCCGTGACTCTGGGCAGTGCCAGCAAACAGGACAATCGGGTGCAGGCCACCGTCACGCTGGAGAGCCGTTGATGAATTTCAATCGTCTGAAACAGGCCTGGGAGAGGGTTTCACCACGGGAGCAACGACTCTTGCAGGGCCTTGCTGCGTTGCTGTTGGTCGTGGTGGGTTATACCTCGATCTGGCAACCCACCTGGCAACGGCTGGAGGTTGCCGAGCGACACTATCGGCAACAGGCTGAACTGAACGCCAGTATCCAGCGCGTCGAGCCGACCCGGGACATAAGTGCTGCCAAACGTCCTCTGTCGGTGCGGGTCAACGACAGTGCGGCAGCGGCGGGGTTGGAAATAGCCGAGATGGACACTGACGGCGATTCATTGCGACTGGCGGTGAGTGGGGATGCCGCCAGGTTACTCAACTGGTTGGATCAGCATGAACGGGAGGGCGCGGCCTTGCAGTCGCTGACCTTGCAGGCGCGAGAGGGTGTGCTGGATGCGCGGGTGGAGTTGCGGCAGGTCAACTGAAGCCTTTGTATGCGTATGCAACGCACGCCCGTGGCGAGGGAGCTTGCTCCCGTTGGGGCGCGAAGCGGCCCTCGTTGTAGAGGCTACTGCGTAGCCCAGCGGGAGCAAGCTCCCTCGCCACGGGACCGCATGTGACGTCAAACCTGAACATTACCCGGCAACAACGGCAACGTCGCCAGTTTCACCGCCACCCACAACGCCACCACCAGCAAGCCACCGATGAACAGGCCGACGCCGTTCCACCCTCCCAGGTGCCAGGCCACGCCGCCTGCCGTACCGGCGACGCTCGATCCGGCGTAGTAGCTGAACAGATAAAGTGACGAAGCCTGGCCCTTGGCCTTGAGGGCGCGGCGGCCGATCCAGCTACTGGCGACCGAGTGGGCGCCGAAGAAGCCGAAGGTGAAGACCAGCATGCCGAGGATCACCAGCACCAGCGGCGTGGCCATAGTCAGCGCGAGGCCCGCCAGCATCAGGGCGATGGTTGCCCAGAGCATCTTGCGCCGGCCCAGTTTGTCCGCCAGCGCGCCAACCTTTGCCGAGCTGTAGATGCCCGACAGGTACACCACCGAGAGCAATCCGACATAGGCCTGATCCAAGTGATAAGGCTCGGCCAGCAGCCGGTAGCCGATGTAGTTGAACAGCGTCACGAACGCGCCCATCAACACGAAAGCTTCGAGAAACAGCAGCGGCAGCCCCGCATCGCGAAAGTGCATGATGAAACCGTCCAGCAGGTTGCGCGGGTGCAGCGAGCGAGGCCGGAAGTTGCGCGATTCGGGAAGAATCCTCCAGAACACCGCCGCCGCGATCAGGGCGAGGCCGCCGATCACCAGCATCGCGGCATGCCAGCTGACAAAATCGATCAACACCCCTGCAATCAAGCGCCCGCACATGCCGCCGATGGCATTGCCGGCGATATACAGTCCCATCGCCAGGCCGATGTGCCGCGGGTGGATTTCTTCGCTCAGGTAGGTCATCGCCACCGCTGCCAAGCCGCTCAATGACAACCCTACCAGCGCCCGTAGCAGCAGTACGCCGTGCCAGGTCGGCATCATCGCGCTGGCCAACGTACACAGCGCGGCGGCGAACAGTGCGGCGACCATCACCGGCTTGCGACCGATGCGGTCGGAAACCGGCCCGGTGACCAGCAGGCCGACCGCGAGCAGGCCGGTCGCTACCGAAAGGATCAGGCTGCTCTGGGCCGCATTGATGGAAAATTCCCGGGACAGCAACGGCATCATCGGCTGTACGCAATACAACAGGGCGAAGGTCGCGAAGCCACCGCAAAACAGCGCCAGCACCGTGCGCATGAACATCGGTGTGCCTTTCTCGATGTAGATGTCCTTCAGTTCGGCGACGACCTCATCCTGCACTCGAGACGGGATTTCATGGGCCAGTGGAGCGACAGCAGTTTTCACGGTGGACCTCGCAGGAGCACGATCAGCGGGCAGTGAAAAAAGCATATAGCCGGCTAATGTTTCTATCCAATATATTGTTCGACCTATTTAAGACGTTCTACGACTTATTGGATGGCCCATGGAACTGCGTCACCTGCGTTACTTCATCGCCGTTGCCGAAGAACTGCACTTCGGCCGCGCCGCCCTGGCCCTGGGCATTTCCCAGCCGCCCTTGAGCCAGCAGATCCAGGCGTTGGAACAGGAGATTGGAGCGCGGTTGTTCGAGCGCACCAATCGTCGGGTCGAACTGAGCGAGGCCGGACGGCTGTTCCTCGACGAGGCGCGACGAGTGCTGGCCCAGGTCGACAAGGCCGCCGACGTGGCCCGCCGCGCGCAGCTGGGCGAACTGGGCGAGTTGAAAATCGGCTTCACCTCCTCGGCGCCGTTTAACTCGACGATTCCCCAGGCGATCTTCACTTTCCGCCAACGCTTCCCCGCCGTGCACTTGAACCTGCGGGAAATGAGCAGCACCCAAGTGGCCGATGCGCTGATGGAAGGCGTGATCGAGGTGGGCATCATGCGTCCATTGCCGCTGCCCGAGTCCTTGAACGAGATCGAACTCAGCCGCGAGCCGCTGGTGGCCGTGCTCAGCGCCAAGCACCCGTTGGCCCAAGGCAGCGAAGAGGGCCTGTTTCTCTCGGCGCTTGCCCAGGAGCCCTTCGTATTTTTCCCCCGCAGCTACGGCAGCGGCCTCTACGCGCAACTGCTGAGCCTGGCCCGCGACGCCGGCTTCAGCCCGCACTTCGCCCAGGAAGCCGGCGAAGCCATGACCATCATCGGCCTGGTAGCGGCGGGCCTGGGCGTCTCGGTCCTGCCGGCGTCCTACCAGCGCATGCGTATCGACGGTGTCGTCTACCGCCCGCTGCTCGACCCGGCGGCGGTGTCGGCGGTGTGGCTGGTGCAACGCAAGGACCAGCGCTCGCCGATGGCGAGGGCGTTTGTGGCGTTGTTGACGGGGGAGTTGGGATCCTGAGCGGATACTTTTGAAAAATCAGACCTCCCCATTTCTCGCCGGGGCCCAACCGATCAGTTAGTCCTTAGAGAGAGGCGCCAAAGGCGCCTTTTATTTACGCCAGAATCTGCGACCGTAATCGTCGCCCGACTACGTCCAGCAAATCGCAGCCTTCGCGCAATGAAACTACCAGCACGCGCGCCAGTTCGCTGTAAGGGCCCTCTTCAAAAGCCAAGCTCTCGAGCAGTTGCGTCACGACCCGTACGCGGTCTGCCGCCGTTTCCTGCAGCACGTCCAGTGGCGCTTGCGCGTCGATCAGCAACGAAGCAGTAGTGCAATCAATGCCGGTGGTAGGGATGTACCTGTCCATAACAAAAATACCTCCATGACCTGGGAAATGGCGCGGCTCAGCGTTGGTTGGATATAGAAGCGTCAGGCACCTTCTGAGGAGGATCCAGGTCATCGAGCGCCCGATTCACCAGTAGCTCGCACAACACCGTGAGTTGATGCATAGCCAGTGCAACGTTTCGGCGCGGCCCGTCCAACTGGTCGGCGAGGTCGCTGGCCATCACGCTCAATGAGGCGAGGTTCTCACTGGCGTGGCAGAGAAGGGCTTCGGTGTCGACGTTCGCAACGATGGTGAAGACGTTACTGACTGGGTCGGGGCGCCCGGTAATGTTGGGGCGTTCGGATACGTCGACGGTGCTGACACTTGCCGTCCCTAGCTGTTGCGGGCGGCTCGGTTTATGGCTGTTCACTATGGAACTCCCTTAGCGAAAAAAGATAGAAGGCTTCAATATTGCAATTAAGTAATTTGCTTTGTCACTTTAGCCGGGTTGACAGGGGAGTAAAGTTAATAATTAAAAAATATCGTTATTAATCAAAGAATTGAACATTTGTCTAATTAAATGATTAAAGTTGGTTTGGTTTCACTGGGCCTTGCTCCTCGCTCAACGGGAGAGAGGCAAGAGTTCGTTGCAGTGAAGTTGGTGTTGTTTGTTTATGATTTCTAATGCCTGTAAGAAATTATCGCAAGATATTCTTGTAAGAAAATTCGTTACATGTATGGGGCTGTTGAAGACGTAAAGGTTGGTTTTTGAAATATGCGCTAACAAGTCGCTTGCCTTGTTTGGGCATAAATTTTTGTGCGCAAGCCGGGTATGTACGATGCTAAGCGGGCCTCAGCGTGGATAGGTGGATGACGGTTCGTAATGGTTATGAGTAAAGGGTGTGTGATAAATGCACAAAAAAGAAAAAGTAGAAAACTTAAAGAGCAACATTAAATACTTAATAAGGAGTCGTGGTGAAACGCAGCTGTCTTTGTGTAATGCCAGTGGGTTGACGCGCACAACCATATATAACATTTTGGAAGGAAAAGTAGTTAATGTTCAACAGTCCACAATTAGAAAGATTTCTAATTTTTTTGGCGTTTCATATAAGGAGATAGAGACAGAGGATCTGGAGGCGAAAGAGATAATTGAAAGTAGCATCTCGCCGCAGGGCAATAAAAATCCTGCGGCGGTTCCTATAATAAGAGAGAGTCGTCTTGTCCGGGATTTTGATAAGGCGATTGGGGAACTGTCCACGATTTGTCCCTTAACTTACTACTTTGGGGTCGCCCATAATCTGATAGGGGTTCTCTTGGAGAACAAAATTGATGATGCGAACGGGCCAGGAGATTTGTTGATAGTAAAAAAGGACGGATCTACGAAAGAATCCGAAAAGCTAGCGTACGATAAGAAAAATAAACAATTATATTTTGTGAGTGGGACTTTCAAGTGTTCTGAAGAGTCTTTTATTGTTGGTGAGGTGGTGGAGGAAAGGTTTAATGCTAAGTAGTGCTGGAACGGAAAATACCAAATATAGGTTGTTGGGTTTCGAAAGTAGGAAGGGTTTAGCTGTAGTGATGGTAATTTCTACGGGGAAAGTATTTAAAATTAAATTGAGCGAGCTGTTGGCTAGTGAGGTTTTAGATGATTTAAACAAGGCGGAGATGAAGGATGTTTATCGAAAGTTTTATTCCAAGGGGACCGCGTCGACTATCTATGAGGTGAGTGATCGGCATGAGCGTTCTTGGATGATCTTTGTAATTTTAAATTTAGCCTTGATTACTCTGTATATATTTTCAAATTTTTCTGCAACAAAACCTGTTTATATCAGTTGGTTTGATGTGGTTGTAACCCCGGGAGTGTTCCTTTATCCGTTGACTTTTTTGATCGTTGATATGCTGAATGAGTTTTATGGCCTAAAACTCGCAAGAAATGCAATATTTTTTGTGTTGACTAGCAATGCGCTTATTACGGTTTTACTCAGTGCCTCGACTTACCTCCCAAAGCTGCCTGGCTGGAGTTTGGATGAGCCATATAACGAGGTTATTACTCATGTTTCATCAGCTTTGATCGCCTCATCCGTTGCCTTTTTTTGCTCTGAGTATGCTAATTCTTATCTGTTATGCAAAATCAAAACACTTACCAATTCTCAGTTTCTATTTTTGCGGGTCTTCTTTAGTACTTTGTTTGCGGTAATCCTCGATAGTTTTATTTTCTGTTTCATCGCGTTTTACGGTGCGATGAAAAACGAAGAGATTCTTGGCATCGTGTATGTTCAGATAGTGATCAAGATGGGCTTTGCTTTTTTTAACGTGCTGCCTGCTTATGGTGCCCGGGCATTGTTCAGACGTTATGTTGTGGGAACCCAAGCTGCTTGACATCAGTGTGATGGGCTATCCGGATAACCCATCACTTCCCAAAGAAATTACAATTCAAGTTTGTTTTTTAAACTGCGCATTACCATTTCTCCATTCTTCAAGAACTGCTCCAGGCCATTTGCGCGAAGGCTGCAAGCATCGCAACTGCGGCATCCATGCCCCTTGATTCCGTTGTAGCAGGTCAACGTCTCTTGATGGACCAGCTCCAGTTGGTTGTGATGATCGGCCAGCGCCCAGGTTTCCGCCTTTGTCAGCCACATAAGGGGCGTTTCAAAGCGGATTTTATAATCCATACCCAGTTCAACGGCATCATTTAAAGCTTTGATAAACTCGTTGCGGCAGTCTGGATAACCGGAAAAATCCGTTTCGCAAACACCTGTGATGACGGTTTGGGCGCCTACCTGATAGGCATAAATAGAGGCCAGCGTTAAAAATAGAATATTGCGTCCGGGGACGAACGTTGAGGGGAGTCCGTTAACGGTACTCTCGGCCGGCGGAACAGGAATGTTGTCACGGGTCAAGCTGCTGATGGCCAGTTCGTTGAGTACCGATGTATCCAGAACCTTGTGGGCTGTTACGCCCAGCCTTTTGCCAAGCTGGCGCGCTACCTCGATCTCTGCACGATGGCGCTGGCCGTAATCAAACGTGATGCAGTGGATTTCGTCATATCTCGGAAGGGCATGGATCAGGCAGGTTGTCGAGTCTTGCCCACCACTGAAAACGACAACTGCCTTTTTGGTCATTTCATTCATTGGATTGTCCCAATAGAGTTGAAGGCCTGACCCTAGCTCGAAGATTCAGTTTTTTCCTGTGGGAATTTTCTGAATTTGATTTGCATCAATCGTATGGTTGATTGGATCTGAATCACGTCAGGCCATGGCCTTCCATGCGGTAATAGAAGCAGTCGGGCCCGCGATATCAAACAAGCTTCACTTCAGGAAACCACTCAACCTGTGGCGAGGGAGCTTGCTCCCGCTTGAGTGCGTAGCACACACAAAAAATGGGGCCGCTACGCAGCCCAGCGGGAGCAAGTTCCCTCGCCACGATTCAAGTGAACAGCATTACGCTGTAGGGCGCCCTTTGTTCTCAGCCTTCCCAGACCGTCGCCGCTCTGTTGACGTGGTAATCATAAAAACCCTGGAGTATCCAGGTGTCGCCCTTGCGTTCGAACGCGGCGCGCCATGCGCTTCGGCCACCGCCGGGGGCCAGTTGGGCCAGGTCGTACCAGTAATATCGGTTGATTCGCTTGGTGGTCACCCTGCCGGCGCGAATGTCTTCCATGATTTGCGTGACTTTGGTTCGGGCCGCTTCCGGAAAATTGGCGTATGACATCTGCGTCTCGGCCAATGTGCTGGTGCTGACGGCAAACGTGTCCGGTGCCGGCAGTGGGGCAGGCGAAGCCGGGGATGTGATGGGGGGCTGGGTGCCTGTGACTTTATGGGTTTGGGCCTGGGTCACGATGTCGATATCGAAGGGTTCGTAGTTAGCGAGCGTACGCGTGAAATCAGTAATGTCTTCGCCGGTGAGCAACATGACGTTTCGTTGTGTCTGGCCTTTGTTGGCGATGATGTAAGGCACCCGATTGTTCCTTATTTCTGTCAGCAGGCCAGGTTTGTGCCGGCGCTGCTTTTCTTCCCGCAGGGCAGTAATCAACTCGTTATAGTATTCGTTGGAGGCGGTGTACCGGTCCCGGGCTGCCTTGGCTTCTGGCTCATTGCCTGGAAACAGCGCATGCGTCTTGGCAGCCAGTCTTGCCTCCACGGCATCCAACATTTCCCGGGTGTCCTTGGCTATCTTGGCCATAGCTGCCTTCTTTCTCCCTTCTTTCGAAGTGAAGGCCATGAAGACGGCACCGGTAATGTTGTCCGTTATGACCGTCGTGTTGACCTGAATACGGTCTTCGGTAAAGAACATGCTCTTATGCGCCAGTATCGTGTCGTATATTTTTATTTTCTGGGTTTCGCTCAAGTCAACGTTGAACACATTGGCTTCAATGTCCTTGCTGCTGAGGATGACGATGCTCCACGTGTTCATCTTGTCCAACAGCTGTTCAAGGAAGGCTTTGCGTCTGGGCGCGTTACCCCGCTCTTGAGTCATGTCGCGTACTTGTGAGCGGTAGGTGTTCAGGTCGGGCGCACCTATATCGGCCATGCTTTCCTGCAAGATGCGTTCGGCCAGTGCTTCGGGCATGGATTGGAAGATGGCCCTCGCGGTGTCGACGGCTTCAAGGGAGGGATAGCGATTCATCACCAGCACCCCTTCCACCAGCGCATTGCAGGTTCTTTGTCTTTGGGTTTCCAAGCCCTGGCCGAACACACTCTGGAGCGCGCCACCGCCACGTAACCGATATTGCTCTTCAACGCGCCAGCCGTCGTTCTCCCAAGTGACTGTCCGCTGGTCCGAACGATTGCCCGACGCATAAATGATCTGCTCGCCTGCCTGGACTGCGGTCTTGTAGTAGTCCTTCCCCAGCATCAGATAACCCTGCCCGGCGGCGTCGCGGTAGCGGTGGCGTCCCTCGGCGATCAATCCATGTCCGTTGAAGCCTTTGAGCCGATAGGGCTCCAGTTCCGGATCCGGCATACGTGGCAGGGCCGACAGCGCCGGGCGCGCCTGGCGCCGGCGGCGGCCCGCGCGGGCCATGATCAAGTCCTGTCCGGCCTCGGCCAGGACCTCCCCCAACCCGCCGATAAAGTCAGCGGTCCACTGACGGACGCTGCCGCTCTCGTCATCGATCGCCGAGACCGCGGCACCGCCCGCCATGGTTGGCAGGATCGCTCGGCCCAACAGGCCGCCAAGCCGACCCACGGGGAACATCGACATGGCGCCCGTCAGCAGCATGACGGCGTTCCGGCGTCCCTCCCGCGCGGACGCGCTGTCGCGCTCGGCATTTGTCACCGTGAGCATTTCTGCCGTTTTGATCGCATGGGCTATTTGGGTCTCGTGCAGCACCTTGAACAGGTTCGTCTCAACCAGGGGCGAAGCGATTTTCCTGGCGAAATCATTCTGTGCCCGGTCCTTCGTCCAGGCGAAGACCGACTGCGTGACTGCCCGGATCTTCTGCTCGAACGTCAGGTTTTCCGAAAGCGGCACCAGGCTGGCAAGCTGTTCGGCCTGCTCCAGCAATGGCAGGTGCGAAATGAGCCAGCGGGTCATCTCCGGCGTTTCGGTCAGCGTCTGCACCAGGGTGGCCTCCAGCGTTCGGCTGCTGGTCGCGTCCACGTCCCGGAACACCTTGCCGTCCGGCGTTCCCGGCGTGTACAGCGTCAGCGACGGGCGGCTCGCCAGCGTCGTGACCCCAAATGCCAACACTTCTTTCAATACGCTCTCACCCCAGCGCAACTGACGGACCCCCACCTCATGTCCGCCGACCTTGCCGCGTCCTGCCGCCGCCGGGCTCTCCAGCGCCGCCAGCACCAGTTTCAGCCCGATGTTGTCGCGGTCATGCCGCAGATCGCCGGAGAGGTGGGCCGCCCACAGCTGGGCGCGCATCTGTTGCTTTTTCAGGGCCATCCACGGCGCCTGCATCTGGTGGGCTACCCTTTGCAGCTCGTTCGGCAGCCGAGCGCCGATATTCGCCCTTTCGATGACTTCCACGATTTGCTCAAAGCTCAGCGGCCCCTCTACGGTGGGCTGGGGGGCATTGCGTTCCTCCAGCGTCAGGTTGGACATGGCCCACTCCGTCAGGGAGCGACGGTCATCGATGACGCCTCGGACATCGCCCTGCGAAATCCCGGACCCAAACGGTGAGCCGCCCGTGGGGGCGTGCAGATCAGTCACCTGTCTCCTGATGCTCAGTGACACATCTTCGGGGTCTACCGGCGGGTATTTCTCGCGGATCAAACCGGCTAACAGGCTGCGGGTCCGGGCATGAAGGGCGACAGGGGTGGCCAGCGTTACCGGGTCTGGCGTAGGCGCGCTTTCTGCCAGGGCTCGCTGGAATGTCCGGGTCGCCTCCCACCACGCCAGGCGGTCGCCGCCGGTGACGTCGGGGTTGCTGTGCAACCAGTCGTCGAGCTTTTTCAAGCTTAGCCGCAGCTCGCGTTCATCCATGGCGGTGGCCAGGTCCAGTCGATCCTTCAAGTCCGTCGCCGCGTCCATCCGGCTTACCCACGTGCTGATCTGCGCAGCTTCTGCTGGGCCGTCGAGCAACGCACGAATCACGGCGCTCTTTTGCGTCATCCGCAGTTCAGTGACCAGGCGGGCAAGGAAGTTTTCGGCTATCGGCGCGGTTTCGATCTCATCCCCGGGATCGCCATCGTCCCTCAGGCTCGCCTTGAGCGCCGCCAGGTCCTCGTAGATGTGCAGCGGTTCGCCCGGACGGTACAGCACCGCGCCGCCCGACTCGCCGGCTCGGTCATGGCGGGTCACGACCACGGCACCGGGGACCGGCACGCTCACGGCCCACCCTTGCGGAATCAGGCGCAGGCTATGGACGCCGGGCCGCTGGTACTCCGTCAGTCGCGCCCGAGCCGCCGCGTCCGGTGCCGCCAAGGCGCGCTCGGTCAGTGCTTTGTGCATCAGTGGGCTCAGCGTTCCGTCCAGTGCATGGAGATCCGCCTGGGTCTTGAGTTGTGTCGCCAGTTCATCGACCAACCAGGCGTTGACGCTCCGGCCCTGGCTGAAATCGGCGGGTAGGTTCCAGAAGTCGTCGAGTGCCTGGGTCAGCAGGGGTTGGTAAGCATCCAGCGGGACGCTTTCGGGGAAAATCCTGCCGGGTCCGTTATCCAGATGCTGCTCCAGCACCTTCGAGGCGCGTGGAACGGCGTCATTGAGACGGATCATGTGCTGCTGCGAGGTGCTCAGCAGATTTATCAGCGCCGCGCTTGGGTCTGTAGGGTCATCGGCTTGCAGGGGTGTGTTATCCAACATGTGCTCTTCCAGGGAAAACCTTCGGAAGACCACGCTATTGAAACAAGGGGCGAAGTGGGCGGTAGATAGATACCGCACGCGGCGGTGTCAGGCAGGGTAGGCAGGGCACCTGGGCACAGACCCTGTGGGAGCGGGCTTGCTCGCGAAGACGTCATATCAGCCAGCATCGAATTGACTGGTACACCGCTTTCGCGAGCAAGCCCGCTCCCACAATTATCGGCGTTTACGAAAGACTTACTGCACCTTCGCCAGATCCCCTTTCAACGCAACCCCGGCCATGATCGCCCCGGCGTGGCATTCGTAGGTGGTGGGATCCTTGCGCTCATTGCTCTTGTAGAAACTGACGATGTTGGTGACCGCATTGGCGCCGGCATTCTTGGCGGCCTGGTGCAGGCTGATCAGGGCCGATTGCAGCACCCATTCACACGCCACTTCGTCGGACTTGTTGAAGGCGTTGGTCTTCTTGTTGGTCACCGCGCCCGGGCTGATTACGGTGACGTTACCGGCCGGTTTGTTGCCGGCCAGGTAGAACTTCACGCTGCCGTCGATCTTGCCGGTGCGGATGGCTTCGGCGACCACTTTGTCGAAAGGCAGGAACAGCGCGGTATCACGGGCCTGGCTGAGGCTCGGCAGGGTGCCGAGCAACAGGGCGGCGGTCACGGCGATTTTCTTCAACGACATCTGGGGTCTCCTTGACGGGGTAGCGGGGTTGGATTGGGTTCAGCGCCAGCGACGGAAGATCAACGACGTGTTGACCCCACCAAAGGCGAAGTTGTTGTTCATCACGTATTCGTTGCTCATCGAGCGGAACTCGTGGCGCAGGTAGTCGAGCTTGCCGCACTCGGGGTCGACTTCATCGAGATTGAAGGTGTGCACGTAGCGGTCGCGGTTCATCATTTCGATGCTGAACCAAGACTCCAGTGCCCCGCAGGCCCCCAGGGTATGGCCGAGGAAGCTTTTCTGCGAGCTGATGGGCATCTGTTCGCCAAACAGGCTGCTGGTGGCCAGGGTCTCGGCAATGTCGCCCTGTTCGGTGGCGGTGCCGTGGCCGTTGACGTAGCCGATGGCGGATGGCGCCAGACCGGCGTCTTCCAGGGCCAGTTCCATCGCCCGGCGCATGGTGGTCTGCTCCGGGCGGGTGGCGTGCTGGCCGTCGGCATTGCTGCCAAAGCCGACGATTTCCGCATGAATCCGTGCGCCGCGGGCCAGGGCATGTTCCAGCTCTTCAAGGACCAGTATGCCGGCGCCTTCACCGATCACCAGGCCATCGCGGCTTTTGTCGTAGGGACGCGGGCTGGTTTGCGGCGCATCGTTTTTCAGGCTGGTGGCGTAGAGCGCATCGAAGACCATCGCTTCGGTCGGGCACAGTTCCTCCGCGCCCCCGGCCAGCATCAGCGGCAGGCGGCCGAACTTGATCGCTTCGTAGGCATAGCCGATGCCGTGGCTGCCGCTGGTGCAGGCGCTGGACGTCGGGATCATCCTTCCGGTGAGCCCGAAGAAAATACTGATATTGGCCGCCGTGGTGTGGGGCATCATCCGCACGTAGGAGTTGGCGTTGAGCCCTTCGGCCACGCTGTTGAGCAGCATGTTGCCGAACGCCTTGATCTCGTCGGTGCTGCCAGTGGATGAGCCGCAGGACACGCCCATGCGCCCGTCCTTGATCGACTCGTCGCCCAGCAGGCCGGCGTCGGCCAGGGCCTGTTCCGCCGCGCCCACCGCCATCCGCGAAACCCGGCCCATGCTGCGCAGTTGCTTGCGCGTCCAATGGGCCGGGACTTGGAAATCATCCACAGGACCGGCCAGGCGGGTATTCAGCTCAGAGAAACGGTCCCACTCATCCATGCGCCGGATACCGCTGCGGTTAGCGGCGAAGTTGCCAGCGATGGTCTCCCAGTCGCTGCCGATGGAGGTGATGCCGGCCATGCCGGTGACGACGACGCGCTTCATCAGCACAGGCCTCCGTTGACGGCCAGTACCTGCCGGGTGATGTAGCCGGCTTCGGCGGACATCAGGAAATTCACCGCGCCAGCCACTTCTTCCGGGGTGCCCATGCGTTGGGCGGGGATCATTTTCATCAGTTCTTCCACGGGTACGTTTTCATCGAGCATGGCCGTGTCGATCAGCCCTGGCGCGACGCAGTTGACGGTGATCTTGCGCTTGCCCAGCTCGATTGCCAACGCCTTGGCCGCGCCAATCAGGCCGGCCTTCGAAGCACTGTAGTTGACCTGGCCGCGATTGCCGATCAGCCCCGACACCGAGGTGATGCAGACGATCCGTCCGGCGGCGCGCCGACGGATCATCGGCATCATCACCGGGTGCAGCACGTTGTAGAAACCGTCGAGGTTGGTGCGCATCACCGTGTCCCAATCGTCTTCGCTCAGGGCCGGGAAAGCACCGTCACGGGTCAGGCCGGCGTTGAGCACCACGCCGTAATAGGCACCGTGGGTCTCGACATCCGCTTCAAGGATCGCCTTGCAGGCAGCGCGGTCGCAAACGTCGAATTGCAGCACGCGGGCGTTGCGACCCAGGGCCCGGATCTCGGCTTGGACGGTTTCAGCCTCGGCACGGCCACTGCGGCAATGCAGCACGATGTCATGCCCGGCCTGTGCCAGGCGCAGGGCGATGGCGCGGCCGATGCCACGGCTGGAGCCGGTGACCAGTACGGATTCAGTCATGGCGTGTTTCCTGTTGAGGACGGTTCATGAAGATAGTGGGCAGCCTGGGGCGGACGGAACACGTTCAGCCGCGCCGTGGCCTGGATACCGGGGCCATGGATATGGCATTCGAACACACCCATGCCGTTGTCGTCTTCCAGTGAGCGCAGGCCCTGGATGGTCAGCTCGGTGCCGACGGGAAAGCACTCGACGTTGCATTCGAATTTACGGGTGCCGAGCAGGAAGCCCAGCTCCACGGCGTCGCCGCGTTGGCGTGCATGGCAACCGGCAAACGCCGCGACGCTCTGGGCCATCAGCTCGATGCCGACCCAGGCCGGCAGCGCGCCGTCATCACGGTTGAACAAACCGCCGGGCCTGACGGTGGTGTGGGTATGGATCTGCTCGTCATCGAAGGACAGGATCCGGTCGATCAGAATCATGTCGCCTGCATGGGGCAGCAATTCGGCGAGCGGCCAGTCAATCATGGGGCGTCTCCGATAATCAGGCTGACGTTGTTGCCGCCGAAGGCGAAGGAATTGCTCATCAGGCGACGTGGGCGGGTCGGTTTCAAACGGGTATTGGCACTGGCCCAGTCCAACGCCGGCAGCGTCGGATCAGCCTGGCCGTCCCAGAGGTGCGGCGGCAACGCCTGGGCGGTGTTCTCGGTGCTCAGGGTCAGCCAGCAGAACGCCGCTTCCAGGGCTCCGGCGGCGCCGAGGGTGTGGCCGGTCATGGGTTTGGTCGAGGAGCAGGGCACTCCGGCCGGAAACAACCCGGCCACTGCCAGGCTTTCCATGGCGTCGTTGTGTTGCGTGGCGGTGCCGTGCAGGTTCAGGTAGTCGATCTGGCCCGGCTCGAGGGCGGCGCAACGCAGGGCTTTTTCCATCGCCTGGCGGGCGCCGCGGCCAGTGGGCTCGGGCGCGGAAATATGGTGCGCATCGGAGCTGGCGCCGTCCCCCAGCAAGGCGATCGGGGCGCCAATGCCAGGTGTCTTGCTCATCAGGAACAGCACCGCCGCCTCGCCAATGTTGATGCCGCTGCGGTTCACCGAAAACGGGTTGCAACGTTCATTCGACATCGCCTCCAGCGCGGAAAAGCCGTTGAGGGTCAGTTTGCACAAGCTGTCCACCCCACCGCAGAGCACGGCATCGCACAGGCCCAGGTCCAGCAGGCGGCGAGCGCTCATCAAGGCTCGGGCGCTGGAGGTGCAGGCGGTGGAGATCACATAGGACGGCCCGCTCAGGCCGAGCCAGTCGGACAAAAAGTTGGCCGGCGCGCTGAGCTCCTGTTGCTGGTAGTCGTAACCTTCGGGGAAGCGCTGCTCGCGCAGGTAATGGGCGATGCTATGGCTGGCTTCATTGATGCCCGAGGTGCTGGTGCCCAGCACGATGCCGATGCGGGTTCGACCATAGGCCTGGATGGCCTGATCGATCTCGGCGCGGATCTGCAAGCCGGCTTCCAGCAGCAGTTGATTGTTGCGGCTGCCTTGCATCGCCAGGGTTTGGGGAATGGGCGCCAGGTCACCGGTCACCGAGGCCACCGGCAAGGCCCGGTCGGCCACCCAGCCCGCTTCGAGGCGCAGGCCCGAGCAGTCGCCGGCAAACAGGTTGCGCGCCACGCTGTGTTTGTCGCGGCCCAGGGCGCAGATCACGCCGAGGGCATTCAGATAGGCAGTCATGGCGCGCTCTCGGTCAACGGCGTGATGCGGTAGAGCGGGCCTTGGGGCAGGCTCAGTTGGAAGTCCAGCGGCCGCTGGTAGCTCACCCGCCAACGGGCATCCAGGCTGCGTTGCGTGGCTTGCTGCCGGGCGGTGGGGTAGTTGCCGGCAAGTTCAGCCTCCGGCGTCAGGGCGAACAACAGCGCGGCGAACAGCTCGCGTGCCTCGGCATTCGGCGGCAGCAGACCGTCGGCCTGCCAGTGGCCGTCGACCAGGCGCTGGCGGGCCACGGGAATGCCCAGCGGGTCCATCATTGACCAGCGGATCCCGGCGTCTTCGCGCTGGATCACCAGCAACCAGTCCTGCCGCTGGCCGGCCAATTGCCGCTGGATGTGCAGTTGCAGGGGCAAGGCCAGGGTCGGCGTGCGTTCAGGCAGCGGTGCATGGCTGGCACAGGCGCTGAGCAGCAACAGGCAGCCGATAAGCAGGGCGCGCATCATCCGGCAGTCCCTTCGAGCGGTTTGCGGGCCACCACGTTGACCAGGGTTTCCTCGCGCTCGCCAAACGGCTTGGGCTGGCGCAGGCCAAAGCGTTCCAACAGGCCGAAGTCCTTGGCGCGGCTCCACCACAGGTACGGGTAGGACACGTTGCGGTCCTCGAATTGGAAACCTTGCTCACGAATCATCCCCAGGTACTGCGCGGCGCTTTTCTGCACGTGCATCGGGTGGCGGAACAGCCAGCGGATCACCCAGGTGTCGATATAGGCCTCGGTGGACTCGGCAAACATCAGGTAGCCGCCGGGCTTGAGCACGCGATAAAACTCGGCGAGGGCCTTTTCCTGCTCCACCAGGTGATGGAAGGTCTGATGGCAGAAAAGCAGGTCGACGCTGGCATCGGGCACCGGCAATTGCGCGCAGTCGCTGCCGATCAGTTCCACGGCCATGCCCTGGCGCGCCGCTTCCTCGGCGCTCAAGTCCAGGCTATGGGGATCGGCGTCGACGCCAATCAAACGCTGTGGTGCGAATGTCTGGCGCAGGTATTGGAACGACTTGCCCTGACCGCAACCGGCATCCAGCAACACCGGACTGACCGGCAGCGGTTGATTGAACAACCCACGCAGGTCGTTGATCGCTACCCGCAACACATGGTGCTGCCAGGTGTGGCTGCGCAGGAACCAGAAACCGAAGCGCGTCTCTTCGACGTAGTTGTCGCTCAGGTAGCTCATGAGGCGTCACTCGCGCAGATTTCCGAAAGCATGCGCAGGCGGCGCTTGGGTTCGCTGACGAACGGGTTGCGCTCGTCCCAGGCGTAACCCGCCAGGATCGAGCTGATCATACGGCGGATGTCAGCCGAGCCTTCGGTGTAGAAAATCACATCCTGGAAAGTGCCGGCGTACCAGCCTTCGACGTAGCAACGGAAGGTATCGACGCCGCGCTTGAGTGGCTCGGCGAACTCGCTCTGCCAATCCACGGTTTCACCTTGCAACTGACGATGCAGCACACCGGCGGCCATGCTTGCCGAACGCATGGCGATGGTCACGCCGGACGAAAACACCGGGTCGAGGAATTCCGCGGCGTTGCCCAGCAGGGCGAAGCCCGGGCCGTGCAGGGTTTTGACATTGGCCGAATAACCGCCGATGGTCCGCGCCGGAGTGTCCCACACGGCGTTCTGCAACACACCGGCCAGGCTTGGGGTTTCGTCGATGAAGCCGCGCAGGCAGGCATCGAGGTCGTCGGTGCGGCCGGCGAAATGTTCGGCTGCCGCGACCACGCCCACCGAGCAGCGCCCGCCGCTGAACGGGATGGTCCAGAACCACACGTCGCGCTTGCTCGGGTGGGTGGTGATGAGGATTTTCTCGCGGTCGAAGGTCGCCGCGTCGATGCGATCCTCGATGTGGGTAAACACCGCCTGGCGCACCGGGAAATTCGACGGCGCCTCCAGGTCCAACAGGCGCGGCAGGACCCGTCCGTAACCGCTGGCGTCGAGCACGAAGTCCGCTTCGACCCGGTACTGGCTGCCGTCTTCACGTTGCACGCCCAGTTGCGGTCTGGCGAGGCTGAAGTCGGCGCTGGCAATGGCCTGGCCGTAACGGATTTCCACGCCTTGCAGCGCCGCCTGGTCGGCCAGCAGTTTGTCGAAGTCGGCGCGTTGCACCTGGAAGGTGGTCGGCTTGCCGTTGCTGAAGGTGTCGCCGAAATCGAAGGCGCTGTAGCGTTCGCGCCAGGCGAAGGCTGCGCCGTTCTTGCGCTGGAACCCGGCGGCATTCACCGCTTCGAGCATCCCGGCTTCTTCGACGAAATCCAGGCAATGGGACAACAGGCTCTCGCCGATGGAGAACCGCGGGAAATGCTGGCGCTCGATGACCAGCACATCGTGGCCCTTGCGCTTGAGCAGCGCGGCTGCGATGGCGCCGGAAGGGCCGGCACCGATCACGACGACCTGGCGACTTTCCATTTCAACTTCTGGCATTGGAGCTCCTGGCCGGGACGGCAATCGAGGTCATACGGTGAAAACCGGCCAGGGCCGGCAGCAATGTGGCGATCAGCCCCATCAGCATCAGGGTGAAGTACAACGCCGGGCTGATGAGTTGTTGTTGCAAGAGCAGGTTGAGGAACACGATTTCGCTCAAGCCGCGGATGTTCAGCAAGACACTTTCACGCCAGCGACTGGCGCCGGCGAACGAAGCCCCGGCCCAGCCCAGCCCCAGCCAGTTGCCCAACAGTTTGCTGGCAATCGGCAGGCCCAGCAACGCCAGCCATTGCACCCAGCCGAGGCTGTGCATGGCGCTGTGGACGTTGATCTGGACGATGCCGAACGTGAGGATCAGCGGGATCGCCAGGTACGTCTGTAGCCCTTGCATCCAGGCCGAGTTGATGGGCAGGACCAGCGGCACCTTGAGCGCGGCCATGCACAGCAGGTAGCCGATGCCAACGATCAGCGCATTGAGCCGGTAGTGCTCGGCCACCACCAGCAGGGCAAAGAAAATCCCACTGTGCAGCAACGGCTGGCGCAGGCCGAGCAGCCGCAACAGCAGCGGCATGCAGGCGCCGGCCAATGGCAACAGCAGGCTGCTCAGGTGCAGGCTGCCCTGGGCCAGGCCGAACAGGCTCCAGCAGGCCAGGTCGATCAGGATCGCCGTTTGCACCAGGCGCCGGGTGGCGGCGGGCGGGTAGTCGATGTGGCGCAGATACAGGTACAGCACCGGGATCGCGGTGATTGCGAACAGCAGGCCTACCGCCAGGGAGCTGATCCACGGTTGCGGCGGCAATAACCAGAAGGCGGTCCCCAGGCCACAGGCGAACGGAACGACGAAGCTGGGCAAGGCGATCTTCACGCTCTGGCGGTCCAGGCGCAGGTCGATCACGTCGCTGAGAATGTGTCCCAGCAACAACGCGAACGCCAGGCTGTAGAGATTCTTCAGCCATACCGGCGACACCAGTTGCGCGCCGCTGAGCTGCCAGCCCGGCTCGATCCAGAAGTACATCAGCAGCGGCAGGCCGAAGGTCGCCAGCAGCAACTGGCTGACTATCGGGATCAACCCGAAGCGCCGGCCCAGCCGCGTCGCGACGGCGAACAAGAGCAGGGCCATCAACCAGAACATCAGGATCAGCATGGCGCAGGCTCCGGGTCGCTTGCCCCGTGGGCATGACGCCCGGCCCACGGCGCCAGCATGAAGCTGAAGGCCAGCCCCAGGCTCAGCGCCAGGCCGAAGTTGCTCACCGCCGGGGTGCTGGACAGGGCCAGCAGACCGAACGAGAGCCAGGTGGTGACCGCGGCCAGGAAGGTGCCCAGCAGGCTTACGGCGGCGCCGCCGATCTGTTCGCGCATGAGGATCGCGTAATCGACGCCGATGGCCGTCACCAGCAACAGGCCGAACAGGCTGAACAGGGTCAGCGGCTGCCCCAGCCAGCCGAGGCTCGCCAGGCTGCACAGCGCGGCCAGTAGCGGCAAGGCGACGATGCGCAAGGCTGCGCCAAGACCGAACGGCCAGATCAGCACCAGCACGATCAGCACGCAGGAGGCCAGCTTCAGTTCGGCGGCACTGACCTGCGTGGCGGCGAACACTCGGTTCAGGTCCCCCAGGCGATCCACCAGTTGCACGCCCGGCAGATCCACTGCTTGCACCCGCAGCAACGCGGCGTCGTTCAAGCCTTGCAGGCTGATGGTGGCGGCCACGCCTTGTCCGGTTGGGCCGAGCCAGAGTGTGCGATATGGCTCAGCGAGCGGGCCGGTCAGCGCCGCATCGATGTCTTCGATCGGCAAGGCCTGCAGTTGCGCCAGCTCCGCTTGCAGCGCGGCGACCGGCACGCCCAGCTCCAGCAGCGGCTGCCAGAATGCCGGCAGGCGGGCCAGGGCTTCACGGACTTTTTGCTGTTCGGCCGGCGGGCTGACCAGTTGGTTCAGCGACAGGTAGCCCTGGAGTTTATCCAGGCCGACCAACTGGTCCAGGCGCTCGTTGAGCGCGGTCTGGCGTTCCAGCAGTTGGGCCTGGTCGTCGGCGCGGATCAGGAAGAACTGGCTGGTGGGCTGGAAACCGGTGATGCGTGCGATGTCGCGGGCTTCGTCGGTCAGGTGTTGGGGCGTGCCGATCCACTGGCGGATGTCGTTTTTGCTGGTCAGGTGCCACAGACCGCCCGCGCAGAACGCCAGCAACAGACCCAGCAGGACCGGCGTGGGCACTCGCGCCAACAGCGCTTCGCGCAGCTTGAGCAGGCCTTCGCACAGGCGCAGCGGCCATTGGGCCGGGCGCAGATCCGCACCCTTGAGCAGCGCCGGCAGCAGGCAGACTGCCGTCAAATAGGCGCCGACGAGCCCGGCGGCGGAAAATATCGCGATCTGGGTCAGCGCCGGGAACGGCGTCCAGGCCAGGGCCAGGTAACCGATGCAGGTGGTCGCCAGGCTCAGGCTCAGGCCCGGCAGGGTCAGGCGCAGGGCCGGCCAGCTGCGCCAGGGTTTCAGGCTCCAGCTCTTGGACAGATAGTGCAGCGGGTAATCCACCGCCACGCCGATCAGGCTGGAACCCAGCACCAGGGTCATGACGTGCATGCGGCCGAACAGCGCCACGCACGCCACCGCACCGAACAACATGCCCACCAACACCGGGACGAAGGCCAGCCACACACGCAGGCGCCGGAACGCCAGCAGTAACAGCAACAGGATGCCGACCGTCGCACCGCCGCCGACCCAGGTGATTTCCCGCGAGGCCTGTTGCTGGCCGCTGGCGGCGTACAACAGGCCGCTGGCGGCCAGCAGTTGCCCTTGGGCCTGGCTCGCCTGCTCACGACTGCGTTGCAGCAACTCGGCCACTTGCAGCGGCAGGTTCATGTCGAACGCGTTGCCCTGGGCGCGAGCCCGCAGCATCACCCAATGCTTGCCGTCGGCCTCGGCGACCAGCGCACCGCTGCCGACGTCGAGTTGTATCGCGCCGCGTTGTGGCTGGCTGTTCTGGATGCGTCCGGTCAGGCCCAGCCAATCGTCCTGGCTGGGCACCAGGCTGAAACCGCTGAACGGATCGAACAGCGCCTGGACCCGTTGCTGGATGAACGCCTGGGGTTGTTCGATCAGTTGCTGGCGGTCCGCCGCCGAGAGCATCGCCAGCCGCCCGTTGAGCAGTTGCGTGCGCAGCGCCGGCAAATCGGCCTGCAGGGTCCACTGGACCTTGTCGAACAGGCCGCTGGCCTGCCATCGCCCGGCGAGGTTCTGCGCCAGGGCGATGGCTTGCTGGCGGTCGGTGTGCCCGACCAACACCAGCACCTCACGATTGAGCGGCTCCTGCATGCGTTGTTCGGCGATCAGCTCCAGGGCGTCCGGAGAGGTGCCCGGCACCAGTTCCATGAGATTGGCCGACAGCGGCGCACCGTGACGCCATTGCCAACCGGCGAGCGCCAGCACCGCCAGCAGCAGGATCAGGAACAGCCGTGGCAACCTGCGTTCACTCGGCAAAATCATGTTGCTCCGCTTCACTCAAGGGCTGCGCGCTGGTGGCTTCCTGCATGCGCAGCACGGTGCTGTCGCCCTGGGTTTCCAGCAGCTCGATGCGTTGCACCAGCTCGCCGCCGTCGATGTTGATCTGGTTGAAAACCTGTTTGAGCAGCACCGAACGCGGGGTCAGGGTGAGTTTCCACTGGGTTGGCTCGCCTGAAAGGCTCAGCTCGAAATCCCGTTGCAGGCCGCTGCTGTCACCCTGCAATACCGCCAGGAACAGCCGGTTCTGTTCGGCACCGGCGCTTTTGTTCGGCAGCATCTGCCAGTGGTCGCCGTCCCTCCGGGCGATGCCCTGGGCGCTGATGCGATAGTCCTGTTGCAACGGGGTTTGCAGCAGCCAGAGCAGGCCGTGTTGCTTGGCCAGCACGAAGCGGCCCTTGCTGATCAGCGGTTGGGGCAGGGCGCGCAGGTGTTTTTCCTGGATGAACTGGCCGTGGATCACCTCCGGACGCGCCAGTTGATCGCTCAACTGCTGCAAATCGAAGGCTTGGGCCAGGGGCGCCAGGCAGCAGAGCAGGAGCCAGAGTGACAGGCGCTTCATGGCAATTTCCTTTCAACGGCTTGAACAAAAACCCGGGGCGAGGCCAGCAGCATTTCGCGGCTGGCGATGTCCACCGCCACCTGCACCGAACTGGCACGGGTCAGGCGTTCGCCAGTGGCTGCATCGCTGATCAGGTAATTGATCTTCAGCCGGTTTTCCCACTCCACGAGGCTGGCGCGCACGGTCAGGACCTGGCCGAACACGGCACTGCGCACGTAGCGCAGTTGCAGGTCGATCACCGGCCACGCATGGCCGGATTCGAGCATGTCGTTGTAGTTGTGGCCGACCAGGTCGAGCAGCGCGCAGCGGGCCACTTCCAGGTATTTGACGTAGTGGCCGTGCCAGACCACGTTCATCGAATCCACATCGAAGAATGGCACCACCACCTGCGTGTCGACATGCAGCACTCCCTGGCTACGCATGCAGCCTCCAGTGTTGCTCGGCGATGCGTTGCAGGCACAGGCGCAGTTCGCCTTCCAGGGCACGGTCTTCGATGACCGGGGCGAAATCCTCGGCCAGTTGCGCGTGCATGGCGGCCAAGGCCGGCGGCAGCGCGCGTGCGTCTTCGGCGCGGCTGCGCAGCCACACGCCCTGGTTGGCCGCCAGCAGCGTCGCGGCGGCGACTTGTTCGGTCAGTTCCAGCACACGGATAGCGTCCCGGGCGGCGATGGTGCCCATGCTCACCTTGTCCTGGTTGTGGCACTCGGTGGAGCGTGAGAACACGCTGGCCGGCATAGTGTTTTTCAAGGCTTCGGCGGTCCAGGCGCTGGTGCCGATCTGCACGGCCTTGAAGCCATGGTTGAGCATCGCCCGCTCGGCACTGGCGCCGGACAGGTTGCTCGGCAGGCCGTGGTTGTAGCGTTCGTCCACCAGCAGCGCGAGTTGCCGATCCAGCAGGTCGGCAACGTTGGCCACCAGGTTCTTCAGGCTGTCCATGGCGAAAGCGATGTGCCCGCCGTAGAAGTGCCCGCCGTGCAGGACCCGCTCGGCCTCGGCGTCGATGATCGGATTGTCGTTGGCGCTGTTGAGTTCGGTCTCGATGAACGAACGCAGCCAAGCCAGGCTGTCCGCCAGTACCCCGAGCACATGCGGCGCGCAGCGCAGGGAGTAGCGGTCTTGCAGGCGATGCAGTGGCGCGGTCGGCGCATCGATCGCCAGGTCCTTGCGCAGCCACGCGGCGACTTGCATCTGCCCCGGGTGTGGCTTGGCAGCGAACAGGCGCTCGTCGAAGTGCTCCGGGTTGCCTTGCAGGGCGACCACGTTCAGCGCGGTGATGCGGGTCGCCAGGTGCAGCAGGTAATCAGCCCGGGCGTAGGCCAGGCAAGCCAGGCCGGTCATCACGGCAGTGCCGTTCATCAATGCCAGGGCTTCCTTGGGCCGCAGCACCAATGGCGTCCAGCCCAGTTCGCGGTGCACGTCGGCCGCCGAGCGCCGCTCGCCACGGAACATGACTTCGCGCTCGCCGGACAGGGTCGCGGCCACGTAGGACAACGGCGTAAGGTCGCCGCTGGCGCCCACCGAGCCTTCTTCGGGGATCAGCGGCAGGATGTCGTGTTCGAGGAAGGCCTGGAGGCGCTCCAGCAGTTCCACTCGCACACCCGACACGCCGTGGCACAGCGACTGCAAACGCGCCGCCAGCACCGCACGAGTGGCCTGGGCGTCGAGCAACTTGCCGAGGCCGCAGCCGTGGAAGGTGTACAAGTGACGCGGCAGGGCCTCGACGTGGTGCAGCGGCACCGCCACTACGCAGGAGTCGCCGTAGCCGGTGGTCACGCCGTAGATCACGCCTTCCTTGTCCAGCAAGGAATCGAGGAACTGCGCACCCTTGGCGATGCGCTGGCGGAACGCCGGGTCATCCTGCAAGCGGGTCGGCGCCTGGCGGTTCGCCAGGGCCAGCACATCTTCGATGCGCAAAGGGCGTTCGCCGAAGGTTACCGGCTCAAGAGTGGGCATCGTCATCGGTCTTCCAGAAAGGATAAAAGTTGAACCACTGTTGCGGGCCCTGGAGGCAGAACTGCGCCAGGCGTTCAGCGTAGCGGCCGGCCCAGTGGGCGATTGTTTGCTCGCGGTCGTTGCGCTTCCACACCACGGCCTCGGCGAAGGGTTCGAGGGTGACGCGATAGCGCCCCTCGTGCTTGAGGCACATCAGCAGGTTCACCGGGCATTTCAGCAGGCCGGCCAGCAGCCAGGGGCCTTGGGGAAATGCAGCCGGATGGCCCATGAAATCCACGGTCACGCTGCGCCCGCCGTGCAGCGGAACACGGTCGCCGGCAATCGCCAGCCACTCGCCGCGCTCCAGGCGCTCGCTCAGTTGCAGCATGACCGCCGGGTCCAGTTCGCTGACCTGGATCAGCCGCAGGTGCGTGGCCCCGGCTTCCCCCAACAGGCGATTGAATTGCTCGGCGTGCTTGGTGTGCACGAGCACGTTCATGGTGACTTTCTCGCCCAGCTCGGCCAGGGCCCGGCACATCTCCAGGTTGCCCAGGTGTGCGCCCACCAGCATCTGCCCGCGGGCGTCGCGCAGGTGATTGCGCAGCAACGCGGTGTCGACGATTTCGATCTGCTCGATACTCAGCTTGCCGTTCCACACGTCGAGCTTGTCGAGCAGGGAGTCGGCAAATGCCATGAACTGGCCGAACACCCGCCAACGGGTCGGGCGCAGGTCGGCACGGGCGCTCCAGTCGGCCAGGCGCTCCTGGTATTGCCAGGCGGCCCGACGCGCGCTACGTCCGAAAATGAAGAAGTACAGGACGATGCCGTACAGCACCGGCGTCAGCAGGCGGCGGCCCAGCACCTTGGCGGCGAACGCGGTGAGCTTCATCAGCCAGAAACTGCCGCGCTCCTGACGGTCGGCCCAGTGTTGCTTGTCGACGCTCATGGCCGCCACCGTCGCCAGAGAATCAGCGGCAAGCGCACCAGCATGCCGAAGAACAATCGGGTGTGCATGCCGGAAATCAGCACGTTGTCGTGGAACAGCCGGAAGTGTGAAACCCCGTCGGCAGGGTAGTGGACCCGGGTGTGCAGCCAGCGCATCGGTTGGTTGCGCCAGGCCAGGCGCACCAGGATGTCGGAGTCGAAATCCATGCGCTTGCCGATATTGGCCGAGTCGATCAGCGCCAGGGTCGGTGGCAGCGGGTAGACCCGAAAACCGCACATGGAGTCGCGGATTTGCAGGGACAAGCTGTTGATCCAGACCATGACGTGGGTCAGGTAGCGTGCGTACAGGCGACCTTTCGGCACGCTGGCGTCGTATTGTGGATAGCCGCAGATCAGCGCGTCGGGATAGGCGCGGGACTGCTCGATGAATGTAGTCACGTCACCCAGGTCGTGCTGGCCGTCGGCATCCACCTGCAAGGCGTGGCTGAAACCCAGGCGCGCCGCTTCGCGCAAACCGGTCATCACCGCGCCGCCCTTGCCCTGGTTGACGGCCAGCCGGACCAGGTGCACCCGCTCGCCTTCGGCCAGTCGCTCCAGCACCGCCGCGCAGGCCGGGCTGCTGGCATCGTCCACCAGCACACAGGGCAGGCCACAGGCGAGCAACGCCTGGACCACGGCCGAGATGGCGGTTTCGTGGTTGTAGACCGGGATCACGGCGCAGGGGTTATGCATGCTCTTTGCCTTCCACCGATTCATTGTGGCGAGGGAGCTTGCTGTGGCGAGGGAGCTTGCTCCCGCTGGGCTGCGAAGCAGCCCCCCGCTTTCCAAGGGCGAGCGCTGCGCACTCGAGCGGGAGCAAGCTCCCTCGCCACAGGGGGAGCGTGCAAACGTTGGGATTACTCATCACCCACCCCCAACACAATCCGCCCGCTGGAACAGGCCGCCGTGTCGTTGCGGTAGGCGAAGTACAGCTTGCCGCGCTCACGGTCGAAACGCAGGCTCAGCTGGATTTCATCGCCGGGGCGCACCAGTTGCTGGAACTTCAGCACTTCCATGCCGAGGAACCGGGACGGCACCTTCAACAGTTGTCGGCCCAGGCTCATGGCCCAATCGACCTGGACCACCCCCGGCAGCACGGGCGCGGTAGGAAAGTGGCCGCTGAAGTACGCGAGATCCGGCGGAACTACCAAGTGCAGGTGCCACTCGCCGTCGGTTTCGACTTGTTCCAGGATTTCGGGCGCCTTGGGACGCGGTGCCATCAGCAGCGCTTCGACCTCGGCCTGGGGCAGTTTGCCTTGGGCGTTGAGCGGTAGCTGTCGCAACCAGCGCCAGCGCCGTGGCAGGGCGAGGGTTTCGCAGTGCCCGCTCAGGTGGCGGCGCAGGCCCTCGGTCACGGCGCGCCGGCCCTGGTTGCGCAAGGTCCGCAGGCCGGTTTCGCTGAGCACCAGCAGTGCGCCAAGGGAGGCACGATTCTCTTGCACAACCCCGAGCCGTGCTTCGCTGACCCACTCGTGGGCCGTCAGCGCCTGTTCGAGCATCGGCAGGGAAATACGTTTTTCTTCGAGCTTGACGATACGGTCCAGCCGCCCGAGCAGTTCAAAGCGTCCGTCTTCGGCGATCCGCGCTGCGTCGGCGGTGTGTTCCACATGGCCGGTCGGCAGATAGGGCGAGGCGATCAGCAAGGCGCCGTCGCTGTCCTGGCTCAGCTCGACATCGGCAAACGGCTGCCACAGCCCGCCGCCCTGACGCCAGGCGATACCGCCGGTTTCCGAGCTGCCGAATATTTCCGTCGGCCATTGCCCGAGGCGCTGCTGCAAGCTTTGGGCGGCCTCGGCCGGCAACGCGCCACCGGAAGAGAACACCCGGCGCACCCGGCTCAGGGTCGGCCAGTCGAGGTTATCGCCCATGCGCTTGAGCAGCGCCGGGCTGGCGACCCAGGCAAACGCCGGGTGTTCGCGGCTGGCACGTTGCAGGTCTTCCGGGAAGGCCAGTTGCCGACGCACGAACGTACGCCCGGCGCACAGCGGCCACAACACCCGGAACAGCAAGCCATAGATGTGCTGGGCGGCAACGCTGCCGATCATGCAGGCCGAACCCAACCCGGCGCCCCACAGCTGCTCCAGGGCCTGGACTTCATTGCTCAACTGCCGCAGGTTTTTTTCGATGCGCTTGGGTTCGCCGCTGGAGCCGGAGGTGCACAGGCTCAGCCAGCAGTCATCGAGGTCCAGTTCCGCGGGGGGCAGCGGGGCCTGTTGCATGTCGTCGGGGTGGGTGTCGCCGGGCTGTCCGGTCAGCCACAGGTCGACCTCGGCGGCCCAGCGTTGCCGGGTCTGCGCTTGCAGGTCGGCCGGCAGCAGGACTCGCACCCCGGCACGCCAGGCGCCGAGCAGGGCCACCGCGAGGTCGGCGGCGTCTTCCAGGTGCACGGCGACATGCCGCACGCCCCGGGCTTGCAGGCCGGACGCCAGGCGCAACGCCGCGCCCCGCAGCTGCGCGTGATTGAGCGCCGGATCGGCTGTAACAGCACGTTCCGGCAAAGCCTCGAGCAACATCTGCTCAAGTGTTATCCAATTCATGGGCGGCCTCTTACCCGTTGTCGTATGAGCCATTCAATGGCAAACAGCAGCCCCATCAATCCGTAGGAAATCAGGCCGGTGTACAACATCCACCAACTCAGCGGCGCCCAAAGGGTCAGGGCGGCGGCGAGCAGACCGTTACACAGGAAAAATACACTCCAGGCCACCGTGACCTGGCGCGTATAGACCACCGCCTTCTCCGGCAACTGCGGTTCGCGCAGGCGGGCCAGGCGTTCGATCATCGGCGGCCCGTATTTCAGGCTCAGGACGAACAGCCCGAGCATGAAGGCGCTGATCAGCACCGGGTACCAGCGCAGCAGGAGCGGGCTGTCGAACAGCGCCAGTAACACGCAGAACACGATCGCCGTGGCCGCCATCCAGCGGCTGCCGGGCCGGCTTTCTACCAGAAGGGCCCGGGCCAGCCACAGGCTGCCCAGCAGCAGCCCGAACTGCCACGGCGCGAAGTGCTCCATGCCGAAATACACCGCAAAGGGGTACAACAGGCCCGCCAGCAGCAGGCCAAGGCCAATCAGCCGGGTCATGCGGCCGGTTGGACCAGTCGATAAACCGCCTCGACCACATCATTGACGGTGCGCACCGACTTGAATTCTTCGGCAGCGATTTTCTTGCCGGTCTGGCGCTTGATGTGGTCAATCAGGTCAACCGCGTCGATGCTGTCGATTTCCAGGTCCTGGTACAGGTTCGATTCCAGCGTCACACGCTCGGGGTCCAGCTCGAAGAGCTCGACCAGAGCATCGCGCAGGGTGTTGAAAATGTCGTCACGAGTTTGCATGGTCCGGTCTCAGGGGCGTTTTGCAGTGACGAAGGCCGCAAGGCTTGCCACATTGCTGAAATGGTTACGGGTGTCCTTGGCGTCGGCGTCGATCTTGATGCCGTACTGTTTCTGGATCGCCAGGCCAAGCTCCAGGGCATCCACCGAGTCCAGGCCCAGGCCTTCGCCGAACAGGGTCTGGTGGTCGCCGATGTCGTCGATGCCGATGTCTTCCAGGCCGAGGGCGTCGATGATCAGCTGTTTGATGTCACGGTGCAGATCGCTCATCTTCGGCGAGCTCCTTGATGAAATGGTGATGCAGAAAATCGTTGAGCCTGCGCGAAGCCTGGGGCGGCGGGCCCAGCGCGGCGAACGCCTGTGGGTCTATATCGGCCCCGACGCGAAAACTGAAGTGCACGCGGCGCGCGGGAATGCGATACCAGGGCTCGGCCTTGGTCAGGGTGGTCGGGCAGACCTTGATGGTGACCGGCGTGAGGATCTTCGCACCGCGCAGGGCAATGGCTGCGGCGCCCCGATGAAAGGCCGGCGCCTGGCCTGGCTGGGTGCGGGTGCCCTCGGGGAAAACGATCAGGGTCTGGCCGTCCTGCAGGGCACCGCTGGCGGCATCGAGCATGTCCATGCTGCCGTCGTTGCTGATGTATTGGGTCGCGCGCAGCGGGCCGCGGGTGAACGGGTTGTCCCACAGGCTTTGTTTGACCACGCAATTGGTGTTGGGCACCAGGCCGATCAGGAACACCACGTCGATCAGCGACGGGTGATTGGCGATGATCATCTGTCCGGGGCGGCCAAGCCGTTCGGCGCCGTCGATCTGATAAGTGAGCACCCCGGTACGGGCCATGAAACGGATGAAACACCAGAACAGCCGGCCGACCGTGCGGCGGGCCCGTTGCCGGTGGGCCTGGGCGTCGCCAGGCAGCCAGGCCAGGACCGGAAACACCAACAGGCGCAGGCACAGCCCGCCCAGCCCGAACAGGGCGAAGCTGGCGGCGGTCGCGAACAGGCGCCAGTAAAAGGCGTCGCGATGTCTACCGATTACCGGTTGCGTTGCCAGGTCCATACGCGATTCTTCCAGGCATGTTGGCAAGAGGTTTGGTTGGTCAGCAGGGTACGCAGCAGATCCAGGGCATGGGGCCAGTCACTGCCGGGCAATTGACCGGCGGCCAAGTCCAATTGCCAGTCATCGCCTGGGGTCAGCAGCAGGGCCATGGCATAGGGAAACGGCACATCATTGACCCACGGCGCGTACACCTGCGGCGGTTGTTCCTCGGTCATCACCAGCAATACGGCGGGCGATCCTTCATTCAGCAGTGCGGCGGCCTCCAGCACGCCGTGTTCCAGCCCGTCGCCGGTGGCGGCCAGGGCTGTCATCTCGCTGGTCTCGCCGCGCATGATCGACCACAGGCCAATCACCGCGTTGTGTACCGACAGGCTGAACTGGGTCGGCGACAACGGCTGGTCAGCGGCCAGGTCTTTCAGAATCTCGAATGTGCGTGGGGTTTCGCCGTGGCGGGAAATAAAGACCAACGGTAGGTCCGGCCGGCCCTCGGCCAGCGGCCAGCCCACACTGAAGGCCATCCGCGCCAGGCGGCTGAGGCGGCGGCGCTGCATGGCTGGCAGAAACGAGACGTCAGGGGCGGCATCGCTGGCGGGCAACACGACCGGCTGTCGGCTCCATGCCTGCCAATCGGCCACGCTTTCGAGCCCAGGGGCCCATGCGCGCCATTGGGCGATGTTGAAATTGATCACAAATTAACCCCACCCCTGCGGGCTTTTATTGTCACGGTCAGTGGTTTGACCCGCGTCCAACCCTGCATGGTCTTGCGACCCAAGTGGCGCGCATTATCCCGGTGCTGTTGGCTTGTAGCAAATGCTGGTTACATTTTGCCCAGTAAAAATGTACGAATCAGTGCACTGGGTCTCAGGCCGGGACCATTGTCGCGATTGTGACGCGCCTGTCTGTCGGTTGCTTCCGGCATATCCACGGGGAACTGACGCCGCAAGCGTGGAAAAAGCCACCGATGCTGTAGTCCTTCTACGCAGAAGGTAGCTAAGCGGTGTCGCGGCCTACTACACTCGGGAATCTTTGAGACACGGAGGCTTTGCCATGCGGCGTGTGGTGTTCAATCAGAAAGGTGGCGTGGGCAAGTCCAGCATCGCCTGCAACCTGGCAGCAGTCAGCGCCAGCGAAGGGTATCGCACGCTGTTGGTGGACCTGGACGCCCAGGCCAACTCCACCCAATACCTGACTGGCCTGACCGGCGATGAGATTCCCATGGGGATCGCCGACTTCTTCAAGCAGACCCTGTCGTCCGGGCCCTTCTCGAAGAAGAACAAGGTGGATATCTACGAGACGCCGTTCGACAACCTGCACGTCATCACTGCCACGGCGGAGCTGACGGACCTGCAGCCCAAGCTTGAGGCGAAGCATAAGATCAACAAGCTGCGCAAACTGCTGGAAGAGTTGGAAGAGGATTACGATCGGATTTACCTGGATACGCCGCCAGCCCTGAACTTCTACGCGGTTTCGGCACTGATCGCCGCTGATCGAGTATTGATTCCCTTCGACTGTGACAGTTTCTCCCGCCAGGCCCTCTACGGCCTGATGGCGGAAATCGAAGAGCTCAAGGACGACCATAATGAAGGCCTCGAAGTCGAGGGCATCGTGGTCAACCAGTTCCAGGCCCGCGCCAGCCTGCCCCAGCAGATCCTGGACGAACTGATCGCCGAAGGCCTGCCGGTGTTGCCGGTGTACCTGAGCAGCTCGGTGCGCATGCGCGAATCCCACCAGGCCAGCCTGCCGCTGATTCACCTGGACCCACGGCACAAGCTGACCCAGCAGTTCGTCGAGTTGCATGGGTTACTGGAAGGCGCTTGATCCTGAGGGCGATCTGGATCTTTTGTAGGAGCGGGCTTGCTCGCGAATGCGGAGTGTCAGGTGGCAAATGTGTTGCTGGCACTGCGCATTCGCGAGCAAGCCCGCTCCCACAGTGGTCTGTGTGATCTCAAACCCCCTGGCTACGCAACCACCCCATCAACTGCGGCAACGGCAGCGCCCCACTCTGGCGCGCCACTTCCCGGCCTTCCTTGAACAGGATCAGGCTGGGAATCGAGCGGATCCCCAGTTGTGCCGATAACGCCTGATTGGCTTCGCTGTCGAGCTTGGCCAGCCGGCATTTACCCAGCAGTTGCGCGGCGGCCTGTTCGAATACCGGCGCAAAGGACTTGCACGGCCCGCACCAATCGGCCCACACATCGACCAGCAACGGCAGGTCACCCTTGATCTGGCTGGCGTAGTCGCCTTGCTTGAGTTCGAACGGTTTGCTCAACAGGACTTGCGCCTTGCAGCGCCCGCACTTGGGCTGGTCGCCCAGGCGTTCGGCGGGGATGCGATTGAGCCCGTTGCAATGGGGGCAGGGGATCAGCATGGGGAGTCTCCAGAGAAAACATCGATGCAACGATTTGAACACGGCCTGCCGGCCACCACAAAACCCTTGTGGGAGCGGGCTTGCTCGCGAAGAGGGCAGTACATGACACTACGCCTTCGCGAGCAAGCCCGCTCCCACAGGGGTTATAGAGTGCTGTTTATTTTGCGCTGGTCAGCGTGTTGTAGCTGGTCATCAGGTTGCGGTAGTCCGGGATGTGGTTGGAGAACAGGGTCGCGAGGCCCTCCACGTCGTTGCGCCAGTCGCGGTGCAGCTCACAGGCCAGGCCGAACCAAGTCATCAGTTGGGCGCCAGCGGTGGACATGCGGTCCCAGGCCGAGTCACGGGTCAGTTCATTGAACGTGCCAGAGGCATCGGTGACCACGAACACCTCGAAACCTTCGGCCAGGGCCGACAGTGCCGGGAAGGCCACGCAGACTTCAGTCACAACGCCGGCAATGATCAGTTGCTTCTTGCCGGTGGCCTTGATGGCCTTGACGAAATCTTCGTTGTCCCAGGCGTTGATCTGGCCAGGGCGGGCGATGTACGGCGCGTCCGGGAACAGGGTCTTGAGCTCGGGCATCAGCGGGCCGTTGGGGCCGGTTTCGAAGCTGGTGGTGAGGATGGTCGGCAGTTGGAAGTATTTCGCCAGGTCAGCCAGGGCCAGTACGTTGTTCTTGAAACGGTCCGGATCGATGTCGCGTACCAGGGACAGCAAGCCGGCCTGGTGGTCTACCAGCAGAACGGCGGCGTTGTCTTTGTCCAGGCGGTTGTAGGAAGTAGTCATGGCGTAATCCTCATAAAGTCTGGGTGCCGATCGATTCGGCGGGGTTAAGGTTTTGAACTCGGTACAGCGTTAAATCGGGTGTCGATCCGACTGAAGCTTTTGGCTTCGGTCTGTGTTCCTAAGCGATGGACATAGATTAAAACTGACACCTTTGATGCGCTAGAGTGCGAAAATCAGCCTTAGCGTTCTATTTGGAGAACGATCATCGAAGACCTCAACACGCTTTACTATTTCACTCAGGTAGTCGAGCACGGCGGCTTCGCCGCTGCCGGGCGTGCGCTGGACATGCCTAAATCCAAGCTCAGCCGGCGTATCGCCCAGTTGGAAGAGCGGCTCGGGGTGCGCTTGATCCATCGCACCAGCCGCCTTTGCACGTTGACTGAGATCGGCCAGGCCTATTACCAGCGCTGTCTGGCGATGCGGGTCGAGGCCGAGAGTGCGGCCGAGGTGATCGAACGCAACCGTTCCGAACCCCAGGGCCTGGTGCGTATCAGTTGCCCGACGGCATTGCTCAATAGCTGGGTCGGGCCGATGCTGACCCGCTACATGCTCAAGTACCCGCGGGTGGAGCTGTTCATCGAGAGCACCAACCGTAGGGTCGACTTGATCCATGAGGGGTTCGATATCGCCTTGCGGGTGCGCTTCCCGCCGCTGGAAAACACCGACATGGTCATGAAAGTGCTGAGTAACAGCACCCAATGCCTGGTGGGCACCCCGGCTTATCTGGAGCATTTGTCGTCACCTGCCTCACCGGCGGACCTCAACGGTTTGCCCAGCGTGCATTGGGGCTCGGCGCAACGCGAATACCAGTGGGAACTGTTCGGTCCGGAGGGCGCCCGTGCGTTGATCCGCCATGAACCGCGCATGGTCACCGACGACTTGCTGGCCCTGCGGCATGCGGTGCTGGCGGGTATCGGCGTCGCCCACCTGCCCACCGTAGTGGTGCGCGAGGACCTGGCCGCTGGACGCCTGGTTGAATTGGTGCCGGGCTGGACGCCGAAATGCGGGATCGTCCACGCGATCTTCGCCTCCCGGCGCGGGTTGCTGCCGTCGGTGCGCACATTGATCGACTTTTTGGCTGAGGAATTCAGCCATAGCGATATGGCTTAGGGTGAAATCAGCAAGCCCGGCGCATCCCCCTGTGGGAGTGGGCTTGCTCGCGAAGGCGGTGTAACAGCCAGCAAAGAGGTTGAATGTCCTGACCTCTTCGCGAGCAAGCCCGCTCCCACAGGATTTGCGCCGGGCATGAAAGTACGGGCCACCGCAGGCCCCAATGTGGGAGCGAATAGGCTCCCACAGAGATTTTCTCCAAGTCTTCTCACGGTGCCATTCATCAGGTCCACCGCACGCAAGGCGCGCCAGGCCCTCAAAAATACAACGCACCTGTTCATATTCCGGAGGCCCCATGAGCAATCCTCAAGACCCAACCCTCTCCACCACCCTGAACAGCCCCAACGACGACGGCTTCGTGCTCGGCACTGCCGGTCGCGACGAAGACCCGAACGCCGCCCCGTCCTATGCCACCGATGAGCGCCATGACCGGGATGAGCTGACCCCTGAAGACACCCGTGGCCTACCCGGTTACCCCAAGAAGAAATCGCCGGCCGAATCGACCGACGAGCAGGCGGACGCCGAAACGGAGACAGGGATCGAAACGCCGGAGCAGGGCAACGATAAGGTGGGGTAAGAACGAAGCTCATATCTACTGACATCTTGAAGCGGAGCCTGAAGTTTGGAACAGCTAGGCTGAAAAAGGTCTTCAGGCACCCGTCTGTCTGATTCGAGGCTATCGCATTTTGCGATATGCCTGATCCATGCTTAACTCCCCCATAGCAAAATGCGATAAGGATATTGCATGCATGTCATCACCGAGAAACGCATCTGGGAGGCCAAGGAAAAATGGCCGCAGTCAGCGGCGGCGTTGGATCAGTGGTATCGACTTATCAAGCGCAACAAGCCTACAGATTTCGCGACGATGAAAGCGATTTTCCCTGCCGCCGATAAAGTGGGTCCGCTGCACGTGTTCGACATTGGTGGCAACAAATTGCGGCTGGTCGCCGTAGTTCACTATCGGGCTCAACGCTTGTACATCAAATGCGTGCTGGATCATAAGGAATACGACCGTGGCAAGTGGAAGGAGGAAAAGCGATGAGTGCACTGATCGAACAAGTCGCCGCCCATTGGGAGTTTGTGTCGCCGTTGTTGCGTAAACCCAGGAATGAAGAAGATTACGACCGGCTGGCCGGTGCTCTTGATGAGCTATTGGAGTTGGTGGGTGAAGACGAGGCGCATCCGTTGATGAGCCTGGTGGACATCATTGGAGAATGGATCGAGGCCTGGGACCATCAGCACCGGCCGATGCCAAAGGCGACAGGCGTCGAGGCGCTTCGTTACTTGATGCGCGAGCACGGCATGAGTCAGAGCGAATTGCCAGGTGTGGGTGCACAGTCAGTTGTATCGGAAGTTTTGAGTGGTAAACGTCAGCTCAACTTGAGGCAGGTTCGCTGGCTGGCGGAGCGTTTCGGGGTGTCTGTCGAAACATTCATTTAGGGCATGAGCGTCGCTATCATTCAGGTTGATGCCGACCTGCCTTTCGTGGCGCCTCAGCATTATGAGGAGCAACTGATCTCCAGATGCTTGCCCCACTCCGGTGGACGTTGCGCGTAAGCGTCCATGCCCGGTTGTTCTTCGAACGGGTTGCTCAGCACGGCGTGCAAGCGGCGGACTTCTTCATAGTCGCCGGACTCGGCGGCGTCGATGGCTTTCTGGGCCAGGTAGTTGCGCAGTATGTACAGGGGGTTGACCGCGTGCATGCGGGTTCGGCGCTGGTCTTGATCGATGGCGCCTTCGCGGTTGACCCGGGCGATGTAGAGCTCGCCCCAGGCGTCGAAGCCGTTCAGGTCGACGAAGTCGTCGCGCAGGGTGGCGATGGCCGGTGCGGGGGCCTGGTCGCCCAGGCGGCGGAAGAACAGGCTGTAGTCGACGCCGCTGTTCTGCATCAGTTGCAGCAGGCGTTCCACCAGTTTCTGGTCGTCTTCTTCGGCACAGGTCAGGCCGAGGCGGCGGCGCATCAGGTCCAGGTAATGAGCCTGGTACAGCGGCAAGTACAAGCCAAGGGTTTCGCGCAGGGCCTCGACGCTGATGAAAGGCGTCAAGGCCTGGGCCAGGGCGCTGAGGTTCCACTGGCCAATGGGCACCTGGTTGCTGAACGAGTAGCGGCCCTGGTCATCGGAGTGGTTGCAGATGAAGTTGGCGTCGAAGTCATCGAGGAAGGCGAACGGCCCGAAGTCGAACGTGATGCCCAGGATCGACATGTTGTCGGTGTTCATCACGCCGTGGCAGAACCCGTAGGCCTGCCATTTCGCAATCAGCTCGGCATTGCGCTCGACGATTTCGCGGAACATCGCCAGGTACGGTTCGGGCTGCTCGCGGCACTCGGCAAAATGCAGGTTCAGCACGTGCTCGGCGATGGCCGCGTGCAGCTCGGGCTTCTTGGTGTAGTAGAAGTATTCGAAATGCCCGAAGCGCACATGGCTGGGCGCCAGGCGCAGGACCATGGCGGCGCGCTCCTGTTTTTCACGCCACACCGGGGTGTCCGAACCGATCACGCACAGGGCGCGGGTGGTGGGAATGCCCAGGGCATGCAGGGCTTCGGATGCCAGGAACTCGCGGATCGAGGAGCGCAGCACTGCCCGGCCGTCGCCCATCCGCGAGAATGGCGTCTGGCCGGCGCCCTTGAGGTGCAGGTCCCAGTGTTCGCCGGCCGCGTTGTACACCTCTGCCAGCAGCAGCCCGCGCCCATCACCCAGTTGCGGGTTGTAGTGGCCGAACTGATGCCCGGAATAGACCATCGCCCGCGGCTCGGCTTCGGCCCACAGCTTATGACCGCCGAACAGCTCGGCGAACAGCGGCGACTGCGCTTCGCCCGGGTCCAGGTCCAGCAGCGCCATGGCAGCGGGGCTGGCGACGACCAGCCGGGGATTGTCGATGGGCTCGGGCAGCACATGGGTCGAGAAACCGTCGCCCAGGCGGGCGAAACGGTTATCGAAGGTCAAGGTTTCCAGCGTTTTCATGGCCGTCTCCGGCGCGATGCCCAGAGGCACCCCGCGATCAGTCGAGATTCTGTTGCGGTGGCTCTGGTACCGGTTTGATGCTGGCGACGGTCGAAGGCACGGGCGCAAGGGTTTTGTTGTCCGGCTCGGCAGGCACCAGCTTGTATTCCTGGCCGTGCAGGTTCTTCAGGTAGATTTCCATCTGCCGGAACGAAATGTTGATGTGCTCTTTCTTGAATTCACGGTTGATGAAGCGGTTGATCTCGTCCAGCACCGGGTTGCGGTCACCGAGGTCGCGCACGTGCATGCGCAGCTCGTGGTCCAGGGTACTTTCACCGAAATTGAGGAAATACACGATCGGTTCCGGTTCCTTCAGCACCCGTGGGTTGTCGCGGGCCGCCTTGAGCAGCAGCTCGCGGACCCGGTCCAGGTCCGAACCGTAGTCCACGCCCAGCTTCAGGGTCACCCGGGTAACAGTGTCGGTGAGCGACCAGTTGATCAGTTGCCCGGTGATGAAGGTTTTGTTCGGGACGATGATGTCCTTGCGGTCGAAGTCGGTGATGGTGGTCGCACGGATGCGGATCTTGCTGACCGTGCCCGACAGGTTGCCGATGGTGATGGTATCGCCGATGCGCACCGGGCGCTCGAACAGGATCATGATCCCGGAGATGAAGTTGGCGAAGATTTCCTGCATGCCGAAGCCCAGGCCCACCGACAACGCGGCCACCAGCCATTGCAGTTTGTCCCAGCTCACGCCGAGGGTGGAGAGGGTGGTGACGAAGCCGACGCCGGCGATCACATAGGACAACAACGTCGTGGTGGCATAGGCGCTGCCCTGGGCCAGGTTCAGCTTTGACAGCACGAACACTTCCAGCAGGCCCGGCAGGTTGCGGGCCAGGGCGAAGGTGATGCCGATGATGATCAGGGCGCCGAGCATGTCGCCGATGCTGATGGGCACCATGCTCATGTTGGCGCCGGTGCCGCTGGTGTATTCGTAGAGGGTGATGTTGTCCAGGTACGAGAACACGCTGATCAAGTCCGACCAGACCCAGTACAGCGCGGCGATGAACCCACCCAGCAGGGCCAGGCGGATCAGGCGCAGGGACTGTTCGTTGACCTTCTCGATATCCAGGGTCGGTTCCTCGACCACCGCCTCGCCATCGCCGGCTTCCTTGGCGGCCTGGCGCTTGGCCAGGGCGCGCTGGTAGGCCAGGCGCCGCGCCGCGACCGATAGGCCGCGCACGAACGTGGCTTCGATCACCAGCCAGAACATCAGCAGGTACAGCGTATTGATCAGCCGGTCACTGAGCTTCAACGCGGTGTAGTAGTAGCCAAAGCACACCGCCACGAACAGCGCGATAGGCAGCGCAGTGAACAGCACCCCGACGGCCTTGCGAAACAGCGAAGTGTTCTGGTGGGTCGGGCTGCTCAGCAGCAGGCGACTGAGCAACCACGCCATCAGGGCGTAGCAGGTCAGCACCACCGGCATGCCCAGCACGTCATCGGCCAGGGCCGAGGGTTGCAACTCGGCCACGGCCACCACCGCAACCAGCGCCAGCACGACCAGCCCGAGCCGACGGATCCAGCCCTGGAGGAATTCAACCTGGGGCTTCTCCCAGCGGAAGTGCAACTCGGCCACGCCGCCCGGGGCCAGCACGCGGTAGGCGGTATAGAACACCAGCCAGGCCTGGCCGATCTGCAACAACGCGGCGCCAAGGTTGGCGTTCTGGCCCCGTGCGTCGATCTGCAAGGCGTAGCCGCACAGCGCCAGCGCCAATGCGACGGGCATCGCCAGCAGGATATTGATCAGGATCGCCTGGGGCGTGTGCAGCTGGCTGTCGCGCTTGAAGTGTCCGACGTCCTGGTGAACCTTGTTCAGCCGCGCATAGAGCTGCTTGCGCCGCCACAACAACGCACCGATCAGCAGCGCCAGGGGCAGGAACAGCAGGGGCCGCTGGGTCAGGCCATCGGCCAGCTCACTGAGGCTCGAGGCCCAGGGCAGTGAATCGACCTGTTTTTCCAGGCGGGCCGGCACGCCGCGCATCCATTCGAAGTCCAGCGGTTTGTTGCTGGGAATCCAGAACATCTGCTCCTCGAGGGTCGAGCGCAGGTTTTGCGCCGTGCTGAGCAGTTGCTTCTGGTTGAGCTGCAAGGTGATGGATTCGTTGAGTACCGCGCTCAATTCGCGGTTCAGGCGCTCCAGCAGGTCGACGCGGGTCAATGCCAGGTCCAGCAGGGCCTTGCGCAGTTGCGGCGTGACTTGCTCCGAGGGCTGGGAGGCCAACAGGCTGTCTACGTAGGCACTGGGATTGTTCAACAGTTCGCGCTGCTGGCTGACCTCGAACTGGTACAGGCGGATGTCGGCGATCTGGTCGGCCAGGTTCTGGTCCAGCTTCAGGCGTGGCAGGGTCTGGCGCTGCTTGTAGAGAATCTTGGAGAGCAGCAGGCTGCCCTTGAGCACGCTGATCTGCTCGTCCAGGGCGGCGTCGGTCTGGGTGACGCTGTCCAGCAATTGCTTGGTCTGCAGGTTCTGTTGGGTGACCTCGTTGAGGCGGTCGGTGCTCTTGAGCAGGTAGTCGGACAGCTTGAGGTTGGTCGCGCTTTCGGTCGCCAGCAAGCTGCTGCCGCCGGCCTTCTGGGCCTCGATGGATTGCTGGGTCACCGTTTCCTGGGACTGGGCCAGGCGCTTCTGGTTGATCAGGTTTTGCAGGTCCTGGATTTCCTGCTCCATGCGGGCGATTTTTTCCATCAGCAAGTCATGCTGGCCGTTGCCCAGGTCCTGCAATTGACTGTTGCCGGCCAGCTCCTGGCGGCGCAGCGCAATCAGCGCGTTGAGCGCCGCCAGCTCAGCGTTGAGCTGGTCACGCTGTTCGCCGCTGATGGCTTTGCCGGCGTCCCGACCGGCCTTGAGGATGGCGTTGATCTGCTGGATGCGGGTCTGGCTGCTGGAGATTTCCGCCTGGGCCCGTTCGGGGCGGGTCTGGGCGGTGATGATCAGGCTGTTGGCCTCGGCCAGTGCCTTTTGCAGGTCGCCCTGCTGGGTGGAGCGTTCCGTCAGCATCTGCTCGAGCTGGGGAATCGGCAGGTTGGCGTAGCGCTGCGCCACCGGCACCACGTTGGTGCCCTTGAGCCGCGTCAGTTCGCGCTGGTTCTCGATGTTCTGTTTCGGCGCAGTGGCCAACTGCTGCTTGAGGGCCGTCAGTTTCTGTTCGTAGTCTGCCTTGTTGTTGAGCTGAGTCAGGGTGCTCTGCAACACGGCCTGCAAGGCTTTCTCGTCGGCTTCCGGCAGCTTGCGGTCACCGATCTTGTCCAGGCTGGTTTGCACCGAGGCGCTGGTGGGCAGTTCAGCGGCTTGCAGTGGGCAGACGGAGAGACTCAAGCCCAGAAGGGCGATGGCAAAAAAGGAGCGCAGGGTAGGCATAGAGACCGGTCGAGCAAGTGAGAGTGGGAGCAGTTTAGAGGAACAAGCCGGGACCCGGGCGACTTCCTTCGGGGAATCTGACGCCCACTTTGCCGATCTTGTTCCCGTCCATGGCCGCGACGGTCCACAGGGTGTTGTTCCAGTCCACCTGGTCGCCGACCACTGGCGCACCGCCCACTTTCTGGGCGATGAAACGGCCCAGGGACATGTCCGGGTCGATGCCGTCCAGTTGCAACCCGTACAGGGCGGCAACCGCGGCCAGCTGGGCGTCTCCTTCGAGTACGAAGTCGCCGAAGAAGCGCAGGTCGAGGCCTCGTTGCGGCGCCTGGCTGAAGAGTTTTCCAAGGGCCGGCAAGTCGTGCTCATGGCCGATAACACACAGCAAATCATCGACTTCCAGCACCGTACTACCCGACGGATGGAGCAATTGCTGGCCGCGAAACAGCGCCGCGATGCGCGTTCCGTCGGGCATTTTCAGATCCCGCAGCGGCGAGCCGATGCACCATTTCTCCGCGCCCAGGCGATAGATGAACAGTTCCCACTCGCTGGTGACGTGCACCTCCAGCGCGGCACGGGAAATCGGCAGCGGCTCAGGCGGGACGGTGACATGCAGCAACTTGGCGACCCACGGCAGGCTCGTGCCCTGCACCAGCAGCGACACCAGCACGATAAAGAACGCCAGGTTGAAATAGAGTTGAGCGTGGGGCAGGCCAGCCATCAGCGGGAACACCGCGAGGATGATCGGCACCGCGCCGCGCAGGCCAACCCAGGAAATGAACGCCTTCTCGCGGCCATGGAACGCCTTGAAGGGCAGCAGGCCCACCATGACCGACAGTGGGCGAGCAAACAGGATCATCCACAGCGCCAGGCCCAGGGCGGGCAGGGCGATCGGCAGCAGGTCGTGGGGCGTAACCAACAGCCCCAGCACCAGGAACATGCCGATCTGGGCCAGCCAGGCCATGCCATCGAGCATGTGCAGAATGCCGTGACGGCTGCGCACCGGACGGTTACCCAGCACCAGGCCGCACAGGTACACCGCGAGGAAGCCGCTGCCGTGCAGGGCGTTGGTCAGGGCGAACACCGCCAGGCCACCGCTGATCACCAGGATCGGATACAGGCCGTTGGCCAGGTTGATACGGTTGACCAGTTGCAACATCAACCAGCCACCGCCCAGGCCGAGTACCGCGCCGATGCCGAACTCGCGCACCAGGTGCCCCAGCAGGCTCCAGTGCAGGCCGGTTTCGCCACTGGCAAGCATGCCGATCAGGGTCACCGTGAGGAACACTGCCATCGGGTCGTTACTGCCGGACTCGATCTCCAGGGTGGCACTGACCCGCTCGTTCAGGCCTTTGCCGCCGAGCAGCGAGAACACCGCCGCAGCGTCGGTCGAGCCGACGATGGCGCCGATCAGCAGCCCCTGGATCAGGTTGAGGTTGAACAGCCACGCCGCCGCCAGGCCGGTCAGGCCGGTGGTGATCAACACCCCGACGGTGGCCAGCGACAGCGCCGGCCACAACGCCACCCGGAAGCTGGAAACCCGGGTGCGCAAGCCGCCGTCCAGCAGGATGACGGCCAGGGCGAGGTTGCCGACCAGATAGGCCGTGGCGTAGTTATCGAAAAGGATACCGGCGCCGTCGACCCCGGCCACCATGCCCACGGCCAGGATGATCACCAGGATCGGGATGCCCAGGCGGGACGAAAGAGAACTCACCAGGATGCTCGCACCTACCAGCAACGCGCCGATCAAGAACAGGCTGTTGATGGTCGTCGCAGTCAAAGGCAGTACTCCGAAAAAACTCAAGGGCGGGCACAGACTGACCATGCAGTCTGCGTGCCAGCGATTCTAACCTGTTGAAATGTGATGCTGTCAAAAAAGGTTGGGGATTGGGCTACAAGGGCGGCAGCAATACCGTGGCGAGGGAGCTTGCTCCCGCTCGGCTGCGAAGCAGTCGTCGCTTTTGAGGCCTGGGGCTGCTTCGCCCGAGGCGTCGGAGCGTCCAGCGGGAGCAAGCTCCCTCGCCACAAAAGCTGGCGGGTTGATCGCTCACGGTCTGTGGACGATCAACCGTTACGCAGATCAGAGGCTGAAACGCCCCACCATGCTGTTCAGGTCCACCGCCAGGCGCGACAGTTCGGCGCTGGCAGCGCTGGTCTGGTTGGCGCCGGTGGCCGATTGCACCGACAGGTCGCGGATGTTCACCAGGTTGCGATCCACTTCACGGGCTACCTGGGCCTGTTCTTCGGCGGCGCTGGCAATGACCAGGTTGCGCTCGTTGATCTCGACGATGGCGGTGTTGATGGTGTCCAGGGACATGCCGGCGCCGCGGGCGATGTTCAGGGTCGACTCGGCGCGTTCGGTGCTGTTGCGCATCGAATCCACGGCCTGTTCGGTACCGCTCTGGATGCTGCCGATCATGCGCTCGATCTCGCTGGTCGACTGCTGGGTGCGATGGGCCAGGGCGCGTACCTCGTCCGCCACCACGGCAAATCCACGACCGGCTTCACCGGCACGGGCGGCTTCGATGGCGGCGTTCAGCGCCAGCAGGTTGGTCTGGTCGGCCAGCCCACGGATCACGTCCAGCACCTTGCCGATGTCACGGGACTCGTCGGCCAGATTGCCAATCAGCGTGGCGGTGCTTTGTACATCGGTACTCATGCGTTCGATGGCGCTGACGGTTTCCTGCACCAGGTCACGGCCATCGCCGGCGGAGGTGGTGGCGTTTTTCGAGGCTTCGGAGGTGCTGACCGCGTTGCGCGCCACTTCTTCCACGGCGCTGGTCATCTCGTTGACCGCTGTGGCCGCCTGTTCGATTTCGTTGTTCTGCTGAACCAGGCCACGGGCGCTCTCGTCGGTAACGCTGTTGAGTTCCTCGGCGGCGGAGGCCAGTTGCGTGGCCGAGCCGGAGATGCGTTGCAAGGTGTCGCGCAGTTTTTCCTGCATGGTCGACATCGCCCGCAGCAGGCGCCCGGCTTCATCGCTGCCATCGACGATGATCGGCCGGGTCAGGTCGCCCTTGGCGATTTCCTCGGCTGCGTCCAGCGCATTGCCGATCGGTCGGGTGATGCTGTTGGTCAGCAGCCAGGCGAACAACAGGGTCAGGCCGGTGGCGATGACCAGCAGCGTGACCACCCAGTTGAAGGCCGTGGAATATTGCTCCACCGCGCCCTGGTTGAGGGCCTCGGCCTGCTTATTGTTGATGTCCATCAGTCGGCCGATGACCGCGTTGATCGCATCGGAGTTGCTCAGCAGTTCAGTGTTGAGCAGTGCCCGCAGCTCCTCGAGCTGATTGTTGCGCGACAGGGTTTTCATCCGCTCTTCGAGCTGACGGTACTGGCCCAGCAGTTGTACGTATTGATCGTAGGCGGCTCGCTCTTCCGGGGCGCTGATAAGCTTTTCATAAGCGGTCTGGGCGGCGCGGATCTGCTGGTTGCGTTGTTCGAACAGATCGTAGGTCTTTTGCTGGATGTCCGGTTCACGGTTGACCAGCAAGCGATAGGACAGCACGCGCAGGCGCAGGGTGATTTGTGTGAACTCGTCGAGGGCCTTGATGCTGGGCACGCTGTTCTCGACGATGTTTTCGCCGGACTCGCGGATTTTACTCATCTGGCTCAGGGCAAAGACCCCGAGGGCCAGCATCAGGGCGCCGATCAGGGCAAACCCCAGGAACGCCCGCGGCGCGATGTTCATATTACGTAGAGACATGGAAAGTACCGGAGAAGGGCGTCCGTGCGAGACTTTTTACGGGTGGTCCCTGACTTATCGGTCATACGACTGAAGTCTTGAGCGACTGCGTGCTTTTGTCGCAGCGCCGGGGCGTGGCACGACGAAGGGTAGGAACCAGATCCTCGAATCGCAGTCTCTAAAGCTCGCCAGCGAAGCACCGCCGCACATGCCCCATAGCGTCGCCGGTGACTTTTCTTTATCGTACGCGCCCCCTGAAAAAGCCTGGAAATCAATATGTTGGAAGCATCCCTCAGCCAACTGGAGCAACTGGTCAATGACCTGGTGCAACAGAACCGTCACCTCACCGGCCTGAACGAAACCCTGAGCGCGGAACTTGCCAGGGCCAAGGATGAAAACGAAAGCCTGCAATTGAGCCTGATGGAGCAGGAAGAACTGCATGGCACCACCGCCGCGCGTATCCAGGCGCTGATCGAGCGTGCCAGCGCAGGCCCTGTCAGCGCATGAAGCACGCCGATGGGGTGACAGTCGTTTCGATCCTGGGAGAAGACTATTCAATCAAGGCCCCGGCCGGGCAGGAACAGGCCCTGCTGGACGCCGCTTCGATGCTCAAGGCGGCCCTGGCCGACACCAAGCGCAAATACCCGACGCTGATCGGTGATCGGCTGTTGGTGCTGGCCGCCATGAACCTGTGCTCGCAGCAGATCGAGATGCAGAAGCAGCATCAGGCAGAACTCGAGCGTTACCAGGAGCAGGTCAACGCCACGGTGGATGTCATTGCCAAGACGATTCATCAGGCTTGAACGTCTCGATGATCACTGTGGGAGCGGGCTTGCTCGCGAAGGCGTAGTGTCAGTTACACGTGTGCCTGCTGACACACCGCTTTCGCGAGCAAGCCCGCTCCCACAGTAGCTTGGCGTGGTCGCAAAGTCCGCGTTCACAGCAGAACCCAGCGAGCTTGCTCGCGATAGCGATTTGAACCGCGCTACAAAAACGGATCAGAACCACTCATCCCGCATCTCCAGGCAGGTATCGTCCCGTGCCTCGAGCAATGCCAGTTCATGGTGGCAACCGGGGATTTCCCACGTCAGGAAATACCGCGCCGCTTGCAGTTTGCCCTTGTAGAAGTCGCTGTCCGCAGCATTGCCCCTGGCCAGTCCTTCCTCGGCGCGAATCGCCTGTTCCAGCCAGCGCCAGCCAATCACCATATGACCAAACACTTTCAAGTACAGCGCCGAGTTGGCGAGGCTGCTGTTGACCTTGCCCTGGGCCAGGTCGGTCAGCAAGCCGAGGGTGGCCGTCTGCAGGCGCGCCACCAGCGCTTCCAATGGCTGGCGCAAGGGCGCCAGTGAATCATGGGCCTGGGCGCGCTCGGTGGTGTCAGCTACCAGGCGAATCAGCTGCTTGAGCCCGGCGCCGCCGTTCTGCGCCAGTTTACGGCCCAGCAGGTCAAGCGACTGGATGCCGTGGGTGCCTTCGTGGATCGGGTTCAGGCGGTTGTCGCGGTAATACTGCTCCACCGGATACTCGCGGGTGTAGCCGTGGCCACCGAGAATCTGGATCGCCAGTTCGTTGGCCTTCAGGCAGAACTCCGACGGCCAGGATTTGACGATGGGCGTCAGCAGATCCAGCAGTTCATGGGCGCGCTGCCGTTCGGCTTCGCTTTCAAGGGTGGTGGTGTCGTCGAACAACCGCGCCGCATACAGGCCCAGGTCAAACGAGCCTTCGACGTAGGCCTTCTGGGTCAACAGCATGCGGCGCACATCGGCGTGCTGGATGATCGCCACCGGGGCGGTGGTCGGGTCCTTGCTGTCCGGCACTCGTCCTTGTGGACGTTCACGGGCGTATTCGAGGGAATACAGGTAACCGGCGTAGCCCAGCATCACGGCGCCCATGCCGACGCCGATCCGCGCCTCGTTCATCATCTGGAACATGTAGCTCAGGCCGTGGTGCGGCTTGCCCACCAGGTAGCCGACGCACTCGTTGTTGTCGCCGAAGTTCAGCGCCGTGGACGTGGTGCCGCGCCAGCCCATCTTGTGGAACAGCCCGGCCAGCAGCACGTCGTTGCGTGGGCCGAGGCTGCCGTTGTCGTTGACCAGGAACTTGGGCACGATGAACAGCGAAATACCCTTCACCCCCGGTGGCGCGTCCGGCAGTTTCGCCAGGACCATGTGCACGATGTTTTCCGACAATGGATGGTCGCCGCCGGAGATGAAGATCTTGTTGCCTTTGAGGCGGTAAGTGCCGTCCGGCGCCGGCTCGGCGCGGGTGCGGATGTCCGACAGCGAGGAGCCTGCGTGGGGTTCGGTCAGGGCCATGGTGCCGAAGAAACGCCCGTCGATCATCGGTTGCAGGAAGCGTTGTTTCTGCTCCTCGCTGCCGAAGCTTTCGATCAGGTTCGCTGCGCCCATGGTCAGGAACGGATAGGAGGTGGAGGCGGCGTTGGCCGACTGGAAATGCGCGAAACAGGCTTGTGACAGCAGCGTCGGCAGTTGCATGCCGCCGGCGTCGAAACCGCGGGCTGCATTGAGAAAACCCGCCTCGAGAAACGCATCCACCGCCGGTTTCACTTCCGGAATCAGAATCGCCTCGCCGTTCTCGTAGCGCGGCTCGTTCTCATCGTTCTTGCGGTTGTGCGGGGCGAAGTACTTCTCGGCGATGCTGCGGGCTGTGCCGAGGGCTGCGTCGAAGGTTTCGCGATTGTGCTCGGCAAACCGCTCGCGCTGGGTCAGGCCCTCGGCATCAAGGACTTCATACAGCTCGAAAGCCAGATTACGGGAACTGAGCAGCGTCTCGGACATGGCGGCCTACCTTGTTTGGAATGGGCCGAGTCTAGGCGCGGAAATAGAGGCTGAACAGGAAGATTGATTTGGGTGATGAAGAGGCGAGGGCGACACTAATCCAAATG
>NZ_JALJDX010000034.1 GCF_022952855.1 Pseudomonas sp. RGM2987 | reverse complement strand
CATTGTCAACTGACCCACCGCCTTCGCGAGCAAGCCCGCTCCCACAATGAAAACCCAAACACCAGACAGCACAAAGGGGAGCCGAAGCTCCCCTTTAATTTGTCGTCGCGTGCTCTTTTTTTATTATTGAGGGGCGGCCTGTTATTGTTTTTGGCAGCCGTGGCCCTTTACCGCTGTTTTTGGCGATCCCCATCCGGGATCAAGAGCAAACGTATTTTTTTGAGCGCTGATCTGCTTTTTCGCCTTGCGATCCAACCGATTCGGGAGCTACCTGAAGGTAGTTTTATTGTTCTCTGCCCGGTTGCGGGTTGCTCCTGGAAGCACCCTGAAAAGCACATCTTCTCCAAAAAAATCTGTTAGCTGCGTCTCTGCCGTGTTGTTTTTGTTATGTCAGAGTCGTTTCGTCTTGTTTTTATTGGGTTTGCTGCGTTTTTTTATTCTTGTTATGTCAGAGATATAGCAGGTGGCGTGCCAACTTTTAAAATTCGTTTTAAATCAATGGCTTGAGTTTTCTGACAAAAAATCCTGTCGCTGAAAGCCTGACAAATTGTTTCCGTGTTACTCGTTTCGCCGCCGTTACAAAGTCCGCGGTAACACCTCACTGTGCGCTGCGGGCCTTGGCGACGCGCGAACCGCTGGGGCGACCGAGCACGGCACAGATTTGCTGGCCGGCGCCGATCAGGGCATCCAGGTCGACACCGGTTTCGATACCCAGCCCATTGAGCAGGTACAGCACGTCTTCGGTCGCAACGTTACCGCTGGCGCCCTTGGCATAAGGACAGCCGCCCAGGCCGGCGATGGAACTGTCGAACACCGCGATACCTTCGAGCAGGCTGGCGTACACGTTGGCCATCGCCTGGCCGTAGGTGTCATGGAAGTGGCCGGCGAGCTTGTCCCGAGGCACCTCGGCCCCCACCACCTCGAACATCCTGCGCGTGGCACCGGCAGTGCCCGTGCCGATGGTGTCGCCCAGGGACACTTCATAGCAGCCCATTGCATACAGCTCCCGGGCCACCCAGGCGACCTGCTCAGGCTTGATCGCGCCTTCGTACGGGCAGCCGAGCACGCAGGACACATAACCGCGCACGCTCACGCCGTGCTGTTGGGCGGCTTCCATGATCGGCGCGAAGCGTTCCAGGCTTTCCTTGATGGAACAGTTGATGTTGCGTTGGGAGAAGGCTTCGGACGCGGCGGCGAACACCGCCACCTCTTTCACACCGGCGGCCAGTGCGTCTTCGAACCCCCGCAGGTTGGGCGCCAGGGCGCCATAGGTCACGCCGGGCTTGCGTTGGATCTGGGCAAACACCTCGGCGGAGCCGGCCATTTGCGGCACCCATTTGGACGAGACAAAACTGCCGACTTCGATGTAGCCCAGGCCGGCGGCGCTCAAGGCATCCACCAGGCGCACCTTGTCGGCGACGCTGATGGGTTGCGCTTCGTTCTGCAGGCCGTCACGGGGGCCGACTTCGATCAAGCGTACAAAGGAGGGGAGGGACATGGGGATTGACCTGTAGTGGTGGGCTCGCCAAACCCGGTGTGGGAGCGGGCTTGCTCGCGAAGAACGATGACGCGGACCAGAATCCTACACTACCTTCTCCAGCTTCCTCTCATGTGCCGTCACCTGCTGGCACAGCTCGATCATCTGCTCGCGCATCCAGCGGT
>NZ_JALJDX010000036.1 GCF_022952855.1 Pseudomonas sp. RGM2987 | reverse complement strand
CCCCCGCCCCGCTCCCACAGATCAGTCTTTCAGCAGATCATTATTTAAGCGCGAGAAAGGCAGCACTGTCTGTCGCAACCCTGGCGTTTTTTAGCGCCAGGCTAGCGCTGGCGCCGCAACTTGCCTGGCGAGGCGCCGAATTCGCGCAGCACCGCAGCGGCGAAGGCGCTCTGGGAGCTGTAGCCGACGCGCTGGGCGATCTCACCGATGGGCAGGTCCGAATCGCGCAGCATTCCCACGGCCTTGTGCAAGCGCCGGCTGCGAATGTAATCCATGGGCGTTTGCCCGCATTCGGCGACGAAGCGCGCGTGCAGGCGGGCGCTGGAGAGGCCCGCGACCTGCGCCAGATCGGCGACTTGCAGCGGGTAGGCCGCGTATTGGTCGATGTGCGCGTTGAGCGCGGCGTAAGGCAGGCGCCGCCCACCGATCGACGCCTGGCGAACACCGTTGAGCGTGGCCAACAGCAGCACGGCACCCTGTTGCGCGATGAGCGGGTCATCCACCGGACTGCTCGCCAACCAACTGACCAACTGGCTTTGACCGGCATCCAGAGCCAGACGGGCACCGTTGTCCAGCAGGCGGCGGCTCGCATCGGCATGCTCCCCCAGGGATTGCCCGATCCAGTCATCACCGGGCACGTCCAGCACCAGGCAACGACTGCCGCGGGGGCTGCCGCAGGCATGATGGGCGCCCGCCGGCACGACCACGAAGCTCTGCTGCACCACCTGGCTGCCGCGTCCATTGACCTCGAAATCCAGCGCCCCGGACAACCCGAACACCAACTGGGCGTGGTCATGGCTATGGACGATCAGGTCATGGCTGTAGTGGCGTAGCGTGAGGATAGGGCTCATCGCGGTCTCCCGTGTCAGGCCGCCAGCATACACCGCCAGTGCGATGTCCCGGGCTGTCATGTAACGGACTTGTGTTTGTCATGGGCCATTAACCGCGCAGGCGCACAGTGGGAAAAACGATCAGAGGGGTTGCCCATGACCAGCGCCGAGCTCGCCAGACCCAGCCGCAAGCAGCGTGTCCGCACCCTGTGGATTTCCGACGTGCACCTGGGCACCCGTGACTGCCAGGCCGAGCACTTGTCGCAGTTTTTAAAGGGCTATCAGGCCGACAAGATCTACCTGGTGGGTGACATCATCGACGGCTGGAAACTGCGCGGTGGGATGTATTGGCCCCAAGCCCACACCAATGTGATCCGCCGCCTGCTGACCATGAGCAAGCGTGGCACCGAGGTGATCTACGTCACCGGCAACCACGACGAATTCCTGCGGCGCTATTCGAAGCTGATCCTGGGCAACATCCAACTGGTGGACGAAGCGGTACACGTGACCGCCGATGGCCGGCACCTGCTGGTGATCCATGGTGACCAGTTCGACGTCATCACCCGCTACCACCGATGGCTGGCGTTCCTTGGCGATTCGGCCTACGAATTCACCCTCACGCTGAACCGCTGGCTCAACCATTGGCGCGCTCGCTATGGCTACGGCTACTGGTCGCTTTCGGCGTACCTCAAGCACAAGGTCAAGACGGCTGTCAGCTTCATCAGCGATTTCGAGGAAGCCATCGCCCACGAGTGCGTCAAGCGCGAACTTGATGGCGTGGTCTGCGGGCACATCCACCATGCCGAGATCCGCAAGGTGGGTGAGGTGGAGTACCTCAATTGCGGCGATTGGGTCGAGTCGTGCACGGCGCTGATCGAGCATTGGGATGGGGCGATCGAGTTGTATCGGTTGGCCGATGCCCAGGCGCGGGAGGCGCAGTTGAAGGCCTTGAAAGTCCCTGAACCGGCCTGACGCCTTTCCCAAGACCCACACAAAACCCGTGGCGTGGGAGC
>NZ_JALJDX010000037.1 GCF_022952855.1 Pseudomonas sp. RGM2987 | reverse complement strand
GCCTGGTAGATCGCTTTGGGGGTTTTTGGGCCGCTTCGCTGCCCAGCGGGAGCAAGCTCCCTCGCCACGATCTAAAAGCCACAATTCCTACAAATCAAAGAGAAACACCCGTCACCCCATGCGCATAGAACCCCGCCAGCTACCCGACACCCTGCCATTTCTCGGTGACCTGCCGCCGTTGTTGACCCGCCTGTATGCCGCCCGCGGTGTGCAGTCCGAGACGGAACTGGACAAGAGCCTGGCGCGCTTGATCCCGTTCCAGCAGCTCAAGGGCATCGACGCGGCGGTGGACTTGCTGGTGGTGGCGCTGGAGCAACGCCAGCGGATCCTGATCGTCGGCGACTTCGATGCCGATGGTGCGACAGCCAGCACCGTGGGCGTGTTGGGCCTGCGCCTGCTCGGGGCGGCCCACGTCGACTATCTGGTGCCCAATCGCTTCGAATATGGCTACGGCCTGACCCCGGAGATCGTCGAAGTCGCCCTGACCCGCGAGCCACAGTTGCTGATCACCGTGGATAACGGCATTTCCAGTGTGGAAGGCGTGGCGGCGGCGAAAACCGCCGGTCTCCAAGTGCTGGTCACCGATCACCACTTGCCGGGCCTGGAACTGCCGGCGGCCGATGCCATCGTCAATCCGAACCAGCCGGGCTGTGAATTCCCGAGCAAGGCGCTGGCCGGTGTCGGGGTGATTTTCTATGTGTTGATGGCGCTGCGGGCACGTCTGCGAAGCCTGGGCTGGTACACCACCAAGCCACAGCCGAACATTGGCGAACTGCTGGACCTGGTGGCCTTGGGCAGCGTTGCCGACGTGGTGCCCCTGGACGCCAACAACCGGATCCTGGTGCACCAGGGCCTGGAGCGGATTCGCGCCGGGCGCGCCCGCCCGGGGATCAAGGCGATCCTGGAGGTGGCCAAGCGCGACCATTCACGCATCACCTCCACGGACTTGGGATTTATCCTCGGGCCGCGCCTGAACGCGGCGGGCCGACTGGATGACATGAGCCTGGGCATCGAATGCTTGCTCACTGACGATCCGGCCCTGGCGCGGGAGATGGCCGCGCAGCTGGACGGCATGAACCAGGACCGCAAGTCCATCGAGCAGGGCATGCAGCGCGAAGCCATGGCCCAGCTCAAGGACCTGCCGCTGGAGTCGATGCCCTTCGGCCTGTGCCTGTTCGATCCGCAATGGCACCAAGGGGTGATAGGCATCCTCGCCTCGCGGATGAAAGAGCGCTATTTCCGTCCGACTATCGCTTTTGCTGACGCCGGTGACGGCTTGCTCAAGGGCTCGGGGCGTTCGGTGCCGGGCTTCCACATCCGTGACGCGTTGAGCGTGGTGGCGGCGCAGCATCCGACCTTGATCAGCAAGTACGGCGGTCACGCCATGGCGGCGGGCCTGACCTTGCCAGAGGCGAATTTCCCGCTGTTCGCTGAGGCGTTCGACGCTGAAGTGCGCAGGCAGTTGCGTGATGAAGACCTGACCGGACGCTTGCTGTCGGACGGTACGCTGGCGGTCGAGGAGTTCCACCTGGAGCTGGCGCGGGCGCTGCGCCATGCCGGACCCTGGGGCCAGCATTTCCCCGAGCCGCTGTTTCACGGGGTATTCCAGTTGGTCGAACAACGCGTGGTGGGCGAACGGCACTTGAAGGTCGTCCTCAAGAGCGAGTGCGGCTCAGTGAAACTCGACGGCATCGCCTTTGGCATCGACCGCGAGATTTGGCCGAACCCCACCGTTCGTTGGGTGGAATTGGCCTACAAGTTGGACCTCAACGAGTTCCGTGGGCAGGAAACGGTGCAACTGATGATTGCGCATATCGAGCCGCGGTAGGCATATCCCCCTCTATCGTCCTGATCCCTGTGGCGAGGGAGCTTGCTCCCGCTGGGCTGCGA
>NZ_JALJDX010000038.1 GCF_022952855.1 Pseudomonas sp. RGM2987 | reverse complement strand
TTGACTGACACACCGCCTTCGCGAGCAAGCCCGCTCCCACAATGAATCAGGTCGGTTTTAAGACCGCCGCCGCAAACAGCCCCGCCCGTCGCCGCCCTTCCGACCCCAATGTATAAAAAAGTACCGGCTTGCGGTCTGACAAAGTCAAGACAGATCGTCACGCGAGGTTTACTGTAGTCGCCCTGCGTCCGGCGATCGTCTCGACGCAGTCTCCGGACGCCCGCCCAAAGCCGCGTCGGAATTTCAAGTGCACAAAAGGTCGTTCAAGTAAAAAGGAAACCCGCAGCGATGGCGTATTACCGAACCCCTCAAGACGTGACCGCTCTGCCCGCCTGGCAAGCGCTGAATGACCACCGCAAAGCCATGCAGGATTTCAGCATGCGCGAAGCGTTCAATGCCGATCCGCAGCGTTTCAACCAATTCACCCTGTCGAGCTGTGGCCTGTTTCTCGATTACTCGAAGAACCTGATCAACGCCCAGACCCGCGATTTGCTGGTGGGCCTGGCCAACGAAGTCGACCTCAAGGGCGCGATCAAGTCGCTGTTCGAAGGCGAAATCGTCAACGCCTCGGAAAACCGTCCGGCCCTGCACACCGCCCTGCGCCGCCCGGTGGGAGACAAGTTGCTGGTCAACGGCGTCAACGTGATGCCCGACGTACACAAGGTCCTGAACCAGATCACCGACCTGGTGGGCCGCATTCACGACGGGCTGTGGCGCGGCTACACCGAGAAACCGATCACCGACGTGGTGAACATCGGCATCGGTGGCTCCTTCCTCGGCCCGCAGTTGGTGTCCGAAGCGCTGCTGTCCTACACCCACAAGGGTGTGCGCTGCCACTACCTGGCGAACATCGACGGGAGTGAGTTCCACGAGCTGACCATGAAGCTGCGTGCCGAGACGACGCTGTTCATCGTCTCGTCGAAATCCTTCAACACTCTCGAAACCCTGAAGAACGCCCAGGCCGCCCGTGCCTGGTACCTCGCCCAGGGCGGTTCCGAAGCGGAGCTGTATCGCCACTTCATCGCGGTATCGAGCAACAACGCCGCCGCCGTGGCCTTCGGCATCCGCGAGGAAAACATCTTCCCGATGTGGGACTGGGTCGGCGGACGCTACTCGCTGTGGTCGGCCATCGGCTTGCCGATCGCCCTGGCCATCGGCATGTCGAACTTCAAGGAATTGCTCTCCGGGGCCTATTCCATGGACCAACATTTCCAGAGCGCCCCGTTCGAACAGAACATGCCGGTGCTGCTGGCGTTGCTGGGCGTGTGGTACGGCAATTTCTGGGGCGCGCAAAGCCACGCGATCCTGCCGTACGACCATTACCTGCGCAACATCACCAAGCACTTGCAGCAACTGGACATGGAATCCAACGGCAAGAGCGTGCGCCAGGACGGTACGCCGGTGTCCACCGACACCGGTCCGGTGATCTGGGGCGGCGTCGGCTGCAACGGCCAGCACGCCTACCACCAATTGCTGCACCAGGGCACGCAACTGATCCCGGCCGACTTCATCGTGCCGATCGTCAGCTTCAACCCGGTGGCCGACCACCACCAGTGGCTGTACGCCAACTGCCTGTCCCAGAGCCAGGCGCTGATGCTCGGCAAGACCCGCGCCGAAGCCGAAGCCGAGCTGCGTGACAAGGGCATGAGCGAGGACGAAGTGCAGAAGCTGGCCACGCACAAGGTGATCCCGGGCAACCGCCCGAGCAATACCCTGGTGGTCGAGCGCATCAGCCCGCGTCGTCTCGGCGCGCTGGTGGCGCTGTATGAACACAAGGTGTTCGTGCAGAGCGTGGTCTGGGGCATCAACGCCTTCGACCAATGGGGCGTGGAGCTGGGCAAGGAACTGGGTAAAGGTGTCTACAACCGCCTGGTCGCCACCGAAGAAAGCCCGGCCGAAGATGCCTCGACCCAAGGCTTGATCAATTACTTCCGCGGGCGTCATCGCGGCTGATCGCGTCGACCTCAAGGCCTGTGGTCCCTCTGTGGGAGCGGGCTTGCTCGCGAAGGCGGTGTGTCAGAAACATTTACAGTAACTGAAACAC
>NZ_JALJDX010000039.1 GCF_022952855.1 Pseudomonas sp. RGM2987 | reverse complement strand
CCAGGGCCTGGAGCGCGGCGAGGGCGGCGACCACGGTCTTGCCGGCGCCTACGTCGCCCTGGATCAGCCGCAGCATCGGCTCGGGCTGGCTCAGGTCGTAGGCGATTTCGTTGCCGACCCGTTGCTGGGCGCCGGTTGGGGTAAAGCCCAGGTTTGCCAGGTAGCGCGCCGGCAGCTCCCGGGCCTTGGGCATGGCCGGTGCGCGCAGGGAGCGCAGGCTTTCGCGCAGGCGCTGCTGGGACAGTTGATGGGTCAGCAGTTCTTCGAAGGCCAGGCGATGCTGGGCCCAGTGATGACCCAGGGCGAGTTCGTCGACATCGGCATCGGCCGGCGGGTTGTGCAGGTAGCGGATCGCGTCGGCCAGTGGCGCCAGTTGATAGTCCCGGGCCAGTTCGGTGGGCAGCCAGTCGGGCAGGCTGCTGGGGCCGAGCAGGGTCAGGGTTTGCATGCACAATTGGCGCAGGCGCTGTTGGGTCAGGCCTTCGGTGAGCGGGTAGACCGGGGTCAGGGTTTCATCCACCGGCGGCGGTTCGTCGCCGGTGATGGCGCGGTATTCCGGGTGATAGATCTCCAGCCCTGACGCACCAGGCCGCGCCTCGCCGTAGCAACGCACGCGGGTACCGCGCTTGAGGCCTTCCTTTTGCGCATTGCTGAAATGGTAGAAACGCAGGCTGAGCCCACCGGTGCCGTCCTGCAGGCGCACCACCAGGCTGCGGCGGCGGCCCATGACTACGTCGGCGCCGCTGACGGTGCCTTCGATCACCGCGTCCTGCCCAGGCCGCAAATGGCCGATGGGCACCACGCGGGTGCGGTCCTGGTAACGCAGCGGCAAGTGGAACAGCACGTCCTGGAGGTTTTCCAGGCCGACCTTGGCCAGTTTTTCGGCCATGGCTTCACCGACACCCTTGAGTGCCGTGACCGGCACCTTCGACAGCTCAGTCATGGCAGCGGCTTACTTGGCGGTGGGCGGCTTGGCCACGGAACACAGGCGGATCGAGTCAGCGAGGATCTCGATGGCCTTGGGTCGCGGGAAGCTGGCGCGCCAGGCGATGGCAACGGTGCGAAACGGCACGGGTGCCGAGAGCGGACGGACTTCGATCACGCCCGGGGCATAGTGATGGCTGTCCACCGCCGACAGCGGCAGGATCGAAATGCCCAGGCCTGAGGCGACCATGTGGCGGATGGTTTCCAGGGAGCTGGATTCCACCGTGGTGTGCTTGGCGCCTTCGCTGCCCTTGGTCAGGGTCGGGCAGGCTTCGAGGACCTGGTCGCGGAAGCAGTGGCCTTCGCCGAGCAGCAACAGACTCTTGTCGTTGAGCAGGCCGGCGTCGATGGTTTTTTTCTGGGTCCAGGGGTGCTGCGCCGGCATCAGGACGTAGAACGGTTCGTCGTAGAGCGGCAGTGTCAGCACGTCGGCTTCGTTGAACGGCAGGGCGATGATGATCGCGTCCAGTTCGCCGTTGCGCAGTTTGTCGCGCAGCACGTGGGTAAAGTTTTCTTCGATGTACAACGGCATCTGCGGGGCGACCCGGTGCAGTTGCGGAATCAGGTGCGGGAACAGGTACGGGCCGACGGTATAGATCGCGCCGACCTTCAGCGGGGCGGTCAGCTGGTTCTTGCCGGCCTGGGCCAATTCGCGGATGCCCTGGGCCTGCTCCAGCACTTTCTGCGCCTGGGCAACGATGCCTTCACCGACCGGTGTCAGGCGCACGGCACTTTTGCTGCGCTCGAAAATCAGCACACCGAGTTCGTCTTCGAGCTTTTTCACGCCCACCGACAGCGTCGGCTGGCTGACATGGCAACGCTCGGCCGCGTGGCCAAAGTGCTGCTCTTGGGCGAGGGTGACGATGTAGCGTAATTCTGTGAGGGTCATGGCGAGCGTCCGTGAAGTTGCGAGCCAAGCATACCGGCTGCAATCGATAGACGCACGTTATCAGACTGAGGGCGCGGTGCGACACTGGGTAATGCGGGCGGGGTCGTTGCCGGATATGAGCCAGGCACCTTTCGATGCCTCTGTCATGAGTGTACCCACTGTGGCGAGGGAGCTTGCTCCCGCTGGACTGCGTAGCAGGCCCTGGTCTAGTGGACGCGCTTTGGCTGCTGCTGCGCGTCCACTAGACC
>NZ_JALJDX010000040.1 GCF_022952855.1 Pseudomonas sp. RGM2987 | reverse complement strand
GAACATGTAACTGACCCACCGCCTTCGCGAGCAAGCCCGCTCCCACAGGGTCTTGCGTTGTTGCTGGCTTAAGAGGTGCCCAATCCGTCGGACAGGTCCGTGCCCGAGCGGGCCTGAGGGCGAGGCGTCGGGTCGTCGCGATGCTCGGTGGTCTTGCTCACCGTATCGCGCACCGTTTCATAGCCCTGTCGCGCCGTACGCTTGGCCTTGTCCGCCAGGTCGGCACTGGTGCGGCCCATCACCCGTTGCTCGGTGGAAGACGTCGGCAACGCCGCACCGAGCATCGCACCCAGGGCGATACCGGCGGCGGCCATCATCAGTGGCTGCTCCTTGAGCAAGCGGCTGAACTGATAGCCCAACTCTTGGGAACTGTGGGCCACGCGCTCGCCGGTATGCCGGGCGCTGTGCCGGGCGTGGCTGGCACCGGCGCCCAGGCCGTCAGCCAGGTGCGACGCCTTGTCCTTGAGCTGGTGAAACCCGTCACGCAAGGAGTCGGTGGTGTCGTGCAGGTGCTCCTTGGCGCTGCCCAGGCCATTGGCAAGCCCTTCGCCCCAGCCAGTGGAATCCTGGTCCGGGCCGACGCGGTAGCCGACCCGTGGCGGATGGTTCTGACCGAGCATCAGCCAGCACAGCCCGACGGTGGTCAGCACGGTGGGCACCGGGTTGTTACGCACGGTGGTGCCCAGGTTGCCAAAGAACTGCGAGCCGTTGCCCTTGACCAGGGTCAGCGCCTGATCGAGCATCTGCCCCGGGGTGAACTTGCTGCCCAAGGCATCGACGATGTGGCTGATATGAGCCCGCTGTTCGTCGATCTCGCGCTCGATGGTTTCCGGACTCTTTTCGGATTCGGTTTTGAATTCATCCTTCATGAGACTTTCCTCCGCAGGGCTTCCTGGTCTTTGTTCAATGCATCGAGCGTGCGATCGGGCTTGAAGTGGGACGGTTCGAATTGTTTCTTGCCCGACTGCACCATGACGAAACCGATGATCATGACCACCACGCCGACGATCAGCGCCGCGAGCCAAGGCTGCATGATCGTGCTCAAGCCGTAGACCGCCGCCATCAACAGGATGATGAAACCGGCGAGCAGTACGATTGCACCGCCGGCCACCGCCGCGATGCCGGCCTTGAGGGTGTTGAGGCTGGCCTGGAACTCAGCCTTGGCCAACGCCAATTCCTTGGTAAACAGCGATGGCACTTCATGGGTCAACTGCTTGAGCAGCCCCACCACCGAAGCATCGGTGTCGGAGGTAGTTGCGCCGATGGGGCGCTGGATATCCGGGTCTGGTCGATTCATTACAGTTCTCCTCGAGTATTGGCCGAACCCGGCAACGAGCCGGTGGAAGCGTCACTGGGGTGGTCCTGGACGCTGGGCGACGTGGGCGTGATGCCGGTGGCAAGGCCGCTGGAAGTCTCGGCGCCAGCGCCGATGGGATCGGGGGTTGGTTCGAAAGGCCCACGCGCGGCAAACCCTCCGGACGGCGGGTTGGAATGACCGGCGGCCGGGTCTTCGACTTCAGCGGCGACCGGCGAGCTGCCGGCCTTGAGGAACCGCGAGAGCCCGAAGCCCACTGCCACGCTGCCGGCCAGGAACAGCCCGGGGTTTTCTCGTGCCAGCCGGGAACCGTCGTGCAACATCTGCTCGGCGCTCATGTTGCGCAGCTTGCTGGCCAGGCCCGTCATCGAGTCGGCCATGTCCGCCAGGTAATGGGACAGGCCCAAGGTATCGTTGGCTTCGAACTCGGACATCGCCGACTTGGCGCCGCGAGCCAGCGCATCGATCTGATCCGCCGCCGTGTCGCGGTACTGGCCGAAGTGTGCATCGGCCTGTTCGCGGGCACTGCCGATGGCTTCGTTGACGTCCTCCTTGATGTGATTCAGAGGGTCCTCGGGCCGGGCCTGGCCTGAGGCGTCGTTTTGTCGCTCGGGGTTGTTGTCCGGGATAGTCATGTCTGTCTACACCTGCGTGATGGGGAAAAAACCAACACGGGCAATCACCGCAGCGATGCCCGACTACGTGCCTCTCAGTACAAGTGACGGGGTGCGGCGCAGGGGAGTTCAAACGGATTGGGCAGATGAGCGCTGCGCGGTCAGCGCCGCCGCTTGAGGAGGTGCGGACGAAAAAAAATCGGGCGCTGGCGCGTTCG
>NZ_JALJDX010000041.1 GCF_022952855.1 Pseudomonas sp. RGM2987 | reverse complement strand
CCCCCCCGCCACAGCAAGCTCACTCCCACAGGAAGTGCGTTGTCCTTGGAAAATCCCACCAAAACCATCGGAGATTCTTGATCGCCATCAAGCGGTTTCGAGGGGCTCGCTTCCTAGAATGGTCACGCCAAGCAATGAGGAAGTGACCATGTCAGATACCTTCACCAAAGGCATGGCCAGGAATATTTACTTCGGGGGAAGCGTGTTCTTTTTCCTGATATTCCTGGCCCTGACCTACCACACGGAACAAACCTTTCCGGAGCGCAGCAACCAGGCACAACTGACTGAGTCGGTGATACGCGGCAAGGGCGTCTGGGAGCGTAACAACTGCATCGGCTGCCATACCCTGCTGGGCGAGGGCGCGTACTTTGCGCCGGAGCTGGGCAATGTGGTCAACCGGCGCGGCGGCGAGGAAGCCTTCAAGCCGTTCCTCCATGCCTGGATGAAAATGCAGCCGCTGGGCGTTCCCGGACGCCGGGCCATGCCGCAGTTCAACCTGAGCGAGCAGGAGGTCGACGACATCGCCGAGTTCCTCAAGTGGAGCTCGAAAATCAACACCAATGGCTGGCCGCCAAACAAGGAGGGCTGAGAGATGAGCATGGCTAATCCGCATCTGAAATTCGCCTCGCAGGCCGTTGCCAAACCTTATTTCGTGTTTGCCCTGATGTTGTTCCTGGGGCAGGTCCTGTTCGGTTTGATCATGGGCCTGCAATACGTGATCGGCGACTTCCTGTTCCCGCTGATCCCTTTCAACGTGGCCCGCATGGTCCACACCAACCTGCTGATCGTCTGGCTGCTGTTCGGCTTCATGGGCGCGGCGTACTACCTGATACCGGAGGAGGCCGACCGCGAGCTGCACAGTCCGAAACTGGCGCTGCTGCTGTTCTGGGTGTTCGCCGCCGCCGGGGTGCTGACGATCCTCGGCTACCTCTCTGTGCCGTATGCGACGCTGGCGAAAATCACCGGCAACGACCTGCTGCCGACCATGGGCCGTGAGTTCCTGGAGCAGCCGACCATCACCAAGATGGGCATCGTGGTGGTGTGCCTGGGCTTTCTCTACAACATCGGCATGACCCTGCTCAAGGGCCGCAAGACCACAGTCAGCATGGTGATGATGACCGGGCTGATCGGCCTGGCGGTGTTCTTCCTGTTCTCCTTCTACAACCCGGAAAACCTCGCTCGCGATAAATACTACTGGTGGTGGGTGGTGCACCTTTGGGTCGAAGGCGTCTGGGAGCTGATCATGGGGTCGATGCTCGCCTTCGTGCTGATCAAGATCACCGGCGTGGACCGGGAAGTGGTGGAAAAGTGGCTCTACGTGATTATCGCCATGGCGTTGATCACCGGCATCATCGGCACCGGTCACCACTTCTTCTGGATCGGTGCGCCCGAGGTCTGGCTGTGGGTCGGTTCGATTTTCTCGGCGATGGAACCGCTGCCGTTCCTGGCGATGGTGATCTTCGCCTTCAGCATGGTGCGCAACCGTCGCCGGCAGCACCCGAACCGCGCTGCCACCCTGTGGGCCAAGGGCACCACGGTCACCGCGTTCTTCGGCGCCGGCGTCTGGGGTTTCCTGCATACCCTGGCACCGGTCAACTACTACACCCACGGTTCACAACTGACCGCGGCCCACGGTCACCTGGCCTTCTACGGTGCCTACGCAATGATCGTGATGACGCTGATCAGCTACGCCATGCCACGCCTGCGCGGCTTGGGCGAAGCGGCGGACGAACGCTCCCAGCGCCTGGAAATCTGGGGCTTCTGGCTGATGACCCTGTCGATGGTGCTGATCACTCTGTTCCTCACCGCAGCCGGCGTGGTCCAGGTCTGGTTGCAACGCTGGATGGCGGACGGCAGCGCCTTGCCGTTCATGGCGACGGTGGACCACTTGAAACCGCTGTTCTGGGCGCGGTTGCTCAGCGGTGTCGGATTCCTGGCCGGCTTGCTCTGCTACCTGCTCAGCTTCCGCCAGCGCGGTCGTGCCGCCCAGCGTGCGCCGGCGGCGGTGGTGCCGTCGTGAGTGACAGCTAACACCAGGGATGTGCGGTGAGCACGCTTACTGTGGCGAGGGAGCTTGCTCCCGCTGGGCTGCGCAGCAGACCCGGTTTTTTAGGGCGCTGCGCAGCAGACCCTGTTTTTGTGGGCGCTTCGCAGCCGACCTATTTTG
>NZ_JALJDX010000042.1 GCF_022952855.1 Pseudomonas sp. RGM2987 | reverse complement strand
CCACAAAGGCAGTGGCCAACCTGGGCTAATGGGAAATCAGCCCATGGTCGATCGCGTATTTCACCAGTGCAGCGGGTTTGTCGATGTTGAGCTTGCGGCGGATGCTCAGGCGGTGGGTCTCGACGGTGCGCACGCTGATGTCCAGCTCGCGGGCCATTTGCTTGTTGTTCAACCCCTCGACCATCTTGCGCAGCACCTGGCTTTCCCGTGGCGTCAGCTCGTTATCGGCGGTCGGGGCGACGGCCAGGCGCTGGGCGATCTCGGCGCTGTAGAAGGTGCCGCCGCCGATGATCGCTTCGATCGCCGCGATGATCTCCCGCGAGGGCGCATTCTTGAGCACGTAGCCGCGGGCACCGCAGCGCACCGACTCGCTCACGTATTCATGATTGTCGTACATGCTCAGGATGAGGATTTTCAGGCTCGGGTACTGCTTGCCCAACAGGCGAGTCAGCTCCAGGCCGTTCATGTCCTTGAGGCTGATGTCCATCAGCAGCAGGTCCGGTGTGCAGCGGCCGACCATTTCGATCGCCTGTGCGCCGTTCTCGGCTTCGCCCACCACGTTCAGCCGCGGCATGACGGACAGCAGGGCGCGGATGCCGTCACGCACCAGTGAGTGGTCATCGACCAACGCGACGCGGATCGCCGGGGGCAGGTTCATCGGCAAGTGCTCTTGTTGAAGTGAGTGTGCATCAGCTTTCTGTCGCCGCCATGTTTATTGGCAGCAGGATGTCCAGTTCGCTGCGACCCGGCACCGACGTCACTTCCAGCCGACCACCGAAATGCTCGACCCGTTCGCGGATATTGCGCAGGCCGATACCGGCGTGGCCGCGTTCGACCTGCGGCACGTTGAAACCCATGCCGTCGTCCACCACAGTCAGTCGCAACGACTGGGCGGAGCCGAACAGGCTGATGCCGACACTCTTCGCCCCGGCGTGGCGCTCGATATTGGTCAAGGCCTCCTGGGCGATGCGGAACAGCGAGACCGGTGCGCCGTTTTCCAGCCGACAATCGAATTCATTGCTGCGGTAGGACACCTCCAGTCCGCTGCGCTGTTGGAACTCAGACGCGAGCTGGCCGATGGCGGCGGGCAGGCCCAGGGTATCGAGCAAGGAGGAGCGCAGGTCGTGGGAGATGCTGCGGATCTCACCGATGGCCTCGCCCAATCGGTCTGTCGCGTTCTTGAGGATGCCCAGGCCGTTTTCCTGGCCGTTTTCCAGTACATGGCTGGCCAGTTCGAACTGGAACTTGATCGACACCAGCAGTTGGCTGATGCCGTCGTGCAATTCGCGCGACACCCGTGAGCGCTCCTCTTCCTGCAGGCTGACGATGCGCTGGTTCAGACGCTGCAGTTTTTTGTCGGCCAAGCGGTGTTCGCTGACGTTGAGGGTCATGCCGCCGGCGAATACCAGCAGCACGGCGACCAAGGCGACGGCGGCAATAGCCAACATGGTGGTGTGGATGCCCTGGGCCACTTCGGCGCGGGCTTGCTGGGTGGCGCGCTCGACGTCTTCCAGGTAGATGCCCGTGCCGAGCATCCAACCCCAACGGTCGAGCATCACCACATAGGCCAGCTTGTCGGTGACCTGGCCGGAAGAGGGCTTGTTCCAGGCATAGCGCTGGAAACCTTCACCGGACTCGGCGCTCTTGATCAGCGCCTGGATCACCGGCAGGCCGTGGGGGTCTTTCATGTCCCAGAGGTATTGCCCCACCAACTCCGACTGGCGAGCGTGCATGAGGCTGCGGCCCTGGCGGTCGTACACGAAGAAATAGCCGTTGATCCCGAAGCTCAGCTTGCGCAGTTCTTCCAGCACCTGCTGTTGCGCGCGCTCGTCGCCCTTACCGTCGTTATACAGCGGGGCGATCAGGCTCTGCGCCATCTCTACGTAGTTTTTCAACTCGGCGCGCTTGCTCGCCAGGATGCTGTCTTCGATCAATTGCGCCTGCTGATCGCCCAGCTGGCGGTTGAGGGAAATCACCAACGCGCAGATCACCGCGATCGCCAGGACCAGGGGCAGAATCCCGAGGGCGACGATTTTGTGTTTGAGCAGCATCTGGACTCCTGGCAGGGCCTGACGGGGGGAGATGGATGGTCGGCATCATATGCCAAACGGAGAGATAAAACCCTGTGGGAGCGGGCTTGCTCGCGAATGCGGTGTGCCAGATAAGGA
>NZ_JALJDX010000043.1 GCF_022952855.1 Pseudomonas sp. RGM2987 | reverse complement strand
CCTAATAGGCAACCGACACACCGCTTTCGCGAGCAAGCCCGCTCCCACATTTATCGCGCCCAGCCGTTCCAATTTGCCCGCTGACAGAGATCCCCCCGCGTGCCCGACGCCATCCTGCGCCTCGCCTTACCCTCGCCCCTGCGCCGCCTGTTCGACTATCGCGCCCCGGCCGGGGTCCCGCGTGCGCGGTTGCAGCCGGGCATGCGCTTGCGAGTGCCATTCGGCCGGCGGGAGATGATCGGGATCCTGGTGGAGGTTACCGACCACAGCGAAGTGCCGGCGGACAAGCTCAAGCCGGCCCTGGCCCTGCTCGATGACGCGCCGCCGCTGCCTGCCTCGCTGTTCAAGCTGTGCCTGTGGACCGCCCAGTATTACCAGCACAGCCTCGGCGATACCTTGAGCTGGGCATTGCCGGTGCTGTTGCGCCAGGGCGAACCGGCCGAAGCGCGCCAGGAGCGCTTCTGGTCCGTGGCACCGGGCGCCTCGCTGGACGACCCGCGCATCGCCCGCGCCCCACGCCAGCGCGAGGCCCTGGCGACCCTGGCGCAGCATCCCCACGGCGTGGCGCATCAACTGCTGAGCAAGCTGATGCTCAGCAAGGACAGCCTCGATCTGTTGCTGGCCAAGGACCTGGTCCAGGTCGAGGTCCGTCGGCACGCCCCCGACGTCCGCCACGAACATTGGCTGGCCCAACCGGAACTGCCGCTCAATGCCGAACAGCGAGCGGCCTGCGAAGCGATTCGCGCCGGCTTCGACAGCTATCACGCGTTCCTGCTGGCGGGCGTCACCGGCAGCGGCAAGACCGAAGTCTATCTGCAACTGATCCGCCAGACCCTGGAAGCCGGCAAGCAGGCGCTGGTGCTGATTCCGGAAATCAACCTCGGGCCACAGACCCTGGCGCGTTTCGAACAGCGCTTCAACGCCCGGATCGCCCTTATCCACTCGGCGGTCAACGACCGCGAGCGCCTGGAAGCCTGGCTCGCGGCCCGGGACGGCGAGGCCGACATCATCATCGGCACCCGTTCGGCCCTGTTCACGCCGATGAAGAACCCCGGCCTGATCATCATCGACGAAGAACATGACGGCTCCTATAAACAGCAGGAGGGCTTGCGCTACCACGCTCGTGACCTGGCCCTGGTGCGCGCCCGCCAGGAAAACATTCCCATCGTCCTCGGTTCGGCGACCCCGTCCCTGGAAAGCCTGCACAACGCCTATACCGGTCGCTACGGGCTGCTGCGCCTGAACGAGCGGGCCGGCGGCGCCCAGCAACCGCGCTTCCTGCGCCTGGATGTGAAGAGCCGTCCGCTGGACAGCGGCATTTCCGGACCCATGCAGCAAGCCATCGGCCAGACCCTGGCCGCCGGGCAACAGGTATTGGTCTTTCTCAACCGTCGCGGATTCGCGCCGACGCTGCTGTGCCATGACTGCGGCTGGATGTCCGGCTGCGAGCGCTGCGACGCGCGAATGACCGTCCACCAGCGCTCTGGCGAACTGCGCTGCCACCATTGCGGCCACTGCGAGCGGGTGCCGAGGCACTGTCCGCAGTGCGGCAGAGTCGACCTGCGCCCGGTCGGTGCCGGCACCGAACGCGCCGAAGAACGGCTGGGCATCCTGTTCCCCGACTACCCGGTGCTGCGGGTGGATCGCGACAGCACCTCGCGCAAGGACGCGATGAATCAGCTGTTCGCCACGATCCAGAAGGGCCAGCCGTGCATCCTGGTGGGCACGCAGATGCTCGCCAAGGGCCATCACTTCCCGCGGGTGACCCTGGTGTCGATCCTCGATGCCGACGGCGGGCTGTTCTCCGGCGACTTCCGCGCCAGCGAGCGCATGGCGCAGTTGATCGTCCAGGTCGCCGGCCGCGCCGGGCGTGCCGAGGAGCCGGGCAAGGTGATCATCCAGACTCACCTGGCGGACCACCCGCTGTTGATCCAACTGACCGAGCAAGGCTATTTCGCCTTCGCCGAACAGGCCTTGAGCGAACGGCGCAGCGCCGGATTGCCGCCCTTTGCCCACTTGGCGCTGCTGCGGGCCGAAGCCCACAAGCCTGGACAGGCCGAGAGTTTCCTCGATGAAGCCTGCAGTGAGGCCGAGCGCTTGCTGGCAGAGCAAAACCTGAGCGGGATCGAACTATTGGGCCCGGTGCCGGCTCCGATGGAGCGGCGGGCCGGACGCTATCGCGCGCAGCTGTTATTACAGGCCAATGCCCGGGCGCCGCTGCATCGCCTGTTGAATGCCTGGCTGCTGGTGCTGGAACAGATGCCCAGCGGTCGGGCGGTGCGCTGGTCGCTGGATGTGGATCCGGTGGATTTGTATTGATTGACCGCAACTTTCATTGCCTGCACAGATCACTCTGTGGGAGCGGGCTTGCTCGCGAAGGCGGTGTGTCAATCAATACCTGTATCGACTGATACACCGCCTTCGCG
>NZ_JALJDX010000206.1 GCF_022952855.1 Pseudomonas sp. RGM2987 | reverse complement strand
GATGACATTAATGCCAACTGACCCACCGCTTTCGCGAGCAAGCCCGCTCCCACATTTGGACTTGCATGAACGCTCAGGCTGGAATTACTGAACGGTCGCGCCGCCTTCTTGCTGCATGCGCTGCAATTCCTGCGCGTACAGGGCGTCGAAGTTCACCGGTGCCAGCATCAGCGCAGGGAACGAGCCGCGGGTGACCAGGCTGTCCAGGGCTTCGCGGGCATAAGGGAACAGGATGTTCGGGCAGAACGCGCCCAGGGTGTGGCTCATCGAAGCGGCGTCGAGGTTCTTGATCAGGAAGATCCCGGCCTGCTGCACTTCGGCGATGAACGCCACTTCGTCACCGTTTTTCACGGTAACCGACAGAGTCAGCACCACTTCGTGGAAGTCTTCTTCCAGGGCTTTCTGACGGGTGTTCAGGTCCAGGCCTACGCTCGGCTCCCACTGCTGGCGAAAGATCGCCGGGCTTTTCGGGGCTTCGAAGGACAGGTCACGTACATAAATACGCTGCAAGGAGAATTGCGGTGCGGCTTCTTCTTCGCTGGCAGCTGTGTTCTGTTGGTCAGTCATCGCAGATCCTTCTTACTTTCAGGTTCTATTAGTGGGGAATTCAGGCCTTGAGCATCGCGTCGAGCTTGCCGGCGCGCTCCAGGGCGAACAGGTCATCGCAACCGCCCACGTGGGTGCTGCCGATCCAGATCTGCGGCACGGAGGTGCGACCGGCCTTCTGGGTCATTTCGGCGCGCAGTTGCGGCTTGCCGTCGACCTTGATCTCTTCGAAAGCCACGCCTTTGTTCTGGAGCAGGAACTTGGCCCTGGAACAAAAGGGGCAGTAATCGCTGGAATAGACAACGACGTGGGTCATCTCACTTCACCAGGGGCAGGTTGTCGGCTTTCCAGCTGGCAACGCCACCGGACAGCTTGGCGGCGGTGAAACCGGACTTCATCAGTTCACGGGCATGGGTGCCGGCGTGCTGGCCTTGGGCGTCGACCAGGATGATGGTCTTGGCCTTGTGTTTCTCCAGCTCGCCGATGCGCGCCATCAGTTTGTCCTGGGGCATGTTCACCGCACCGACAATGTGACCGGTGGCGTATTCCTTGCTCGGACGGATATCCACCACCACGCCGGCGTCCTTGTTAACCAGCGCCGTCAGCTCGCCAGTGCTCAGGCTGCGACCGCCGCCCTGCATCGTATGGGCAATCAGCAACGCCAGCAGTACGACGAAGATACCAACGAGAATGTAGTGGTTAGTGGCAAATTGAATCAGGTGAGCAACCATCGAAGGAGGTTCCAGGGCGTTAAAATGTCGGCCAGTATACACAGCACGCAAGGCCGGCCAAACCCCGCCCGGCGGTGACGCCACCGGAACTTACCTTTAAACTGCCCGTCCCTTTTGCATCGTCTTCTTTCAAGCAGCCACGAGGATTCCATGACTACCACGCCTAAACCTTTGGTCCTGATGATTCTCGACGGCTTCGGTCACAGTGACAGCCACGAATCCAACGCCGTATACGCGGCCAAAAAGCCGGTGCTGGACCGCCTCTGGGCCAGCGTGCCGAACGGCCTGATCTCCGGCAGCGGCATGGATGTCGGCCTGCCCGACGGGCAGATGGGCAACTCCGAAGTCGGCCACATGAACCTCGGCGCGGGCCGCGTGGTTTACCAGGACTTCACCCGCGTGACCAAAGCGATCCGCGACGGCGAGTTCTTCGAGAACCCGACCATCTGCGCCGCCGTGGACAAAGCCGTAGCCGCTGGCAAAGCCGTGCACTTCATGGGCCTGCTGTCCGACGGCGGCGTCCACAGCCACCAGGACCACCTGATCGCCATGGCCGAACTGGCCGTCAAGCGCGGCGCCGAGAAGATCTACCTGCACGCCTTCCTCGACGGTCGTGACACCCCACCGAAAAGCGCAACCTCGTCGATCGAGCTGCTGGACGCCACGTTCCAGGCCCTGGGCAAAGGTCGCATCGCCAGCATCGTCGGTCGCTACTACGCCATGGACCGCGACAACCGTTGGGATCGGGTTGCCCAGGCCTACAACCTGATCGTCGACGGCAACGCCGAATTCGGCGCGGCCACCGCCCAGCAAGGCCTGCAAGCAGCTTATGAGCGCGGTGAAAGCGACGAATTCGTCAAGGCCACCACCATTGGCGAACCGGTCAAAGTCGAAGACGGCGACGCCGTGGTGTTCATGAATTTCCGCGCCGACCGCGCCCGCGAACTGACCCGGGTCTTCGTTGAAGACGATTTCAAGGAATTCGACCGCGCCCGCCAGCCGAAACTCGCCGGCTTCGTGATGCTGACCCAATACGCCGCGAGCATTCCCGCGCCATCGGCCTTCGCCGCCGGCAGCCTGGAAAACGTGCTGGGCGATTACCTGGCAAAGCATGGCAAGACCCAGCTGCGCATCGCTGAAACCGAGAAATACGCCCACGTGACGTTCTTTTTCTCCGGCGGTCGTGAAGAACCCTTCCCGGGCGAAGAGCGCATCCTGATTCCTTCGCCGAAAGTCGCCACCTACGACCTGCAACCGGAGATGAGCGCGCCGGAAGTGACCGACCGCATCGTCGACGCCATTGAAAACCAGCGTTACGACGTGATCGTGGTCAACTACGCCAACGGCGACATGGTTGGCCACAGCGGCGTGTTCGAAGCGGCGGTCAAGGCCGTGGAATGCCTGGACACCTGCGTTGGCCGCATCGTCGAGGCACTGGAAAAAGTCGGCGGCGAAGCGCTGATCACCGCCGACCACGGCAACGTCGAGCAGATGTCCGACGAATCCACCGGCCAGGCCCACACCGCCCACACCACCGAGCCGGTGCCGTTCATTTATGTTGGCAAGCGTGACTTCAAGGTCCGCGACGGCGGCGTGCTGGCGGACGTGGCGCCGACCATGTTGATGCTGCTGGGCATGGAGAAGCCGGCGGAGATGACCGGGACTTCGATTCTGGTTTGACGACACGTAGTCACGGAGCATTGGCTTGTTGTGGCGAGGGAGCTTGCTCCCGCTCGATGGCGCAGCCATCGCAGAGGCCCTGGCTTGATCAACTGTCGAGGGGCTGCTTCGCAGCCCAGCGGGAGCAAGCTCCCTCGCCACAGCAGGCTGGCGGCTTGCAGTGTTTTTCCGGCCAGTTATCACACAGCCCCAAATGGACGTTTTTTTTGCAGCGTCGGGCGGGCATACTAGGCCGTCCCTTACCCTGGTGTCGCCCGCCTCTATGCTTCGCGTCCTGATAGCCCTTGCTCTGACCTGCCTGCTCCAACCGGCCTTTGCTGACGAGCGCGCGCAAACCCAACAGCAGTTGGACGCCACGCGTCAGGACATTGCCGAGCTGAAGAAACTGCTGGGCAAGTTGCAGGAAGAGAAGTCCAGCGTGCAGAAAGACCTGCGCGGCACCGAGACCGAGATGGGCAAGCTGGAGAAACAGGTCGAGGCTCTGCAAAAAGAGCTGAAGAAAAGCGAATCCGAGCTGCAGCGACTCGATGGCGAGAAAAAAAAACTCCAGGGCGCGCGCACTGAACAGCAACACCTGATCGCCATCCAGGCCCGAGCCGCCTACCAGAGCGGCCGCCAGGAGTACCTCAAGCTGCTGCTCAACCAACAGAACCCCGAGAAATTCGCCCGTACGCTCACTTATTACGACTACCTGAGCCAGGCCCGCCTGGAGCAACTCAAGAACTTCAACGAAACCCTGCGCCAGCTGGCTAATGTCGAAAAAGACATCGAATTGCAGCAAGCCCAGTTGCTCGTGCAGAAAAGCAGCCTCGACACCCAGCGCGAAGAATTGGAAAAGGTGCGCAAGGAACGCCAGGTGGCCCTGGCCAAGCTCAACGACGACGTGAAGGCCCGCGACAGCAAGCTCAAGGCTCGCGAGCAAGACCAGGCCGAGCTGGCCAATGTCTTGAAAACCATCGAAGAAACCCTGGCCCGCCAGGCTCGAGAGGCAGAAGAAGCGCGTCAGAAAGCGCTGATCGCCCAGCAGGAAGCCGAAAAAAAGCGTTTGCGTGAAGCCCAGGCCGAAGCGGACGCTGACGACGCTCCGCGCAAACCGGCCAGATCCACGCCCGGCGCGCTGGTTTCCAGTGACGGCGAAACCTTTGGCGGTGCATTTGCTTCGGCCCGGGGAAAACTTCCATGGCCGGTCAATGGTCGATTACTCGCACGCTTCGGTGAAACCCGTGGCGACGACACCCGCACCAAGTGGGACGGCGTGATGATCAGCGCTTCCGCCGGCAGCCAGGTGCACGCCGTGCATGGCGGGCGTGTGGTATTCGCCGACTGGCTGCGAGGTGCCGGCTTGCTGGTCATCCTCGATCATGGCAACGGTTATTTGAGCCTGTACGGCCACAACCAGACGCTGCTCAAGTCAGCAGGCGACGTGGTCAAGGCCGGTGAGTCCATTTCCACGGTCGGCAACAGTGGCGGGCAGGACACGCCAGCACTGTATTTCGCTATTCGTCAGCAGGGTCGCCCCAGTGACCCGGCCCAATGGTGTCGTGCGCAAGGATAAGCGCGCCCATCCACTTCAGGAGTTCGTTCGACATGCTGCATTTGTCCCGCCTCACCTCGCTGGCCCTGACGATCGCCCTGGTGATCGGTGCGCCCCTGGCTTTTGCCGCCGAACCGGCACCGTCGGCGCCCGCCGCATCGGCCGCGACCACCAAGGCCCCGCTGCCGCTGGACGAACTGCGCACCTTTGCCGAGGTCATGGACCGGATCAAGGCCGCCTACGTCGAGCCGGTGGATGACAAGATGCTGCTGGAGAACGCCATCAAGGGCATGCTCAGCAACCTCGATCCGCACTCGGCCTACCTGGGGCCGGACGACTTTGCCGAGTTGCAGGAAAGCACCAGCGGTGAATTCGGCGGCCTGGGCATCGAGGTCGGCAGCGAAGACGGCTTCGTCAAAGTGGTCTCGCCGATCGACGATACGCCTGCCTCCAAGGCCGGCATCCAGGCCGGCGACTTCATCGTCAAGATCAACGGCCAGCCGACCCGCGGCCAGAGCATGACCGAAGCCGTGGACAAGATGCGCGGCAAGATCGGCCAGAAGATTACCCTGACCCTGGTGCGCGACGGCGGCACGCCGTTCGACGTGACCCTGACCCGGGCGGTCATCCAGGTCAAGAGCGTGAAGAGCCAGTTGCTGGAATCGGGCTATGGCTACATCCGCATCACCCAGTTCCAGGTCAAGACCGGCGAAGAAGTCGCCAAGGCCCTGGCCAAGCTGCGCAAGGACAACGGCAAGAAACTCAACGGCCTGGTCCTGGACTTGCGCAACAACCCTGGCGGCGTACTGCAATCGGCCGTGGAAGTGGTCGACCATTTCATCACCAAGGGCCTGATCGTCTACACCAAGGGCCGCATCGCCAACTCCGAGCTGCGCTTCTCGGCCACTGGCAACGACCTGAGCGAAGCCGTGCCACTGGTGGTGCTGATCAACGGCGGCAGCGCCTCCGCCTCGGAAATCGTCGCCGGCGCCTTGCAGGATCAGAAGCGCGGTGTGGTCATGGGCACCACCAGTTTCGGCAAAGGCTCGGTGCAGACGGTATTGCCGCTGAACAATGATCGCGCGCTGAAGATCACCACCGCGCTGTACTTCACGCCTAACGGTCGCTCGATCCAGGCCCAGGGCATCGTCCCGGACATCGAGGTGCGCAAGGCCAAGATCACCAACGAGCAGGACAGCGAGTATTTCAAGGAAGCCGACCTGCAAGGGCACCTGGGCAATGGCAACGGCGGCGCCGACAAGCCGAGCGGTTCCGGTGCCAAGGCCAAGCCGATGCCGCAGGATGACGACTACCAGCTGGCCCAGGCCTTGAGCCTGCTCAAAGGACTGAACATCACCTCCGGCCGTTGAGATGGGTCTGCGATTCATCCTTGGCCTGTTGTGCTGTATGGCCGGCACTGCCCTTGCGGCGCCCGCCACACCCTCCGCTTCACCGCACAAGGCCTACCTGAGCCTGATCATCGACGACCTGGGACAAAACCTGCCCCGGGATCGTCAGGTACTGGCCCTCCCCGGCCCGGTCACGGCGGCGATCATGCCCGATACCCCCCACGCGGCCGAACTCGCCCGCGAAGCCCATCGCGCCGGCAAGATCGTCATGCTGCACATGCCCATGGACCCGGCCACCGGGCCGTTCGCCTGGCATCCGGAGCTATCCCTCGAAGAACTGGGCAAGCGCCTCGACGCCGCGTTCGCAGCGGTGCCCTACACCAGCGGGATCAATAACCACATGGGCAGCCGCATGACCGCCCAACCCCAGGCCATGGCGTGGCTGATGGCGAACTTGCAGCAACGACACAAGTTCTTCGTCGACAGCCGCACCAGTGCCCAGACGGTCGCCGCCGCCGAGGCGCAGAAGATCGGCCTGGCGAGTGTGTCGCGAGATGTGTTCCTCGATGATGAACGCACTGAAACCGCCATCACCCATCAGCTCCAGACCGCCATCGACCTGGCCCGCCGGCAGGGCTCGGCCGTGATGATCGGCCATCCCTACCCGCAAACGCTGGCAGTACTGGAACGCGAACTGCCCAGGCTCCAGGCCCAAGGCGTTGAATGGATCGACATCAAGTCGATGATCAGCCTGCGCAGCAATCGGGCGATGGTTGGGCATGGGAAGGATGGGGTTTACCGATAAACCGCGCCGCTGCCATCGCGAGTAGGCTCGCTCCCACATGTTTCGTCTGTGGTGACTGCAATATCTGTGTTCGCCCCGACACCTGTGGGAGCGAGCCTGCTCCGGGCGGCGATCCGACGACGGCCGCGACACGGTCTTAGAGATACCGCGCCATGATCGCGTCCACCGCGCCTTCCTTGCGCAGCTCATCCAGGGCTTTCTGGAGCCGGGCGACCACATCGTCGGGCACGTCCTTGTTCAGCGCCAGGTACAGCTCGGCGCTGTTGAAGCGCAACACGGTCTTCAGATCACTTACCCCCTCCTGCCGCGCCAGATACCGCCCGGCCGGATCCCCGGTGGCCCAGAGGTCGATCTGCCCGTTGAGCAGTTTCCGGGCGTTGTCCTGATCGCGCAGTACCACGATTGGCTTGAGCCCTTGCCTGCCCAATGTTTCGGCAATCGCATCGCCCTTGTAGGCACCGATCTTGTAGCGGCGCGCCTGTTCCAGCGAGTCGAGGGCAATCGTGCTGTCAGCCTTGGCAAGCATGACCCAGTCGTCGGGCCCGATGGGGCCGACCCATTTGAAGAGTTTCTCGCGCTCCGGCAACCGGGCCATGACGAACACACCGTAGCCGGGTTTTTCCAGGGCGAGCTTGTAGATCCGCTCCCAAGGGAAACGCAGCGTCAGGCTGTAGGTAATATCGGCGCGCTTGAACATCTCGCGGACGATGTCCACGGCGATGCCATGGATGTTCTCGTCCTGGGCGAAGTTCTTGCCATTCTTCGCCATGTTGTACGGCGGGAAATTTTCCGTCAGCAACACCAATGACGTATCAGCGGCACGGGCAGAGCCTGCGAGCAGCAACGCGGCGCCGGCCAGGGCAAGAACGAGGCGTTTGAGCATGTGGGACTACCGCAATCCATGGTGAGCCCAAGAGTGCCTTGGGCCCGCCATGGTGTCCAGCGATCAGCGAATGCAGATACCGCGCTGCGCCATGTAGGCCTTGGCCTCGGGCACGGTGTATTCGCCGAAGTGGAAGATGCTCGCCGCCAGCACTGCGCTGGCGTGGCCTTCGAGGATACCGTCCGCCAGGTGCTGCAGGTTGCCGACGCCGCCGGAGGCGATCACCGGAATACCCAACGCATCGCTGATGGCGCGGGTGACGCCCAGGTCGAAACCGTTTTTCATGCCATCCTGGTCCATGCTGGTCAGCAGGATTTCCCCGGCGCCCAGGCCTTCCATTTTCTTCGCCCATTCGACGGCGTCGAGGCCGGTTGGCTTGCGGCCGCCGTGGGTGAAGATTTCCCAGCGCGGGGCTTCGCCCGGGCCGGAAACTTTCTTCGCGTCGATGGCGACGACGATGCATTGCGAGCCGAACCGCTGGGCCGCTTCACCGACGAACTCCGGGTTGAACACTGCTGCGGTGTTGATCGACACCTTGTCCGCGCCGGCATTGAGCAGGTTGCGGATGTCCTGGACGGTACGCACGCCACCGCCCACGGTCAGCGGGATGAACACCTGGCTGGCCATGCGCTCGACGGTATGCAGCGTGGTATCGCGGCCATCGACGCTGGCCGTGATGTCGAGGAAGGTAATCTCGTCCGCGCCCTGCTCGTCGTAGCGACGGGCGATTTCCACCGGGTCGCCGGCGTCACGGATGTTCTCGAACTTGACGCCCTTGACCACCCGGCCGTTGTCCACGTCCAGGCAAGGGATGATGCGTTTGGCCAGCGCCATGGTCAGTCCTCAGCCTTTGTAGGAGTCGCAGAAGGCCTGGGCCTCGGCGACGTCCAGAGTGCCTTCGTAGATTGCGCGACCGGTGATCGCCCCAATGATGCCTGGCGCCTTGGCATCGAGCAGTGCCTTGATGTCGCCCAGGTTGTGGATACCGCCGGAGGCGATGACCGGGATCTTCGTGGCAGCGGCCAGGGCGGCGGTGAACGGGACGTTGCAGCCCTGCATCATGCCGTCTTTGGCGATGTCGGTGTAGACGATGGCGGACACGCCGTCGGCCTCGAAACGCTTGGCCAGGTCGATCACCTGCACGCTGCTGACTTCAGCCCAGCCGTCGGTGGCGACGAAACCGTCCTTGGCGTCCAGGCCAACGATGACCTTGCCCGGGAAGGCGCGGCAGGCCTCGGCGACGAATTCAGGCTCTTTCACGGCCTTGGTGCCGATGATCACGTAGCTCACGCCGGCCTTGACGTAGTGCTCGATGGTTTCCAGGGAGCGAATGCCGCCGCCGATCTGGATCGGCAGGTTCGGATAGCGCCTGGCAATGGCCGTGACCACTTCACCATTGACCGGTTGGCCTTCGAAGGCGCCGTTCAGGTCCACCAGATGCAGGCGACGGCAACCGCCCTCCACCCACTTGGCGGCCATGCTCACCGGGTCATCGGAGAACACCGTGGAATCTTCCATCCGGCCCTGGCGCAGACGTACGCAAGCGCCGTCCTTGAGATCGATAGCGGGGATAATCAGCATCTGGCAAACCTTCAAATACGAACATTCAGCTTGGCTCGAAAATCAGTTCTTCTCGAGCGCCCACAGGTCGCTTTCAATGCTTTCGAACCTTTCTTTAAGGTGCGCCTGCACATCGAAAATCGCCCTGTTGTAATAGTGCGGTGCAATTTCGCGGGTAAACAGGTCAAGAATTTCCGCCGCTTCGAACGAACCCAGGTCCAGTTCGAAACGATCCTCCATGAACCGCTGGATCTTGCGGTTCGCCTCACTCTCCTGCTCGGGCGTGAGGGTGAGGATTGGCGGTTTCTTGCGGGCCATTACCAGCGACCGTCCCACGCCGCGAAGTTCTGCAGCAATTGCAGGCCATGGGTATGGCTCTTCTCCGGGTGGAACTGCACGGCGAAACGCGAACCATCGGCCAGGGCGGCGGCGAAATCGACGCCATAGTGACCGCTGCCCACCACCTGCCGCGCATTGCCGGCGGCGATGTAGTAGCTGTGCACGAAGTAGAAGCGCGCCAGGTCCGGGATGCTGTGCCACAGCGGGTGATCCACCGCCTGCTTCACTTCGTTCCAGCCCATGTGCGGGACTTTCAGGTGTTCGCTGTCTTCATGCAGGTCCTTGCCGAAGAACTTCACCTGGCCCGGGAACATACCGATGCAATCGACACCGGTGTTCTCCTCGCTGCGCTCGAGCAAGGCTTGCATGCCGACGCAGATGCCCAGGAACGGACGGTCCTGGCTGACTTCCTGCACCAGCGAGTCGAAGCCCAGGCGACGAATTTCGGCCATGCAGTCGCGAATCGCCCCGACGCCGGGGAATACCACCCGGTCGGCTTCGCGAATCACCTCGGCATCGCTGGTGATCAGCACCTTGCCGGCACCTACGTGTTCGAGGGCCTTGGCCACCGAGTGCAGGTTGCCCATGCCGTAGTCGATAACTGCAACCGTCTGCATTACAGGACGCCTTTGGTGGAAGGCATTTGCCCGGCCATGCGGTCATCCAGCTCCACGGCCATGCGCAGTGCGCGGCCGAAAGCCTTGAACACGGTTTCGATCTGGTGGTGGGTATTGTGCCCGCGCAGGTTATCGATGTGCAGGGTGACATTGGCGTGGTTGACGAAGCCCTGGAAGAATTCCTGGAACAGGTCCACGTCAAAGCCGCCAACGGTGGCACGGGTGTACGGCACGTGCATTTGCAGGCCGGGACGGCCAGAGAAGTCGATGACCACGCGCGACAGCGCTTCATCGAGCGGCACGTAGGCATGACCGTAGCGACGGATGCCTTTCTTGTCGCCGATGGCCTGGGTGAAGGCCTGTCCCAGGGTAATCCCGACATCTTCCACGGTGTGGTGGTCGTCGATATGCAGGTCGCCCTTGCTGACGATGTCCAGGTCGATCAGCCCGTGACGGGCGATCTGGTCCAGCATGTGCTCAAGAAAAGGCACGCCGATATCAAACCGGGCCTTTCCGGTGCCATCCAGGTTGATCGAGGCTTTGATCTGGGTTTCCAGAGTGTCGCGCTCGACAGACGCCTTACGTTCGGCCATCACCAGCTCCGCAAAATCATTGGGCGAAAAAGGCAGCCATTATAGGGGCGCGAGCGGCAAACAGAAACACGAACGGTGATATCGCTGACGGGCTGAATGCCGTGGCGTCGGGGATAGACATGTCCGTACAAGTGGTTCTGCCGCCACCTGGAAACAAATGTGGGAGCGGGCTTGCTCGCGAAGGCGGTGTATCAGTCGACATCATCGTTAACTGATATACCGTTTTCGCGAGCAAGCCCGCTCCCACAGGTTCGCAGGTTTGCTTCAGCTATGCGTTAGTGAAACAACACCGCCGTCTTCTGCAAGGTCACCCACACACCCCAGGCCAACGGAATGCCCACCATCAGCCAGGCGGCGATCGCCAGGGGCTTGGTGCCCGGTGCGGCCTTCCATTCCAGCGAGGTGCTGCTGTCAGCACCTTTGTCATGGCCCAGCGCCTGTTCGGCGGCCAGTTCGGCGTCGGTCATGAAGTACTTGTCGGCGACCGGGCGAACCAGCAGGTTGCACAGGAAGCCCAGCACCAGCAGGCCGGCGAGGATGTACAGGGTGATGTCATAGGCCGCGGCGCGCTCGACGCCGATGCTCAGCTGATATTCACGCAGGTAGTTCACCAGCACCGGACCCAGCACGCCCGCCGCAGCCCAGGCGGTCAGCAGACGACCGTGGATCGCGCCCACCATTTGCGTACCGAACAGGTCCGCCAGGTAGGCCGGCACAGTGGCGAAACCGCCGCCGTACATCGACAGGATGATGCAGAACGCCGCCACGAACAGCGCGACGCTGCCCAGGTGACCCAAGCTCGGGATCAGCGTGTACAGGGCCACGCCCAGGGCGAAGAACACGAAGTAAGTGTTTTTACGACCCAGGTAGTCGGAGAAGGACGCCCAGAAGAACCGGCCACCGATGTTGAACAGGCTCAACAGTCCGGTGAAGCCGGCCGCAATGGCGGCGATCTGGCCCAGCTGAGTGGCGTCCAGTTGGCCGAAAGGCAGGTCGTTGCCGAGCAACTTGCCGCCGAACACTTCCTGCAGCAGTGGCGAAGCCATGCCGATGATGCCGATGCCCGCCGATACGTTCAGGCACAGCACCAGCCATACCAGACGGAATTGCGGGGTTTTCCAGGCAACGTTCACATGAACATGGCGATGGGTGATCATCGCGTTCGCAGCTTTCTTCGGTGCCGGAGTCCAGCCTTCAGGCTTCCAGCCGGTTGGCGGAACGCGGTACGACAGGGCGCCACCAATCATGAACACGAAGTAGATCGCGGCCATCACCAGGAAGCTCTGCCATACGCCCACGTCGGTCGGCGAAGCGAAATGGCTCATCAGCGCCGCAGCCAGCGGAGCACCGACCATCGCGCCACCGCCGAACCCCATGATCGCCATGCCGGTCGCCATGCCGCGCTTGTCCGGAAACCACTTGATCAGGGTCGACACCGGAGAGATGTAGCCCAGGCCCAGGCCGATACCACCGATCACGCCGGAACCGACCCACATCAGCCAGATCTGGTGGGTATAGACGCCCAGCGCGGAAATCAGCAGGCCACCGCACCAGCACAATGCCGATACAACGCCGGCCTTGCGTGGCCCGGCGTGTTCCAGCCAGCCACCCCAGATGGCTGCCGAGCAACCCAGGAAGATGAAGAACAGGGTGTAGATCCAGCCAAGCATCGAGATCGGCCAGTCACATTGGGACGAAAAGACTTGCGAAATGAAGCTCATGTCCGGGGCGCAGGCCACCGGCTTGCTGATACCCAGTGCCTTGGACAGTGGCAACCAGAACACCGAGAAGCCATAGGCCATGCCGATGCAAAGGTGAATAGCCAGTGCGGCCGGTGGTACCAGCCAGCGGTTGAAGCCGGGCTTGGCAATAATGCGTTCCTTGGAGAGGAACGCAGGCTGGTCGGCAATGCCGTCCGCCGTGATGCTCGTGCTCATTGTGTATCCCCCAGTTATTGGAATGGTTCGCCAGCACGCCTCACCCTCAGCCTTGATTGCACGCAGGCACGACTGTATTTTCTGGTGAAGCTCCATGTTGGTGCGACATCACGCCGCAGCAGAACGGACGAACTGGTAAAGATTACCATTTGCTCGTGACAGAAAAACCAAAGTGATATCACCTTTTTCATGTCACCCGTCTTATCGCGCCATTGCTCGCTTTCTGTAGGGCGTGAACCGTTTATTTTTCTGGCACTCATATGCCCGAGCCTGGCTTTAAAGGTCCCCTTAATCCGTGGCGAGGGAGCTTGCTCCCGCTGGGGTGCGAAGCGCCCCCCAAAAAAACTGACCGCGCCACCTATCGAAATTGCCAGTTCACCTGGTCCAGGGCTGCGGTGCAGCCCGGCGGGAGCAAGCTCCCTCGCCACAGGAGCAATTGGCTGACGCGACCTATCGGGGACGGAACGATCAGCCAACGCGCCACCAATCCGGGGCGTTATACTCCCAGGCTGAATTTTGAACTCAACCTACAAGGATTCGCCCATGAAAGCGTTCGGCAAAATCCTGGGTCTGGTACTTCTCGGGCTGTTGCTGATCATTGTGGCCTTGGGCTTTGCCCTGACCCACCTCTTCGATCCCAACGACTACAAGGAAGAGATCCGCCAGATAGCCCGCGACAAGGCCCATATCGAGCTGACCCTCAACGGCGATATCGGCTGGAGCCTGTTCCCCTGGCTGGGCCTGGAATTGCACGACGCCAGCGTGGCGACCCTGGCCAACCCGACCCAACCCTTTGCCGATCTGCAAATGCTTGGCCTGTCGGTGCGCGTGATCCCGTTGCTGCGCAAGGAAGTGCAGATGAGCGATGTGCGCGTCGAAGGCCTGAACCTGCGCCTGAACCGCGACAAGAACGGCCACGGCAACTGGGAAGACATCGGCAAGGTGCCGGCCCCGGCGACAACGGCGAACGCGCCGGCGGCGACCGAGCCATCGACTCCGGCCGCCAGCGCCCCGGCGGAAAAACCGGTCCAGCCGACCCGCCTGGACATCGACAGCCTGACCGTCAACAACGCCCGGGTCGAATATACCGACGAGAAGACCGGCAAGCTGTTCACCGCCGAAAGCATCCAATTGAGCACCGGTCCGGTCCACGACTCCACCAACATTCCGGTCACCCTTACCGCGTTCCTGTCCAGTAACCAGCCGGCACTGCGCGTGCGCACCGAAGTCACCGGCGAGCTGCGTTATGAACGCGCCTTGCAGCGCTACAAGTTTGAAGACCTGAAGCTGTCCGGCGAAGCCACCGGCGACCCGCTGCAGGGCAAGTCGGTGAACTTCGCCGCCCAAGGCCAATTGTTCCTGGACAAAGCAGCAAACGTCGCCGAATGGACCGGAATCAAACTGTCGCTCAATCAACTGCGCGCCCTGGGTGAACTGAAGGTCAACGATCTCGACAAGACTCCACAATTGAACGGCGGCCTGTCGATCGCGCAATTCGACCTGGCGAATTTTGTCGACAGCATCGGCCAGAAACTGCCGGCCATGGCCGAAGGCAGCCTGAGCAAGGTTGAACTGGCCAGCCGTATTGCCGGCACGCCTTCGAGCATCGAACTCAACAACATCAACCTGAAAGTCGATGACAGCACGTTCAGCGGTCGTATCGCCGTCGAGGACTTCGCCAAGCAGTCCTTGCGTGCGCAACTCAAGGCCGACACCTTCGACGTCGACCGCTACCTGCCACCCAAATCCGCCGAGGCCGACAGCTCCAAGGCCGCCCGCGAAGCCGAGGTCAGCAACACCGAAGCCAGCGCCATGGCCGGTGCCGGCACTACACCGCTGCCGAGCGCGCCAACCCAGGGCGCCTGGAGCAACGACCGGTTGTTTCCAGTGGAACGCCTGGGCAAGCTGGACCTGGATGCCGACCTGACCTTCGGTCAACTGACCCTGGATAAGCTGCCGATCCAGAACGCCGCGCTCAAGGCCACGGGCCTCGGTGGCCTGCTGACCCTGGAAAACCTGCGGGGTGATCTATACAGCGGCAACTTCGAAGCCAAGGGCACCCTGGACGTGCGCCAGGCCACGCCACAGTTGAGCCTGCAAACCCGCATCAACCGCGTGCCGGCCGAGAAAATCATCGAAAGCCAGGGCAAGAACCCACCGGTCAAAGGCCTGGTCACGCTTGACAGCGCGGTGACGGCCAGCGGCAACAGCCAGAAGGCGTTGATCGACAGCCTCAACGGCAACGCCGGGTTTGTCATCAACGATGGCGTGCTGCTCAACGCCAACCTCGAGCAGCAATTGTGCAAAGGCATCGCTACGCTCAACCGCAAGGCCCTCAGCGGCGAACCCCGGGGCAAGGACACGCCGTTCCAGCAACTCAACGGCAACCTCACTTTCCACAACGGTGTCGCCAGCAACCCGGACCTGAAAGTTCGCATTCCCGGCATGACGGTCAACGGCAACGGTGACATCGACCTGCGGGTGCTGGGCATGGACTACCGCGTCGGCATCATCGTCGAGGGCGACAAGAGCGACATGCCTGACCCGGCCTGCCAGGTCAACGAACGCTACGTCGACATCGAATGGCCGCTGCGCTGCCGCGGCCCGCTGGAGCTCGGCGCCAAGGCCTGCCGCCTGGATAACGAAGGGATGGGCAAGGTCGCGGCGAAGCTGGCCGGCGAGCGCCTCGAAGACAAGATCGACGAAAAGCTCGGCGACAAGGTCAGCCCTGAGGTGAAAAACGCGCTCAAGGGGCTGTTCAAGCGATGAGAGCCGAGCAGTTTTCCAGCGCCGTCCTGGACTGGTTCGACCGCCATGGCCGGCACGATCTGCCTTGGCAGCAGGACATCAACCCATACCGGGTGTGGGTCTCCGAGATCATGTTGCAGCAGACCCAGGTCAGCACCGTGCTCAATTACTTCGACCGTTTCATGAGCTCGCTGCCGACCGTCCAGGCCCTGGCTGCGGCGCCGGAGGACGAAGTGCTGCACCTGTGGACCGGGTTGGGCTACTACACCCGCGCGCGCAACTTGCAGAAAACCGCGAAAATCGTCGTTGAGCAGTACGGCGGAGAATTCCCCCGGGATGTGGAAAAACTGACCGAGCTGCCCGGCATCGGCCTGTCCACCGCCGGCGCCATCGCCAGTATCAGCATGGGCCTGCGGGCGCCGATCCTCGACGGCAACGTCAAGCGGGTCCTGGCGCGCTTCACCGCCCAGGAAGGCTATCCGGGTGAACCCAAAGTGGCGAAACAGCTGTGGGCCACTGCCGAGCGCTTCACCCCTGAGGACCGGGTCAACGCCTACACCCAGGCGATGATGGACCTGGGCGCTACGCTCTGCACCCGCAGCAAGCCCAGCTGCCTGCTCTGCCCGTTGAAAGCGGGTTGTGAAGCCCACCTGTTGGGCCTGGAGACTCGCTACCCGATTCCCAAGCCCCGCAAGGACGTGCCAAAAAAACGCACCCTGATGCCGATGCTGGCCAATCGTGAGGGCGCGATTCTGCTTTACCGACGCCCGTCCACCGGGCTTTGGGGCGGGCTGTGGAGCCTGCCGGAACTCGATGACCTCGACGACTTGCAGCACCTGGCCCTGCAACATTCCCTGGAACTGGGCAAACAGCAGGAAATGCCAAGCCTGGTGCACACCTTCAGCCATTTCCAGCTGGCCATCGAACCCTGGCTGGTCCAGGTCCGCGAAACCGGCCATCACGTGGCCGAGGCCGACTGGCTCTGGTATAACCTCGCCACCCCGCCGCGCCTGGGCCTCGCCGCCCCGGTCAAGACCTTGCTCGAACGCGCGGCCGCCGTATTGAACGCAGGAGAGTTGCAATGACCCGCACCATCATGTGCCGCAAGTACAAAGAACCCCTGGAAGGCCTGGAACGCGCGCCGTTCCCGGGCGCCAAGGGCCAGGATATCTACGACAACGTTTCGGCCAAGGCCTGGGGTGACTGGCAGAAACACCAGACCCTGCTGATCAACGAAAAACGCCTGAACATGATGAACGCCGAAGATCGCAAATACCTTCAGGGCGAGATGGAAAAGTTCTTTTCCGGCGAAGAATACGCCAAGGCCGAAGGCTACGTGCCGCCGTCGGAATAAGCGCTGCGCATCGGGGGCGGAACGTAAGCGACGGTAATAATTAAATATTTTTTGATAACGTGCTTGACGCCCCCCCGAAAAACCCGTTTAATGCGCCCCGTTGCCCAGATAGCTCAGTCGGTAGAGCAGGGGATTGAAAATCCCCGTGTCGGCGGTTCGATTCCGTCTCTGGGCACCAAATACCGAAAACCCCGATCAAGAAATTGATCGGGGTTTTTTATTGGCTAGAGTTTCTTCCGCCACCTCATCGACTCGGCTACATTTATCCATCGCGGTCTCCCCCCAACACAACGAGTCGACATGGACATCACCAACATCCCCTTCGGCACCACCGACTGGTCAACCATCGAGCCCACCGAACACAAAGGCGTCACCGGCACCGCCTATTGGCGCACGCGGCAGCTCGGGAACATCCGGGTGCGGATGGTGGAATATACGGCGGGTTATCTAGCCGACCACTGGTGCGTCAAGGGGCACATTCTGTTTTGCCTGACGGGCCAGTTGAACACCGAGCTGGAGGACGGACGCCAGTTCGTGCTCAAGCCCGGCATGAGCTATCAGGTGGCCGACCACGCCGAGCCTCATCGATCGTCCACTTCGGTGGGCGCCACCCTGTTCGTGGTGGATTGAGATTCGAAGCGTCCACCGTGAAGCTGTAGGATAGACGGCCTATTTTTTCACCTCAGGGTCCTGGCCATGTCCTCGGCAAACAAACAGCAGAAACGAAACCAGCGCGCCAAGGCGAAAGCCAAGAACAACCGGATCCAACGCGCCGCTGCGCCGAATGACTTCCTCGACCCGAACGATGAGCGCATCGATCTGGAGACGGTGGATCTGTCGGACCTTTTCCAAGCCATGCGCGTTGCCGAGAAAGTCAGCCAGCAAGCCATGTGTGCGGTTTTCCTGGGACACCCACTGCTGGCCCTGGTGCTGGAACAGGAAGGCGAAGAAGAGGCCACCGACTTCATCTTCACCGCCTTGATCGAATATCGACGCATGACCACCGGCGTCGACGAACAAGCCGCGCTGGACTGGGTCGAGAGCCCACAATTCCAGGCCGACTACGTCGCCGCCTCCCAAGCCCTGGCAAATAGCTGAAGCTGAAATACCACCCTGTGGCGAGGGAGTTTACTCCCGCTGGGCTGCGCAGCAGCCCCCTCGTAGTCACGGATGACGCTCATCAGAGACATGTCCTACAAAACAGGCACCACTGACCAGCCCCTCACTTTTGCGGGTAGAGAGTGACAGTGCGCGCCAGTGGTACATGAACGAGGTAGTCAGCCAGAACTGGTCCACCCGCGCCCTCGAACGCTAAATCAGCACCTTCTACTACGAACGCCTACTGGCCAGTCGAGACCGGCCCGCAGTGGAAGAGGAAGCTATTGCCAATATCAAAGCGCTCAATCTTGGCCCACGAGACATCGTCAGGGGCACGCTTTGAGCAGCAGGCGCACCCAGCGACTCAAGGGATAAACTCGACAACCGATAGCAGCCTACCTGATGAATCTGTGTAAGATTGATGCGCTTTTTTCGGCAAAAATCCTCTGAACGAGCTCTATCCTGCATGTCACCCGCCGCCCCCCTTTCTTCCTTGATCCAAGCATTGCGGACTGAAACCGCCGAGATGCACGTCGCCCTGGAGAAACGCCTGCCGTTTTTCTCCGAGCAGTTGGATCTGGACCTGTACCGGCGCTTGATGGCTGCCTACTACGGCTTTTATCAGCCGCTGGAGCAACGACTGCATGTCCTGGCGCTGATACCCGCAGGGCTCGACCAGTCGCTACGGATCAAACTTCCGGTACTGCGGGGCGACCTCAAGGCGTTGGGCCTCGATGAAACGGCTATCGACGCGCTGCCTGTTTGCCAGGCACTGCCACGGATCGACTCCCGTGCCGCCGCGCTCGGGGTTTCCTATGTACTGGAAGGGGCAACGCTCGGTGGGCAGATCCTGCGACGCAGGGTAGCCGGGCAACTGGGTCTTGATGCGACCAGCGGCGCGGCGTTTCTTAACGTGTACGGCGAACTCACCGGGCGACGCTGGAAGGACTTTCTCCAATATCTGGACGACAGGAACCTGGGCGAAGCGCAAACGTTCGAAGCTACATGTGCCGCCAAAGCGACGTTTACCTATTTTGAACACTGGCTGGACAGCCAGGAGGTCCTGCTATGAACCCGGAGAACCAAGAAGCCTTCGAAAAGCTCCTGGCCAATTGCGCAGACGAGCCGATCCGCTTCCCCGGTGCCATCCAGCCTCATGGTGTGCTGTTGATGCTATCGGAACCCGAGTTCCTGATCCGACAGGTCAGTGCCAATGTATTGCAGTTGATGGGGCACGATCCCCACAGGTTGTTGGGCCAGAAGCTGGAAACACTGTTCGGTCCGGAACAGGCCGAGGCCATTCTTATCGCCTGCCGCGCCACCCCGGAAAGCGACAAGGTGCCCCTGGCAGTCGTCGTGAACGCCCAGCGATTCGACGCCCTGGTTCATCGTCATCAGGGCGCCCTGATCGTCGAGCTGGAACAGCACCTGAGCGATTACCGTCCCGAAGGCGCCACCGGCGAAGCCAACCTGGGCCGCATGCTGCAACGCCTTCAGAGTGCGAAAACCCTCCAGGCGCTGTACGAAATCAGCGTACGGGAAATCCAGGCCATGACCGGCTACGACCGGGTGTTGATCTATCGCTTCGAAGAGGAAGGTCACGGGCAGGTGATCGCCGAGGCCAGCGCGCCGTCGATGGAGCTGTACAAAGGTCTGTTCTTTCCGGCATCGGACATTCCCGAGCAGGCCCGCGAGCTGTACCGCACCAACTGGTTGCGGATCATCCCCAATGCCGACTATGCACCAGTACCACTGATCCCCGAGCTGCGGCCCGACACCCAGGTGCCGCTGGATCTGAGCTTTTCCACCCTGCGCAGCGTCTCACCGATACACCGTCAGTACATGAAGAACATGGGCGTGCTGTCCTCTATGAGCATTTCGCTGATGGAAGGTGAGCGGCTGTGGGGCCTGATCAGTTGCGGCAACCGCGAGCCGCTGCTGGTTCCGCACGAAATGCGCATGGCCTGCCAGACCATCGGCCAGGTACTGTCATTGCAGATCAGTGCCATGGAGGCGCTGGAGCTGGCCAGTCAACGGGAGGCCAAGCTTGAAAATCTCCAGATACTCGCCGGCGCCATGGCCGAGTCCACCCATAACGTGTTCGACGGTTTGTCCCACCAGCCCCAGCGACTGATGGACCTCACCGGCGCCAGCGGCGTCGCGATCCTCGAAGACAACAAGCTGCATCGCCACGGCCAGTGTCCAGCGCCGGATCAGATCCGCCAGTTGCACAAATGGATCCTGGAAACCGGGCAACCGGTCTTTTCCCAGCACAATCTGAGCAGCGTTTTTCCGGCAGCCCTGGCCTATCAGGACGTGGCGAGTGGCGTGCTGGCGATTCATCTACCCAAGCCGGTGGAAAACGGCGTGCTGTGGTTCCGCCCCGAGGTGAAGCAGACCATTCAATGGAGTGGTGACCCGCAAAAGCCCCTGGACCTGGAGAACAGCGAGACCGGCCTGCGCCTGAGGCCCCGGACCTCTTTCGAGATCTGGAAGGTCGAAATGGCCGGCATCAGTGCCAAATGGACCCACGGCGACCTGTTCGCCGCCAATGACTTGCGGCGCTCGGCCCTGGAAAACGACCTGGCCCGCCAGGTGCACAAGGAACGCCAGGCCGTGCAGGCCCGAGATGACCTGGTAGCGGTGGTGTCCCATGACCTGCGCAGCCCGATGACGGTCATTTCCATGCTCTGCGGCATGATGCAAAAGGCCTTCAGTTCCGACGGCTCCCACAGCTCGAAGCGAATCGCCTCGGCCATCGATACCATGCAACAGGCCACCAGTCGTATGAACGTGCTGCTGGAAGACCTGCTCGACACCTCGCGCATCGATGCCGGGCGCTACACCATCAATCCCCGGCCAACCAGCGTCACCCAGATATTCGAAGATGCCTGCGCGCTTCTGTCGCCGCTCGCCACGGCCAAGGCCATCGACATGTCGTTCCACGCCGAACCCGACCTGCATATCAACGCCGATCCCGAGCGGCTGTTCCAGGTGCTGTCCAACCTGATCGGCAATGCCATCAAGTTCACCCCGCAGCAAGGCCGCGTGGGCGTCAGCGCGATGTCGGTGGGCGATGAGATCGTGTTCAGCGTCCGCGACACCGGGGAAGGCATCACGGCGGAGCAGTTGCCGCATGTTTTTGACCGTTACTGGACGGTCAAGGAAGGCAACCCGAACGGCACCGGGCTGGGACTGTACATTTCCCAGGGGATTGTCCAGGCCCATGGCGGTAAACTGCACGCCGAAAGCCAGCCGGGCATGGGCAGCGAATTCCGTTTTACCGTGCCGAAAATCGGCTGAGCGGGCACCGCCCTCTTAACGAATTGGAAACCGAAGCCCAATGGCCTCATTGAACAAGCAGCAAAAACGCGCCAAGCGCGCCAAAGACAAAGCCAAGCAGATCCGCATGACCGGGCGCAAATCCATCCCCATGTACGGCGACCCGGCCCACGCCACTGCCCAGCCGCCAGTCTACGTGCTGGAGCTGTTCGCCAAGCTGCGCGAAGCCGAGGCCATCGGTCGTAGCGAATTGCTCGATACCTTGCTGTCCTCCCTGAGCGTGATGATCAGCGAGCGCCCGGGCCTGCTCGACCTGAAGAATGCCGAGAACGAAAGCATGGCCGCGACCAACCTGGCCGCCGACATGCTGGTGGACTACCGCATGTGGGCCGACGACATGGACCGCGAGACGGCGCAACGCTGGCTCAGCACCCCGGAGTTCATCAAGGACTTCAGCGAAGCGCTGGACCGCTATCGCCAGTCGATGGAAGAACCCACCGGCGAATAAGCCGGTCGGCTATTCGTCACCGTTCCAATGGAACACCAGGTTGCGTGCGGCACCGTTGCCAACATCGGCGGTGTCGCGGCGCTCCCCGCCATTGCGTGTCGCCAGTACCTTGTACTTGCCCGGCGGTAGCTGCACATACACCAGCGGCCCCGCGCCCTCCAACGTCAATACGGTTTGACCCGAAGCATTCTGGACCGTGACATCCACATCCGGGATGTACTTGTTCCCGGGCCCCACCGAAAACATCATGTGCAGGTTATAGCCTTTCGCCTGCTCGATGGCGCGGGCTTCATCCTCGCCGATCCCCCCAGAGAGATAAGTGACGCCGTTCTGCTGCAGCGGCTGCACTTGCACGCCGGAATTGTCGATGGGTGCGAGGCTGGTGGCTGTGAGCGTGATGGGCAGCAACAGCGCGCCCAGCGCGACGAGGGGCAATATGAAGAAATGGATGCGCTTCATGGCGAGGACTCCAGTTATGGAAACGGCTCACATGAGTTCTGTTTTGAGCAAAATCGTCAGCTAAGGTTTAGATTGATTGAAACTATAGGTTATGAGGAAACCGACGGCGTAATCGGGATATCCCGCTACCCTTCTCTTCACTATCCTTGCACTTACGATTGAACTCCGTAGAGGGACTGGATATGGAAAAGACAAACACCACACCGACCGGCGAAACTTGGGATAGCTGGTTCGATGATAACACTCCAACAACAGACTTTATGACAGACCGAGAGCAACCTGCCGACCAGAGGATTCCTACGGAAACAGCCTCCTCGCAATGAGGCCATTAGCCCCACATCTCTGCTGACGTTTCTATCGCTATCGCGAGCAAGCTCGCTCCCACAGATTGCTATCGCGACCTTTCCTCAACGAGGACAGAACCACATGGCATCCATAAACAAGCAACAAAAACGTGCCAAGCGCGCGAAAGCAAAAGCCAGGCAAATACGTATCAGCCGTACAAAAGCTGCTGTCATGCCTGATCTGCCCGAATATGAAGACCCGTTCTTTCTGGAGGCCCTTCAAGAGGAGGCCGATCAGTTCCCTGAAGACTTCCTGACACTGTTTTATCAAATGAAGGACGCTGAAGAGACGGGCCGCGTCGATATGATGGTGATGATGCTTTCATCACTCATGATCATGATTAATAAACAGCCCGATCTTCTGGATAACGAAAACGCTAAAGACGGCGTTATGGCAGTCAAAAGGCTGACCGAGACCACGCTGATCGATTACCGGATGTGGGCCGATGACATTGATCTGGGAGCCGCACAGCGCTGGCTTCAAGACCCTAAGGTTCAAAAAGATCTCGAGACTGCACGAGCCTCTTTCAAAGAGGCCCTCAAGATATTGTGGGACTTGGACGAGCTCGACGAATAAACCGACCGCCCTCAGATTGCGTTAACGCTCATCCGATTAACGCTTCCCACCCCCACCCAAAGCTGGCACCATCGCGCCTTTTTTTACGCAACTCCCCGGGCTTTTCATCGGTAAACCGGGTTCAAACGGCCGTTCGGTTGTTGATGGCGCGACAGTCTGCTGCGCCGATGCGACAACCTGCCACGCATCATCGGTTTACCACCCGCAGCGCTGTTGGCGACCATCCGGACGCATGCTAGCTTGGCCGCCTCGCCACGGAAGGCAGCCAACAGCAAGGGAGCACACACCATGAGGACCGCACATGGCCCAGGCCACGCCCGCGCTTGAAATCCGCAACCTGCACAAACGCTACGGCCAGCTGGAGGTGCTCAAGGGCGTCTCGTTGACCGCCCGCGACGGCGATGTGATCTCGATCCTGGGCTCCTCCGGATCCGGCAAGTCCACGTTCCTGCGCTGCATCAACCTGCTGGAAAACCCCAACCAGGGCGAGATCCTGGTCGCGGGTGAAGCGCTCAAGCTCAAGGCTGCGAAAAACGGTGAACTCATCGCCGCCGATGGCAAACAGATCAATCGCATGCGCAGCGAGATTGGTTTTGTATTTCAAAACTTTAATCTCTGGCCGCACATGAGCGTGCTCGACAACATCATCGAAGCACCACGCCGGGTGCTCGGCCAGAGCAAAGCCGAAGCCATCGAAGTGGCCGAAGCCTTGCTGGCCAAGGTCGGCATTGCCGACAAGCGCCATGCCTACCCGGCCGAGCTGTCCGGCGGCCAACAGCAGCGCGCCGCCATCGCCCGCACCCTGGCGATGCAGCCCAAGGTGATTCTGTTCGACGAGCCCACTTCAGCCCTTGACCCGGAAATGGTCCAGGAAGTACTAAGTGTGATCCGCGCCCTGGCCGATGAAGGCCGCACCATGCTGCTGGTGACCCACGAAATGGGCTTCGCCCGTCAGGTTTCCAGCGAGGTGGTTTTCCTCCATCAGGGCCTGGTCGAGGAGCAAGGATCGCCACAGCAGGTCTTCGAAAACCCGCTTTCGGCACGCTGCAAACAATTCATGTCCAGCAACCGCTAACGGAGCAGTACATATGCAGATTTACAAGAAATTCCTTCTGGCCGCGGCTGCCAGCCTGGTGTTCTCGGCCAACGCCATGGCCGCTGAAAAGCTGAAAATGGGCATCGAAGCCGCCTACCCACCGTTCAACAACAAGGACGCCAGCGGTCAGGTCGTGGGCTTCGACAAGGACATCGGCGACGCCCTGTGCGCCAAGATGAAAGTCGAATGCACAGTCGTCACCTCCGATTGGGACGGCATCATCCCGGCCCTGAACGCCCAGAAGTTCGACTTCCTGATCTCGTCGCTGTCGATCACCGACGAGCGCAAGCAGGCCGTGGATTTCACCGACCCGTACTACTCCAACAAACTGCAGTTCATCGCGGCGAAAGGCGTCGATTTCAAAACCGATAAAGACTCGCTCAAAGGCAAGGTCATTGGCGCGCAACGGGCGACCCTGGCCGGCACCTGGCTGGAAGACGAACTGGGCAGCGACATTACCGCCAAGCTCTACGACACCCAGGAAAACGCCTACCTGGACCTGACCTCCGGCCGCGTCGACGCGATCCTGGCGGACAAATACGTGAACTACGACTGGCTGAAAACCGACGCCGGCCGCGCCTACGAATTCAAGGGCGACCCGGTGGTGGAAAGCGACAAGATCGGCATCGCCGTGCGCAAGGGTGACCCTCTGCGCGACAAGCTGAACGCCGCGCTGAAAGAAATCGTTGCCGACGGTACCTATAAAAAGATCAACGACAAGTACTTCCCGTTCAACATCTATTGATGCTGACGTGCCTGGCCGGCGCTGTCCGCAGCGCCGGCCCTTAGCAAAGCCTGCCGCGATATGAACACACACCCATGATGATCGATCTCTACGGATTCGGCCCGGCGCTCGCCGCTGGCGCGCTGATGACCGTCAAACTGGCGCTCTCGGCCTTGTGCCTGGGGCTGGTGCTCGGCCTGCTCGGCGCCCTGGCCAAGACCTCCCCCTACAAGCCGCTGCAATGGCTTGGCGGCACGTATTCGACCCTGGTGCGCGGTGTCCCGGAATTGCTCTGGGTGCTGCTGATCTACTTCGGCACCGTCAACCTGATGCGCGCCCTGGGCGAGTACTTCGGCAACCCTGACTTGGCCCTCGACGCCTTCGCCGCCGGGGTCATCGCCCTGGGCCTGTGCTTTGGCGCCTACGCCACGGAAGTGTTTCGCGGCGCGATCCTGGCGATTCCCAAGGGCCACCGTGAAGCCGGCGTGGCCCTGGGCCTGTCGAAGTGGCGGATCTTCACCAAGCTGATCATGCCGCAAATGTGGCGCATCGCCCTGCCCGGCCTGGGCAACCTATTCATGATCCTGATGAAAGACACTGCGCTGGTCTCGGTGATCGGCCTGGAAGAAATCATGCGCCACGCGCAAATCGGCGTGACCGTGTCCAAGCAGCCGTTCACCTTCTATATGGTCGCAGCCTTCATGTACCTGGGGCTGACGGTGCTCGCCATGATCGGCATGCACCTGCTGGAACGGCGCGCTGCCCGCGGTTTTATCAGGAGCACCCAATGAACTGGGAAGTCATCATCAAGTGGCTGCCGAAGCTGGCCCAGGGCGCGACGCTGACTCTGGAGCTGGTCGCCATCGCCGTGGTTGCCGGCCTGTTGCTGGCGATCCCGCTGGGCATCGCCCGCTCTTCACGGCTGTGGTACGTGCGGGCGTTGCCCTACGCCTACATCTTCTTTTTCCGTGGCACGCCGTTATTGGTCCAGCTGTTCCTGGTCTACTACGGCCTGGCGCAGTTCGATGCCGTGCGCAGCAGCGCGCTGTGGCCGTACCTGCGGGACCCATTCTGGTGTGCCACGGTCACCATGACCCTGCACACCGCCGCCTACATCGCCGAGATCCTACGGGGCGCGATCCAGGCCATCCCCCGTGGCGAGATCGAAGCCGCACGGGCCCTGGGCATGTCGCGGCCCAAGGCGCTGTTCTACATCATGCTGCCGCGCGCGGCGCGCATCGGCCTGCCGGCCTACAGCAATGAAGTGATCCTGATGCTCAAGGCCAGCGCCCTGGCGAGCACCGTGACCCTGCTGGAACTGACCGGCATGGCCCGCACCATCATTGCCCGGACATACCTGCCGGTGGAGATCTTCTTTGCAGCCGGCATGTTCTACCTGTTGATGGCGTTCCTGCTGGTGCAAGGCTTCAAGCAGTTGGAGCGCTGGTTGCGCGTCGATGCCTGCCAAGGGCGCTGACAACGGCGTGCTGACGGGCGAGGCCTTGCTCGCCCGTTTCACCGCGTTGGATGCTTTTCTTACAGCGCACCAGGCGCTGTGGAAGCCGCGTCCCTTCACTCATCTGCAACTGCCCTGGGAAACCTCCTACCCGCAACTGGCCCAATGGCTACGCCAGCGTTCGCTGGAGGCGGCAGAAAACGACCACCATCAGCCGTGGCTGATCGAGGACGCGCCCGCTCCCTTCTGCGAACTGGCAGCCGTCTCCCGAGAACTGAGTTGTGTCGCCGAATTGCCAGCCAGCGCGCTGGATGCCCCAGCCCCTCGCCTCAATGTCGACGTACCTGGCCGCAAATGGCAGCAAATCGAGGCCTTCGCCAGCCGCCTGCATTTCGCCAGCGAACCGACTCATTGGCTGGACTGGTGTGCGGGCAAAGGTCATCTCGGTCGGCGCCTGCTGCATGGCGAGCAACAACTGACCTGCCTGGAATACGACCCGGCCCTGGTTGCCAGCGGCCAGCAATTGAGCCTTCGCCATGCGTTGCCAGCCAAGCACTTGCAGCAGGATGTCCTGGCGGCGGATGCAGCCCAAGCGATCCACTCTGAACACACGCCGGTGGCGCTGCATGCCTGCGGCGACCTGCACGTACGATTGATGCAACTGGCGAGCGCTGCCGGCTGTACTCAATTGGCGATTGCGCCTTGCTGCTATAACCGCATCCGCACCGAGCGTTACCAAGCGCTGTCCGACGCCGCCAAGGGCTCTGCCCTACAACTGTCCCTCGATGATCTCGGCCTGCCACTCACGGAAACCGTCACCGCCGGCGCTCGGGTACGACGGCAACGGGACCAGTCCATGGCTCGGCGCCTGGGCTTCGACCTGCTGCAACGGCAAATCCGTGGCATCGACAGCTACTTGCCCACCCCCTCGTTACCCAGCGCTTGGCTGGAAAAATCCTTCGCCCAGTACTGCATCGATCTGGCAGCGCTTAAAGACTTATCCACAGTCGGCTCACCTGATTGGGCTGCGCTCGAGGCAGCGGGTTATCGACGCTTGGCCGAAGTTCGCAACCTTGAGCTGGTGCGAGGCCTTTTCCGACGGCCGCTGGAGCTTTGGTTGGTACTGGACCGGGCGCTTTTCCTCACTCAAAAAGGCTACGAGGTACGCCTCGGCACCTTCTGCCAAACGCCGCTGACTCCGAGAAATCTGACGCTGCTGGCAGAGCGTTGCTGAGACGTAACGGCCTGTGGATAACTCTGTTGATGAAATAAACCTGGATCCAATAAATCCGCGATTTCCTAACTGTTTCGAGACTGGTCATTTTTTGTTCATATGGATAAAAAACCATGAAAACAGGCATTTGCGACGAAACGAGACAGCCGTCACAAAATGTCCATAGAGCGGCCAGCTCTTCCATCCCGTTGTGCATAAGCGCCCAGCTAAAACGACATAACCGCCGATTTCCGTGCTGACCCGCGTCAGCAATTGCACCCAGCCCGCCCGTGCTATACAACAACGGCACGTATCCTGATTGACACAATGCCCACGCACTCAAGGACCGGCCGTGACGTTCATTTCCTACGCACAGAATTTCGAAGACGTACGCCTGTGGCGCGCCCTTCAATCGGTGGAAAACGGCTTCTACCTCGACGTCGGCGCCAACCATCCGACAGACGACTCCGTCACTAGGGCGTTTTATGACCACGGCTGGCACGGCATCAACATCGAGCCGGTCCAGGCTTACTACGACGCGCTCAGCCAGGAACGCCCCCGGGACATCAACCTGCAATGCGTAGCCGGCGAAAACGCCGAAAGCCTGACCTTCTACACCATCGCCGACACCGGGTTGTCCACGGTAGAAGCCAACGTCGCCCAACAACACCGCGACGCCGGCATGGACGTGCGCACCCAGACCGTCCAATCGCGCACCCTGGCCTCGATCTGCGAACAATACGCCTCGGACCGCCCGATCCACTTTCTGAAAATAGACGTCGAAGGCCACGAGGAAACCGTACTGCGCGGCATGGACTTCAGCCGCTGGCGGCCCTGGATCATCCTCATCGAAACCCCCTGGGCCCGCGACCAGACCTGGGAACGCCTCATTACCGACGCCGGCTACCAGTCCATCCTGTTCGACGGCATCAACACCTACTACCTCGCCGAAGAACACCTGGCCCTCAAACCGGCCTTCGACATCCCACCGTGCAACCTCGACGGCTTCCAACTCTGCAAAGGCCACAAATTCAGCCACCCCCTCAGCGACCCGGACGCACAACTGCGCGCCGCCCTGCAACGGGCCGAACACGCCGAAGCCCAACTCCACGCCATCCAGAACAGCCGCACTTGGCGCACCTTGGACAAACTGCGCAACCTGCTACGCCGCGCCTGAGCCGTACCTGCGCAAAAATAGTCAGAATTCAGGGGTTTACAGAACCCACCCAATCGTTATAATCGTCGCCCACACGCCGGTATAGCTCAGTTGGTAGAGCAACTGACTTGTAATCAGTAGGTCCCGGGTTCGACTCCTGGTGCCGGCACCATACAAAACGAAGCCCCTGCAGAAATGCAGGGGCTTTGTTGTTTCTGGCACATCCAAACTGTGGGAGCGAGCTTGCTCGCGATGAGGCCGGCAAACCCACCGACGATTTGCCGATCAGAACCGGGCTGTTCTTCTTAGATCGCGCCCTCAACCAAACAACATCCTCTGCCAATGATCCTCACCCACAATGGCAATCGATGAACCCGCCTCCCGCAATTCCACGGCCTTCATAATCTTCGTTCCGTACGTACTGTGGCGCCACTGCTCATTACCCACGCTGCCGACCACCAGGTAATGCACCTTCTTACTCACTGCACCGCCAATCAAACCACCCCGCTCCTCGACCAACGCCTGACAGTCCTTACGCGGCCCAAAGGTCATGACACCGGTAAATACAAATATCCGGCCATCCCAGACCAGATCAGGGGCAGGTGAGTTGAATGGAAGGTCCGTAGGGGAAATGGCAGGCGCTTCGCCAACCTTCGACCGCTCAATGCCCACACCAGAAAAACTACGCAGGATGTTCAGCAGCTCAAGAGACTCATCCGGGTCCAGAGCGTCGTCCTGAAGCATGGACGCCAGACGTGAATAAAGCAGGTTGATCACTGGGTCGTTGAGATGCGCGAGATTGTTTTCCAGCCATTGCTTCAGAAAAATCGCCTCAGAGGTGTTTACGACGCCGTCCGCGGTGATGCCTGCGGCCAATCCCACCAAGGCGTCGGCGGCACGTCGATCGATACGGGCGTTGTGGAAGAATTTACTGTTTTCGAATTCGTTGTGCAGGTCCATGGCGGGGGTGTCCTTTGGGGTGGGGGATTTTTGTGATGATAAAAGCGCCAAATATACCGACTATGGCTGCTGCAGATTGGGATAGAGAGCTAAAAAACCAATTCCAGTCCAGTCATCGTTGAAATCCGTCCGCAAAGTGTCAAAAGAAAAACTAGTGTGAGCCTGCAGATCTTAGCTATATAGGTGATCAGGGCGACCAGTGCTTAATAATTTGGCTAGCCGGGATCATTGTGTAAATCCATTCTCGTCCTTCTTTTCGTTTCTGAAATAGATTATGGTCAACTAGTCCATTCAGTACAGCTGCGGCTGTGTTGTAAGAGCAACCAAGATTATCTTTGACGGCTGTTGCTGTAAATTCTAAGGCCCTACCGCTTTTGGCGACTTGGAGCACGGTTTTCTGTTTGTCATTTAGCTTTCCAAACAAGCCCGATTCATACAGAAATAAATTAAATTTATTCATCCCTTCTAGCGTTTCTTCGTAGGCTGCTTTAAAGTCCGAAATGGCTCGGGCTATAATCCTGCACTGATAGTCGACAAAGTACGTTAAGTCCATTTCGTCAGTTTCGGTGTATACGTAGCTTTTGCCATATCTAGTAGGTGCAGATTTTAATAAGGTGCTAATTGCAATGTAGCGAAATGCAGCAAAATCATGCTTGAATAGATACCAATAGAAAAGTGAGCGTGCTACTCGTCCGTTGCCATCATGGAAGGGATGTTCGTAGCCTATCGAAAAATGTAAGATGATGGCCTTAATAAGTGGATGAAGGTAGGTTTTATTAGTAATGTCGGTGTGGTTAGTATTTATCCACTCGGCAAGCTTGTTAAGACGTTCTTCTAAACCCTCTGCGGTCGGCGGTGTATGAACAACGTTACCGTCACCGTCCTCAACGACAACATTATCTCCCACTGAGCGAAAAGTACCTGGGCGGTAGTGATCGTCATCAATATTTTCGACTCCCACTTGATGAAGCTCCGCTATTAGCTCTGCCGATAGGGGCGTGTTCCGACTACGCCAAGCGCACTGCATCATTCTAAAGTTTCCGATGATCATTTTTTCATCGGGTGTTCTAGGGCCTCTCTGGCGTTTCAAAAGATCTTTTGCCACTTTAGTTGTGGTGGCAGCACCCTCAAGCTGGCTGCTGCTGATTGCTTCATCTTCGATAAGATCTTTAAGCAAGTACTGGATGTGCTTCTGTTCTCCTATTTTGCTGCTCATCCATTCCAGTGCAGCTGCTGTCGTATGCCTATCACTTTCAGATATGGCCATTTGAATAGCCGGAGTGAGCAATAGTCTTCCAACATGTGGAGGCGCGCCGAGTGACATAATGTCGCTCAACTGAAGTCTTCTGCTACTTTTCACAACTGACCAAGCCAAAGAATGATCCAACTTGGCCGGAATTCTAAATCGTAATGTGTCGTAGTGTTGGTAGCGCCCTTTATCGTCAACAGGTGCATACAGTTTCAGGTATTCCCCTGTAAGAGCAGGGTATTTTTTCATGATCAGCTCGAAAGGGTTGGTCACGATCGGCGGGGGGAGCTTAATCATCGAAAATCTCAAAATTCAATCCAGTTGAGATGAGCGTACACCATGAAAGGGAGAAATCTCAATTTTTAACGATTTTGAGTTTAGAAAATGAGTGACGGCTCAGCGCCGCCCTGTGCTGATGAGTTTTCAATCCGAGCCATACCAGCAGGTACTGCGACGTGCTTTTTTTGTGCAAACCGACTGGGCAGTGAAACAAGGCCCCAGCCCAGGCCCGCTGTGGGGGCTCTGAGGCGTTGAGCAGTTGCAGGCAGCGCAATGTTCTGCAAAAGAATGTCATGCGCTTACGCGGGGGGCTCTGGGCTCCTGGGTGGACGAACAATTCGAGAGGGCACAGCCCGCTTGGACGGAGGCCAAAAAATCTTCGAACAGACGCAGTTTTCATAATCGGCTAGGTTCCGAAAGTCGTTGTCCTGGTCGGATTCGCTTACCTCTTGGCTCGACGCCAAAAGCTAAGCAGCCTGTGGCTTGCAGCCAAGTCGCTAGGCCGACCGAGATTGCACATTGCGTCAATGGGCTACCGGCTCTGGCCATGCCCTTACCAGCGATCGCCAGTGTCCACAAAATGTCCACACCTAAACAGAAAGTCGACCAGCTATTTCCCCAATATCCCTTTGAAAATGGGCTACACAGACAAGACCCAGTATTCACTGGATAGAAACTTGGACTTGTAATCAGTAGGTCCCGGGTTCGATTCCTGGTGCCGCACCATACAAAACAATGCCCCTGCAGAAATGCAGGGGCATTGTTGTTTCTGGCACGTCCAACCTGTGGGAGCGGGCCTGCTCGCGATAACGCAGGCAAATCCACCAACGATCAGCCGGATCGATGCCCTGGCGAGCACGCTCAGCCCGCGTCCAAATCTGCATGCTCCAGCACCCGTTACAATTTCACGTCAGTCTTAAGTTGATGACCTTCTCCAGCTACCTATAATGCCCCTTAACACACCCGCCAAGCCTAGGCTGACCCAGTCAGCAAGCTCAAATCGTGCGGTTTTTTTCTGTCTAGAGACAACTACATCGCTCTTCAGCACAGAGCTACCTGGACCTGTACTCAAGCCACGACCACCGACCTCGCCCGCAAATGGAATGGCGAACATACCTGCCTCTGACTCGCCAGCATAGCGACACGATTGCAGCCTTCCCATTCACCCGCTACTCTTCAACTGTCGCTGCAAATTCAGCGACCGGGCGTGAGAACCCGAAGCAATCAAGGCGCATAAGCGCCCGAAACCCATCGTGGCGTTTTTTTTCGTCTGCGATGTCGTTTTATGGCGGCTGTGCGTGGGAGACCTTCGGGTCTACCGGTTGCCTTGATTGCCGGTTTCTCACCCCGCGCACGGCTGCCACCCCAACCTGTGAGAAGGTCGGTGGCAGCTCTTTCAAGTCAAGGAGCCAGACAATGCCAAACCCGCATGACTTCAAAACCATAGGCCTAACCCCCTTCTCCTTCCACTCCGACCGTCCACTCTTTCGCGTCAACAGCGGCGTCCCTATCGGCGAAGCCCTATCCCATGCCTCCGACCTGCTCCACGTCGCCAAGCTTTTGGCCGAAGACGCCGCGATGATTCGCGACACGGATCGCTATGCCTGGGCGTCGTGCTATTTGCAGGACATGAGCAAGGCCGTTATTGATGATGTGGTGAAGGTGCTGGAAGCGCCGGGAAGTTATTCCGCTTAGGTGTGAGGCGGTGCGACGCTGCTCGATGGGGTGGGCAGCGTTGCACCTCAATGTTGAGTTCTGTGAGTGCGGGTGAAGAAGGGCTGCTGCGCACCCCAGCGGGAGCAAGCTCCCTCGCCACGGGGGGTGCGGTGCACTCAGTAAAAGTGGTCTGTCCATCAATGCCACGGCTCGTTACTTTTGCAAAAAATCCAGAATCGCTTCGCTGGTAGCCTCTGTTTTCTCCTCAAGAACCCAATGTCCGGTGTTTTGCAGGATCAGGGACTGAGGTTGCGTAGTAATATGCTGTACCTGTTCGGACAATGTCTTGCCTCTTGAATGGTCTCCACCAATGGTAAGCACCGGGATGGTCAGTTTTTTTTGAGCAAACGCCTGGTTGTCGTTTGCATCAGATTCCACCCACGCAGAATAAAGCTTGAATGCCGCCTCCATGCGTCCGGGTCGGGAGTAATCTTTCACCAGAGAGCCGCGCACTTCTTTGGATACGGAAGGATTACCTTCATATACGAAGCTATCGAAAAACATGTCCAAGTAGATTTTTTCCTTTCCTTGGATCATTTCTACCGCAGTGGCTCCAAAGAAGCGGAAATGCCATTTGCTTGGGATACCGGCCGCAGGATTGCCGTTATAAGGAGTTTCCCACCCAGGGATACCCGGAATAAATCCATCCATCAGCACAATATGCTTGGTTTCGCGCGGATAAAGCGCACCGTAGGCATAGGCGACAATCAAGCCCATATCATGGCCGACAATATCCACCTGCTTCATCTTCAGCGTTTTAATCAGCTCATGCAGATCCAGCGCCATGTTCTTTTTATCATAGCCGCTTGCAGAAACTTCCGTTTCCCCAGCACCACGATAGTCCGGAACGACAGGGGTATAACCAGCGCGCACCAGCCTTCCCATGAGCGCCTCCCAATTGCGCCAGCTGCCCGGGAAGCCATGCACCAATAGCACGGGCTTGGCGCCGTTACCGCTCACCAGATAATGCATGCGAATGCCGTTCACGTTCGCATATTCGCTTTTAAAGGCTGCACCATCAATCAAGACGCTCTCAGGGTCCGTTGTTGGGGTAGCCGCTTGCAACTGAGCAGACATCCCTGAGATAGCCAACGAAAAAGCGGAAATAATGAGTTTTCTCATTTTTTGACAACCCCAGGCCGGCTAACTTCCCAAGCTGCTCCCAAACTCGACAGCTACGTTGCGGGTAATTCCAGGAGTCGAGAAGTTCGAAGTTTTCTGCTCTAGACTGAGCGCATCTTCGACACGATGGCTACTGTCAGAAGCGACAGTCTCGACGAGTGGCTATTGGCGTTTCGGCAGCAAGCGTCCTCGCCAACCTGCTGCTGCGCATTCAGCTAATTATTTTTCCAGCCGATACCATCAATAACAGCACGCCCCAATCACGAGGCTCCGCTGGCGCTCAACTACACTTGCCCAGAAATCCTCGCTCCAGGAGCAGTCAGCGATGAAGATCCGCACCAAGGTCATAGGCTCGGGATTGGTCAGCCTGTCTTTTGCGCTGTTGCTCGGTGGCATCGGGCTGTGGGGTTATCACGCCATGACCGAGGCGCTGGCGCAGAATGAGACCAGTATTTCGGCGATGCGCAAGCACATGGAGGCGGACATGATGCATGACGCCATTCGTGGCGATGTGTTGGCTGCGCTGCTCGTGGCGCCTGGGGACGCTCAAGGGGCCAAGGAGGTAACGGAGGCTTTCGACGAGCATTCGCAACGGATGCGCAAGGTGATTGCCGAGAACGCCGAGGCAAACTTGCCGCCGGTTGTTCACACGGCTATTGCCGAGTTGAAGCCGCAGGCTGATACCTACATCGAAAAGGCAAAGCAGGTCATAGGCAAGGCGCTGAGCGGTGCCCAGGATGGTCATGCATTGCGGGCGGAGTTCGACGCGGCGTTCTCTGCGCTGGAGGAGCGCAACGAGGCGGTCAGTGAGTTGATCGAAAACCAGGCCCAGAGCTCTCGTGAGTTTCAGGACCAGAGTATTCAAAGCTCGGGACGCTGGTTGATTGCGACGTTGTTGGCAACCTGTGTGGCATTGGCGCTGCTGTCGTGGAATCTGCTCAAGGCGGTACTCACGCCGCTCAACAAGATCATCCTCAGTACCCAGGCGATTTCCCAAGGGGACTTGCAACGCTCGATGGGTGCGCAAAGCAAGGATGAGCTGGGCCAGCTACAAGGTGTAATCGAGCAAATGCAGCGTAATCTACGGCAGATGATTGCCACGATCCGCAGCCAGAGCGATGAGTTGCATGGCACCTCCCAGAACCTGGGCAGTACCGCGCGACAGATCGTTTCCAGTGCCGATCAGCAGGCCCAGAGTGCCACCAGCATGGCGGCGAGCATGGAGCAGATGATGGCGAACATCAGCCAGATCCATCAGCACGCCGACAGTGCCCGGACGATTTCGGCGCAGTCCGAGCAACTGGCGAGCAGCGGTGGTCAGGTGATTCTCGGGGTGGTGGAAGGCATGAACCGCATCGCCGAGGTGGTGAACCAGTCCTCCAGCAAAATCACGGCGCTGGATGCGTCGTCCGAGGACATTCATTCCATCATCCAGGTGATCAAGAGCATCGCCGAGCAGACCAATCTGTTGGCGCTGAACGCCGCCATCGAAGCCGCCCGGGCCGGTGAGGCAGGCCGGGGTTTTGCGGTGGTGGCCGATGAGGTGCGCAACCTGGCGGCGCGCACCACCCAGTCCACCCAGGAAATTACCGCGATGATCGAGCGCATCCAGTCCAGCGCACGGGACGCGGTAGCGAACATGCAGGCCTGCGTCAGCCGCGTGGATGAGGGCGTAAACCTGGCCCAGCAGGCGGGAGTGTCCATCAGCGAGATCCGCACAGGCGCCCGGCATGCGGCGGAGGTGGTGGAGGAAATTTCCCAGACCATCGCCGAGCAGTCAAAAGCCAGCGATGAGATGGCGCAGCGGGTGGAGTCGATTGCCGAGCAGTCCCGGGAAAATACCCGCTCGATTCACAACCTGACGCAAACGGCGGATCAGTTGAACGATGCGGCTGGATCGATGCAGGCGTCGGTGCAGCAGTTCAAGATTTGATCAGCAGGCAACTGGCAAAATTATGGCTGAGCAATAATTATTGCCCAGCCATAATTTTCTATAAAAGCCCGCCTCACACCTGACTCACCTCAAACACAAACGAAATCTCGCGCTTCTGGGCATTCCAAACATACCGAATATGCTTGCCCTGCACGGGTATCGAAACCGCCGGCGGGCGAAACGCGGCGACGCATTCGTGGCCGGGCAGGCGCACGCTGTTGTACAGCAGGCCCCAGGACAAGGTTTCGCGCAGTTGCCGGGCGAACACTTGGGACGGGCCGTAGGCGGTGGGGTCCGGGTCGTGCAGATGAGGGTAGTCGTGGCGGATGTCGTGCAGGGGCTTGATGACCTTGTTGACGTAGGTGCGCATGGTCAACTCCAGGTCCGGCTCGTTGGTCGCGCCGAGAAATCGGGCCTGGTGATAGCAGGTTTCGGCGATGGCGGCTTCCTGGCTGCTGGCGGCGTAGTAGACGCCGAACGTGCCGTCACTGAAACGGCTGCTTTTGCCGATGTGCGTAAACGCCGCCATCACCGGTGAGGAGCCCGGCCCGGACACCCGGTCTTCGGGACGGACCCGGGACAACACGCCGGCTTCCGCCATGAGCCGGTCGTTGGTCAGCGCCTCCAGGGCATAGGCGGTCGCCAGGTCTTCAGGGTCGAGGACATCTTCGAACAGCGTGATCGGCGGGAAACTGCTGTTGACGATCCGATAGGCCCGTTTCCATTGCGGGTCTGCCAGTGGAGGCGTCATCAACCGCGCACCCCGTCGAGGTATCGCCGTACATCGGCAATGTCCACCACCCGACCGGCCAGCATGTAGGACAGTGCCGACTGGCCGTTGAATGGCGCGGCGGTGTTGGGGCTGCTGACCCACTGGTACACACGATCCCGGCTGTTGCTGAAGATGATGCTCAGCGCCTTGTGGATACCCATGAGGTAGGAAATTCGCTCGAGGGTGTCACGGGGCAACCTTACGTTGTCCGGCAGCTGTTTGTACTTGTAGAAGGTGGTGTTGCCGACTTTGCCCAGCAACGTGCGCTGCTGCTCGACGCTGCAGCCCCAAAGCTCCATGAGGTTGAAGAAAAACTTCAACGCGACTCGACCCGCGTCCGGGGAGTCCAATTGTTGCTGTGCGTTGAGGGTAATAGAGGAAGTCGCCATGGGTTTGGGCTCCTTTGTAGCTGGGTTATGCGTCAAGCATAGTACAGATATGTATATTTTATAAAATTTTATTCGCAGGCGAATAGCCAGCCACTAACAAGACTCACCGGAACAACTCCGAGTGACTCCCCAAATCGACAAACGTAATGAGATCCGGACGTGAGTGCTCATAAACCAGAAGGAAGTCGCCCCCAATGTGACACTCGCGAAATCCATCCCAGTTACCAGTCAATGGGTGATCCAGAAACTCACTCGGCAGCCCTTCGCCTAGAAACAACATGACCATCACCTGCTGGATCCGGATTGACTGGGCAAAACCCCCAAATCCCACATAAGCTCCAACCATCGCCTTCCTAAGCTTTTCGGCACAAAATCGCGACAACGGTGGCAAGGTGCATGATGATAGCCAGCAGGCACTGCCTGGCCCGGGCCAGGTGCACAACTATAGCGAGCCCACTTAAGCAGAGGGCATTACCCCATGGATAGCAGAACCCTACGCAACCTCATGCGCATCGTGCAGACCGGCTCGTTGTCGGCAGCGGCCGAGCATTCGTGCCTCACGGTGCAGGCGTTGGCGGCGCAGTTGAACAAGGTGGAGGAGCAATTCGGCTTCCGATTGTTCCGGCGCTCGAACAAAGGCCTGACATTGACCAGCCAAGGCATGGAACTGACGCCTTTCATGGATCAGGTGCTCGTGGCCACCCGGCAACTGGAAGAGAAAGTCGCGGCGCTCAAGACACCGCGACGGCGTACGCTCAAGGTGGCGCTCAATACCACCCTGCCGACGGAGTTCAATCGGCGGATGATCGATCGGCTGATTGCGGTATTTCCCCAGTATCAGCTGGAGTTCAGTTACGCCGAGTCGATGGAGAACCTGAGCAAGCTGCGCAACGAAGACTTTGACCTGGCGATCCTGATCGGGCAGCAGCAGAGCGTTTTTTCCAGCATCACCATGCCCGACGTGCAGGTGCGAGTGGTCGGCGCGCATTGCGGCGACGAAGACGACTCCCTTGGCTTGCTGGGCGACAGGTTTCAAGTGCGTCCGGCAGAAGAATGTCCTTATTCCCACAGTTTCCTGCGCTTTCTCGATGCAGGTTTGGGCGAATACGGTACGAGCCAGCGGATGATCTATTCCTGCAGCGAAACGTTGACCTTGTCGTTGATCACCCAGCTCGATGGGCTGGGGCTGGTGTCCCGGGAAGCGGCGTTGCGCAACGGCCTGGCGATCTTCCCGGACTTCGAGGACTTTCTCGACGTTCGCCTGGCAGTGAACAACCCCGAGTTGCCCGGCCAGGCGTTACAAGACGTGGTGGACCTTTCGCTACAGGAACGATCCGAGCGCGATGTACGCCGCCGTACCCACCGCCACACTGAGAAACAGATTACGACTGAAATACGCACATAGCAGCGTCGGAATGGCCGCATAAAACTCCGGACGGTCGAGTTGTATCTGCTGATCCTTGATCAACAACGGGGTGAGGCTGATGGCTGCGACGATCGCCACCGGCAGGTATTCCAAGGCCCGGGCGACGAAAGGCGGCCAGTGTTCGGTATTGACCTGCAACGGCAAGGCTCGGGGCAGGAGGGTCACGGCCATCATCAAGGCCACCACCAGGATCAGGAACGTTTGGTCAGGCATACGCCCACCCCGCAGCCAACGAAGGTGGCAATGAAGACGTTGAACGGCGAGCTGCCCAGCAGGCTCAGCCCGCCCATGCAGACCACTGCCGCCAGGGCAGCGATCAGTTTGTTGCGAGTGTTGCACAGCGAAACCAGCACATAGAGCATCATTGCCGTCAGGGCATAGTCGAGCTGGTATTTGATCAGATGGGCCGCATATTGCGCGCATACCGCGCCGAGCAAGCCGCCGAGCACCCAGGAGGTGTGACAGAACAGATTGAAGCCGACCAGGTAACGCACGCTCACCGGCGCCCCGGTGCCCAGCTTGACGCTGTGGAAGGCGAACGACTCGTCCGTCAGCCCCGCCGCGTAGCACCAGCGCTCGAAACGGCTGAGCCCCAGCGCACGCAGGGCCTTGGCCATGTAGACCGACATCAGCATATGCCGCGCATTGATCAGGAAGGTGGTGAGGACAATGGTGGTCAACGATGCGCCGCTGGAAATCAACGCGAGCGCCGCAAACTGCGAAGCGCCCGCATAGACGAACAGGCACATCGCTACCGGCAGCCACAAGGGCAACCCGGCGTTGACCGCCATCAGACCGAACACAAACGAAACCGTAAAATAACCCGCTACCACCGGACTGGCTTCAGCAAAGGTACGCGAGGCTTGTGGTTCGACCACCAGCGGCTGGCTGGAAGTCTTGTTCATAAATCCCTCTCGAAGGTGATTTCACCCCGAGGCTCACAGAACCCCTGGGCGGCCCAGAAACGCTTGCCGGCCAGATTAGCATCGTCGACGAAAAGGAACATGCGCAGCACGCCGACCCGCTTCATGTCCGCTGACGCCGCTTCCACCAGCCGCTGGCCCAGGCCCTTGGTGCGATGCAAGGGGCTGACCGCCAGGTGGTTGATCGTGCCACGGGTGCCGAGCATGCCGCCGATCACCGCCCCGATTACCTCGCCGCTCGAATCGACGGCCACGTAGGCGGTGGTGGTTTCCTGCAACAAGACACCCCGCAGGAACCGGGCGTCCTGCCATTCGCAGAACGACACCTCATCGAAGCCGCGGAAAAACCGCTCCATTCGCTCGGCGTCCCTGACCATGGCCCGACGTAACAGCACCTGCTGCGTCGAGTCGTCCATGGGTTCAAGCCATTCAGCGAACAATGTCGAAAGCGGTCCCGGGCCGCGAGAAAGAGATCGCCAGGATCTGCCGGTACGCCATTTCGTGGCTGTGGATATTGCGCGCCGGGGTCACGTAATGGCGCATGTCACGGTCAAGGAAGAACGTGGTATCGAGGATATCCTCGTAGGTGGTCGCCGCCAGTTGTTCTTCCTGGGCGGTGTACAAACGGCTCTCTGCGCCGGCCACATTGTTGCGGCCCCAGAAGTGCACGCCGCTGAACGGATAGCCATCGCAGTGAATACCTTCGGGAGTGATTTCCAGCTCCTTGCCCGGCTTGATCTCGATACGGATCTGATGGATCTGGCACTGCCAGATTTCATCGTGCAGTTCCGGCGGCAGGACGTGCTTGTACACCTCGAAGTCCGTGTCGATCAGACTGCGCATCACAGGCGAATTCATCACTTCGTTGGAGAAGTCCTGGAAGTGGCGCTCCAATCCGCCGACATAGCTGTTGTTGGCCTTGGATTGGATGTAGGCCCGGTGTTCGAGCTGCTTGAGCTCGCGGGTGGCGGGGTTGTATTCGAAGTCACTGTAACGGCGAAAACGCATGCCGGACTCGGCCTGGCCGTAATAGCTGTCCGGTTCCATGTTCTCCCAGCTTTTAGTCAACCGGACAAAGTCGCCGAAATGACCGTAGAGGTTGAAGTCGCCACCGCGAACGTTAACGTATTTGTCACGGCGTAGCGCTTCGCCCACTTCCCTGTTCAGAACGATCATTTTCATCAGGTCTCCACTGCATTGAGCGGCCTAATCTAGTAGGTGCAGGATTTACGTCCATGAGAAAGAATTTGAGGCATTTCAAGCCGTACTTGAAACGGAGGCGGAAGTGAAATCAGTAGGATTTTTTCTCGGGTAAAAAGTGGTTTTCAAAGGCGTTTTCGACCCGCTCACGCGCAAAACACCCGACTCCGAAGACTGGCACCAACGAACTGTGGCGAGGGAGCTTGCTCCCGCTGGACCGGGCTGGCGCTCCAGTGCGCAGCGCTCCCCAAAAAGGGGGTTGCTACGCAACCCAGCGGGAGCAAGCTCCCTCGCCACGCGTTTATCACCGCCCCTTGGACATCAGGGCCTTTACGCCATTAGAAGACATTGATCGGGTAATCCACGAACACCCGCAGCTCGTTGCCGCTGACGTTGTACTCGCTGGACTTTTGCGACACACGCAGCACAGAACTGCGCAATCTTACCGCCAGGTCCTTGGCCGGGCCGCTCTGGACCACGTACTTGAACTGGTTGAAGATCTCGCGCTCGGTGCCGCCTTCGCTGGTGGAGGTGGTGATGTTGTCGCCACGCACGTAGGCCACGTTGTAGCTCAGGCCCGGTACGCCGAAGGTGGTGAAGTCCAGACCGTAGCCCAGTTGCCAGCTGCGCTCATCTTCAGCGTTGAAATCGGACCAGTAGGAGTTGGCGAGGTAGATGGTATTGCCACCGTCACCCACTCGATTCTGCCCGCGCTGATAACCGCCATAGGCATAACCCAGGTTGCTGTCGCCCGTGCTGCGCTGGTGGGCGAGCGTGAAACTGTGGGGGCCGGTGGCGAAGGTAGCGGCCAGGCTCCAGATCTTGTTGTCGTCGCCGGTGACGTTGTTCTCGCGAACGTAGCTGTTGTCCAGCTTGGTGCGATAACCGTTGAAGTCAAGGGTCAGGGACTGATCCTTGGCCAGCGGGAACACGTAATTGGCGTTCACATACTGCTTCTTCAACACGTCTTCGACGTCCGACGCATAGAGCGACGCCTTGAACTGCTCGGTGAACTGATAGCTGCCGCCCAACACGTTGATCGACTTCAGGCCACCGCTGTCACGGCCTTCGGCGCTCTTGCGCGATTCGGCGGTGAAACGCCCGGCGTTCAGTTCCAGGCCCTTGATCTCTTTGGAAGTGATCAGCGTGCCGGTGTAGCTTTCCGGCAACAGGCGCGAGTTGTCATAGCTGAGCACCGGCAGGGCCGGCATCTGGTCGCCGTAGGCCAGTACGGTATTGGAGACCCGGAACTTGACCGCTGCACCGAACTTGGACAAGTCATCGGCGGCGTTCCCGCTGTCGCCTTGCTTGAAGAAGTCGATGCCTTGTGCACCGCTGCGCCCCTTGCCACCGTCCAGACGCAAGGCGTACAGGCCGAAGGCGTCCACACCCACGCCGACGGTGCCTTGGGTGAAACCGGACGAGAACGTACCGATTGCCCCTTGGCCCCACTCGGCCTTGTCGTTGTTGCCATCCTTGTAGTCGCGGTTGATGTAAGCGTTGCGCAGCAGCACCTTCAAGCTGCTGTCTTCAACGAACCCCTTGGACTCTGCCTGGTCATTGGCCATGGCGTGTGTCGTGCTCAAAATCCCCAGTGCGATCAGACCGATGCGCTTGTTCAACATGATTATTTTCCTTATACGGGTTGATACGCACTGCGACCGGCAGCCGAAATGGCGCTTTTGCGCTCTTTTTCGGACTCTTGCTCCTGAAATAATGAAAAGGCCCGCCCACGATTATTCGTGTCGGGCCTTTTTATTATTTAAGAGTCATGGCTGTTAGCCACAGGCGTGGGCGAATCCTAGTCGCGCGCTCAATCGCGTGTCAATTTCGTGAATCGTCTGTAATTAGGCGAAAAAAGTCTAAGAACCGTTCATTAGTGTTTCTTGGATCGGTCGAATTTCCCCGGCTCGTCAGACACTGTCCTGTGGGAGCGGGCTTGCTCGCGAAGAGGCCAGCACATTCAGCGCAGGCATCGGCTGACACACCGCCTTCGCGAGCAAGCCCGCTCCCACAGGGATCTACTTCAGTTCACAATCTGCAGACACAAAAAAAGCGCTGCCATCCCGGCCAGCGCTTTTTATCAATCCGTCGAATTCTATCCTTGCATGACATCCCACAACGCTTCCAGCTCCGCCTCGCTGAACAGCCCGGCAGGGTAGCGCTCAACGATCAACCGGCGTGGGTCAGGTTCTCTGACCTGACGCGTTCCGTTGGACTTCAACCACTGCGCCAAGGCTTGAAGCGACTCACCATTGACAGCCAAGGGATGGCATGTGCGCTCGCTTAACATATTCATTCCAGCGCCCTCTCCTGGTTGATGAGCGGCCAATGTATCCAAGGTTTATGACAAAACGACTCAGTCCTCGAACTGCCGGAATACCAATACAAGAGCTATGCCAAAGTACCGAAGTCGCTTATCAACAGCCGCAAAAAAGCCCGCGCACCAATCAGGCCGCGGGCTTGCCGGGATGGATCCAAAATGACCGATCTAGAGCCGGCGCAGCGCCTGTGACCAGGCTGTTACAACCGCACTCATTTTGCCCGCGCAGCGGGTTGTTGCTGGGTAAGGCAATGGATATTGCCGCCACCCAGTAACAGTTCGCGCCCCGGCACCATGACCACTTCGTGCTCGGGGAACAGGTTCTGCAGGATTTCCCGGGCCGGCGCGTCCAGCGGGTCGTCAAAACTCGGCGCGATGATGCCGCCGTTGACGATCAGGAAATTCACGTAGGAACCGGCCAGGCGCACGCTCGGGTTACGTTCCTGGGAGCCCTCCACCGCATCCACGCCGGCACATTCTTGCTCGGTGGCGAACAGCGGCCCCGGGATCGGCATCTTGTGCACGGTAAAAGGGCGGCCCTTGGCGTCGGTGCTGTTCTGCAGCACTTTCATCGCTGCCTGGCAACGGCTGTAGTTCGGATCCTGCGGGTCATCGGTCCAGGCGAGGAGCACTTCGCCAGGGCGTACGTAGCAGCAGAAGTTATCCACATGGCCGTCGGTTTCGTCATTGAACAGGCCATCCGGCAACCAGATAATCTTGTCCACCGCCAGCTGCGCGCTGAGCACCGCTTCGATTTCTTCGCGGCTCAAGTGCGGGTTGCGATTGCGGTTGAGCAGGCATTCCTCGGTGGTGATCAGGGTGCCTTCGCCGTCGACATGAATCGAGCCCCCTTCGAGCACGAATCCTTCGGTGCGATACCGCGGGCTACGTTCGATCTCCAGGATCTTGCCGGCCACTTGCGAATCGCGGTTCCACGGTGCATACAGGCCACCGTCGAAACCACCCCAGGCGTTGAAATCCCAGTCGACACCGCGCACTTCGCCGTTGTCGTTGATGACAAAGGTCGGGCCGGTGTCGCGAACCCAGGCATCGTCGCTGGACATCTCCACCAGGCGGATATTCGGTACGTCGAGACGCGCCCGAGCGTTTTCGTATTGGGCTGCGGACACCGCCACGGTCACGGGTTCGAAACGCGCAATGGCCTTGGCCACCGCAACGTGGGCGGCCTGCGCCGGCTTGCCACCCAGGCGCCAGTTATCCGGGCGCTCGGGCCAGATCATCCAGACCTGGGTCTGCGTCGCCCACTCGGCAGGCATGTGGAAACCATCCGCGCGGGGAGTGCTGCGCAACGTTGTCATGAATCAGGACTCCAGTGAGCGAGACGAAAGAGAATGCACGTATGGCGTGCTGAGGGGACTTTATAAGCGATAAAAATCGGCTTTCAAAGGGTTAAAACAAATAAAAAATATAAAAACGTTGAGCAATGCCGACAAAAATCGACTAATTGGCATCTCCATTGTGGGAGCGGGCTTGCTCGCGAAAGCGGTTAATCATCCAACATATCCATGGACTGACACGCCGCCTTCGCGAGCAAGCCCGCTCCCACACAGAGATTGACGCTGGGTCAGCTACAACCCCTCCTCCAACACCTTAGTCAACATATCCACGAAAAAGTCTACGCTCTGGCGGGTTGTGACCATTGGCGGCTTGATCTTGAGGATGTTCAGGTAGTCGCCTGTCGGCTGCATGAAGACCCCCAGCTCACGCAAGCGATTACACAGCGCCATGGTTTCTTCGGTGGCCGGCTCCAGGGTGTCGCGGTTGCGGATCAGCTCGACGCCCAGGTAGAACCCTGAGCCATGCACTGCGCCGACCAAGGGATACTTCTCGATCAAGGCCTCGAGCCGGGCCTTGAAATGTCCGCCCACCACTTTCGCGTTTTCCCAGAGTTTTTCTTCTTCCATGACGTCCAGCACGGCCATGCCGATCTGGCAACTGACCGGGCTACCACCGGCTGACGAAAAGAAGTAACCCTCGGCCTCCAGCGCTTCGGCGATTTCCCGCCGGGTGATGACCGCACCCAGCGGCTGACCGTTACCCATGCCCTTGGCCATGGTAATGATGTCCGGTACCACGCCTTGCTCTTCGAAGCCCCAGAAAAACTCGCCCATGCGCCCATAACCGACCTGCACTTCGTCGGCGATACACACCCCGCCGCGCTCGCGGACCAAGGCATAGACGTGCTTCAAGTAGCCCGGCGGCAGTGCGATACCACCCGCATTGCCGTAGACCGGCTCGCAAATGAAGCCGGCAAGTTGACGCTTCTGCTCGGCAATTTTCGCCAGGTTGTGCTCGACACTGCGCACGTAGTCCGGCGCGCTGTCGGGGCCACGGAATTCGCCGCGATAGGTATTCGGCGCGGTCACGGGGTGCACCCAGTCCGGACGGCTGCTCAAGGCCTGGGGGTTGTCGGCGATGGACGTGGACACTGCATCGGCCGCCACGGACCAGCCGTGATAGGCCTCCAGCACGCTGAGCATGTCCCGACCGCCGCTGTAGGCCCAGGCCAGGCGGATCGCCAGGTCATTGGCCTCGGTGCCGCTGTTGACCAGGAACACCCGGTCCATATTGGACGGCGCCAGCGCCAGCAGGCGTTCGGAAAACTCGGCAATCGCCGCGTAGTGAAAGCGCGAATTGGTATTGAGCAGCGACCACTGCCGGGCGGCCACCGCCGCCATGCGCGGGTGCCCATGGCCCAGCACCGCGACATTGTTGAGCATGTCGAGATAGGACCGACCCTGCATGTCGATCAAATGATTGCGCCAGCCGCGCTCGATTCGTGGCGGATCGACGTAATAGTGCTTCTGGGAACGGGCAAAGCTCGCATCGCGGCGGGCCAGCAGCGCCTCGGGATCGATCTCCGGCTCGGCGTCGCACGCCAACCCCAGCAGCACCGCCGGCGAAGGACACAGCGCCTGCCAGGCAGTCGCCCTGGACGGCGTGCAGAACAACGGCGGATCCAACTGCGCGCCCCTGCACAACTGAACACGCAGCAGCCCCTTCACTTCGCCCAATATCTGCCCCTTGACCAGCGCGGCGCCGGAATGCAGCGGCGAGGTGACGCCCCACAGCCGCACGCTCAACTGCACGCTGTCCAGTTGCAGGCCACCATCGGCGGTCTTGTGCACCACCCCGGCGAACGGCGATTCCAGCGGCGTGCCATCGGGGACGCTCAGCTCCACGTGCAATGCAAAGGTCTCGGGCTCCACGGCGCTGTCCGGCAGGGTGCGAGACAAGCGGTACTGTCCGTAGCGACTGGCGGCCAACCCGTGAACGCCGGCGGCTTCAACCAGCAGGCGCTGGTCGATACCCGGCTGTTCCCAATTGCCGGCTTCGAAATGCGGGCTCAGCACGCCCAGGTCGATCAACGCGAATTCGCGTCCCACCAGGGTTGGCAGCAGCGGCGCGAAGCCTGCGCTGGCGATAGGCGGCAGGCTGTGACCGGCGGCGTTGAGAATCGCCGCTTCCATCAACTCGAAGGACACCGAGTGGGCGACCCGGAAAATCTCCCACTCATGCTCCAGGTTGTCGCGACTGTACTGGTTGTCCGGATCGATGCTGACCTGCTGCTCGCCACTGAGCACCAGCACGGCGGCACGCGCTACGATCAGCGGCCAGAGCGCCAGCAGTTCTTCGCGTTGCAGCGGGTTGACCGCGTGATAGGCCTTGATCGCCGGCAGAATAAAGAACGGATCGCCGTCGGCATGATGCAGCAGGGCCGCGCAAGTCACCGACAGGTCGGTGATGCGCCAGGTGCGGATCAGATCGCCAAAATCGATGACTCCCTGAAACTGCCATTGGCGTTGGGCATCGCGCTGCCAGACCACGTTGTCATCAGTGATGTCCATGTGAATCGCCTGCACCGGCAACCGGGCCTTGAGCGGTTGCAGGCGCTGCTCGGCCTGCTGCGCAATGTCGGCGATCAAGGTGCGCCGTTGCTCGTCCCGGATTACCGGCAGCAGATGGCCGATCAGCGTGTTGGCGTGGCGGGCGTCCCATTGCAGCGTACGCTCCAGGCCTGGATGGTCGAACGTTGCCAGTGCCAGGTCGATTTGCGCGCACAGTTGCCCCAGGCCAGTCACCAGCTCCGGCCCCAGGTGCTTGAGTTGGGTAAGGGACTGGCCGTCGATGTATTCAAGCAGGCGGATATGAACCGCTTGCCCGTCGACGTCCAGGGTCAGCAGATCCTCACCGTTGCCCGCCAGCATCACCCTCGGCACTTTGACCGCGCTGTGCTCGGCCAACAGCTTGAGCGCGGCATGCTGGGCTTCAAGTTCCTGGACAGCGTAGTCGCCATGGCAGATCTTCAGGACGAACCGCCCACGCTCGCTGTCGACGCGGTAATTGAGGTCCTGCTGGCTGCCAAGGGGTCGCAGGTCACCGCTGAGTCCATAATTCGAGCGCAGCAGCACCAGGGCCTGTTCGGCACTGATCTGTGGGCTTGGCAAACTGGCGCGGTGGACCAACGTAGCGAGTGGCATACAACGACCCCTGGGGTTGTTTTATTGGATGCCTATCTCGCCATTGAGCGGGAGGATAAGCAACCCCCCTCCTCACTGAGAACTCGCGCCGTCCGCCACTTTTGGGCAAGAATAGGCGCCATTGTCCTATTCGATCCGCCGGAGAAACGCCCGATGAATGTAATCGCCACCGACCTGCCTGACGTCTTGATCATCGAACCGAAGGTATTTGGTGATGAACGCGGTTTTTTCTATGAAAGCTTCAACGCCAAGGCATTCAAGGAACTGACCGGAGTAGAGACCCAGTTCGTGCAGGACAATCACTCCCGCTCGCAGAAGGGCGTCTTGCGTGGCCTGCATTATCAGTTGCAGAACACGCAGGGCAAACTGGTACGGGTCAGCGCAGGCGAAGTACTCGACGTGGCTGTCGACATTCGTCGCAGCTCGCCCAATTTCGGTAAGTGGGTTGCCGTGCGACTGTCCGCCGACAATCACCGTCAGCTCTGGGTGCCGCAAGGCTTCGCCCATGGTTTTGTCGTATTGAGCGAATATGCCGAGTTCCTCTACAAGACGACTGACTATTACGACCCGTCTTCAGAGCGCAGCCTGCTATGGAATGACCCGCAGCTGGATATCGACTGGCAACTGGGCGATATCACGCCGCAATTGTCGGGCAAGGACCTGGCTGCGTCATTGCTTCAGGATGCCGACGTCTTCGCCTGATCGCAGACTCCAACCTTCGTCGTAGGCATAATGCGCTTGTCCCCACAGGCGCACGCTCATGAATTCCACCCTTCCCCGCAGACCCCGTTGGCGCAGCCTGGCGTTGCTTGCGCTGTGCCTGGCGCCATTGTTGTGGCCGCTGGAGCACCTGGCCGAACGTTATTACCGCAGTGAGCTGGCCGGGCAGAACCGCCAGACCCTGGACCTGTATGTCGCCAACCTGCTGGGTACACTGCACCGCTATGAGGTGCTGCCGCAGATTCTTGCCGACCTGCCGGCCCTGCGCGCGGCGTTGTCGGCCCCGGACGATGGCGTCACCCAGGGCAACGCCAATCGGCTGCTGAAAAATATCAGCGCCCAGACCGGCGCCGAAGTGATGTACCTGATGGACCCTAGCGGCAAGACCCTGGCAGCGTCGAACTGGGATAAACATGACAGCTTCGTCGGCCGCAATTTCGCTTTCCGCCCGTATTTCATCGAGGCCATGGCCGGACGCCTGGGGCGCTTCTTCGGCTTGGGTACCACCTCGGCCAAGCGCGGGTATTTCTTTGCCGCCGCCGTGCGCGAGCGAGAGAAAGTCATCGGCGTGCTGGTGGTCAAGGTCGACCTGGACCACACCGAAAGCCTGTGGGGCAAGACCCCGGAGCAACTGCTGGTCACCGATCACAACGGCGTGGTCATTCTCACATCGCGCCAGGATTGGCGATTTCGCGCAACCCGGCCGTTGACTGACGACGAACGCCAGGCTATCGGCGCCGTGCAACCCTACCCGACCCGTGATCCCAAGCCGCTGAATCTGGACCCCAACGCCTGGCTGCCCCAGACCCAATCCATCGAAGAGACCGGCTGGAGCGTGAGCATTCTCGCCCCGCGCACGCTGATCGACCGTCCGGTGCGCACGGTGGTTGCCACTGGCGGCGCGGCGTTGCTGGTGTTGATGCTGCTGCTCGGGTTGATGATGCAGCGCCGGCGCCACTATCTGGACCGCATCGCCTTCGAAGCCAAGGCCCGCCACGAACTGGAAGGCCGGGTGGCGGAGCGTACCAGCGACCTGGAAGGCCTGAACCGGCGACTGCGCCAGGAAGTCCTCGAACGGGAGCAGGCGCAGCAGGAACTGGTCCGCGCCCAGGATGACCTGGTTCAGGCCGGCAAATTATCCGCCCTGGGCACGATGTCGGCGAGCATCAGCCACGAACTCAACCAGCCGTTGGCGGCCATTCGCAGCTACGCCGAGAACGCCGAGATATTGCTCGACCACCAGCGCACCGAGGACGCCCGGGGCAATCTCAAGCTGATCAGCGAACTGACCGGGCGAATGGCGTCGATCATCGCGCATTTGCGCGCTTTCGCCCGCCGCGATCGCCACGCCCCGGAAAGCGTCGCCCTGCAACCGGCACTGGACGACGCCCTGGCGCTGCTTGCCAAACGCCGGCGCAGCATGGAAGTGGAGCTGATCCGCGACCTGCCGGCCGCCACCCTGTGGGTCGAGGCCGGCGAGACCCGCTTGCGCCAGGTCCTGGGCAACCTGCTGGCCAACGCCCTCGACGCCCTGACCGAAAAAGGCCCGCCGCGCAAACTCTGGCTCAGTGCCCAAGCCACTGAAACCGGCGTCAACCTGTACATCCGCGATAACGGCCCGGGTTTTTGCATGGAAGCCCTCGGCCGCGCCGGGGAGCCGTTCTACACCACCAAGACCCGCACCCAGGGGCTTGGCCTGGGACTGGCGATCTGCGACACCCTGATGCGCGCCTTCGGCGGTGAACTGTCGTTCTCCAACCACAAGGAAGGCGGCGCCCTGATCACCCTGAAGTTGCGCCATGGTGCGCCCGGGGTAAGCCTGCAACCGTCCGAGGACCGTAGTGTATGACCATCGACAACCGGATTGAGGTGGTGCTGATCGATGATGATCCCCACCTGCGTCAGGCCTTGAGCCAGACCCTCGACCTGGCCGGCCTGAAGATCCTGCCCCTGGCCGAAGCCAAGGGCGTGGCCGGGCAGCTGCCCCGCGACTGGCCAGGCGTGGTGGTCAGCGACATTCGCATGCCGGGCATGGACGGTCTCGAACTGCTCGGCGAACTTCACGCACAAGACCCGGAGCTGCCGGTGCTGCTGATCACCGGTCACGGCGACGTGCCGCTGGCAGTGCAGGCGATGCGCGCCGGGGCCTATGACTTTCTGGAAAAACCCTTCGCCAGCGACCATTTGCTCGACAGTGTGCGCCGCGCCCTGGCCCTGCGCCGACTGGTGTTGGACAACCGCAGCCTGCGTCTGGCCCTGAGCGATCGGCATGAGCTCAGCGCCCGCCTGGTGGGCCAGTCGACGCCGATGCTGCGCCTGCGCGAGCAGATCGGTGCCCTGGCGGCCACCCGCGCCGACGTGCTGATCCTCGGGGAAACCGGCGCTGGCAAGGAAGTGGTCGCCCGGGCGCTGCATGACCTTTCAGGCCGGCGCAACGGGCCGTTCGTGGCGATCAACGCCGGTGCGCTGGCCGAGTCGGTGGTGGAAAGCGAACTGTTCGGCCATGAGCCCGGCGCGTTCACCGGCGCGCAGAAACGCCGCATCGGCAAGTTCGAGTTCGCCAACGGCGGCACACTGTTTCTCGATGAAATCGAAAGCATGAGCCTGGACGTCCAGGTCAAGCTGCTGCGCCTGCTGCAAGAACGGATGGTGGAGCGGGTGGGCGGCAACCAGCAGATCCCGCTGGACATCCGCGTGATCGCCGCCACCAAGGAAGACCTGCGCCAGGCGGCTGACCAGGGACGTTTCCGCGCCGACCTGTATTACCGCCTGAACGTTGCGCCGCTGCGCATACCGCCGCTGCGCGAACGGGGCGAGGATGCGCTGGTGCTGTTCCAGCACTTCGCCAACGAAGCCAGCGCCCGCCATGGCCTGCCGCCCCATGAGCTGCAACCGGCGCAACGGGCGTTGCTGCTGCGCCACAGCTGGCCGGGCAACGTGCGGGAGCTGCAGAACGCCGCCGAACGCTTCGCCCTGGGCCTTGAACTGGCCCTGGATAACAGCACGCCCGATGGCAGCCCCGGCGCACCGGTGGAGGTGATCGGTGGAGGTCTGAGCGAACAGGTGGAAAACTTCGAGAAAACCCTGATCGCCGCCGAACTGGCCCGTCCCCACAGCTCGGTGCGCAGCCTCGCCGAAGCGCTGGGTATTCCGCGCAAGACCTTGCACGACAAGTTGCGCAAACATGGACTGACCTTTGGCGACAGCAACCACGGCGCGTCCGATGAATCGGATTGAGTATGGATCAACGCCCTTTCAAGCAAGAGGCCCGGCAATGAATCGCGACAGCCGCTATCTGGAATCCGTCCTGCATCACGACATCCCACTGACCCGGGACATGGGCCTGAAGGTGCTCGATTGGCAGGCCCGGCAGCTGAACCTGTTTTTGCCTTTGGAGGCCAACGTCAACCACAAGAGCACCATGTTCGGCGGCAGCCTGTACTGCGGCGCGGTGCTTGGTGGCTGGGGTTGGCTACATCTGGCGCTGCGCGAAGAAGGCATCGAAGACGGGCATATCGTGATTCAGGAAGGGCAGATCAGCTATCCGCTGCCGGTCACAGGCGATGCGACCGTCGTCTGCGACGCGCCTGAGGAGAAGGTCTGGAAACGCTTTTTGGCGACTTACCGACGCTACGGACGGGCGCGGCTGAGCTTGCAGACGCAGGTGATGAATACCGGGAGTGACGAAGCGGCGGTGCGGTTCGAGGGGCAGTACGTGCTGCACCGCTAAAAGCACCGCTGCCCCCTGTGGCGAGGGAGCTTGCTCCCGCTGGGCTGCGAAGCAGCCCCGGCTTTTGGCGGTTGCTGCGCAACCGAGCGGGAGCAAGCTCCCTCGCCACAAAGGCAGGTGTAAATCAGGAACGGGCCAGTTCCAGCAACTTGCCCCGCCACGCGGCTTGCGCCGGCAACGCCAGGAACGACTCATTGAGCAGCGACTCCCGCGCCGGATAGCAGAAAGGCTCGCCACGCAGATCCAGCACTTCACCACCCGCGCCTTCCAGCACACCCTGGGCGGCGGCGGTGTCCCATTGAGACGTCGGGGCCAGACGTGGATAACAATCCGCCGCCCCCTCGGCCAACAGGCAAAACTTCAGCGAGCTACCAATATTGGTCAGCTGCAATTCACCCAGGCTTGCGCGCAAGCCTTCCAATAGGCGTTCCTGCTCCGCACTGGTGTGGCGACGGCTGGCGACCACCGTGAAGGCCTCTCCCGGCGCCAGCACATTACGAACCGTAATCGGCAACGGCTCGCCGCCCTTGTCGCCACGCCAGGCCCCCAGGCCCGCGCCGCCGACATAAAAGCGTCCACTGGTGGGCATCGACACTACGCCAAATACCACGCGCCCCTGCTCCACCAACGCGATATTGACGGTGAACTCCTCGCTGCCGGATATGAACTCCTTGGTTCCATCCAGCGGGTCCACCAGCCACCAGCGTTGCCAGCCGGCACGTACGCTTTGCGCGATATCGGCGTCTTCTTCGGAAAGAATCGGGATATCCGGGGCCAGCGCGGTCAACCCGGCTACGATCACGTCATGGGCGGCGATGTCGGCGGCGGTCACCGGCGATGCGTCGGCCTTGCGATTGACCTTCACATCCGCGCGCCAGAACGGCAGGATCGCCTCGCCTGCCTTGAGCGCCAGCTCGATGACCGGAGCCATCAGGGGATGGGGGAAATTCATGGCAACATGGCTCCGCGCTGGGCCAACAGATCACGGGCCAGATACAACGCGGCCAAGGCCCGGCCTTCGGTAAATTGTGGGTTTTGCGCCAGGGCCGACAGCTCACGCAGATTGACCTTGTCCACACGCATCGGCTCGGGCTCATCGCCCTCCAGCCGCTCTTCATACAAATCGGTTGCCAGCACCACCTGGATCTTCTGGCTCATGTAGCCGGGGGACAGCGACAGTTCGGTCAGGTGCTCCAATTGCCGCGCGCCGAAACCTGCTTCCTCCTTGAGTTCGCGCTCGGCGGCCGCCAGCACATCCTCGCCCGGCTCGATCAAACCCTTGGGCAGGGACAGCTCGTAGGCGTCGGTGCCCCCGCAATATTCTTCGACCAGCACCGCATGATCGGCATCGAGCATCGCCACGATCATCACCGCGCCATACCCCGTGCCCTTGCTCGCCAAGCGCTCATAGGTACGCTCCACGCCGTTGGAAAAACGCAGTTTCAGTTCTTCCACGCAAAACAGGCGGCTGGTGGCGACGATCCGGCGATCGAGTATGGTGGGTTTCTGGCGCATAGACGGCTCCCTGGGCGATAGCGGGCTACTATACCCGGCCTATCCTGATTGTTTGTGTCGGATACCTGATTACCGCTGGAGAAGTTTTATGGCCTTGTTGCCTTGGCACGAGATCGATACGGTGCTGCTGGACATGGACGGCACCTTGCTGGACCTGCATTACGACAACCATTTCTGGATGGAACACCTGCCCCAACGCTACGCCGAACTGCACGGCGTGAGCCGGGCGATGGCGCAGATGGAGCTGCAGCCGCTGTTCGAGCGCAACGCCGGCCAGCTGCAATGGTATTGCCTGGATTTCTGGACGGCCGAGCTGAAGCTGCCGGTGCGCGAACTGAAGCTGGAAACCGCGCACCTGATCGCCTTGCGCCCGGACGCAGACACCTTCCTGGCCGCGATCCAACAGGCCGGCAAGCGCGTGGTGATGATCACCAACGCCCACCGCGACTCGCTGTCTCTGAAGCTGGAACGAATCGAACTGGCGCCCTACTTCGAGCGCCTGATCAGCTCCCACGACTATGGTTTCCCCAAGGAGAACCGCCAATTCTGGGACGCCCTGCAAGCCGACCTGGATTTCGACCCGGCCCGCAGCCTGTTCATCGACGACACCCTGCCGGTGCTGCGCAGCGCCCGGGACTTCGGCGTGGCGCACCTGCTGGCGGTCAGCGAGCCGGATAGCCGCAAGGGGCCGAAGGATACGGGGGAGTTCGCAGCGTTGGTGGACTACCGGACGCTCATCGAAGGGCTTTGACGCGATCAATGTGGCGAGGGAGCTGCTCCCGCTGGGCCGGGCTGGCGCACCAGTGCGCAGCGCTCCCCCAAAAATGCGACTGCTACGCAGCCGAGCGGGAGCAAGCTCCCTCGCCACAAGTGTCGGTTACTCAGGGATACGCAACACCTGCCCCGGATAAATCTTGTCCGGATGAGACAACATCGGCTTGTTGGCCTCGAAAATCTTGTTGTACTTGTTCGCGTCGCCGTACTCGGTCTTGGAGATGGCACTGAGGGTGTCGCCCTTCTTCACGGTTACGAAACGCGCCGCTTTTGCCACCGGACCGGTCACCGTGATCTGGTCATCCACACTGCCGACACCTTCGATGTTACCCACAGCCAGCAGGATTTTTTCCTTCTCTTCCTGGCTGCCTACTTCACCCGTCACGGTGACTTTGTCGCCCTCGATGGTCGCGTGAACATTCGGGTTACCCAGCCCGACCTTATTGATGTGTTCTTTCAACTGCTCGCTGGCATTGGCGTTGCCAGGGGTCAGCAGGTCGATCAGTTTTTCGCCTGCTTCCTTCACAAAGCTAAAAAGACTCATGGTGCACGCTCCTTGGGTTCAAGTGTCCAAATGCAAAAGACTAGACCAGGCCGGACGAACCCGGTTCCCAGCCGACCAATGACCCCGTCCCCCGCAAGCGCTAGAATCCGAAACTTCCTGCGCCCTGGAGCGAAGATGGACATCAAGCAGCTGAAATTTCTCATCGCACTGGATGAAACCCGCCACTTCGGCCAAGCCGCCGCTCGCTGCCACATCACCCAACCGACCCTGTCGATGCGCCTGCGAAGCCTTGAAGAAGAACTCGAGCTGCCGCTGGTCAATCGCGGCCAGCGTTTCGAAGGGTTTACTGCGCCGGGAGAGCGGGTGCTGGCCTGGGCGCGTACGGTGCTGGCGGCTTATGACGGCTTGCAGGCCGAGGCGGCGGCCTGTCGCGGTAACCTGGTGGGCACACTGCGCCTGGGTGTGGTGCCATTGTCGGACTTCGATCCGCTTGCGATGATGCAGCGCTTGCACACCGAGCACCCGAACCTGCGGTTTGAACTGTCCTCCCTGAGTTCCGAGCAAATCCTTGAGCAACTGGCAAACAACCGCATCGACCTGGGCATTTCCTATCTCGAGCGCCTGGACAACGAGCGTTTCGAGGCCCTGCCGTTCAGCCATACGCGCATGGGCCTGCTGTATGACCAGCGCTTTTTCTTTTTCGGCGAGCAGCCGCTGAGCTGGCAGGCTCTGATGGAATTGCCCCTGGGCATGCTCACCAGCGGCATGCATTTTCGCCAATCCATCGACTACAACTTCCACAGCCGGGGCCTGACCCCTCAGCCGCTGCTGCAAACCGACGCCGTGCATCAGTTGTTGCAAGCGGTTCACGGTGGACTGTGCTGCGCGGTGATGCCCCTGGAAAGTGGCCTGAATGTGCTGACTGAAGATCTGCGCATCCAGCCCATCGAAAGCGCGCAGACGCTGGTCCCACTGGGAATGATCATGCGGCGCGGCGCGCCACGTTCGGCGTTGGCGGAAGCCTGTTTCGCCCTCTACCAGAAATCAATGACGGACACTTGATCGACGTCATCTATTGAAAGATCAGTAATAGCGATTAGACGTGGCAGATTGCCGCATTTAGTCTTAACACTATTCCTACTTTCAGTGATGCCCATGAACGACAAGCCTCCTGCCTGCCCGCCCCCCTCGGTGGAGACACCCGGGCCGGCCGCCAGCCAGAGCTATCGCTACTGCAATCTGGACCGCTCGCACTCGGACAGCACCGCGCTGGCCGAGGAAGTGGCGCTGGCGATTGCCTATAACGGCATCAGTCAGGCCGTCATGCTCGTCACCCCGACCGACCTTGAAGACTTCATCGTCGGCTTCAGCCTGGGCAGCGGCATCATTGAAGACGCTGCGGACATCTATGACCTGCAACTGATTGGCGCAGGCTCCGCGCACCATGCCCAAGTGACCATCGCCAACCGTGCGTTCTGGAACCTCAAGCAGCAACGCCGACAACTGGCCGGCACCAGCGGCTGCGGCCTGTGCGGCGTGGAAGCGGTGGAACAGGCATTGCCCAACCTCAAGGTCTTGCCCGGCGCCCCGCTGCCACCAGCGCAATGGCTCGATGGCCTGCGCCAGCGCATCAGCCAGTTCCAGCCCCTGGGGCAGCACTGTGGGGCGGTCCACGCAGCGCTGTTCATGAACGCCCAGGGCGAGTTACTGCTGGGCCGCGAAGACATTGGCCGGCACAACGCCCTCGACAAGCTGATCGGTGCGCTGGTGCGGCAACAGATTCCGGTCGCCGGTGGCGTGGCCATCGTCACCAGCCGGTGCAGCCTGGAGTTGATCCAGAAAGTACTGCGCGCCGGTGTCCAGACCCTGGTCAGCCTGTCGTCACCCACCGGCCTTGCCGTGCAATGGGCCCGCCAGCACAACCTCAACCTCATCCACCTGCCGCAAAAAAGTGCGCCGCGGGTCTACAGCCCTGCGATGGAGAATCAAGCGTGAGCAATCATCAACAAGCCGATCAGAAACCTGTACCGCGCTACAAGCCCTACAAGGGCCCGGCCGGTGGTTGGGGCGCGCTGATCAGCGTCGCCCAGGCCTGGCTGACCAGCGACAATGCGCTGAAGAACATCCGCATGATGCTCAAGACCAACCAGAACGGCGGGTTCGACTGCCCCGGCTGTGCCTGGGGCGACTCGCCGGAAAGCGGCATGGTCAAGTTCTGCGAAAACGGCGCCAAGGCCGTGAACTGGGAAGCTACCAAACGTCGCGTCGATGCGGCTTTTTTTGCCCGTCACAGCGTGACCTCCTTGCTGGAGCAGAGCGACTACTGGCTCGAATACCAGGGCCGCCTGACCGAGCCGATGAGCTATGACGCCGAAACCGACCGCTACAAGCCCATCAGTTGGGAAGCGGCGTTCACACTGATTGGCAAACACTTGCAAGGGCTGTCCAGCCCGAACCAGGCCGAGTTCTATACCTCGGGCCGGGCCAGCAACGAAGCGGCCTACCTGTATCAACTGTTCGTGCGCGCCTTCGGCACCAATAACTTCCCCGATTGCTCGAACATGTGCCACGAAGCCAGCGGCGTGGCGCTGTCCCAGAGTGTCGGCGTGGGCAAGGGCACGGTGACCTTCGACGACTTCGAACACGCCGACGCGATTTTCGTCTGGGGCCAGAACCCCGGCACCAACCACCCGCGGATGCTCGAGCCGCTGCGCGAAGCGGTGAAGCGCGGCGCCCAGGTAGTGTGCATCAACCCGCTCAAGGAGCGTGGCCTGGAGCGTTTCCAACATCCGCAGCACCCGTTCGAGATGCTCACCAACGGCGATAAGCCGACCAACACCGCCTATTTCCGCCCGGCCCTGGGCGGCGACATGGCGATCCTGCGGGGCATGGCGAAGTTCCTGCTGCAATGGGAGCGCGATGCGCAGAAAGCCGGCGAACCGGCGGTATTCGACCACGCATTCCTCAACGAACACAGCGCCAACGTGCTGGATTACCTGGCGGTGGTCGACGACACGTCGTGGGAGCAGATCGTCGAGCAGTCGGGCATGACCCTGGCGGACATCGAACAAGCGGCGCGCATGTACGCCAGAAGCAAGAACGTGATCATGTGCTGGGCGATGGGGCTCACCCAGCATCGTCATTCGGTGGCGACCCTGCAGGAACTCGCCAACGTCATGTTGCTGCGCGGCAACATCGGCCGCCCAGGCGCGGGCCTATGCCCGGTGCGCGGCCACAGCAACGTCCAGGGCGACCGGACCATGGGCATCAACGAGCGCCCGCCGGTGGCATTCCTTGACACCCTGGAGCGGCGCTTCCAGTTCAAGGTACCGCGGGAAAACGGCCACAATGTGGTCGAGGCAATCCATGCCATGGCTGAAGGGCGGGCGAAGGTATTCGTCGGCCTGGGTGGCAACTTCGCCCAAGCCACGCCGGACAGTCACCGGACCTTCCAGGCCCTGAGCAACTGCGACCTGACCGTGCAGATCAGCACCAAGCTCAACCGCAGCCATCTGGCCCACGGCAAGCAGGCGCTGATCCTGCCGTGCCTGGGCCGCACCGACATCGACCTGCAAACCGAAGGTACGCAAGCGGTGACCGTGGAAGACTCCTTCAGCATGGTCCACGCCTCCAAGGGCCAGCTGCAACCGCTGTCGAACCAGATGCGCTCTGAACCGTGGATCATCGCCGGCATCGCCGCCGCGACCCTGGGCAGCCGCCCGGTGGACTGGAACTGGCTGGTGGCCGACTACAGCCGCATCCGCGACCTGATCGCCGATACAGTCCCCGGCTTCAAGGATTTCAACGAAAAAATCCAGAACCCCGGTGGCTTCTACCTGGGCAACAGCGCCGGTTCGCGTCGCTGGAACACGGCGTCAGGCCGGGCCAACTTCAAGCCCAACCTGCTACCGGCCGACCTGGTGCACGAACGCACCCGCGCCACCGGCCAGTTGCCGGACCTGATCATGCAATCGATGCGCTCCCACGATCAGTACAACACCACCATCTATGGTCTCGATGACCGTTATCGCGGCGTCAAAGGCCAGCGCGATGTGTTGTTCGTCAACGAGGCCGACATCATCCGCCTGGGCTTCAGGCCGGGGCAGAAAGCCGACATCGTCTCGCTCTGGGATGATGGCCGCGAACGTCGGGTCAAGGGTTTCACCCTGCTGGCGTTCGACATTCCGGCCGGGCAGGCAGCGGCCTATTACCCTGAAGTGAACCCGTTGGTACCGCTGGAAAGCACCGGCGACGGCAGCCATACACCGACGTCGAAATTCGTGGCGATTCGCCTGGAAGCGGCCAGCGAGGATCACTTGATCCTGGCCAAGTCGGCCTGACGTTCCTGTGGGCGAGGGGCAAAAACCCTCGCCCCATCGCAATACTGCTCACTCAAGGACATCGCTGAACCCGTGGCGAGGGAGCTTGCTCCCGCTTGACCGGGCTGGCGCTCCAGTGCGCAGCGCTCACAAAAAAGGGCTGCTACGCCCGAGGCGTCGGACCGTCCCAGCGGGAGCAAGCTCCCTCGCCACGATGAGTTCATACGCGTTAAGTGAACGGTATTACGCCACCCATCGCACTTTTCGACCGCCCACAAAAAAGGCCGTTTCCCATAGAAAACAGCCTGTCTGAAGTAGCTAAAGACCGAGCAAAACAGCTTAAGTTCCGCCCGGAAAACAGTAACTTAGAGAATTGTGCACAAGTCGTGTTACTCGTCGGATTTCGATTGTCACCAAGCGAAGCCAGCCTCAGGATCGCGCCGTCATCCCTTTGAGGCTCCTCTATGAAGTTCTCCTCCATTCTCTTGTTGTCCCTTGGCCTGGTCAGCGGCATCGCCTCTGCGGGCGGTACTGCCGAAGCAGGTGTTGGCGGCGCATTGGGCGGGGTTTTGGGTTCGGTCGTCGGCCAGTCCCTGGGCGGCAACACCGGTTCCACTATTGGCGCGGCCCTCGGCGGCGCGGGCGGTAGTGCGGTCGGTGCAGACAAACACAGCCGCGGCGAAGCAGCCATTGGCGGCGCGCTGGGCGCGGCCGGCGGTAACGTGGTCGGCCGCAGCGTAGGCGGCTCCACCGGTAGCCTGATCGGCGCGGCAGCTGGCGGCGGTGCCGGCGGCGCGCTGGGTAACTACATGGGCAAGGATGATGACGATGACCGTCGTTATGACAATCGCCGCGGTGACCGTCGCTACTACCGTGACGGCCATCCGGGTCGCGGCCATGCCTATGGGCATCGCAAGCATCACCATCGCCACTACCGCGACTAACGGCTGACGGTATAGCGCCGTTGACAATCGCAGCCCCCGACAGCGCCTGGCGCTGATCGCAGGCTGCGATTTTCGTTTCAGACCACCAATTGCTGCAAAGCGCCGCGCAGCCGATCCGGAATCGCCACCGGCCGATTCGACGCCCGGTCCACGAACACGTGGACAAACCGTCCCGCTGCGCACGCCTCCTCTTCATCTTCCTTGAACACCGCCAGCTCGTACTGCACCGAGCTACTGCCCAGTTTGGCAACGCGCAAACCGACTTCAATTTTTTCCGGGAAAGCGATTGAGGCAAAGTAGTCGCAGGACGAGCTCACCACGAACCCTACTACTTCGCCACCATGGATATCCAGGCCACCGACTTCGATCAGGTAGGTGTTCACCGCCGTATCGAAAAAACTGTAATAGGTGACGTTGTTGACGTGACCGTACACATCGTTGTCATGCCAGCGGGTAGTAAGCGGTTGCAAGTGCAGGTATTCGGAACGTTGGGGCATCAGTTGTCCTTGTGGTGGCTCGTTGATTGGTACGTTGCGCCGGACTGGACCTAGCGCTGGGCGAAGCCCTTGCCCTGGGCGGCCAATTCCCCGATCAGGCGCGCGGGCTTCCATTGGTCGCCCTGCTTCGTTTCAAGCTCCAGCAGCCGCGCATGGATATCATCCAGGCCCTGCCCATCGGCCCAGGCCATCGGGCCACCCTTGTCCGCCGGGAATCCGTAGCCGTTGAGGTAGACCAGGTCAATATCGTGAGCCGACTCGGCAATGCCTTCCTGCAGGATCTTCGTACCTTCGTTGACCAGCGCCAGCAGGCAGCGCTCGCGAATTTCTTGCGGGCCAATCTCGCGACGCTGGAAACCCAGTTCTTCGCTGACCCGCAGCACCAGCGCATCGACTTCAACGTCATGCTCGGCCTGTCGGCTACCGGGTTCGTAGTGATAGTAACCGTTGCCGCTCTTCTGGCCGAACCGCCCCAATTCGCACAAGCGATTATCCACCTGCACCTCGGGTGCATCCTGGCCTTTGCCCGCCAGCTCACGGGCGCGCCATTCCAGATCGATCCCAACGACGTCGTACATGCGGAACGGCCCCATGGCGAAACCAAAAGCCTGCAACGCCGCGTCAACCTGATGGGGAAATGCTCCCTCCAGCAGCATCTTGCGCGCCTCCAATACATAGGGGTGCAGCATCCGGTTACCGATGAAACCGTGGCAATTGCCCGATACCACGCTGACCTTGCCCATGCGCTTGCCCAACGCCAGGGCTGCCTCCAGCACCGCCTTGGAAGTCTGCGCACCGCGTACGACTTCCAGCAGCTTCATGATGTGCGCCGGGCTGAAGAAATGCAGGCCCAGGACCTGGGCTGGCCGTTGCGTGACTGCGGCGATGGCATCGATGTCCAGGGCCGACGTATTGCTTGCCAGGATCGCCTCGGGCTTGAGCAAACCATCGAGCTCACGGAAAATTTTCTGCTTGAGCTCGAGGTTTTCATACACCGCCTCGATCACCAGATCCACGTCGCGGATTGCCGTGTAGTCATCTGCGCGGGTGACCCGCGCGATCCGGGCATCGGCTTCGCCCTGGTCAATACGTCCCTGGCGCACGCTGTGGGCGTAGGTTTCAGCCACCGCAACCAGTGCTTGCTCAAGCATCTGTGGATTGTTGTCGACCCACTGCACCGCCACGCCGGCGTTGGCCAGGCACATCACGATGCCCCGCCCCATGGTGCCTGCACCGACCACGGCGGCGCGCTGAATATCGAAGGGTGTCTGGCTCATGTTTGCTCTCTTGTTGGCGATCCAAAGACAGCCTTCACCTTAGTCAGCGTGGGAGTTTTTTTGAAATTTATTCGTGTGATGGCGGGCATTCAGCGGATGGATGTGGCAGGTGTCCTTGGGTCCGGCGACGAGGCCGCAGCCGTCGGTAACTTCTAAGCTCGACCTTACGCGATTTTTGACCGTCACTCATAAGATGTTAAATACAGATCAAGGCCATGGGGAAAAGCCACCGACTCCAAGCGTTCAATCTCCAGTACTTGTGTCACAGAGAGTCTGAAGTCCACTCCCACGTGATCATCCTCACTTTTCCAGCCCATAACGGTCTTCAGTTCCTCTGTTACCAGACTGAGATTCTGCTCAAATACCGGTTCATCCTTGCCTGGACGGAAGCCCAACACTGCAAAACTCATGGATCTACCTCCCTCGTCTTATCCGCACTTTTTGTTTGATGACCAGTAACATGATCGAACTCGCCTTGGTGTTTTCCACGTTTGTTGTATTTTTCAAGCGCTCCATGCTGCCGATCCCATTCATAAATGTTTCCCGCTCGATCATTCCAGCGCGGACGTAACCCCCCTCCGCCTTGTACCGCAGTTTTTGACCGGACACGAAAAAGGTCAGGGAAAGCAGGCAGAACACCTTTAGGTGTCGGATGATATTTATGATCAGAAACACTCAACACAATATAAAGCGGCGAAACCCCGGAACCCACTGGAAACACAAGAATGAAATCCTTGTACTCCGGCGGATAAATCGGATTGACGATAATGCTGTCCGCCGCAGGGGTTGGCGGGAAGATCCAGATATGAGGTGCCTGGGGAGCGGCCTCCAGGGCCGGTATTCCCAGTGTCGTCGAAGGATCCGCCGCTGGCGTCCAGATCAACTCCACCCCATCGCCAAAGTCCGCCACATAGAGGTCGCCGCGAACCTGGAAGGTCACCACCGGAATCATTTCCCAGTCACGTCGCGTCTGGGTGTTGTAGCCATACCCTTTCAGCGTCCCGTCGACTCGGGTTTCGATATGCAGCCGCACACGGGTCCGAGCGTGTTCCAGGGAGCGCAATTGATCTTCGGTATACAGTGAGCCGTCACCAAGCTAGTGGGCGCCAACAAGCCCACCAGACCCAGCAGCGCACCCGCCGCCACAGGTGCGGAGATTGCACCGACAGCGGCACTGGTGCCTGTACCTATCGCGTTCAGTGCCGTCCCGCCCAAGGCAAACGTACCGAAGCTGGCCGGTAACGCACCGGTGATTTTTTTCAGCGGTACACGCCCCGACTCGTCTACCTGGCGCCCACCCAGCAGAGCCATCGTGCCGTATTCCTTCACAAGCTCCGTAGGGATGTAGCCGGTTGGATTGCAGTAGTCGATAACCGCATCGGGCAACTTGCAGGACTTGGTGAATACGCAACCCCGTATAGCGGGAGCGTGCTCTTGGTGCAGTTGGGCCAGACGCGCCTTCATGTAGGCGTCCTGTCTGCCGAGCATGGCGTCGTGGCGCTGTTGGTCGACTTCTCGCTTGGCCAGCTCGGCTGGGGTCATATCCCGCAGCCTCCTGTAGCCCCAGTCGCCACCATGGTGCTCCCAGACCTGGGGCTCACCGGGTTTTCCTTTACTCATCGTTCGTCCTTGCCCGGCCGTATCAACCTGGATTGAAAGGGTGAGATAAACCTTACCGGGCAGCCAAAAGAACGCTTACCAGACGCTTCCTGGATTGTTGTGGGATCATTCCTCTTTGTTCCAGTGAACAACGGTTTCACACTGGAGTTTCCCATCCAGACACGCCCACCAGCCCGGACTCTCCGCCATGCACCTCGCCCCAGGCTTCCCCGATGACTACGCCATGCGCCAGCTCATGGAACTGCTCCACGAAGAAATTGGCCTGCCGGAACACAGGACGATTCGCCTGGATACGGCGATAAATCTCGACCTGGGCTGCGACGGTGGGGATGCCCGGCATCTGATGGAAGCGATGGAGGAGCAATTCGCCCTCGACCTCATCGACTACGACGCCTACCGCTATTTCCAACCGGAAGGGTTTGATGTGTTCCAAAAGCGCAGGGCCAAGGGCCGTGGGACGAAGGTGCCGTTGACTATCGGTATGCTCTACAAGGCGATCAAGGCACGACGATGGGATACACTGGAACTGGAAGGAACGGATTGATCACAACGCCTTAAGTGACATTATTCTGGTTGTTTACCTCAAATTCAGCTGGAATATTGGCACTTCCCCGCACCCTGAACAGCAGATCGCGCCCGTGTTTCATCTTTGCGTCGCCCACAAAAAAGCCGCCCTGTCAGGCGGCTTTTTCATTGGCTGACCGAACCTTACAACTGAGGACCAGCAGCCTTGATCGCGGTGCTCACATCGAACTTCTTGAAGTTCTCGATGAACAGACCGGCCAGTGCCTTGGCAGCTTCGTCGTACGCAGCCTTGTCAGCCCAGGTGTTGCGTGGGTTCAACAAGCCAGTCTCGACGCCCGGGACCGCCAGTGGCACGTCCAGGTTGATGATGTCCAGGTGTTCGGTTTCAGCACCGATCAGCGCGCCGCTCTGGATAGCGGCAATCACCGCACGGGTGGTCGGGATGTTGAAGCGTTTGCCAACGCCATAGCCGCCACCGGTCCAGCCGGTGTTGACCAGGTAGACCTTGGAGCCGAAGCCGCGGATACGCTTGATCAACAGTTCAGCGTATTCACCGGCAGGACGCGGGAAGAACGGGGCGCCGAAGCAGGTGGAGAAGGTCGACTTGATGCCGCTGCCCGAACCCATTTCGGTCGAGCCCACCAGTGCGGTGTAGCCGGACAGGAAGTGGTAGGCGGCTTGTTCTTCGCTGAGGATCGACACCGGTGGCAGCACGCCGGTCAGGTCGCAGGTCAGGAAGATCACGGCATTTGGCTCGCCACCGAGGTTTTTCGGTGCGCGTTTTTCGATCAGTTCGCGCGGGTAGGCCGCACGGCTGTTCTGGGTCAGGCTGTCGTCGGCGTAGTCGGCTTTCTTGGTCACCGGATCCAGGACGACGTTTTCCAGTACAGCGCCGTGCTGGATGGCTTTCCAGATCACAGGCTCGTTCTTCTCGGACAGGTCGATGCACTTGGCATAGCAGCCGCCTTCGATGTTGAAGACCACGCCCACGCCCCAGCCGTGTTCGTCGTCCCCGATCAGGTAACGGCTTTCATCGGCGGACAGGGTGGTCTTGCCGGTGCCCGACAGACCGAAGAACAGGGTCACGTCACCCTCTTCACCCATGTTGGCGGCGCAGTGCATTGGCAGCACATCAACAGCCGGCAGCAGGAAGTTCTGCACGGAGAACAGGGCTTTCTTCATTTCACCGGCGTAGCGCATCCCGGCGATCAGTACTTTCTTGGCCGCGAAGTTGATGATCACGGTGCCATCGGAGTTGGTGCCGTCGCGCTCAGGCTCGCAGACGAAGTTCGGCGCGTTGAGAATCTGCCATTCATCCTTGCCACCGGCGTTGTATTGCTCGGGGTTGATGAACAGGCAGCGGCCGAACAGGTTGTGCCAGGCTGTCTCGGTGGTCATCTTGACTGGCAGGTAGTGCGCAGGATCGGAACCTACATGCACGTGGGAGACAAAACGCTCGCGCTCGCCCAGGTAGGCCTCAACGCGGTTCCACAGGGCATCGAACTTGTCGGCCGGGAACTTGCGGTTGATCGGGCCCCAGGCGATGGCGTCCTTGGTGGTTGGCTCTTCTACGATAAAACGGTCGACTGGCGAGCGACCGGTACGATGACCGGTACGAACAACCAGCGCGCCAGTATCGGCAAGCTCGCCTTCACCGCGATTCAGGGCTTCTTTGACCAGATCATCGACACTCAGATCGGTGTACACGGCGTTATTGGCTTGCGTCATGAGATTCCCCGTCGGCCCGTGGCCGAGTGCTCCAAACGTTTTGTAGTAGGAAGTCGCGCACTACTACCCGAAAAAAGTGGGCCGGATTATGCCAGAAAAGCCCAAAAAGAGTAGGGCCCTCCCGTCAGTACGGCGTAAATCCGGCGTTTGCCAGGAGATTTACCTGCGCTGAAGCGTTTTAGTGACGAGTATCTGACGGCGTGTCGACACCCGCACCGGCGAACAATTGAGCGATGTCCGCCGCATCGAACAGGTAGCGCTCGTTGCAAAACTGGCAATCGATCTCGATGGCGCCGCCATGCTCGATCACCAGTTGCTGCGCATCTTCCAGACCCAGACTGACCAGCGCATTGGCGGAACGTTCACGGGAGCAACTGCATTGGAAGCGCAACGCCTGGCCGTCGAACAGGCGCACCTGCTCTTCATGGTAGAGACGGTGCAGTACGGTTTCGTTGTCCAGGCTCAATAACTCATCGGCGCTCAGGGTGCTGGCCAGAGCGGTGACGTGCTGCCAACTGGCGTCGCGTTCTTCCGGGTCGCGAATGCGATCGGCGGGCAGTTGTTGCAGCAGCAAACCGCGGGCGCGCCGCCCGTCGGCGTAGAGCCAGAACCGCGAGTTGGTCTGTTGGGACATGACGAAATAGTTGGTGAAGCAGTCAGCGAGAGTCACCCCATCAAGATCGACGATACCCTGATAACGCTTGCCGTGGGTCGGGTCGACCGTCAGGGCCAATACGCCGTTGGGCATCATGTCCGCCAGGGTCGCATCGGGCGCGATCTGCTCGGCGTCATAACGCGCCAGGCCACGAATCTCGCGCTCGCTGGAGCACTCGATCATCAACAGTGGCACCGGCCCCTCGGAACGGGCCTGCAGGATCAGCAAACCATCGAACTTCAGGGTGCCGACCAACAGCGCCGCTGCCGCCATCAGTTCGCCGAGCAGTTGCGCGACCGGCTCCGGATAGGAGTGCTTGGCGAGGACTTCCGCGTAGCTACGCTCCAACGACACCAGCTCGCCGCGGGCGTCGCTGTCATCGAAGATGAAACGTTGGGTGAAGTCGGTGTCCGGTAGATCAGTCATAGGGTCTGGTATCTGAGGTGATGACAATTAATGGCAGGCATTTTATGGGCATTCAGGGTGGGTTCCAAGCAACGCTTGGGTTTGCCTGACGGGAAGGGACTGGCGCAAGCATCGTGGCGAGGGAGCTTGCTCCCGCTCGGTTGCGCAGCGACCGCAAAAATCTTGGGGCCGCTTCGCCCGAGGCGTCGGACCGTCCCAGCGGGAGCAAGCTCCCTCGCCACAGGAAAACTCTCTGGCCATAGAGCTATGCCACCCCATGGCAAATGTCTCATTCGCTGTTGTCGCCCCGAAACTTGAACAGGTCCCGGCGCTGCTTCTTGCTCGGTTTGCCATCGGTGCTGACACCCAGGGCGCCAGCCTTGCGTTGGGCCGCCGCGGCTTCGCGCCTGGCGATGCTTGCTTCGGTCTCCCGATACAGCGCCTGCGCCTCAGGCGCGCCGCGACGCACGATCGACAGGGCCTCGACCACCACGGTCTTTTCATCGAACCCTGCACGGATGACGAACTCATCGCCGACACGAGGTTCCTTGCCTGGCTTGCAACGCTCGCCCCGGTGATGGACCTTGCCGCTTTCGATGGCGGCCTTGGCGAGCGCGCGCGTCTTATAAAACCGCGCCGCCCACAGCCATTTATCGAGCCGGACCTTGTCGTCCTCTGCATTTTTTTGTGTCACTGCAATTCCTCTTTCCGCCAACAGTCAGAACTGTACTACCGTTTTTGTCGAGCGCACGAATCGGGGCCGACAGATAGAATGCCGCCGAGCCGACTCCAGCCCCCTGTGCTGAAAGTTACGAGCGGAAACAGGTGGGTAGATAACTGTCGCCATTTTGTGATTATTCTGCGTGAATACCGCGATTCGCGGAGTCCACGATCCGATGTACTGATCGCAGGTTTTTTTATTGAAGACTTTTGACCATTTGACTGTTGTCGGCCTGCGCGAGTGGGTGGCGCTCCCGGACCTGGGAGTCGCGGGCCTGCGGGCGAAAATCGACACCGGCGCCAGCACCTCCAGCCTGCACGCCACGGACATCGAACCCTTCGAGCGCGATGGCGAGAAGTGGGTACGCTTCACGGCGCACCTGGGCACGGTGGTGCAACTGCGCCATCGACGCTGCGAAGCCCCGTTGGTGGCGCGCAAGACCATAAAAAGCTCCAACGGCCACGCCCAGGTCCGCTACGTGATCAGCACCACGCTGGCGCTGGGCGATCGGATCTGGCGGGTCGAATTCACCCTGGCCTGCCGAAAATCCATGCGCTATCGCCTGTTGCTGGGTTCCAAAGCCTTGATCGACGGCCAGTTGGTGGTCAGTCCAGGCAACAAATACGTTCAAGATAAACCGGTGTTTCCGGTGTCCACTACCTCTGCCACAGGTGTTGCATGAAGATCGCTGTGCTGTCGCGAAACCCGCGTCTGTATTCCACTCGTCGCCTGGTTGAAGCCGGGACCGAACGAGGCCATGAAATGGTGGTGATCGACACCCTGCGCGCCTACATGAACATTGCCAGCCACAAGCCGCAGATCCACTACCGTGGCAAACCGCTGGAAGGCTTCGATGCGGTGATTCCGCGCATTGGCGCATCGGTGACGTTTTACGGTTGCGCCGTGTTACGCCAGTTCGAAATGATGGGCGTGTATCCCCTCAACGAATCCGTGGCCATTGCCCGCTCCCGGGACAAGCTGCGCTCGCTGCAGTTGCTGTCGCGCCGGGGTATCGGCCTGCCCGTGACCGGCTTCGCCCACTCCCCCGACGACATCCCCGACCTGATCGCCATGGTCAACGGCGCCCCGCTGGTGATCAAGGTGCTGGAAGGCACCCAGGGCATCGGCGTGGTCCTGTGCGAGACCGCCACGGCGGCGGAATCGGTGATCGAAGCGTTCATGGGCCTGAAGCAGAACATCATGGTCCAGGAATACATCAAGGAAGCCGGTGGCGCGGACATTCGTTGCTTCGTGGTGGGCGACAAGGTGATTGCCTCGATGAAACGCCAGGCCAAGCCCGGCGAGTTTCGTTCCAACCTGCATCGCGGCGGCAGCGCCAGCCTGATCAAGATCACCCCGGAAGAACGCATGACTGCGCTGCGTGCCGCAAAAGTCATGGGCCTGGCCGTGGCCGGCGTGGACATCCTGCGCTCCAACCACGGACCGTTGGTGATGGAAGTCAACTCCTCGCCCGGCCTGGAAGGGATCGAGACCACCACCAGCAAGAACGTGGCGGGGATCATCATCGAGCATCTGGAAAAGAATGGCGGGCCGAACATGACCCGGACCAAGGGCAAGGGTTAACCAGGAAAAACCTGTGGGAGCGGGCTTGCTCGCGAAAGCGGTGGTTCAGTCGACATAAATATTGAATGTCAGACCGCGTTCGCGAGCAAGCCCGCCCCCACATCAGGCTCACGCCTGAAAGAGATTCGCTAAACCGCATCCCGAGGCAGCATCAACCCCAACGGCAAGCGCACCCGCGCTTCCAGGCCGCCGCCGACGCGGTTGCGCAATTCGACATTGCCGCCATGCATCGAGGCAATGCGCTTGACGATGGCCAGGCCCAGCCCCGTGCCCTTCCCGCCCCGGGCGCGGTCGCCGCGGGTGAAAGGATTGAAAATCGCTTCCAGCTCCGACGGATCGATGCCGGCCCCACGGTCCATGACACTCAGTACCACATATGGCGCACTGGTATCCCCGGAGACGTAGGCCGCGACTTCGACGTCGGACCCGGCGTGGTTCAGGGCATTGCCGATCAGGTTGTTCAACAGCCGCTTCATCGACACGCGGCGCAAGGGGAACGGCTGGATCGGTTCCAGGCGCAGGTGCACTTTCTCATCGGCCTGGTTATACGGCGCAGCGACTTCCCGCACCAGGTCACTCAGGTCAACCTCTTCCACGGACTCATCGCGACCGTCGCGAATGAACGCCAGGAACTGGTCGAGGATCGCGTCCATGTCTTCGATGTCGCGGACCATTTCGTCCGTCAGGTCGGTGTGCTCGCCCATCAATTCCAGGGACAGGCGCAGCCGCGTCAGCGGTGTGCGCAGGTCGTGGGAAACACCGGCAAGCATCAGTTCACGCTCGCGCCCGGCCTGCTCGACATCCTCGGCCATCTGGTTGAAGGCACGGTAGACCTCGGTCATCTCGCTGGGCGTGTCGCTGATGGGTAATCGGACGCTACGGCCCTGGCCCAGCTGGCGGGCGGCGTAGACCAGCCGCTTCAACGGCTGGTTGAGCTGACTGACGAAGATCCATGCCGAGGCCGTAGACAGCAGGCCGATGGCCAGGAACCAGCCGAGCACGTTCCAGATTTTCTGCCCGCGCAGCGGATGCGGGTACAACGGCACCTTCAGCCAGCCATCCCCCAGGCTCGGGGCCCGCACCCACAGCGCCGGAGGCGAATGCATGCGCAGGCGGACCTCGGTGTCGGCACCCAGCTCAGCCTGCATTTGCCGTTGATAGATCTCGCTGTAGGGCCAGTGTTGTTCACCTTCTGGGACACCGGCACCGACCACGCGGATCAGGGTGGCCGCCTCGGCGATCTTCGTTCGGTTGGTTTCGTCCGCCGCCCAGTAGGCCCGCAAGGTCAAGGCCACGCCGTGGCTGTACTGCCGGTCCACGAGAACGTCCTCGTTCATCAGCAGGTACACCAGCGTCAGCGCCTTGGAAAAGAGCACGACGATCAGCACCAGCCAGAGGGTGCGGGAGAAAAAGCTCTGGGGGAACCAAACGGGGGTTTTCATGAATAACCGCTACACACTTGCAGGAGCGAACGATGCTCGCACAATGACGGACCGCGAGTCGCCTGGTAGGAAAAATATTCAAACTACCAGGCCACCCGCTCCTACAAATCACCGATCACTTGCCGGCGGCGCCATCCGGCACGAAGACATACCCCACGCCCCAGACCGTCTGGATATAACGCGGCTTGGATGGATCGGGTTCGATCATCCGGCGCAGACGGGAAATCTGCACGTCGATGGAGCGCTCCAGCGCGTCCCACTCTCGACCCCGGGCCAGGTTCATCAACTTGTCGCGGGTCAGCGGCTGGCGAGCGTTCATCACCAGAGCCTTGAGCACCGCGAACTCACCGGTGGTAAGCATGTGGACTTCATTGCCGCGCTTGAGCTCGCGAGTGGCCAGGGACAATTCGTAGTCGCCGAACGTCACGCTTTCATCTTCGCTGCCCGGCGCGCCAGGCACCGGAGCCGACTGGCGACGCAGGACCGCTTTCACCCGGGCCATCAGTTCGTCCGGGTTGAACGGCTTGGCCAGGTAATCGTCGGCGCCCAGTTCCAGACCCTTGATACGGCTCAGCTCGTCGCCCTTGGCGGTCAGCATGATGATCGGGATCTGGTTGTTCGCGCCGCGCAGCCGGCGGCAAGCGGTCAGGCCGTCTTCCCCGGGCAGCATCAGGTCAAGCACCACCAGGTTGAAAACCTCACGGGCCAGCAGCCGGTCCATTTGCTCGGTATTGGGTACGGTACGGGCGCGGTAGCCCTTGCTGACGAAGAAACGCTCCAGCAGGCTGCTCAGCCCAGGATCGTCGTCAACGATAAGAATTTTTTCGCCTTCAGCAGTTTGTGCAGTGCTGCTCATAGGAAGCTCCTTTGATCTTGGCGCGCATTATGGCCTAGCTGCCGTTATACGCACCCGAGTGCATTGTTAGCAGATTTTTCCTCCAACTCCACAAATCCGCGGATTGAGCCTACAGACCACGCACCACTCCCTAAGCACGGAACGCTGGTTATAATGCGCGGCCTTTTGTGCCAGGGAATGTCGGTTATTCATCACCCGGCGGGTATTTTCCCCTGGCCGGCAGCACTTTCTGAATTTCGCGGGTCAACAGCCAGCCTGTTGATCCAGGCAGCGGACCATGCCAGGCCGCTCAACCAGTCTCGCCGAGCCCCACTGCTGCGGTGGCGAGCCTGATTTCATCATTTGTCAGGTGGTTTTATGGACAGCATCAACAGCCGCATCGCCGAGGAACTCGGCGTACGCCCGCAACAGGTCGAAGCGGCCGTCGCGCTACTCGATGAAGGCTCCACAGTGCCTTTCATCGCCCGTTACCGGAAAGAAGTGACCGGCAGCCTCGATGACACCCAGTTGCGTCATCTGGAAGAGCGCCTGCGCTACCTGCGCGAACTCGACGAACGGCGCATCAGCATCCTGGCCAGCATTCAGGAGCAAGGCAAGCTGACCCCGGCGCTGGAGCGCGACATCAAGCTGGCCGACACCAAGACCCGCCTCGAAGACTTGTACCTGCCGTACAAGCAAAAGCGCCGCACCAAGGGCCAGATTGCCCTGGAAGCCGGCCTCGGTGAGCTGGCCGACGGCCTGTTCAACGATCCGAGCCTGACCCCGGAAGTCGAGGCGGCGCGCTTCGTCAATGTCGAAAAAGGCGTGGCGGACGTCAAGGCCGCGCTGGAAGGCGCCAAGTACATCCTCATGGAGCGTTTCGCCGAAGACGCCAACCTGCTGGAAAAACTGCGCAACTTCCTCAAGCAGGAAGCCATCCTCAGCGCCCGCGTGATCGCTGGCAAGGAAGAGGAAGGGGCGAAGTTCCGCGATTACTTCGAACATGACGAGCCGCTCAAGAGCATGCCATCCCACCGCGCCCTGGCGATTTTCCGTGGCCGCAACGAAGGCATCCTCAGCTCCGCGCTGAAAGTCGGTGATGAGTTGCCCGGCACCATGCACCCGTGCGAAGGCATGATCGGCCAGCAGTTCGGCATCCAGAACCAGAACCGCCCCGCTGACAAGTGGCTGGCCGAAGTAGTGCGCTGGACCTGGAAGGTCAAGCTCTACACCCACTTGGAAACCGACCTGCTGGGCGAGTTGCGCGACAGCGCCGAGACCGAGGCGATCAACGTCTTCGCCCACAACCTGCACGACCTGCTGCTGGCCGCCCCGGCTGGCCCTCGCGCGACCCTGGGCCTGGACCCGGGCCTGCGCACCGGTTGCAAGGTGGCGGTGGTGGACTCCACCGGCAAGCTGCTGGACCACGCCACGGTCTACCCGCACGTGCCGCACAACAAGTGGGACCAGACCCTCGCCGTGCTCGCCGCCCTGTGCGCCAAGCATTCGGTGGACCTGATCGCCATCGGCAACGGCACCGCCAGCCGCGAGACCGACAAACTGGCCGCCGAGCTGATCAAGAAATACCCGGCCATGAAGATGACCAAAGTGATGGTCTCGGAAGCCGGTGCCTCCGTTTACTCGGCGTCGGAACTGGCCTCCAAGGAGTTCCCGGACCTGGACGTGTCGATCCGTGGCGCGGTGTCCATTGCTCGTCGCCTGCAGGATCCGCTGGCGGAACTGGTGAAGATCGATCCGAAATCCATCGGTGTCGGCCAGTACCAGCATGACGTTTCCCAATTGAAACTGGCCCGCGGCCTGGACGCCGTGGTCGAAGACTGCGTGAACGCCGTGGGCGTAGACGTGAACACCGCTTCGGTGGCGTTGCTGGCGCGGATCTCGGGGCTCAATGCCACCCTGGCGCAGAACATCGTCACCCACCGCGACGAACATGGTGCATTCAAGACTCGCGCCGCATTGAAAAAAGTCCCGCGCCTGGGCGAAAAGACCTTCGAACAGGCCGCCGGCTTCCTGCGCGTCATGAACGGCGACAACCCGCTGGATTCCTCGGCGGTCCACCCCGAAGCCTACCCGCTGGTGCAACGCATCGCCGCCCAGACCGACCGCGACATCCGCTCGCTGATCGGCGACGCGGCGTTCCTCAAGCGCCTGGATCCGAAAAAATTCACCGACGAAACCTTCGGCCTGCCGACCGTGACCGACATCTTGCAGGAGCTGGAAAAACCGGGTCGCGACCCGCGTCCGGAGTTCAAGACCGCCGAGTTCCAGGAAGGCGTCGAAGACCTCAAGGACCTGCAACCGGGGATGATTCTCGAGGGCGTGGTGACCAACGTCACCAACTTCGGTGCGTTCGTCGACATCGGCGTGCATCAGGACGGCCTGGTACATATTTCGGCGCTGTCGGAGAAATTCATCAAGGACCCGCGCGAAGCCGTGAAGGCCGGTGATGTGGTGAAAGTGAAGGTCATGGAAGTCGACATCCCGCGCAAACGCGTCGGCCTGTCGATGCGCATGAGCGACACGCCGGGCGAAAAAGTCGACGGGGCCCGTGGCGCTCGTCCGGGCTCGACGCCGCGCCAGCCGCAGAACACCGCTCCACGCAAGGAAACCGCCACCGCGGCCCCGGCCAACAACGCCATGGCCTCGTTGTTCGCCAACGCCAAGCAGTTGAAGAAACGCTGATGGACGTACCAGCCGGGTTGGTGGAAAGCGCTTTTTTCAAGCTGCTCGGCTGCCGCCTGCACAGTCTTGAGGAAGGGGTGGCGCAAGTCGCCCTGAGCCTTGAGGCACCGTTGCGCAATCGTGGCGGCAAGCTGCACGGCGGGGCGCTGTTCAGCCTGGTGGACATTGCCATGGGCCTGGCCTGCTCCAGCGTCCATGGCTTTGACCAGCAAAGCGCGACCATCGAATGCAAGATCAACTACATCCGCGCCGTGTCCGAGGGCGAAGTGCTGTGCACCGCCCGGGTGATCCATCCGGGCCGGCGCACATTGGTGGTCGAGGCCGAGGTCATGCAAGGCGACAAACTGGTCGCAAAAGCGCAAGGCACGTTCGCTGTCCTATAGCTCCCCACCCTCGATTTGAGTTAATTTCGGCGCCATGAATGCCGCGCCGCCGCTCCCACAGGGAATATGGCGCTCAATAACCAGGCGAAAACGCCAGTTTTAACTTCACCCTTGTAGACCGTCCAGCCCACCCCCATATTGGGGCGACTGACGCGTGAAGGAATTCAACTTGAGCGACCTTTTAAACCGCCGCCTGGCCCTGCTCGGTGAGCGCGCCAACCTCTCCCTGCTCGAACAGTGCCTGCACGGCATCGAGCGTGAATGCCTACGCGTCACGGAGAATGGCCGCTTGGCCCAGACCCCGCACCCCAAGGCCCTGGGTTCGGCGCTGACCAACGAGCAGATCACCACCGACTACTCCGAGTCGCTGCTGGAGTTCATCACCCCGGCCCTGGCCGACCCGGCCGACACCCTGCGCAGCCTCGACCGGATCCACCGGTTCGCCTACAGCAAACTGGGCGACGAATACCTGTGGAGTCCCTCGATGCCGTGTCCGCTGCCGGCCGAGGAAGACATCCCGATTGCGTACTACGGTACCTCGAACATCGGTCGGCTCAAGTATGTCTACCGAAAGGGCCTGGCCCTGCGCTACGGCAAGACCATGCAATGCATCGCCGGGATTCACTACAACTTCTCGCTGCCGGAAAAGCTCTGGCCTTTGCTGCGCCAGGACGAAGCCGCCGATGTCAGCGACCGCGACTTCCAGTCCTCGGCCTACATCGCGCTGATCCGTAATTTCCGCCGCTACAGCTGGCTGCTGATGTACCTGTTCGGCGCCTCACCGGCCCTGGATGCCGGCTTCCTGCGCGGCCGTCCGCACCAGTTGGAGCAACTCGATCCCGACACGCTGTACCTGCCCTACGCCACCAGCCTGCGCATGAGCGACCTGGGTTACCAGAGCAACGCCCAGGCCGGCCTCACGCCTTGCTACAACGACCTGGCGAGCTACACCGACAGCCTACGCAAGGCCGTGGCGACACCCTACGCGCCGTATGTCGAGGTCGGTACCCATCAGAACGGCGAATGGGTCCAGCTCAATACCAACATCCTGCAGATCGAAAACGAGTACTACTCCAACATCCGCCCCAAACGCGTGACCTACACCGGCGAACGGCCGATCCAGGCCTTGATGGCCCGGGGTATCCAGTACGTCGAAGTACGCTGCCTGGACATCAACCCGTTCCTTCCGATGGGCATCGACCTCACTGAATCGCGTTTCCTCGATGCATTCCTGTTGTATTGCGGCCTCAACGACAGCCCGCAACTGGAAAACAACGACTGCGGCAACGCGACAACCAACTTCCTGACGGTGGTCAAGGAAGGCCGCAAGCCTGGCCTGCAATTGCAGCGCTGTGGCCAGGCGGTGGACATGCAGGCCTGGGCCATCGAACTGCTGGAAAAAATCGCGCCGCTGGCCTCGTTGCTCGACCAGAGCCACGGTGGCGACGCCCATCGCCAGGCGCTGGACGCGCAATTGGCAAAGGTGCGCGATCCATCCCTGACGCCTTCCGCCCAGGTGCTGGCCGCCATGGCCGAGCATCAGGAAAGCTTCGCCCAGTTCTCCCGGCGCCAGAGCAAGGCCCACGCCGAGTTCTTCCGCGCCGAGCCGTTGCCCGCCCAGGAGCAGGACGCATTCGAAGAGGCCGCCCGCCAATCCCTGGTCCAGCAAACCGAGCTTGAGCAGAACGAGGTGGGTGATTTCGATGTGTTCGTGGGTTCGTACCAGGCGAGCATTCTGGCGATCAGTAACTGAACGACTCTGATTTGTGGCGAGGGAGCTTGCTCCCGCTGGACTGCGCAGCAGGCTCAAGATTCTGCGGTTGCTGCGCAACCGAGCGGGAGCAAGCTCCCTCGCCACAACAGCATGTGCTCGCCATTCGCTAATTTTTTCGCTGATAAGCTCATTCTAAAAAGTTATTTATTTTTAGATTCTTAGATCATTTAGTCTCCTCCAACACCAAACATCCGGTGGCCTGTTGAGGAGCTTTCCCATGACTTTGAGTTTCCCCCTTCGCCTTCTCGCGGCCGCCTCCCTGGCCGCAGCGAGTCTTTTCGCCCAGGCGGCCGACCTGACCGTCGCGTACCAGACCACGGTCGACCCGGCCAAAGCGGCCCAGGCCGGCGGTGCCTATGAAAAAGCCACCCAGGCCAAGATCGACTGGCGCAAGTTCGATAACGGCGCCGATGTTATTACCGCCATCGCCTCGGGTGATGTGCAGATCGGCTACCTCGGTTCCAGCCCCTTGACCGCCGCCATCACCCGCAAGGTTCCGGTGGAAACTTTCCTCATCGCCACCCAGATCGGCGCCGCCGAGGCGCTGGTGGCTCGCGATGGTTCCGGGATCAAGACCCCGCAGGACCTGATTGGCAAGAAGGTCGCCGTACCGTTCGTGTCCACCGGTCACTACAGCCTGCTCGCCGCGTTGAAGCACTGGAACATCGATCCTGCGAAAGTCACCATCCTGAACCTGGCGCCACCGGCCATCATCGCGGCCTGGAAGCGCGGCGATATCGACGCCACTTACGTTTGGGACCCGGCCCTGGGCGTAGCCAAGGAAAACGGCAAGGTGCTGATCACCTCCGCCGAACTGGCCCAGTTCGGCGCGCCGACCTTTGACGCCTGGATCGTGCGCAAGGACTTCGCCCAGAAGCACCCGGAAATCGTGACCGCCTTCGCCAAGGTCACGCTGGACGCCTACGCCCAGTACCGCAAGGATCCGCAGGCCTGGCTGGCCGATGCGTCCAACATCGACAAACTGGTGAAGCTCTCCGGCGCCAAGGCCACTGACATCCCACTGTTGCTGCAGGGCAACGTCTATCCGCTGGCCGCCGACCAGGTGGTGAGCCTCGGCGCACCAACCACCCAGGCCATTACCAACACCGCGGCGTTCCTCAAGGAGCAAGGCAAGGTCGAAGCCGTACTGCCGGATTACGCGCCGTACGTCAGCGCCAAATACATCACTCGCTGATCACATTCGGGAGACATCGCAATGGCCTTGCTACAGCTGGAGCGCATCAGCGCACAGTACCCCGGTGCAGCGGAACCTGTACTGGAGGATATTTCATTGACCCTGGGACCCCGGCAATTGCTGGTAGCCCTCGGCCCGTCCGGCAGTGGCAAGACCTCGCTGTTGAACCTGATCGCCGGATTCGTCGAGCCCAGCGCCGGACAGATCACCTTGGACGGCGTGCCCATCAAGGGTCCGGGTGCCGAACGCGGCGTGGTGTTCCAGGACGATGCGCTGCTGCCCTGGCAAGACGTGTTGGCGAACGTCGGGTTCGGCCTGGAGCTGGCCGGCGTCCCCAAGTCAAAGCGCGAAGCCCGGGCCCGGGAAATGCTCGCCCTGGTGGACCTGGCCGGTTTCGAGCAACGCCGCGTCTGGCAGTTGTCCGGCGGCCAGAAGCAGCGCGTCGGCCTGGCCCGAGCGCTGGCGGCCGACCCACGCCTGCTGTTGATGGACGAGCCTTTTGGTGCCCTGGACGCTTTCACTCGCGAGCAGATGCAGGAGCTGTTGCTGCAAGTCTGGCAGCGCACCGCCAAACCGGTGTTCCTGATCACCCATGACATTGAAGAAGCAGTCTTCCTCGCCACCGACCTGATCCTGCTGGCGCCCAACCCGGGGCAGGTCGTCGAGCGCTTGAGCCTGGACTTCGGTCGCCGCTACGGCGATGGGGAGTCGGCCCGCTCGATCAAATCCGACCCGCGCTTTATCGAAACCCGCGAGCATGTACTCGCCAAAGTCTTCTCCCAACGCAGCGCCACTCGGCAACAGGAGCGCGCATGAGCAGCTACGAAGTTCCTGCCTTGGTCGGTGAGCCCGCGACCAGGCGCCCAGTCACCGGGTCACGGTTCAAGCTGGGTATCCGCTGGATCAGCAGCCTGACACTGATCGCTTTGCTGACCGTCTGGTGGGCGATCACCGCCAGCGGGCTGATCGAACCGCTGTTCCTGCCTTCGCCCTTGGCAGTACTGCAAAAAGGCTGGCTGCTGGCGACCAGCGGCTACATGGACGCCACGCTCTGGCAACACCTGGGCGCGAGCCTCCAGCGAATCGGCCTGGGCCTGCTGTTTGCCATTTTGACGGCGGTGCCGGTGGGCATTGCGATTGGTGCCAACCGCATTGCCCGGGGTGTGCTCGATCCGCTGATTGAGTTCTACCGACCGATTCCACCCTTGGCTTATCTGCCATTGATCGTCATCTGGTGCGGCATCGGCGAGCTGTCGAAGGTGCTGCTGATTTATCTGGCGATCTTCGCGCCGATTGCCATCGCCACCGCCACCGGCGTGCGCACCGTCGACCCGGCCAAACTGCGGGCGGCGCAATCGCTGGGTGCCACGCGCATCCAGTTGATTCGCCATGTGATCGTGCCCAGCGCCCTGCCGGACATTCTCACCGGGATACGCATCGGCCTGGGCGTGGGCTGGTCGACGCTGGTGGCTGCCGAGCTGATCGCCGCCACCAGCGGCCTGGGGTTCATGGTGCAGTCAGCGGCGCAGTTCCTGGTGACCGATGTGGTGGTGCTGGGCATCCTGGTGATCGCACTAATCGCCTTCGCCATGGAAATGGGCCTGCGCGCCCTGCAACGCAAACTGGTGCCATGGCATGGCCAGGCCCATTGATCCCCAATGACCACGCCGACGATTCGGCGCCAAGCGAGACATAGCGATGAACCGTGCGAGCATTACCCCATTGAGCAGCGCCCTCGGCGCGCAAATCGACGGGATCGATATCAGCCAGCCATTGAGCGCGCAGGATCGCGAGATTATCGAGCAGGCACTGCTTGAGCATCAGGTGCTCTTCTTTCGGGAGCAGCCGATCGAACCGCAGCAACAGGCGCGTTTCGCCGCGTACTTCGGCGACCTGCATATTCATCCGATCTACCCCAATGTGCCGGAGCAGCCCGAAGTCCTGGTGCTCGACACGGCGGTCACCGATGTGCGCGACAACGCCGTGTGGCACACCGACGTGACCTTCCTGCCCACCCCCGCCCTGGGCGCGGTGCTCAGCGCCAAGCTGCTGCCGGCGTTCGGCGGCGACACCTTGTGGGCCAGTGGCATCGCGGCTTATGAAGCCCTGTCGACGCCCTTGAAGCAGATGCTGCAAGGCCTGACGGCGACCCACGACTTCACCCGATCCTTTCCGCTGGAGCGCTTCGGCAACACCGCCGAGGACTTGGCGCGCTGGGAAGAAGCGCGCCGCAAGAACCCGCCGCTATCCCATCCAGTGATTCGCACTCACCCGGTGAGTGGACGGCGCTCATTGTTCGTCAACGAAGGCTTCACCACGCGCATCAACGAGCTGTCGGAAAGCGAAAGCGAGGCGATCCTGAAACTGCTGTTCGCCCACGCCACCCGCCCGGAGTTCACCCTTCGCTGGCGTTGGCAGGCCAATGACGTGGCGTTCTGGGATAACCGCGTGACCCAGCACTTTGCAGTGGATGACTACCGCCCGGCGCGACGAGTGATGCACCGGGCGACCATACTGGGGGATGTGCCGTTCTTCAGGTAAACACCAACCCTGTGGCGAGGGAGCTTGCTCCCGCTGGGCTGCGAAGCAGGCCCTAGAACTTTGCCAGATGCGGGTTTTTGAATCGT
>NZ_JALJDX010000044.1 GCF_022952855.1 Pseudomonas sp. RGM2987 | reverse complement strand
CACGCTCCCTCGCCACAACAGCGTTCGACCTGAAATCGGGAATGCACTGACAGAGGTCAGCACGACCTCGCCAAACCCCAACTAGACTGACCTTATCGCCCCCCCGACAAGGCCGTCGCCATGATCTCGATGTCTGCATTCCACGCCATGCTGGTGCCGATCATCGCCGGCATGATCCTGCTGGCCATCGGCTTCAACTTCCGCGACAAGAACGTCGGGGTCTTCGCCATGTGGATCGGCATGCTGCTGATCCTCGCCACAGTGGTGTTCAAGATCCTCGCCAAACTCAACGAGTCGCTCTGACTTCGCCTCAGGTCGCGGACGATTGCTCCGGCACATCGACGCCGACATGAATCGCATCGTGGCGCCAGAACTCCAGGTCGCAGTCGATCAGCCGCTGGTGCTGGTCATAGTTGACCCGGGCGATCCTCAGTCCGGGGCTGCCCACCGAGACTTTCAGCGCCGCCGCGGCTTCCGGCTGCAGCGAGGTGGGTACGATCTCGAACTTCACCCGACCGTAATGCAGGTCGTAATGCCGGGCGTACAGCTCGGTCATCGATTGGTTTAGATCGAACTCGAGGATGTCCGGAAAATACTGTGGGTTCAGGTAGTGCTCGACGTACAGCACCAGCCGCTCATCGATACGCCGGGCGCGGCAGATCTGGATCACGCTGGACAGTGCAGGCAGCTGCAACCAGGCACACACGGCCGCCGAGGCCGGTTGCAGGCGCGCGGAAATCACCTGGGTCGAAGGCACCCGCCCTTGAGCGGCGACCATCGCATGGAAGTGGCTGCGTTGCATCAGGTTGTAGGCCAGGCGTGGTGGCGAGACGAACCAGCCCCGGCGCTCTTCCCGATAGATCTGCCCCTGAGCTTCAAGCTGCAACAACGCTTCGCGCACGGTGATCCGTGTGGTCCCGAACAGCTCACTGAGTTTGCGCTCGGCCGGCAGCTTGCTGCCGGCCGCCAGCAACCCGTGATCAAGCTGCTCTTGCAGGACCTGGCCGATGGTTGTCACCGCTTTGGTTGCATCGATGCGCATCAACGTTACCTATCTGGACTAGACCAGCACTGTTTTCGGGCAAGTTCGATTTTGCGTCGCCCCTGTTTTCGTTCCTGCAAGCCTAGGCACCGCACATGACTGACAGATGACAGCGGCGCTGAACGGTCGGTGGACACGCCCTGCAAAATTATAGCCAGATCCTTTCATATCAGGCGTTTAAGCATGGTCTACGCTTAATTCGCAGCCAATGCGCAGGCACCTGATCGTGATTGAACGCTCCACCACAGACATCAAATTGTCACAGGGCTCGCCTAAATTGGCTCAGGTATTGCTGACCTAGACCAACACAACCGCAATCGCAGCGTAGAAAACACCCATAGGAGCTTCGGATGAAACAGCTTTTCCTGGCATCACTGTTAGGCTCGACCATTGCCATGTGCACCGCCGCCATGGCCGCTGATACCGATCTGAAAACGTTGGAAGCCGCTGCGAAAGCGGAAGGCGCCGTGAACAGCGTCGGCATGCCCGATGACTGGGCGAACTGGAAAGGCACCTGGGAAGACCTGGCAAAAAACTACGGCCTCAAGCACGTCGACACTGACATGAGCTCGGCCCAGGAAATCGCCAAGTTCGCCGCCGAGAAAGACAACGCCAGCGCCGACATCGGCGACGTAGGCGCGGCCTTCGGCCCGATCGCGGTCAAGCAGGGCGTGGTCCAGCCCTACAAGCCAAGCACCTGGGAACAGGTCCCGGCGTGGGCCAAGGACAAGGACGGCAACTGGGCGCTGGCCTACACCGGCACCATCGCGTTTATCGTCAACAAGAAGCTGCTGCACGGCTCCGACGTACCGACCAAGTGGGCCGACCTGAAAACCGGCAAATACAAGGTTTCCATCGGTGACGTGAGCACCGCGGCTCAAGCCGCCAACGGCGTGCTGGCAGCGGCCCTGGCCAACGGTGGCGACGAGAAGAACCTGCAACCGGCCCTTCTGATGTTCGCCGAGATCGCCAAGCAAGGCCGCCTGTCCATGGCCAACCCGACCATCGCCACCATGGAGAAAGGTGAGGTCGAAGTCGGCGTGGTCTGGGACTTCAACGGCCTGAGCTACAAGGCCAAGATGGCCAACCCGGATGACTACGTCGTGCTGATCCCGTCCGACGGCTCGGTCATTTCCGGCTACACCACCATCATCAACAAATACGCCAAGCACCCGAACGCCGCCAAGCTGACCCGTGAGTACATCTTCAGCGACGCCGGCCAGATCAACCTCGCCAAGGGCAACGCCCGTCCGATCCGCGCCGAACACCTGACCCTGCCGGAAGAGGTCAAGGCCAAGCTGCTGCCGAACGAGCAGTACAAAGGCGTGACGCCGATCAAGGATGCTGATGCGTGGGAGAAAACCTCCAAGGCGCTTCCGCAGAAATGGCAGGAAGAAGTGATCATCAATATGCAGTGAGGCGGTAATTAGCCCGCTCGGATATCCGATGCAAATCCCCTGTGGGAGCGGGCTAATTACC
>NZ_JALJDX010000045.1 GCF_022952855.1 Pseudomonas sp. RGM2987 | reverse complement strand
GCCGAACTTTCGGTTCATCTCGTCTTCACACACCGCAATCTGGCCTCTTTCGAGTCGACAGATTGCTTGGGTGTTATATGGTCAAGCCTCACGGGCAATTAGTACAGGTTAGCTCAACGCCTCACAGCGCTTACACACCCTGCCTATCAACGTCGTAGTCTTCGACGGCCCTTCAGGGAGCTCAAGGCTCCAGTGAGATCTCATCTTGAGGCAAGTTTCCCGCTTAGATGCTTTCAGCGGTTATCTTTTCCGAACATAGCTACCCGGCAATGCCACTGGCGTGACAACCGGAACACCAGAGGTTCGTCCACTCCGGTCCTCTCGTACTAGGAGCAGCCCCTCTCAAATCTCAAACGTCCACGGCAGATAGGGACCGAACTGTCTCACGACGTTCTAAACCCAGCTCGCGTACCACTTTAAATGGCGAACAGCCATACCCTTGGGACCGGCTTCAGCCCCAGGATGTGATGAGCCGACATCGAGGTGCCAAACACCGCCGTCGATATGAACTCTTGGGCGGTATCAGCCTGTTATCCCCGGAGTACCTTTTATCCGTTGAGCGATGGCCCTTCCATACAGAACCACCGGATCACTAAGACCTACTTTCGTACCTGCTCGACGTGTCTGTCTCGCAGTCAAGCGCGCTTTTGCCTTTATACTCTACGACCGATTTCCGACCGGTCTGAGCGCACCTTCGTACTCCTCCGTTACTCTTTAGGAGGAGACCGCCCCAGTCAAACTACCCACCATACACTGTCCTCGATCCGGATAACGGACCTGAGTTAGAACCTCAAAGTTGCCAGGGTGGTATTTCAAGGATGGCTCCACGCAGACTGGCGTCCACGCTTCAAAGCCTCCCACCTATCCTACACAAGCAAATTCAAAGTCCAGTGCAAAGCTATAGTAAAGGTTCACGGGGTCTTTCCGTCTAGCCGCGGATACACTGCATCTTCACAGCGATTTCAATTTCACTGAGTCTCGGGTGGAGACAGCGCCGCCATCGTTACGCCATTCGTGCAGGTCGGAACTTACCCGACAAGGAATTTCGCTACCTTAGGACCGTTATAGTTACGGCCGCCGTTTACCGGGGCTTCGATCAAGAGCTTCGCGTTAGCTAACCCCATCAATTAACCTTCCGGCACCGGGCAGGCGTCACACCCTATACGTCCACTTTCGTGTTTGCAGAGTGCTGTGTTTTTAATAAACAGTCGCAGCGGCCTGGTATCTTCGACCGGCGTGGGCTTACGCAGTAAATGCTTCACCCTCACCGGCGCACCTTCTCCCGAAGTTACGGTGCCATTTTGCCTAGTTCCTTCACCCGAGTTCTCTCAAGCGCCTTGGTATTCTCTACCCAACCACCTGTGTCGGTTTGGGGTACGGTTCCTGGTTACCTGAAGCTTAGAAGCTTTTCTTGGAAGCATGGCATCAACCACTTCGTCACCCAAAGGGTAACTCGTCATCAGCTCTCGGCCTTAGAATCCCGGATTTACCTAAGATTCCAGCCTACCACCTTAAACTTGGACAACCAACGCCAAGCTGGCCTAGCCTTCTCCGTCCCTCCATCGCAATAACCAGAAGTACAGGAATATTAACCTGTTTTCCATCGACTACGCTTTTCAGCCTCGCCTTAGGGACCGACTAACCCTGCGTCGATTAACGTTGCGCAGGAAACCTTGGTCTTTCGGCGTGGGTGTTTTTCACACCCATTGTCGTTACTCATGTCAGCATTCGCACTTCTGATACCTCCAGCAAGCTTCTCAACTCACCTTCACAGGCTTACAGAACGCTCCTCTACCGCATCACTTGCGTGATACCCGTAGCTTCGGTGTATGGTTTGAGCCCCGTTACATCTTCCGCGCAGGCCGACTCGACTAGTGAGCTATTACGCTTTCTTTAAAGGGTGGCTGCTTCTAAGCCAACCTCCTAGCTGTCTAAGCCTTCCCACATCGTTTCCCACTTAACCATAACTTTGGGACCTTAGCTGACGGTCTGGGTTGTTTCCCTTTTCACGACGGACGTTAGCACCCGCCGTGTGTCTCCCATGCTCGGCACTTGTAGGTATTCGGAGTTTGCATCGGTTTGGTAAGTCGGGATGACCCCCTAGCCGAAACAGTGCTCTACCCCCTACAGTGATACATGAGGCGCTACCTAAATAGCTTTCGAGGAGAACCAGCTATCTCCGAGCTTGATTAGCCTTTCACTCCGATCCACAGGTCATCCGCTAACTTTTCAACGGTAGTCGGTTCGGTCCTCCAGTCAGTGTTACCTAACCTTCAACCTGCCCATGGATAGATCGCCCGGTTTCGGGTCTATTCCCAGCGACTAGACGCCCTATTAAGACTCGCTTTCGCTACGCCTCCCCTATTCGGTTAAGCTCGCCACTGAAAATAAGTCGCTGACCCATTATACAAAAGGTACGCAGTCACCCAACAAAGTGGGCTCCCACTGCTTGTACGCATACGGTTTCAGGATCTATTTCACTCCCCTCTCCGGGGTTCTTTTCGCCTTTCCCTCACGGTACT
>NZ_JALJDX010000046.1 GCF_022952855.1 Pseudomonas sp. RGM2987 | reverse complement strand
GCTTGCTCCCGCTCGACTGCGCAGCAGTCGCAATCCGGTCAACACGCTCATGGATCGGGTGACGTGGTTGGGGGCCGCTTCGCAGCCCTGCGGGAGCAAGCTCCCTCGCCACGGGTTTGCCTAAGCTCCGCAACAGGAAAGGGCGGCTTAGTTGACCCGCCAACCCCCACCCAGCGCCTTGTACAGCGCCACGCTCGCCTGGACCCGCGCCAGGCGCAGTTGCACGTTCATATCCTGGGCCGCATAAAGCGTGCGTTGGGTTTCCAGTACGGTGAGCAGGTCTTCGGCGCCGGCCTGGTAGCGGCTTTGGGCGATGTCGAAGGCGTTCTGGGCTTGTTGCAGTTCTTCGGTCTGCCACTGCCGTTGCTGGTCGATTCCGTGGATGCTGTTCAGGGCTTTTTCGACGTCGGCGAAGCCGTTGACGATGGCGGCGCGGTACAGCTCCAGCAGTTCTTCCTGGCGGGCGCGGGCCTTGTCCCGTTCGGCCTTCAGGCGCCCGTTGTTGAAGATCGGCGCGGTCAGGCCGGCGGTGAGGTTGTAGACGTTGTTGCGCAGCAACTGGTCGGCGATGTCGGCGCCGGTGCCCAGGGTCAGGCCGAGGGTGACGGAGGGCAGCAGGGCGGCGCGGGCCACGCGGATGTCGGCCTCGGCTGCCGTCAGGCGTGCTTCGGCGGCGGCGATGTCCGGGCGGCGACGCAACAGTTCACTGGGCACGCCGGCATCGATGGCGGGCCAGTGCAAGCGGTCGAACTGTTCATCGGCGAGGTTGACGGATTGCACCGGTTGCCCCAGCAGCGTCGCCAGGGTGATCGCTGCTTCCCGGGCTTGTTGCTGCACCTGGGGCAACCGGCGTTGCTGGGCGGCCACCAGGCTTTTCTGCTGGGACAGTTCCAATGCCGTGGCGCTGCCGGCGTCGTAACGGGTTTGCACCAGACTGAGTACGCTTTGGGCGTTGGCGAGGTTCAGCGCGGCGATCCGCTGCTGCTCGCCCAGGGACAACGCCTGGGTATAGCTGTTGGCAACCCCGCTGAGCAAGGTCAGCTCCACCGTCGCCCGGTCGAACCCGCTCGCCGATAGGTTGCTCAACGCACTGTCCCGCGCCGCCCGTTTACCGCCCCAGAAATCCAGTTCATAGCTGGCGCTGAGGTTTGCGTCGTAGTAATCGATGGTGCGGCTATCCCGACTCACGTCCAGTTGGCTGTAGCCCTTGCCCCGCAGCAGTTCTTGTCGATTGCCGTTGAGCCCGGCCTTGATCTCCGGCAACAGCGGCGCACCCGCGATCACCGCACTGGCCTGGGCCTGGCGAACCCGGGCCATGGCGGCGGCCAGGTCATGACTGTCCAGGCGCGCTTGTTCGATCAGCCGGTTCAACTGCGGGCTGCCAAACTGCGTCCACCATTGCTGGTTGTCAGCCCGAGCGCCTGGCGTTTCGACATTTTGCCAGGCCGCCGGCGGCTCAATACCGCTGTCCGGTTTCGGCAACGACGAGCCACAGGCCGCCAATACGAGGCTCGCGGCCAGGAGGGTCAGGTGCGCTTTCATAGGGTGCGATTCATTCACTGGTGAGGGCCGCGACCGGGTCGAGGCGAGCCGCCTTGCGAGCCGGCATGAAACCGAAGACCACGCCGGTGACCAGCGCGCAGCCGAAGGCACCGAACACCGCCAGCCATTCGAACGCCACGGCGATCTTGACCAGCAGCAGTGCGCCGCCCACCAGCAGCGCCAGGCTGATGCCGGCCAGCCCGCCGACCACCGAGAGCATCACCGCTTCGGTGAGGAACTGGCGCAGGATGTCGCGCTGGCGGGCGCCGGTGGCCATGCGGATGCCGATCTCGCGGGTCCGTTCGCGCACGGTCATGAGCATGATGTTCATCACGCCGATGCCGCCCACCAGCAGCGAAATCGCCGCGATGGCGCCGAGCATCAGCGACAGCGTGCCCTGGGTCCGCGCTTCGGCCTGGATCATCGCGGCGTTGTTGGTCAGTTCGAAATCCTGCTTGCCGTTGTGCAGGCGCAACAGCGTGCGGGACACGGCTTGCTCGGCCTGCCGGACCTTGCCCGCGTCCCGGGCGGCGATCACCACGTACTCGGGATGCCGGCTGCCAAACAAGCGTACGCTGGCGGCGGAGTAGGGCACGGCGATGCGGTTGTCGGCGTCCGAATCGCCGGAACTCGCGCCTTTCTCGGCCAGCACGCCGACCACCTGGAACGGCACGTTTTCGATCAGCACGTAGCGACCGATGGGATCGGCGACGTCCTTGAGCAGTTTCTGCCGGACTTTGTGGCCGATCACCGCCACCGCCGCGGCACTGCGCTCATCGGCGTCGCTGAAGTAGCTGCCCTGGGCCACCGGCCAATTAAAGATGGCCGGGAAGTTCGTGTCGTTGCCGCCCACGTAGCTGGTGTGGTCGAGGTTGCCGAAGCGCACGCTGGCTTCGGCGCCGTTGACCGGCATGATCCGCTGCACCTCGGGCAGGGCGGCGAGGGCGGCGAGGTCCTGTTCGCTGATGATGCCCTTGGCCGCGCGGGGATTGGGCGCGGAGCCGTTGAGGTAGATGATGTTGGAGCCGAAGGCGCCCATCTGGGCCATGACCTGGCGCTTGCTGCCTTCGCCCACCGCCAGCATCACCACCACCGAAGCCACGCCGATGATGATGCCCAGCAGGGTCAAGGAGGTGCGGAAGCGGTTGATCCACATCACCCGCCACGCCGCCTGCACCGCGTCGAGCAATTCGCCTTTCCAGGCCCCGTTGTGTTCGCTGCCGGCGCTCAGGCGCTGGCGCAGGTCCACCGCTTGCAGGGCGGTTGGATTGACCGCCGAGGGTTGCGCATCGGCCACGGCACTGTCGCTGATGATCAGCCCGTCGCGGATCTCGATGATGCGCTTGGCCCGGGCCGCCACTTCGCGGTCATGGGTGATCAGGATCACCACGTGGCCCTGGCTCGCCAATTCATCGAGCAGCGCCATGACCTCGATGCCGCTCTGGCTGTCGAGGGC
>NZ_JALJDX010000047.1 GCF_022952855.1 Pseudomonas sp. RGM2987 | reverse complement strand
CAACATGGATGTCGACTGATCCACCGCCTTCGCGAGCAAGCCCGCTCCCACAGGGATTTTCGGTGGCCGGAAAGTGCCAGGCAGAAAAAAGGAGGCCACCAGGGCCTCCTTCATTCAGCTACGGGCAGCCGTTACAGGCTGGAGATCCGCGCGTGCTGCTCGGCCAGCTTGCCCAGGGCCTGTTCGGCCTCGGCCAGTTTGGCGCGTTCCTTTTCGATGACGTCGGCCGGAGCCTTGTCGACGAAGCCGGCGTTAGACAGCTTGCCGCCGACCCGCTGCACTTCGCCTTTGAGGCGCAGGATTTCCTTGTCCAGGCGCGCCAGTTCGGCAGCCTTGTCGATCAGGCCGGCCATCGGCACCAGCACTTCCATCTCGCCAACCAGCGCGGTGGCCGACAGCGGCGCTTCTTCGCCAGCCGCCAGGACGGTCACCGACTCGAGTTTCGCCAGTTTCTTGAGCAGCGCCTCGTTTTCGTTGAGGCGGCGCAGGTCTTCGGCGCTGGCGTTCTTCAGGAACAGGGTCAGCGGTTTGCCCGGGCCGATGTTCATTTCGGCGCGGATGTTCCGCAGGCCCAGCATGAAGGTCTTGAGCCATTCGATGTCGTCTTCGGCCGCCGGATCGATGCGCGTTTCGTTGGCCACCGGCCAAGGTTGCAGCATGATCGTCTTGCCTTGGGCACCGGCCAGCGGCGCGACGCGCTGCCAGATTTCCTCGGTGATGAACGGCATGAACGGATGAGCCAGGCGCAAGGCCACTTCCAGCACCCGAACCAGGGTGCGACGGGTGCCGCGCTGGCGCTCGACCGGCGCGTTTTCGTCCCACAGCACCGGCTTGGACAGTTCCAGGTACCAGTCGCAGTATTGGTTCCAGATGAACTCGTACAAGGCTTGTGCGGCCAGGTCGAAACGGAACTGATCCAGCTGGCGGGTCACTTCGGCTTCGGTGCGTTGCAACTGGGAAATGATCCAGCGATCGGCCAGGGTCAACTCGAAGGCTTCGCCGTTCTGGCCGCAGTCTTCGCCTTTGTCCAGTACGTAGCGCGCCGCGTTCCAGATCTTGTTGCAGAAGTTGCGGTAGCCTTCGACGCGGCCCATGTCGAACTTGATGTCGCGACCGGTGGAGGCCAACGAGCAGAAGGTGAAACGCAGGGCGTCGGTGCCGTAGCTGGCGATGCCCTCGGCGAACTCTTCGCGGGTGGCTTTCTCGATCTTCTTCGCCAGTTTCGGCTGCATCAGCCCGGAAGTGCGCTTTTGCACCAGCGTTTCCAGGTCGATGCCGTCGATGATGTCCAATGGGTCCAGGACGTTGCCCTTGGACTTGGACATCTTCTGGCCCTGGCCGTCGCGCACCAGGCCATGGACATAGACCGTCTTGAACGGAACCTGCGGCGTGCCGTCTTCGTTCTTCACCAGGTGCATGGTCAGCATGATCATCCGGGCAACCCAGAAGAAAATGATGTCGAAGCCGGTGACCAGTACGTCGGTGGAGTGGAATTTCTTCAGGAATTCGGTTTGTTGCGGCCAGCCCAGGGTCGAGAAGGTCCATAGGCCCGAGCTGAACCAGGTGTCGAGGACGTCGTTGTCCTGTTGCAGCGCAATGTCCGGACCGAGGTTGTGCTTGGCGCGGACTTCGGCTTCATCGCGACCGACATAGACCTTGCCCGATTCGTCGTACCAGGCCGGAATGCGGTGGCCCCACCACAGCTGACGGCTGATGCACCAGTCCTGGATGTCGCGCATCCACGAGAAGTACATGTTTTCGTATTGCTTGGGCACGAACTGGATACGACCGTCTTCTACGGCGGCAATCGCCGGCTCGGCCAGGGGCTTGGTGGACACGTACCACTGGTCGGTCAGCCACGGCTCGATGATAGTGCCGGAGCGGTCGCCTTTCGGGACTTTCAGGCCGTGATCGTCGACGCTGACCAGCAGCCCGGCGGCGTCGAATGCCGCAACGATCTGCTTGCGCGCTTCGAAACGGTCGAGGCCGGCATATTCAGCCGGGATCTTGCCGTCGATGTTTTCGTTCAGGGTGCCGTCGAGGTTGAACACCTGGGCGGCCGGCAAGACATTGGCATTCTTGTCGAAAATGTTCAGCAGCGGCAGGTTGTGACGCTTGCCGACTTCGTAGTCGTTGAAATCGTGGGCCGGGGTGATCTTCACGCAGCCGGTGCCGAACTCGGGGTCGCAGTAGTCGTCACCGATGATCGGGATGCGACGGCCGACCAGGGGCAGCTCTACGAACTTGCCGATCAGGGCCTGGTAGCGCTCATCGTTCGGGTTCACCGCCACGGCCGAATCGCCCAGCATGGTTTCCGGACGGGTGGTGGCGACGATCAGGTAATCCTTGCCTTCGGCGGTCTTGGCGCCGTCGGCCAGCGGGTATTTCAGGTTCCAGAGGAAACCTTTCTCGTCATGGTTTTCCACTTCGAGGTCGGAAATGGCCGTGTGCAGCTTGGTGTCCCAGTTGACCAGGCGCTTGCCGCGATAGATCAGGCCGTCTTCATGCAGGCGCACGAAGGCTTCCTTCACCGCTTCCGAGAGGCCGTCGTCCATGGTGAAGCGCTCGCGGCTCCAGTCCACGGACGAGCCGAGGCGACGGATCTGACGGCTGATGTTGCCACCGGACTCGTCTTTCCATTCCCAGACTTTCTCGAGGAATTTCTCGCGACCCAGGTCGTGGCGGTTCTGGCCCTGGGCTTCGAGGCGACGCTCCACCAGCATCTGCGTGGCGATACCGGCGTGGTCGGTGCCCGGCTGCCACAGGGTGTTGCGACCCTGCATGCGGCGGAAACGGATCAGGGCGTCCATGATCGCGTTGTTGAAGCCGTGGCCCATGTGCAGGCTGCCGGTGACGTTCGGCGGCGGGATCATGATGGTGTAGGAATCGCCCGCGCCTTGCGGAGCGAAATAATTCTCGGACTCCCAGGTGTTGTACCAGGAAGTTTCAATGGCGTGCGGCTGGTAGGTCTTATCCATGCGCGGCGGGACCCTATTGGCATTTATTCAGGAAAAGCCGGGAAGTATAGCGGGCGGGGCAGATGCAAGCCACAGGCGGGAGGCGAGAAGCAGGCAGGAGAAGGCGGGCGCAGTGAAACCTTGTGGGAGCGGGCTTGCTCGCGAAGGCGGTGTGTCAGTTAATCCATATGCCACTGATACAC
>NZ_JALJDX010000048.1 GCF_022952855.1 Pseudomonas sp. RGM2987 | reverse complement strand
TTTCATTTCCTGACACTACGCATTCGCGAGCAAGCCCGCTCCCACATTGGATACAGCGTATGGCTTAAGCCAACTTCTCGAACTTCAGATCCCAAACCCCATGCCCAAGCCGTTCACCACGGCGTTCGAACTTGGTGATCGGCCGCTCGGCCGGGCGCGGGACGCATTTGCCGTCTTCGGCCAGGTTGCGGTAACCCGGCGCAACGTTCATCACTTCCAGCATGTATTCGGCATAAGGCTCCCAGTCGGTCGCCATGTGCAGCACGCCGCCGACTTTCAACTTGCTGCGCACCAGCTCAGCGAACGAAGCCTGGACGATACGGCGCTTATGATGACGGCTCTTGTGCCACGGATCCGGGAAGAACAGCATCAACCGGTCGAGGCTGTTGTCGGCGATGCAGCGATTGAGCACTTCAATGGCGTCGCAATCGTAGACCCGCAAGTTGGTCAGGCCCTGGGTGAGCACGCCATTGAGCAGCGCACCGACACCAGGCCGGTGCACTTCCACGCCAATGAAATCCTGCTCCGGTGAGGCGGCAGCCATTTCCAGCAGCGAGTGGCCCATGCCGAAGCCGATTTCCAGCGAGCGCGGGGCCGAGCGGCCAAACACCTGGTCGAAATCCACTGGCGCATCGGCCAGCGGCAGGACAAACAGCGGTGCGCCCTGTTCCAGGCCGCGCTGTTGGCCTTCGGTCATGCGCCCGGCGCGCATCACGAAACTCTTGATGCGGCGGTGTTGGCGCTCTTCGCCCTCTTCCGGCAGGACAGGCGTGTCGTTCGATTCAGTCATCAATGGCTCTTACTTGATCAGACCATCCAGCGGCGAGGAGGCGCTGGCGTAAAGTTTTTTCGGCATGCGACCGGCGAGGTACGCCAGGCGCCCGGCGACAATGGCGTGCTTCATGGCCTCGGCCATCAGGATCGGTTGCTGGGCGTGGGCGATGGCCGAGTTCATCAGCACCGCCTCGCAACCCAGCTCCATGGCGATGGTGGCGTCGGAGGCGGTGCCGACACCGGCATCCACCAGCACCGGGATCTTGGCTTCTTCAAGGATGATCTGCAGGTTGTACGGGTTGCAGATCCCCAGGCCCGTACCGATCAGGCCAGCCAGCGGCATCACCGCAATGCAACCGATTTCCGCCAATTGACGGGCAATGATCGGGTCATCGCTGGTGTACACCATCACGTCGAACCCTTCCTTGACCAGGGTTTCAGCGGCCTTGAGGGTTTCGATCACGTTGGGGAACAGGGTTTTCTGGTCCGCCAGCACTTCCAGCTTCACCAGGTTGTGGCCGTCGAGCAGCTCACGGGCCAGGCGGCAGGTGCGCACGGCCTCGATGGCGTCGAAGCAACCGGCGGTGTTGGGCAGGATGGTGTAGCGATCCGGCGGGAGGATATCCAGCAGGTTCGGTTCGCCCGGGTTCTGACCGATGTTGGTCCGGCGCACGGCCACGGTCACGATTTCGGCGCCCGAGGCCTCGATGGCCAGGCGGGTTTCTTCCATGTCGCGGTACTTGCCGGTGCCTACCAGCAAGCGCGACTGGTAGGTACGACCGGCCAGGACGAAGGGCTTGTCGCTACGAACGATGCTCATGGGAAATCCTCTGTTGGGGTGAGGTTCTTGCGAAAGGCTGCGAAACCGGAGCGACTAGCCGCCGCCGATGGCGTGTACGACTTCAACCTGATCACCCTCGTTGAGGGTGGTGTCGGCATGCTGGCTGCGCGGGACGATATCCAGATTGAGTTCCACCGCGACGCGACGTCCGGCCAGTTCCAGACGGGTCAGCAGGGCCGCAACGGTTTCACCGTCGGGCAGGTCAAGGGGTTCGCCGTTCAACTGAATGCGCATGCCGGATGCCGTCATCATTTTTAGGGGCTGGCATTCTAGCCCGATCAGTCTGGGCGACCCAAGTCCCTTGGTCAGCTACGGGCCTCAGACGGCCACTTGCAGGCGCCACGCGGCGATGCCCAGGCACAACCAGCCGATCAGGAACGCAACGCCGCCGAACGGTGTGATGATGCCGAGTTTGCTGGTGCCGGTGAGAGTCAGCAGGTAGAGGCTACCGGAGAACAGCAGGATGCCGACCACAAATGAAATCCCGGCCCAGGTGACGATGCGACCGGGAATGTGCGTGGCCAGCAACGCGACCCCCAGCAACGCCAGGGTGTGCACCAGTTGGTAAGTGACGCCGGTGTGGAAGATCGCCAGGTAATCGGCGCTCAGGCGGTTTTTCAGCCCGTGGGCGGCAAACGCGCCGAGTGCCACGCCGGTGAAGCCGAAAAAAGCCGCCAGCATCAGAAAACTACGCAGCATGAGAACTCCAGTCAGACTCGGTGGACAGGGTCTGTATAATGGCCCGCTCGACCGGTTCGGCCAAGCCATCTCTATGCTGCATTCACTGCGTTCATTATTTCGACGATTCCTCAAAGCCCTGCTCTGGTTCGCCGTCGGCAGCGTTGTGCTGGTGCTGCTGTTTCGCGTGGTGCCGCCACCGTTCACCGCGCTGATGATTGAGCGCAAGGTCCAGTCCTGGTTCAGCGGTGAACCGATCGACCTGCAACGCAGCTGGCAGCCTTGGGAGCGGATCTCGGACAATCTCAAGGTTGCGGTGATTGCAGGCGAAGACCAGAAATTCCCCGAGCATTGGGGTTTCGACATCGGCGCGATCCAGGCGGCATTCGCCCACAACGAGCGCGGCGGTTCGATTCGCGGCGCCAGCACGCTCAGCCAGCAAGTGTCGAAGAACCTGTTCCTGTGGTCGGGGCGCAGCTGGCTGCGCAAGGGCCTGGAAGCCTGGTTCACCGCGTTGATCGAGGTGTTCTGGCCCAAGCAACGGATTCTTGAGGTGTACCTCAACAGCGTCGAGTGGGACAACGGCGTATTCGGCGCCGAAGCCGCGGCGCGACATCATTTCCGCGTTGGTGCCGACGCCTTGTCCCGCCAGCAGTCCAGCCTGCTGGCCGCAGTATTGCCCAACCCGCGCAAATGGAGCGCCAGCCGGCCGAGCCCTTATGTACTGCGGCGGGCCAGCTGGATTCGCCAGCAGATGAGCCAGCTGGGGGGTGGCGGTTATTTGCTGGAGCTCAACAATGCGCGGCGCGCGCCTTGGGCGCAGTAACCAGTAACACCGCAGATCCTTGTGGTCCCTTGTGGGAGCGGGCTTGCTCGCGAAAGCGGTGTGTCAGATATGGCGATGTCAACTGA
>NZ_JALJDX010000049.1 GCF_022952855.1 Pseudomonas sp. RGM2987 | reverse complement strand
GGCCTGCGAAGCAGGCCCCTGCATTTCTCCAGGCAAACCGCAGGGCCCGGCTCTGCGACTGCTGCGCAGCCGAGCGGGAGCACGCTCCCTCGCCACGGGGTATGGGTTGTCTGGGCTGACGTCTTCGCGAGCAAGCCCGCTCCCACAGTTGGATTGGGATACGACCGGGAGAGATAGGTCGGCCGCTAGGCCGCCTCGCCTTTGCTTTGCTTTGCTTTTGATCTGACCGCCCCATTAACCACGAAGGCCGAACGCAGGCATTGCGTAGTGGGCATCCCGGCATGGATGCCGGGATAGCCGCGCTGGACCATGGATGGTCCTTCGCGGCGGGCCCACGGAGCAATGCCGGAGTGAGGGCACACCGAGCCTTGGCGAGGTGCCGAGTGGTGGGGCAAGGCGCTTTTGGTTACTTTTGGCGCCCTTTCAAAAGTGACCCGCTGTAAGAGCGGAACCGTAAGCGGCCGTCACCGCAGCAACGGATATGTCCCCGGTCAAAAACACCACAGGCGGTCAACATTCAAGCCCCGCCAGATACCCCCACGGATAAATCCCCCGCTCATGCCCATCACTGAACACCAACTGAACCCCATACCCCTGCGCATTGACCGCAACCACCCTGACCCGCGGATCAACCTGCACCGTCAGCCCTCGCAGGCGAAACGCCCGGCACTGGGAGCATGGGCATTGGCGACGCAGTTCGGCATGCTCCAGGCGTTGTTCGCGGCCATCGGGCCAGTTCAGGCGCAGTTGTCCCTTGTCTTGGGAATTGCCCAGCGCCAGCGGGTTCATTGCAGCTGCCCCAAGGCAATGCGCACGGCCTTGCGCACTTCAGGGTCACCATCGTCCTGGGCGGCCTGCAAGGCCGGGATGGCATCGCGCTCGGCCAGTTCGCCCAAGGCCAGCGCCGCTTCCTTGCGCAGATTACTGATGCGATGCCCCAGGGTATCGATCAAGGCCGCCAGTGCTGGGGCGTAGCGCAAGCGGCCGAGGCTGCGGGTAGCTCGCAGGCGCACCTGCCAATAATCGTCAGCCAACGCTTCGATCAGGGCCGGGCCGGCCTCGGCATGGCCGACCTTGCCCAGCGTGGTGGCCGCCTCTTCGCGCACCGCCCAGGCCGGGTCCCGCAGGGCCTGGCGAAGGGCCGGCAGGACTTGCGCATCCGATGCCAGGCCAAGGGCACCGGTGGCCGCACGCCGCACCTCGGTGTCCGGATCATCGCTGGCGAGCCGCGCCAACGCCGGCAGCGCATCGAGGTGCTTGAGCCACCCCAGCACGCCAACGGCTTCGCGGCGCACGCCGGCATCGCGGTCGGCCAAGGCAACGAGCGCAGCCGGTGCTGCATCGGCCAGGCGCAACTCACGCAAGGCCCGGAACGCCGCAACCCGCACGCTCACGTCCTGATGGGCGGACCACGGCAGGATCACCCTCCCCGCCGCCTCGCTCTTGAGCAGGCTCAGGCTTTGCGCCGCAGCGGCCTGCACCGTCGCCGACGGATCGGTCAATGCCTGGCATAACGCCTCGACCACGGGCGCCTCTTCCCAGGCTTCGAGCAAGCGCGCCGCTTCGGCCCGCACTTCGGCGCTAGGGTCTTGGGCCAGGCGATCCACCAGCCACAGCAGGCCTTCGGGCTCTTCCAGATCGGCCAGTTCGATCAAGGCGATGCGACGCACGCCGGGGTCCTCGTCGGTCAGGCGCGGTTGCAGGGCGAGGATGTCATCGTTGTCGGTGTCTTCGAATAGAGAGTTCATAGGGCAAATCGCGGCAAGGAGGTTTCAGGAAGCCCGAGGGGATTGAGGCGCGGCAATTGCCGGCCTTCTTCATGGCGCAACAACTCGAGGCAGTGACGTTTCAAGCGAGAAAACTCGGGACTGGTCATCAGTTCGGTGGTCCGTGGACGAGCAAAATCCAGGCGCAAATCCTCGATGATCCGACCGGGACGCGGGCTCATCACCAGCAGTCGATCGGCCAGGAACAACGCCTCGTCGATGTCATGGGTGACGAACACCACGGTGGTACGAATGCGCGTCCAGATGTCCAGCAACAGTTCCTGCATGTTCAAACGGGTCAAGGCATCCAACGCGCCGAACGGTTCGTCCATCAGCAACAGGCGTGGGCGATTGACCAGTACCCGGGCGATTTCCACCCGTTGCTGCATGCCCCCGGAAAGCTGGTCAGGCCAGTTCCCGGCAAAACCTTCCAGGCCCACCAGGGCGAGGATTTCATCGGCAGCCCGATGCCGTTCGGCCTTGCCCAGGCCGCGCATCTTCAAACCGAAGGCGACGTTGTCGCGCACCGTGCGCCACGGGAACAACGTGTGTTGCTGGAACACCATGCCGCGCTGTGGCGACGGACCGGACACCGCCGCCCCATCTACATTCAATGTGCCGGTGCGCGGTTGCAGATGCCCCGCCAACGCGCCGAGCAAGGTGGACTTCCCGCAACCGGACGGCCCCAGGATGCAGACGAACTGACCGGCCTCGATCTGGCAATCCAGGCCCTGGACGGCTTCGAAAGCCTGGGCGCCCTGGCCCAGGACAATGGACAACTGACGGATATCGATCCGTCCTTCCGGCGCTTGCATCACGCTCATCAGGCTTTTCCTCGTGGTCGATGCCAGGGCGTGAACAGCCCGCCGAGGCGTTTGATCAACAGACTGCTGCCCATGCCCAACACACCGATCAGCAACATGCCGACGACGATGTCGGGGTAGTTCTGCACGGTGTAGGACGCCCAGGTGTAGTAGCCGATGCCGTACTGACCGGCGATCATTTCCGCCGTCACCAGGCAAAACCAGGAGGTGCCCATGCCAATGGCCAAGCCGGTGATAATGCTCGGCGCGGCGCCCGGCAGAATCACTTCCAGCAGGATCGCCGAACGTCCGGCCCCCAGGCTTTTCGCCGAAGCGATCAAGCGCCGGTCCACCCCCTCGACGCCGTGCACGGTGTTGAGCAGGATCGGGAACAGCGCGCCGGTAAAGGTGATGAACACCATCGACAGCTCCGAGGACGGAAACATCAGGATCGCCAGGGGAATCCAGGCCACGGCCGGGATCGGCCGCAGGACTTCCAGCGGCGGCAACAGCAGGTCTTCGGCCCATTTCGAGCGGCCGATGGCCAGTCCCGGTGCCACGCCAATCAACAGCGCCGCACCATAACCGGCGAAGACCCGGCCCAGGCTGCTACCCAGGTGCCGGCCGAGGCTGCCCGACTCCCCCAGGCCGAACGCAGCCTGGATTACCGCCAACGGCGTCGGGACATTGGCGAAGGTCACCAGGCCCAGGTCCCAGTGACCATTGGCAGCGAGTTGCCAGAACAGCAGGCAGAGCAGCAGGGAAGCGGCTCGCAGGAGCCAGCGTGCGTAAGGTCGGTTCACAATTTTCTTCCTTCAGGCTTGGATCCTGTGGGAGCGAGCCTGCTCGCGATTGCGGTGGGTCAGCT
>NZ_JALJDX010000050.1 GCF_022952855.1 Pseudomonas sp. RGM2987 | reverse complement strand
CGAATGCGGTGTGTCAGATACCTAAATGGCGACTGATACACCGCATTCGCGAGCAAGCCCGCTCCCACAGGGGGCGCATCAGGACCGACGGCTTCCTTGATTGGCATCAACCCCCACCCGCGTCCCCCGCGTAGCCTGATGCGTAAGCCCCGAACGCATCCGAGAACCCCATGAGCTACCCGCTGTTCCTGACCCTGCACCTGTTCGCCGCGCTGGTCTTCATCGGCACGGTCTTTTTCGAAGTGTTGTTTCTCGAAAGCATCCGCAGGCAATTGCCGGCCAAGGCCATGGTGCTGCTGGAACAGGCCATCAGCCGACGTGCGCGGCAATTGATGCCGTGGGTGTTGCTGGTGCTGTTCGGCGCGGGGGTGGGCATGGTCTGGCTGCGGTATTGGCCGCTGTTATTGTCGCCGTGGCAGTCGTCGTTCGGGTTGTTGCTGACGCTGAAAATCCTGTTGGCGATCAGCGTGCTGGGGCATTTTCTCTGGGCCATGTGGCTGTTCAGGCGTGGGTGGATGAGCGCCCGTCATGTCCACATCATTCACACCAGTGTGTTCCTGCACCTGGTGGCGATCGTGCTGCTGGCCAAGGGCATGTTCTACATCGGCTGGTAGCTCGCAACGCCTTGGTTTCGCGGCACTTGATACAGGTCAAGGTGCCCATGCGGGTTCCGCCGGACACTGTCGCCGCGCAGCCACTCGGAGATTGCCATGTTCGATCTTTTTCAAACCCTCGGAGAACGACCCTCGGCACGCGCCGCTGTGGTGGCTGATTTCGATTGTCCGGTGGGTACGCGTCGATTCCACGGCGGCATCGGTTCGCTCGACCTGCTCAGAGGCTTGCGCAACAGCCGGCAGAAACGTCGGCCGTTGTCCGTGGCGGTCCATCTGCCATCGCGCTTGAGACTGGCGACGTGCTCGACCCTCGCCAGTGACTGCCGCTGCGGTGAAATCGACGGTTATCTGCAACGCCTGACCTATGAGCTGGGGCTGGTCGGTTGCCACCTGGGGAACGGGCGGCGCGTCGAGCAGCTTTGCCTGACTGGCGGCACCCCGGTGATCGCCCATTTGCAGCGGCTGATGGGCGATCTGCGCAAGCGTTTCGACTTCTGCGAGTACGACAGCGGTGATCACAGCATCGAGGTGGATCTGCACCATACTGACTGGTCGACCATGGGCCTGATCCGCGACCAGGGTTTTACCCATGTCAGCATCGGCGTGCCGGACATTGGCCTGGACAGCGATCTGTCCGTCGACTGCTATCAGAACCCTGCGCCCATCCATTCATTGATCGATGCGGCGCGTACCTTTGGTTTTCGCTCGATCAACATCGATCTGGGCTACGGCCATGCCTGGCAGACGCCCGCCAGTTTTGCCCTGAAGCTCTCGACCTTGATCGAACTGGAACCGGACCGGTTGCAGGTGTTCGACTATGCCTGCGCGCCGTATCGCTATCGCTCGAAAAATGCCGGGACGGCCGGTGCGTTCTGCAGCCAGGCCGACAAGGACGCCATGCGTCGGATCTGCTGCGAGCAACTGATCGGCGCCGGTTATCACTACATCGGCCTGGGGCAGTTTGTCAGGGCCGACGATGACCTGGCGGTCGCCCAGGAGCACGGCCGCCTGCATCGCAATTGCCAGGGGTTTACCCGCCACGGTTGCTGCGATCACGTGGGTTTCGGTTTGTCGGCCATCACCCAGATCGAGCACCTGTACGTGCAGAACACCGACGACCTGCACCAGTACTGCCAGCAACTGGACGCCGGCCAGTTGCCGGTGCGTCGGGGTTGGCGCTGTGAGGCCCAGGACCAGATCCGGGCCAACGTGACCGAACAGCTGTCTTGCGACCTGGAGTTGGATATACCGGCGATTGAAGCACGTTATGGCCTGGTGTTCCGCGAGCACTTCGCGCCTATCTGGCCGCTGCTGGAAACGCTGCACGACAAGGGATTGATCGAAATGTCGAGCCGTTTCATCGGCATCCTGCCGGCCGGGCGCTTGAGCGTGGATGCGATCTGCAACCTGTTCGACCCGGATCTGTTCGACGCCACCCCACGCCCTTTTGAAAAGTTGAACCCCGCATGAACGCTGCCTCTACATTCGACCGAGCCCTGGTGGAAAAATACGACCGCCCGGGGCCGCGCTACACGTCATATCCGACGGCGCCGCAATTTCACCAGGCGTTCGCCATGGATGAATACCGCCAGGCTGCCCAGCGCAGCAATGAGGCAGCAGTGCCCAAGCCGTTGTCGGTGTACATCCATATCCCGTTCTGCCAGAGCCTCTGCTATTACTGCGCCTGCAACAAGATCATCACCCGCAAGACCCACCGCGCCGCCGAATACCTGAGCTATCTCAAGCGCGAGATTGCCCTGCAAGCCGGGCTGTTCGATCGTTCGCGCAAACTGACGCAACTGCACCTGGGTGGGGGCACGCCGACCTACCTGACCCACGAGCAATTGGCCGAGCTGGTGGACTGCCTGCATCAGTCGTTCGACATGGATGACAGCGACGAACATGAGTTTTCCATCGAGGTCGATCCACGCACCATCGATGTCGAACAGGTACGGGGCCTGCGGCGGTTGGGTTTCAACCGTTTGAGCTTCGGGGTCCAGGATTTCGATGCCCAGGTACAGGCAGCGGTCAATCGGCTGCAAAGCGTCGAACAGGTTGCCGAATTGGTCGCAGCGGCCCGTGAGGCGCGCTTCAAGTCGGTCAGCGTCGATCTGATCTATGGCCTGCCGCTGCAAACCGTCGCCAGTTTCGATGTCACCCTGGACAAGATCATTGCCTTGCGCCCCGACCGGATCGCGGCCTACAGCTATGCCCACCTGCCGCAGCGGGTGCGGGCACAACGGATGATCCGACCCGAAGACATGCCGCCGCCGGAGCGCAAGCTGGAACTGCTGGAACTGACCATCGATCGGCTGACCGAGGCCGGCTATGTGTACATCGGCATGGACCATTTCGCCTTGCCGGAGGATGAGCTGGTGCGCGCCCGGGCCGAGGGCACCCTGCAACGAAACTTCCAGGGCTATTCCACCCATGCCGACTGCGACCTGATCGGCCTGGGCGTGTCGTCGATCGGCAAGGTGGGCGACAGCTACAGCCAAAACGTCAAGGAGCTTTCCCAGTATTACGCCCGCCTGGAGCAGGGCCTGTTGCCGGTGCTGCGCGGCTATCGCCTGAGCACCGATGACTGTGTAAGGCGCGAGGTCATCAGCGAGCTGATGTGCCATGGGCGAATCGACTTTGCCCGGATCGAAGCCGGACACGGTATCCGTTTCAACGAATACTTCGCCGATGCGCTGGAGCGGCTCCAGGAACAGGTGGGCGATGGGTTGCTGCAGATCCACGCCGATGCGCTGGTGCTGCGGCCCCAGGGGCAGTTGATGATGCGCAGTGTGGCGATGGCGTTTGATGCGTATCTGGGGGCGGATCAGCAGGTTCAATATTCGCGTACGGTGTGAAAGAAGAGATATGACCGACCTGTGATGAAGCCGCTTTTGTGGCGAGGGAGCTTGCTCCCGCTGGGCTGCGCAGCAGCCCCAAAGCCAGGCGCCTCGGTGTAC
>NZ_JALJDX010000051.1 GCF_022952855.1 Pseudomonas sp. RGM2987 | reverse complement strand
TGTGCAGGGGTGTTCGCGAGCAAGCCCGCTCCCACAGGGGTTCTCGGGGGGTTGCAAGGTTGTGTTCACACCACAAATCCATTGTGGGAGTGAGCCTGCTCGCGAAAGCGGTGGGTCAGTTTGCATTGATGTTGAATGTGCAGCCGCTATCGCGAGCAAGCTCGCTCCCACAGGGGTTCTTGTTTCAACTCGAGATCGTGGCTCAGCTTTCCACCCGTTGCCGCACCGCGACGATCTCCGGCAGGTCATGGCGCGCCATGTACACCCGCAGCGGTTCGGTGAGGTTGATCCGGTCATCTACGTTCTGGTCCAGCAGCAACTGGATTCTCTCGCGCTTGAGGGCCATGGTGCCGTCTGCCACGGGGGCCCAGACGAATTCGCAAGTGGGAATGATGCCGTCGTCGGCCACATCCATGCCGAAGGCGTCTTCGCTGAAGCGCACAATGTATTGGCCAGTCTTGCGGTTCAGGCCGACAAAACCCTTGAGCTGGTCGGCGGCCTGGCAGATGAGTGTCGAAGTGGTGCGCATGGTAAACCTCAGAACGTCTGATCAATGGTTTACACGCAGGGCAAGCGAACAAAGGAGTTAAGGTTTCCCGCTGCCGGGGAAACTGGTGCGGCCAAGGGTACTGCAAAGCGTCCTGGAAATGCGTGGGAAAAATCTGCTTTGCACACGTTTATGTCGGTATGGCGATAGCGCCGACGGCGCTCAGTTGTTAAAAGATAGGTTTTGCAGAAACCTACGAAAGGACCTCGAGCATGCCTGTCACCTTCACCCGCAGCGCGTTGATGTTGAGCCTGTTGCTCGGCCTCGGCCAGGCACACGCCGCTGAAGTATCCAGCCCCAAGGCCCTGGCGGCCCTTCAGGGCATTCCTCATCCGGCGGTCATCGCCCACCGAGGCGCCTCGTTCGACGCCCCGGAATCCACCGCCGCCGCCTACAAGCTGGCCCGCGACCTGGGCGCCGACTACCTGGAACTGGACCTGCAACGCAGCAAGGACGGCGTGTTGTTCGTCCTGCATGACGACAGCCTGCTGCGCACCACAGACGTCGCGAGCAAATTTCCCGAGCGCAAGGACAGCACCGCCAATGAGTTCACCATGGCCGAACTCAAAACCCTCGACGCCGGCAGTTGGTTCAACACCGCCTACCCGGACCGCGCCCGCCCTGCTTTCGCTGGCCTGAAAATCCTCACCCTCGATGAAGTGATCAACATTGCCGAAGGCAACCCGCAGCACAAACCCGGCCTGTACATCGAAACCAAGGAACCGAAGCTGTTCCCCGGCATCGAACGCGACCTTAAAGACAAACTGCAGGACCGCGGCTGGTTGAGTCCCTCCGGTTCCAAACTCGCCAAAAGCGCTACCGGCGTAGGTCAAGGCAAGGGCAAAGTGGTCTTGCAGACGTTCGAGAAGAGCAGCCTCGAACTGCTGCAAAAAGAAATGCCGAAAGTGCCGAAGATCCTGCTGTTGTGGGTCGGCGAAGGCAGCATCGAGCCCAAGTCCAAGGTGCCGTTTGCCGAATCCGGCGAAACCGACAAGGCGGCCTATTACGCCAAACAGGAACCCAAGGACAAGGCTGAATTCGAGAAATGGGTCCAGTACGCCAAGGCCCAGGGTGCCATCGGCACAGGGCCGTCCGCGGCATTGACCCACGGCGGCAGCCAGAGTTACGCGGACCTGGTGCAGCCATGGATGAACCAGTACACCCATGACCAGGGTCTGCTGGTGCATGTCTACACCGTGGATGAAGCGGTGGACTTCAAGAAAGTGATGGATGCTGGTGTCGATGGGATCTTCACCAACCGCGCCAGTGAACTGCTCAAGTACTTCAAGCGGCCCGAGACGGGCACGGCCGTGCAGTTGCTGGAGAATAACGGTTATTGAAACCGGACATGCCTGTGGGGAACTATGGGCATGCGAGTGCATTCCAAGTTGTTACAAATTAAGGGTGAATTAAGTTGCCAGCGTTAGCTTGAACCCACTTAAACGAATCACCCCCTTTAATGACACCAAGGAAAGCACTTATGAAAACGTTGACTGCCCTGTTTACCGCTGCTGCCCTGACCCTCACCGCTGGCCTGGCCCAGGCGGACGTACGAATCGACCAGGTTCCACAGTTGGTCAAGGACGGCAAGATCAAGTCCCTGGAATCGATGAACGAAGAAGCCCTGAAGTTGCATCCGGGCGCCACCATCACCGACACTGACCTGGACAATCACTTCAACGGTTATGAGTACGAAGTTGAACTGAAGACCGCCGATGGCAAAGAGTTCGATGTCGACTTCGACGCCACTACCGGCAAAGTCCTGAGCAACAAGCAAGACACTTGATCCGTCCGCCAAAAGAGCCGCGCGACTTCCGAGTTGCGCGGTTTTTTTTGCATAGAAGAAAGCCGTCTGCCGCTGCACACCCTGTCACAAAACCTTCAAGAAACCTTGCCATGATCTCGTCCAAGTGAACCTGTAGTTAGCACAGGCACTTCCCGCCAGCGAGACTTCATGAACCACAGCATTGATCAAAGCCACCGTGATCCGGACCTGTTCGGCCTGCTTTACGGGTTTCGTTTCCGCCCCGGCGAGCGTGGACGGGAGATCGATTCGGCCCAAGCGTTGCGCAGCCTGCAGCAGCCGCAAGACGACGATGAGTTCCTATGGCTGCACCTGAACCTGGCCCATGCGGCGTGCGAGCGCTGGATGAAAAGTCATCTGGCCCTGCCCGAGGAGTTTTTCGAAGCCTTGCATGAAGGCTCGCGCTCGACCCGCATCGAACACGTGGATTCGGCCTTGCTGGCGGTGGTGAACGATGTGGTGTTCAACCTCAGCAACCTGGTGTCCTCGGATGTGTCCACGTTATGGGTGTGCGTTCACAGCCGATTGATCGTCAGCGCACGCCTGCAACCCCTGCATTCGGTCGACAAATTGCGCTCATCGGTGAAGGCCGGTGAATGCTTTCGCTCGCCACTGGAATTGCTCGTGCACCTGCTGCGCGACCAGGGTGAAGTGCTGACCCAGATCGTGCGCAAGACCAGCCTCAGCGTCGATCAGATCGAAGATCAGTTGCTGTCCTCGCGCCTGTCCACCAACCGCGCCGAACTGGGCAGCCAGCGCCGGGTACTGGTGCGCCTGCAACGCCTGCTGGCGCTGGAGCCGGGTTCGTTGCTGCGCCTGCTCAACCGTCCGCCGCAATGGTTGCAGAAAGAAGACGTCAAGGAGCTGCGCAAGTCCACCGAGGAATTCGCCCTGATCATCAACGACCTGACCGCACTGGGCGAACGGATCAAGCTGTTGCAGGAAGAGATCGCCGCCAACCTCAACGAACAGAGCAACCGCACCCTGTTCACCCTGACCGTGGTCACGGTGCTGGCCCTGCCCATCAACATCATTGCCGGTTTCTTCGGCATGAACGTCGGCGGTGTGCCACTCGCTACTGATCCCGAAGGTTTCTGGATCCTCGTGGCGCTGGTCGCGACCTTCACCGTGATCGCCGGCCGCTGGGCGTTTCGTAAGCGACGGGATTATTGAGCCTGGATTGCACGGATGTTCAGCTAAAAACATTCCACCCGTGGCGAGGGAGCTTGCTCCCGCTCGGCTGCGCAGCAGTCGTAAAATCCTCCTGACACATCGCGTCTGATGGTTTGGGGCTGCTGCGCAGCCCCGCGGGAGCAAGCTCCCTCG
>NZ_JALJDX010000052.1 GCF_022952855.1 Pseudomonas sp. RGM2987 | reverse complement strand
CAGCAGGCCCCTGCATTTCTCCAGGCAGACTCCATTGCCTGGTTTTACGACTGCTGCGCAGCCGAGCGGGAGCAAGCTCCCTCGCCACATTCATCACCCTCACGAATGTCTTCTCATTCGTCCCTGACTTATATCCCCCATGGTTAACAAAAGATAACGTGGCGTCGATTGTCAGACCTTTCGAAAGCCCGATAGGATAGGCCAGCTTCCGAAGGGGCTCTAGATTGCAGGTTTCAGGACTATGCTCCAGAACTGGCAACGTACGAAGCCTGACAATAATAAATGGGGGAAAAGGTCTATGAGTGAGCCTGTCATGGCTGTGGGCCGCTGCCGCCCGCCGGTGCTGCGCAGAGTGGCGTTGCTGGCTTCGGCGCTCTCGCTGCTGGGCTCTGCCGTGTTGTCGGCGCCGGTGCTGGCTGTTGCGGCGTCGACGTCCGATGTCATTTATTCCGTCGAATCGGCCAAGGCCAGCAAGACCCTGATGCTCGATGTGGTCCACGCCGGCCAGCGCCTGGTGGCGGTTGGCGACCGGGGGCACGTTGTGTATTCGGACGACCAGGGCCGCTCCTGGACCCAGGCCAAGGTGCCGACCCGGCAACTGCTCACCGCCGTGTTCTTTGTCGATGACAAACGCGGTTGGGCCGTGGGCCACGACTCCCAGATCCTCGCCAGTGAAGACGGTGGCAGCACCTGGACCAAGCAATTCGAAGACCTTACCCGTGAAGCGCCGTTGCTGGATGTCTGGTTCAAGGACGCCAACAATGGCTTCGCCGTGGGTGCCTACGGCGCACTGTTGGAAACCACCGACGGCGGCAAGCACTGGGAAGACGCCAGCGATCGCCTCGATAACGAAGACCAGTTCCACCTCAACGCGATCACCGCAGTGAAGGACGCCGGCCTGTTCATTGTCGGCGAGTCCGGCAGCATGTTTCGCTCGGCCGATTGGGGCCAGACCTGGGAAAAACTCGAAGGCCCGTACGAAGGTTCGTTGTTCGGCGTCATTGGCACCGCCCAGCCTTCGACGCTGCTGGCCTACGGTTTGCGCGGCAATCTCTACCGCTCGAGCGACTTCGGCAGCACCTGGGAGCAGGTCGAGCTCAAGGCCGCCCGGGGCGCCTTGGAGTTCGGCCTGGCCGGGGCCACGCTGCTGGCGGACGGCTCCATCGTGATCGTCGGCAATGGCGGCAGCGTGGTACGCAGCACTGACGATGGCGTGACCTTCAGCGTGTTCAACCGCCCGGACCGGATTTCCGTGGCAGCGGTCACGGCGGCGGGCAACGGCAACCTGATCCTGGCCGGACAAGGCGGCGTGCGCGCCACCACGGCCACCGGTGCTGAACTGAGCAAATGAGTCGAGCCTGCACGACGGGCACAATAACAAGAAGGCGGACCCCATGAGCAGTCATCACCAAGACAAGGCGACGTTTCTCGAACGCCTGATTTTCAATAACCGCCCGGCAGTGATCGTCATTTGCCTGCTGGTCAGTGTTTTCCTGTTCTGGCAGGCGACGCTGATCCGGCCGTCCACCAGTTTCGAAAAAATGATCCCGCTCAAGCATCCTTTCATCGAGAAGATGCTCGAGCACCGCAATGACCTGGCGAACCTGGGCAACACCGTGCGGATCTCGGTGGAAGCCACCGATGGCGACATTTTCTCCAAGGAATACATGGAGACCCTGCGCCAGATCCACGACGAGGTGTTCTACATTTCCGGCGTTGATCGTTCGGGCCTCAAGTCGCTGTGGAGCCCGAGCGTGCGCTGGACCGAGGTGACTGAAGAGGGCTTCGCCGGCGGTGAAGTGATCCCCCAGAGCTACAACGGCTCGGCCGACAGCCTCGACCTGCTGCGCAACAACGTGCTCAAGTCCGGCCAGGTCGGGCGCCTGGTGGCCAACGATTTCAAGTCGAGCATCATCGACATCCCGCTACTGGAGTCCTACCCGGACCCGCAGGACCAGGGCAAATTGCTCGCCCTCGATTACCGCAAGTTTTCCCACGAGCTTGAAGACAAGATCCGCAACAAGTTCGAAGCCCAGAACCCGAACGTGCAGATTCATATCGTCGGCTTCGCCAAGAAGGTCGGCGACCTGATCGACGGCCTGGTCATGGTGGTGATGTTCTTCGGCGTGGCCTTCGTCATCACGCTGATCCTGCTGTACTGGTTCACCAACTGCATGCGCAGCACCATCGCGGTATTGAGCACCACTCTGGTGGCAGTGATCTGGCAGCTGGGGTTGATGCACGCCGCCGGTTTCGGCCTGGATCCGTACTCGATGCTGGTGCCGTTCCTGATCTTCGCCATCGGCATTTCCCACGGTGTGCAGAAGATCAACGGTATCGCCTTGCAGTCCAGCGAGGCCGACAACGCGCTGACCGCCGCGCGGCGTACGTTCCGCCAGCTGTTCCTGCCGGGGATGATCGCGATCCTGGCGGACGCTGTCGGTTTCATCACCCTGCTGATCATCGATATCGGCGTGATCCGCGAACTGGCCATTGGCGCGTCCATCGGTGTGGCGGTGATCGTGTTCACCAACCTGATCCTGTTGCCGGTGGCGATTTCCTACGTCGGCATCAGCAAACGTGCGGTCGAGCGCAGCAAGAAAGACGCGAATCGCGAGCATCCGTTCTGGCGCAGGCTGTCGAACTTCGCCAGTGCCAAGGTGGCGCCGGTGTCCATTGCCCTGGCAGTGATCGCCTTCGGTGGTGGCCTGTGGTACAGCCAGAACCTGAAGATCGGCGACCTGGACCAGGGCGCGCCGGAACTGCGTCCGGACTCGCGCTACAACCAGGACAACAATTTCATCATCAGCAATTACTCCACCAGTTCCGATGTGCTGGTGGTGATGGTCAAGACCAAGGCCGAAGGTTGCTCGCGCTACGAAGCCATGGCGCCCATCGATGAATTGATGTGGAAGATGCAGAACACCGAGGGCGTGCAGTCGGCGATTTCCCTGGTGACCGTGTCCAAGCAAATGATCAAGGGCATGAACGAGGGCAACCTGAAATGGGAAACCCTGTCGCGCAACCCCGACGTGTTGAACAACTCCATCGCCCGGGCTGATGGCCTGTACAACAACAGCTGCTCCCTCGCACCGGTGCTGGTGTTCCTCAACGACCACAAGGCCGAGACCCTGGACCGTGCGGTGACCGCGGTGCAGGAGTTTGCCAAGGAAAACAACCGCGATGGCCTGGAGTTCATCCTCGCTGCCGGTAACGCCGGCATCGAAGCGGCCACCAACGAAGTGATCAAGCAGTCGGAACTGACCATCCTGATCCTGGTGTACATCTGCGTGGCGACCATGTGCATGATCACCTTCCGCTCCTGGGCGGCGACCTTGTGCATCGTCCTGCCGCTGGTACTGACCTCGGTGCTGGGCAACGCCCTGATGGCCTTCATGGGCATCGGCGTCAAGGTCGCGACCCTGCCGGTGGTGGCGCTGGGCGTAGGGATTGGCGTGGACTACGGTATCTACATCTACAGCCGCCTGGAGAGTTTCCTACGGGCTGGACTACCGCTGCAAGAGGCGTACTACCAGACGCTCAAATCCACCGGCAAGGCCGTGCTGTTCACCGGCCTGTGCCTGGCCATCGGCGTGTGCACCTGGATTTTCTCGGCCATCAAGTTCCAGGCCGACATGGGCCTGATGCTGACGTTCATGCTGCTGTGGAACATGTTCGGCGCGCTGTGGCTGCTGCCGGCACTGGCGCGGTTCCTGATCAAGCCGGAGAAACTGGCGGGGCAGAAGGGTAATTCGTTGTTTGCCCATTGATGAATTGAGCCCAGAGAACAACCCTGTGGCGAGGGAGCTTGCTCCCGCTGGGCTGCGCAGCAGCCCCAGAACGGCAACTCGGCTCATCAGGCACACCGGACGGCCTGATATAGGGGCTGCTGCGCAACCCAGCGG
>NZ_JALJDX010000053.1 GCF_022952855.1 Pseudomonas sp. RGM2987 | reverse complement strand
AGCAGCCCCTGGGTTTTGCCTGACATACCGAGTTGCAAGGTCTTTGTTGGGGCTGCTTCGCAGCCCAGCGGGAGCAAGCTCCCTCGCCACAGGGTTTTGTGTCTGGGCTTATTTGAGGCTCAACACCCACGCCGCCAATACCTTCGCTTCCTCTTCAGTCACCGGATTGGCCGGCATGGGCATCGGGCCCCAGTTGCCCTGCGTGCCTTCCTTGATGTGCTTGGCGAGCACTTGCTGGGCACCCGGAACGTTGGCGTTTTTCGCCGCGACATCCTTCAGGGCCGGGCCCACCACCTTGGCATCGATGGAATGGCAGGCGGCGCAGGGCTTGCTCTTGAACAGTGTCGGTCCGTCATCGGCCAGCGCCGGTTGCAGGGTCGATACCGCGGTCAAGGCCAGTGCGATCAGAATAGGCTTCATGGTTTTTCCTCTTATTGATGGGGCTCAATAGATGTCGTGTTGAGTGTTGTAGACGTTGAATTTCCCGGTAGGCGTGATCAGGCGCTTGTCCTTGATCACGTTCTTGACCTTCAGCGTCTTGTCGTCGATGACCACCAGGGCCGACTCGTCTTCCTGGCCGCTCCAGACCGAGAACCAGACCTCATCGCCGGCCTTGTTGTATTCGGGCTGCACCACGCGCAGGGCGCCTTTCTTGATGCCCGCGTATTCGGCAATCGGCAGCACGGTGTAGCCGGCGTCGAGCTTGTCGATGTTGAACACCGCGACCGACTGGCTGAGCTTGGCGTCGGGGCTCAGGGTGGTGTCGACATACAGGTGGCGTGACTGCGGATGGGTCTTGATGAACAGCGAACCGCCGCCCTGGCCCTGGAGCGAACCGACCTGCTTCCAGGCGTATTGCGGATGCTTGACCGGGTCGGTGCCGATCAGCGAGACGCCGGCATCGCCCAGGTGGCTGGTGGCCCAGACCGGTCCGTAGAGCGGATGATTGAAGTTGGCACCGCGCCCCGGATGCGGAGTCTTGCCGACGTCCACCAGGGCGGTGAGCTTGCGTTCCCTGGAGTCGATCACCGCGACCTTGTTGGAGTTGTTGGCAGCGGTCATGAAGTAGCGGTGACTGCTGTCCCAACCGCCGTCGTGAAGGAACGGCGCGGCGTCGATGTTGGTGATGGTGAGGTTCTTGATGTCCTGGTAATTGACCAGCATCACCTTGCCGGTTTCCTTGACGTTGACGATGAACTCCGGCCATTCATGGGATGCAATGATTGCCGCGACACGCGGCTCGGGGTGGTACTGCTGGGTGTCGACGGTCATGCCGCGGGTCGAGACGATCTGCTTCGGCTCCAGGGTCTCGCCGTCCATGATGGTGAACTGCGGCGGCCAGTACGAACCGGCGATGGTGTACTTGTCCTCGTAGCCCTTGAACTTGGAGGTTTCCACCGAGCGGGCCTCGATGCCAACCTTGATTTGCGCGACCTTGGTCGGCTCCTTTGGCCACAGGTCGATCATGTCGATCTTGGCGTCCCGACCGATCACCAGCAGGTAGCGCCCTGATGCAGAAATACGGGAAATGTGCACCGCGTAGCCGGTGTCGATCAGCTTGACGATCTGCTTGCTGTCGCCATCGATCAGGGCGATCTTGCCGTCGTCGCGCAGGGTTACCGAAAACAGGTTCTGCAGGTTCAACGAGTTGAGTTGTTTGCTTGGCCGGTCCTCGGGCTTGACCAGGACTTTCCAGGTCTTGAGGGTTTCGGCCATGCCCCATTCCGGTGGGGTGGGCGGGGTGTGTTGGATGAACTTGGCCATGACCGTGATCTGGTCCTTGGTCAAGGCGTTGGAGGTGCCCCAGTTCGGCATGCCGGCGGCCGAGCCATAGGTGATCAGCGCCTCCAGGTAGGCCTGGCCACGGGCCTGGGTAATGTCGGGGGTCAGCGGCTTGCCGGTGGCGCCCTTGCGCAGCACCCCGTGGCAACCGGCGCAACGCTGGAAATAGATTTCCTTGGCCGCGTCGAAATCGGCCTGGCTCAGGTCCGGGGCGCCTTCGGTCTTGACCAGGCGAGGTGGCTCCGGCGCTGTAGGTTGGTCGGCGAAGGCGTACGGCGCGGCCAGTGCCGCGCACAAAGCCGTGATCGTCAGCGCCGACGATTTTTTGTGGCTGATCAGCATTCCATTTCTCCTCAGGCGTGACCCGTGCCGCGCTGCAAAATTGACCTTCGGCGCGCAGCTTCTGGGTGCGCTGCAAGGCTATGCCCTGGCCGGTGGTCAGCCGCTTGACGGCGATCAAGTTTGCCGGTCGCCGCCCTTGCCAGGTTGTCGCAGGGCCCCGTAGCGTGGGGCGCAATCGATTAATCCGAGCAGGCCCTGCCATGAACGCTATCCACCCTCCGCAACAGCCGGACGCGCCTTTTTATCAAGCCCAGGACAACGAGCCGGCGCTGTTCGAACAGGCCTGGCGCCATGGCATGCCGGTGCTGATCAAGGGGCCGACCGGATGCGGCAAGACCCGTTTCGTCCAGCACATGGCCCATCGGTTGAAACTGCCGCTGTACACCGTCGCCTGTCACGATGACTTGAGCGCGGCTGACCTGGTGGGCCGGCATCTGATCGGCGCGCAAGGCACCTGGTGGCAGGACGGGCCCTTGACCCGCGCCGTGCGCGAGGGCGGCATCTGTTATCTGGACGAGGTGGTCGAAGCGCGCCAGGACACGGCGGTGGTGCTGCACCCGCTGGCCGATGATCGTCGGCAGTTGTACCTGGAACGCACCGGTGAAGTGCTCCAGGCGCCGCCGTCGTTCATGCTGGTGGTGTCTTACAACCCCGGTTACCAGAACCTGCTCAAGGGCATGAAGCCCAGCACCCGCCAGCGCTTCGTGGCGATGCGTTTTGATTATCCGGCAGTGGCCGATGAGGAACGCATCGTCGCCCGCGAGGCCAACGTCGATATAGTCCTGGCGGCCCAGGTAGTGCGGCTCGGCCAGGCGCTGCGCCGGCTCGATCAGCATGACCTGGAAGAGGTCGCTTCGACCCGGCTGCTGATTTTTGCCGCACGCATGATTGGCTCCGGCATGGACCCGCGCCAGGCCTGCCTTGCCTGCCTGGCCGAGCCATTGAGTGACGACCCGCAGACCGTTGCCGCGCTGATGGATGTGGTCGATGTCCACTTCGGCTGAGATCACCGCCCCGTCGCGGTGCCTGTCGGGTGACCTGGCGATGTGGTTTTTCATCCTCGCCGAGCTGTCGGTGTTCGCGCTGCTGATCCTGGCGTTCGCGCTCGCCCAGGCCAGGTATCCGCAACTGTTCAGCGAAGGCCGGCAACTGCTCGACCGCTCCACAGGCCTGGCGATGACCCTCAGCCTGCTGACGGCGGGGCTGTTCGCCGCGCTGGCCCTGGAACAGGTCCGGCAGGACCGGCCACGGCGCGGCGCGACGCTGTTGTGCGTCGCGTTGTTGCTCGCTTCGGGCTACGTGACGCTCAAGCTCAGCGAATACGACCATCTGCTGGGCGCCGGCCTGGGCATGGAGCGCGACACCTTCTTCACCTTGTACTGGATTCTCACGGCGTTCCATTTCCTGCATGTGCTGCTGGGCATGCTGATCCTTGGCTGGCTGGCCGAGGGCTGCCGGCGCCGCCGATACGATTCGCGGCGGTACAGCGGGTTGGAATCCGGGGTGTTGTACTGGCACATGGTAGACCTGGTCTGGGTGCTGCTGTTTCCCGTGGTCTACATACTCGATTGAGAGGACCAACCATGTCGGCGTCCCGTATCCTGATCGCCTGCTGGATGACCCTGGCGGCATTGAGCACCGCAACCGTGGCCCTGGGCCAGATCGCCGCCACCGGGCTGATCACCCTCGCCATCCTGGCGGTCGCCGTGACCAAGGCCTGGCTGATCGCCGACGGCTTCATGGAACTGCGCCATGCGCCGCGATCGTGGCGGTGGTTGGTGTTGAGCTGGGCGGTGGTGCTGGCGATTTTGATTGGGCTCTCGTTCGCGATCTGAATGCCAAACACAACCCCCCTGTGGGAGTAAGTTTGCTGTGGCGAGGGAGCTTGCTCCCGCTGGGCTGCGCAGCAGACCCATTTTTG
>NZ_JALJDX010000207.1 GCF_022952855.1 Pseudomonas sp. RGM2987 | reverse complement strand
AGTCAATGCAACGGTGACTGGAAAATCGCTTTCGCGAGCAAGCCCGCTCCCACAAAAGCCCAGAGCTGCAAAATGGTGCGCAATCATAAATAGCGCACCAAAAAAGCCCACCCAGAACAGCTCCTGCCCCTGTTCCCCCTCCGTTTCCTACAGCCCAGTCAATTGGCAAGCCCCTTGCTCTAAACACAGCACCGTTCATTGCTGGAAGCACTCCGATGCTGGTGATTCACCGCAGAATCGACGCTCAACCCCGCTGGGATGCCGAACTGCAGCTGACCTTTGATGCCCGTAGTAAAAGCCGCCTGCGCTGTTTCAGTGCCGAGGGTGAAGATGTCGGGTTGTTCCTGGAGCGAGGCCAGTCGCCGCTGTACGACGGCGAATGCCTGCAAGCCGAGGACGGGCGCATCGTGCGGGTCTGTGCGCGCCCCGAACAATTGCTGCACGTCACCTGCGCCAACGCCTTCGAACTGACCCGCGCCGCCTACCACCTGGGCAATCGCCATGTTGCCCTGCAAGTGGGCGATGGCTGGTTGCGCCTGCTGGACGACTACGTGCTCAAGGCAATGCTCGAACAATTGGGCGCCGTCGCCGAAGCCATCGAAGCCCCGTTCCAGCCGGAACACGGCGCGTATGGTGGCGGTCACCACCACTCCCGGCACGGCGACGAAGATTTCAACTATGCGCCGCGCCTGCATCAGTTCGGCGTGCGCACATGAACCCGGCCTGGGCGCTTTTGCGTCTGGCCAGCCCGCAATTGCCGATTGGCGGCTACAGCTATTCCCAAGGCCTGGAAATGGCGGTGGACAACGGTCAGGTCAAAACCTGCGACGACGCCCGGCGCTGGATCAGCGATCAATTGCTGCTGAACCTGGCACGCTTCGAGGCGCCGTTGCTGCTGGCGCATTGCACCGCAGCGGCCGCCGATGACTGGGACGCCCTGGCGCAACACTGCCAGGCACACCGCGCCAGCCGGGAGACTCGCGAGCTGTACCAGGAGAGCCGGCAGATGGGCTATTCGCTGCAACAGCTGCTCAACGGCTTGCCAGAACTGGACGTCGCTGCCCAGCGCTTTCTTGAATTACACAGCGAACCGCACCTGGCCTTGTGCTGGGCCCTGGCCGCCCGCGCCTGGCGCATCGCCCCCCAGGACGCCCTCGCCGCCTGGCTGTGGAGCTGGCTGGAAAACCAACTTGCAGTGCTGATGAAAACCCTGCCGCTGGGCCAGCAGGCCGCCCAGCGCCTGACCAGCGAACTGCTGCCGCTGCTGCAACAGGCCCAGCAGCACGCCTCGAACATCGAGCCCGATCACTACGGCAGCGCCGCGTTTGGCCTGTCCCTGGCGTGCATGGCCCATGAGCGCCAGTACAGCCGTCTGTTCCGTTCCTAGGAGACACATCTTGAATACACAACCTCTGCGCGTCGGCATTGGCGGCCCGGTGGGTTCCGGCAAGACCGCCCTGACCCTGGCCCTATGCCTGGCCCTGCGTGATCGCTACAACCTGGCGGTGGTCACCAACGACATCTACACCCGCGAAGACGCCGATTTCCTGGTGCGCAACGAGGCCCTGGCACCGGAGCGGATCATCGGCGTGGAAACCGGCGGTTGCCCGCACACCGCCATCCGCGAGGACGCCTCGATCAACCTCGAGGCGGTGGACCAGTTGAACCGGCGCTTTCCGGGCCTGGACCTGATCCTGGTGGAGTCGGGGGGCGACAACTTGTCGGCGACTTTCAGCCCGGAGCTGTCGGACCTGACCCTCTACGTGATCGACGTCTCGGCCGGCGACAAGCTGCCGCGCAAGGGCGGGCCGGGTATCTGCAAGTCCGACCTGCTGGTGATCAACAAGATCGACCTGGCGCCGCTGGTGGGCGCGTCCCTGGAAATGATGGACGGCGATACCCGACGGATGCGCAACGGCAAGCCGTTCGTGTTCAGCAACCAGAAAACCGGCCAGGGCCTGGACGAGATCATTGCCTTCATCGAACGCCAGGGCCTGCTGACCGCGGCCTGATTTTTCGACTTTTCAACAAGGAAGCCACTTCATGACATTCAAACGCATCCTCGGCGCCCTCGCGCTGCTGCTGACCCCGGCCATGGCCTTCGCCCACCCGGGCCATGGCGACAATGGCCTGATGGCCGGCCTCGGACACCCCATCAGTGGCCTGGATCACTTGCTGGCGATGCTGGCGGTCGGCTTGTGGGCCGCGCAGCAACAAGGCGCGGCGCGCTGGGCGCTGCCATGCACCTTCGTTGGCACGATGTTGATCGGCGGCTTGCTGGGTTTTGAAGGCCTGGAGCTGCCGGCTATGGAAAGTGGAATCGCCGCTTCGGTACTGGCCCTGGGCCTGGCGGTGGCACTGGCGGTGCGTCCGCCGTTGAGCCTGGCGGTCGGCGCCACTGCCGTGTTTGCGTTGTTCCACGGTGTGGCCCATGGCCTGGAGTTGCCAGACATGTCGAGCCCCTGGGCCTACGCGACAGGGTTCGTCGCAGCCACGGCGGCGCTGCATGGCGCCGGTTTCGCCCTGGTGCGGGTATTGCCACGAGCGGCTGCGCCGTTGGTTCGATTGGCCGGGGCAGCTTCGGCGGCGGCTGGGGTTTGGTTGCTGGCGGGCTGATTCTTTAGCGCCTTCAAAGGCCCCTTCGCGAGCAAGCCCGCTCCCACAGTTGATCGGCGTACACCGCACCCTGTGGGAGCGGGCTTGCTCGCGAAGGGGGCCTGACAGCCACCTCATCTCCCCGGGCCTGACTCTGCTACCATGTCGCGCAATCGCCCCTCCAGCCGTGACGAACGCCGCCCATGCCTGATGCCTCCCGCCCCGCTCCCTCGCCTGAATTGACCATGCTGTTCGCAGCGGTGCGCCGGCATTTTCATGAGGTGATCGTGCCGATGTGGCAAGGCCCAGGCTGGAACGGTGAACTGGCATTACCCTATGAATCCCTGGATGCCGACCACACGCCCCTGCCGCCACAACGTTACCGCGCCATGGCCTGCGCACGGCAGTTGTATGTGTTCGCCAGCCTGATTGGCGAGGTGCCGCAAGCCGAAGAACGGGCCGCAGCGCTCTTTCGTTCACTGCAGCGGCACTTCCACGATGCCGAACATGGCGGCTGGTTCTACAGCATCGACCCGCAAGGCGTGCCACTGGACACCAGCAAAGACCTCTACACCCATGCCTTTATCCTGTTCGCCTGCGCCCATTACTGGGACAAGGTCCGCGAACCGCTGGTGGAGTCGGTGCTCAACGCCGCACTGGAAGTCATCGCCCGGCGCTTCGCCACGGGTGACGGTCTCTACGAAGCCAGCCTCAAGCGCGATTGGTCGACCGTCGAATCCGGCCCACTGCAAAATCCATTGATGCACCTGGCGGAAGCGTTCCTCGTCGTCCTTTCGGTACGCGAAGACGCCAACGTTCGCCAGGCATTGCTGAGCCTGTGCGACGCGATGTTCAAGTGTTTCACCGACCCAGCCCTGGGCGTGATGATGGAAAAACCGCTCAAGGCTGTGGATAACTGGTTCGAGCCCGGGCACCAGTTCGAGTGGTACTACTTACTCGTATCGTCGCCCTTGTTGCGCGACGGCAAGCTGCGCATGGCCCTTGAGCACAGCTTCGAATACACCGAGCAGCGCGGCGTAGACCGGGAGTCCGGCGCCGTTTGCGCGATGCTGAGCCTGGAGCCGCATGCCGCCCCGCGGGACGCGACCCAGCGCATCTGGGCCCAGGCCGAATACCTGCGCGCACTGACTTTACGTCCGGACGGCCCGCAGGTTTTGCTGGCGCAATTGCGAGCCCTGCAACAGCACTTCCTGCATGCCAAGGGTTGGAACGAATGCCTGGATGCCGATGGCATCGTCAGCCGGCGGGACATGCCGTCCACCACGCCCTACCACCTCATGACCTGCTATCTCGGGCTGGCCGACTGCCTGGCGTAATGCTTTGTGGCGAGGGAGCTTGCTCCCGCTCGGCTGCGAAGCAGTCGCAAATCCTGGGCCTGCTTCGCAGTCCAAGCGGGAGCAAGCTCCCTCGCCACAGCAAGCTCCCTCGCCACAGGTGTCCATCAACAGCCCCAACCCAACTCAGCGGTCAGGCCTTGTTACGCTCAATCGCAAACCCGGCCCAGGTCTGGCTCACCGGCATCAGTTCCAGGCTGTTGATGTTGATGTGCGCCGGGGCGTTGAGTACCCAGAAAATGGTATCGGCGATGTCCTGCGGCTGGATCGGCTCGGCGCCGGCGTAGGTCGCGTTGTAGCGTTCCTGATCGCCGCCAAAGCGCACCAGGGAGAACTCACTCTCGCACAGGCCCGGCTCGATGTTGCTGACCCGCACGCCCGTGCCTTGCAGGTCGCAGCGCAGGTTCAGGGAGAACTGTTTGACGAACGCCTTGCTCGCGCCATACACGTGGCTGCCCGGGTACGGGTAGTTACCGGCGATTGAACCCAGGTTGATGATGCCGGCGCCACGGCCATGGGCAATCAGGCGCGGCAACAGCAGGCGAGTGCTGTAGATCAGCCCCTTCACGTTGGTGTCGACCATGGTGTCCCAGTCATCGAGGTCGCACTTGGGCGCCGGGTCAACGCCCAGTGCCAGTCCCGCGTTGTTGATCAATCCGCGCAACTTGGCGAACGACGGTGGCAGATTGGCGATAGCCTCTTCCATGGCCTTGCGGTCACGCACGTCCAGTACCAGCCCATGGACTTCAGTCTGCTTCGACAACTCGGCACACAGCGCATTGAGGCGTTCTTCACGACGACCGGTCAGCACCAGTTTCCAACCGGCCTCGGCGAAACGACGGGCGCAGGCTTCACCAAAACCGGAGGTCGCGCCGGTGATAAACAGGGTATTGGACATCGTGTTCTCCTTGCTTGGGCTTTCGCCGCTGATAGAAATCGGTCCACAGCATGCCCGGCAATCCCCGTCAGGGGCAAGGCTCGCGACGCCTGGCTCGTCCCACATGACTGCTCATAAAACAACCAATTCGCGCCAGGCCTGATTCTGCGTGGCCCGCAGCCGGTTGCCCGCACCTTATCCACAGGCACGTCCACAGTAATCGGGAGCAAAGTGCAACCGCTGCAAGCCGCTGTGTATAAGGGTTGCGAGGTATTTGGAAATTTTTTTCGCTTGACCGTGCAACCGAGGTTGTGCAGATCAGGTTCTCTGCTATAAGCCACAGCGCAACGAAACGATGGCTCCAAGCCAGCAACCACGGCCCTCAGCGCGGTCTTTCCAGAGTTTAATCACAGAGTTATCCACAGGCTTGCCCACCGACTTTCAGGTCCTTTGCGCTGCCCACAAAAGTGTTGACAACCGCTGCTGAAGCTTGACTAAAAACACCTGATCAAAAAATGAACACAGCTCTGCAAGCCTCGTGTTTAAAGGCTTATAGCCAGATACACCCACGTTACCCACAGCCAGTTCCACAGCAAACGGGGACAAGTCAAAACCGTGACAAAACAACTATTTGCGGCGACTTTATGTCGCGGTTTGGCAAGGGTTCAGGATTGTTGTCCACAATTGCCCGGCACACAGAAAATCCCCTTGTGGGAGCGGGCTTGCTCGCGAATGGGGTGCATCAGTCAACATTTATCTGGCAGACACACCGCCTTCGCGAGCAAGCCCGCTCCCACAAAGGGTCAGCAGTGTTTTGGAAGAGATAAAAAAACCCAGCGATCAATCGCCGGGTTTTTTCATTGCCGCATCAACCTCAATGCCCGCCCAGATACGCGTTGCGCACCTCTTCGTTGGCCAGCAGCTCCTTGCCGGTGCCGGTCAGGCGGATTTCGCCGTTGACCATCACATAGGCCCGGTCCGACAGCTTGAGGGCGTGGTTGGCGTTCTGTTCCACCAGGAAGATGGTCATCCCGGTGGACGCCAGTTCCCGCAGGGTGGAGAAGATCTGTTTCACCACGATGGGTGCCAGCCCCAGGCTCGGTTCGTCGAGCAGCAATAACTTCGGCCGGCTCATCAACGCCCGGGCAATGGCAAGCATTTGCTGCTCGCCGCCGGACATGGTCATGGCGCGCTGGTTGCGCCGCTCCTTGAGCCGTGGGAACAGCTCGAACATGCGTTGCATGTCCTCGCTGGCGTACTTGTCACCGATGGGAATGGTGCCCATCAGCAGGTTTTCCTCGACGGTCATGTCGGGGAATACCCGCCGCCCTTCCGGCGACTGCGCAATGCCGTTGGAGGCAATGTAGTGGGACGATTTGTGGGTGATGTCCACGCCCTGGTAGATGATCTGCCCGCCCGCCGCACGCGGCTGGCCGAAGATCGACATCAGCAACGTGGACTTGCCAGCACCGTTGGAGCCGATCAGGCTCACGGTTTCACCTTGCCCAATGTGCATCGAGACTTTTTTCAGGGCCTGGATCGGCCCGTAGAACACATCCAGCTCCTTGAGTTCGAGGATAGGCCCACTCATACCAGCTCCTCTTCATCGGCACCCAGGTAGGCCGCGATCACTTTAGGATCGTTGCGAATCGCCTCGGGACCGCCCTCGGCGATCACGTTGCCGTGGTCCAGCACCACGATGTGGTCGGAAATGCTCATTACCATGCCCATGTCGTGTTCGATCAGCACCACGGTCAGATCGTGCTCGTCACGCAGCAGCCGGATCATCGCGCTCAGCGCTTCGGTTTCCTGAGGGTTGAGGCCTGCGGCCGGCTCGTCCAGGCAGATGATCTGCGGACGGGTGCACATGGCCCGGGCAATTTCCAGGCGTCGTTGCTGGCCGTAGGAAAGCTCGCCGGCCAGGCGGTTGGCGCAATCCACCAGGTCCACCACTTCCAGCCAGTAGAAGGCGTGGTCCAGGGCATCGCTCTCGGCCTTGCGGTAGCCCTTGGTGTTGAGGATGCCGGCCACCAGGCTGCGGTTGACCCACATGTGCTGCGCCACCAGCAGGTTTTCCAGCACCGACATTTCCTTGAACAGGCGAATGTTCTGGAAGGTGCGCGCCAAACCGGCGCGGTTCACCAGGTGGGTGCCGCCAAACATCTTGTAGTACAGCCGGCTGGAGAAGGACTTCGGCGACACGAAGTCGGAGGGACGAAACGCTTCGCCCAACAACTTGATCACGTTGGTCTGCTCGCCACGCACGTTGAGCTCGATCTTGCCACCCGAAGCCTTGTAGAAGCCGGTCAGGCAGTTGAACACCGTGGTCTTGCCCGCACCATTGGGGCCGATCAGGGCGAAGATCGAGTTGCGCTTGACCTTCAGGCTGACGTCGCTGAGGGCCTTGATGCCGCCAAACTGCATCATCAGGTTTTCGACGGAGAGTACGACTTCGCTCATGGCGCTACTCCTTTACGCGGCGTCACACCGGTACGGCTGATGCGGATCAGGCCGCGAGGCCGCCATATCATCATCAACACCATCAGTACGCCGAACAGCAGCACGCGGTATTCGGAGAAGCTGCGCAGCAGTTCCGGCGCCACGGTGAGCACGAATGCCGCGATCACCACGCCAACGGTCGAGCCCATGCCGCCGAGTACCACGATCGCGAGGATCAGCGCCGACTCGAAGAAGGTGAACGACGACGGGTTGACGAATCCCTGGTAACTGGCGAAGAACACCCCGGCCAGGCCAGCGGTGGAAGCGCCGATGGTGAACGCCGAGAGCTTGACCAGCACGTGGTTCAGGCCCATGGAACGGCAGGCGATCTCATCTTCGCGCAGGGCTTCCCAGGCACGCCCGACCGGCATACGGGTCAGGCGATGCTTGATGTACAGCACCAGCAGCACCACGATGAACAGCACGATGTAGATGAACAGGAATTTCAGGTTCGGGTTGTAGTCGATGCCGAAGAACTCATGGAACGGCACCCCGCCATCCTTTGCCCTGCGGCCGAACTCCAGGCCGAAAATGGTTGGCGACGGCACGGGCATACCATTCGGGCCGCCGGTGAACGACAGCCAGTTGTTGAGCACCAGCCGGATGATTTCACCAAACCCCAGGGTCACGATCGCCAGGTAGTCACCGTGCATTCGCAACACCGGGAAGCCGAGTATGCACCCCGCCATGGCGGCGGTGATGGCGGCCAATGGCAGCACCGTCCAGAACCCCAGCCCCAGGTACTGGTAACCCAACGCCAGGCCATAGGCACCGATGGCATAGAACGCCACGTAACCCAGGTCCAGCAACCCCGCTAGGCCGACCACGATGTTCAGGCCCAGGCCCAGCAGCACGTAGATCAGCCCGAGAATGACCACGGTGAGCACGTATTTGTTGGCGAAAAACGGAAACACGATGGCGATCACGATCAGTGCCGGGATGATCCAGCGCAGGCGCGACTTGTAGTCCGGTGGCAGCACATGCACGCCGGAGCCGGTGCTTTCGAAACCCTGGAGCACCTTCAGGCCCTTGGGCGTTTGCAGGAACAGACTCAAGGCAAAGCGCCCGATCATCACGATCGCCACCAGCCAGCCGACACGGGCCGGTTGCAGGTTGAAGCTGTAGCCGTCGAGCACCACGCCGACAATCGGCCCGAACACGATCAGCGAGATCAGGCCGGCCAGGATCGCGTCAATGACGCTCTGTTTGATATCAAGCGGTTTATTGGCAGCAGACATACTTATACCTTCGCCACGAGTGGGCGACCCAACAGGCCTTGGGGACGGAAAATCAGAATCAGCACCAGCAGCGAGAAACTGAACACGTCTTTGTAGTCGGAGTTGATGAGACCGGAGAACAGCGACTCGGAGATCCCGAGGATGATTCCGCCCAGCATCGCCCCAGGCAGGGAGCCGATACCGCCGAGTACCGCCGCGGTGAACGCCTTGATGCCGATGATGAAGCCGGCATAGAAGTCGAACGTGCCGTAGTTCATGGTGATCAGCACACCGGCCAGGGCCGCCATGGCTGCACCGATGACGAACACATAGGAAATCACCCGGTCGGTGTTGATCCCCAGGATGGAGGCCATCTTGCGGTCTTGCTGGGTAGCACGGCACATGCGCCCCAGCTTGGTGTACTTGATGATGTAGGTCAGCAGGGCCATGCCGGCGAATGCGGCGACCAGGATGAAGATCTTGGTGTAGGTGAGCTGGACGAAGCCGGTGCCGATGTCGACGCGCATGGCACCTTCGAGCAGTGTCGGCACACCTTGCTGGCGGGCACCCTGGCTGATCTGTGCATAGTTCTGCAGGATCAGCGAAATGCCGATGGCACTGATCAGCGGTGCCAGGCGGGTGGAGTTGCGCAGCGGTTTGTAGGCGACGCGTTCGATGACCCAACCGTAGACCCCGGTGACCACGACCGTGAACACCAGGGTGCCGAGGATCATCAGCGGAAAGGATTCAATACCGAAGTAAGCCAGCAGAGCCAGACTGATTGCCGCGAGGTACGCGGAGATCATGTAAACCTCGCCGTGGGCGAAGTTGATCATGCCGATGATGCCGTAGACCATTGTGTAGCCGATGGCGATCAGACCATAGACCGACCCGAGGGTCAGGCCGTTGATCAGTTGCTGCAGGAAAATACCATCCATAACGCGATCTCACGCAGTAAGAGACTGCACGCCCCGGTGAGCACGAGAGGACTCAGGGGCGTGCAGCTCGTAGGGAAAAACAGACGGGCCTTCTGGCCAATGCCAGTCGGGAAGGCTGAACACAGTCTCTGTGGCGAGGGCGCGAGCGCCCCCGCCACAGGCGGTCATCCCTTCAAATTACTTCTGTTTTTCCAGCTGATGGTATTTGCCGTCCTTGTCCCACTGGTAAACCACGTAGTCGGAGACCTTCAGGTCGCCCTTGGCGTCCCATTCCTTCTTGCCCATCACGGTCTGGACCGGGTTGGCCTTGAGCCATTTGGCCGCGTCTTCGCCCTTGTTGGACTTGGCACCGTTGAAACCGGCAGCCAGCGCCTGGACCGACGCATAGGCGTACAGGGTGTAGCCTTCAGGCTCGACGCCCTGGGCACGGAAGGCATCTACCACAGCCTTGCTGTCCGGCAGCAGGCGCGGGTCGGCGCCGAAGGTCATGTACACGCCATCGACGTATTGCGCGCCGCCGGCGGTGGTGACCAGTTCGTCGGTGACGATGCCATCATCGGACATGAACTTCACATCCTTGAGGCCTTGTTCACGCAGCTGGCGCACCAGTGGGCCGGCTTCCGGGTGCAGGCCGCCGAAGTAGACCACATCGGCACCGGCGGCACGGATCTTGGTCACCACGGCGCTGAAGTCTTTCTCGCCACGGGTCAGGCCTTCATAAAGCGCAGCCTTCACACCACGTTTTTCCAGTTGAGCCTTGGTGGCATCCGCCAGGCCCTGGCCGTAGGTGTCCTTGTCGTGCAGCACCGCGACCTTCTTGCCCTTGAGCACGTCGACAATGTAGTCGCCCGCCACGATGCCTTGCTGGTCGTCTCGACCGCACATGCGGAACATCGCGCTCAAGCCGCGCTCGGTAACCGCCGGGTTGGTCGAGCCCGGGGTGATGGCGATAATGCCGGCCTCGTCATAGACCTCGGAGGCTGGAATGGTGTTGGACGAGCAGAAGTGCCCAACCACGCCAATCACCTTGTCCTGGTCAACCAGACGGTTGGCCACGGCCACGGCCTGCTTGGGCTCGCAGGCATCGTCGCCGGCGACCAGGATGATTTTTTCCCCGTTGACGCCACCGGCCTTGTTAATGACATCGGCTGCCGCCTGGGCACCCTTCATGTACTGCTCGCCAAATGCCGCGTTGGCCCCTGTCATCGGCCCCGCCACACCAAATTTCACATCAGCTTGAGCAAACGCAGAAACACCCAGCGCAGTTGCCACTGCGAGGGCCAGGAAGCCTTTCTTGTAAAACGTCTGGGACATGAGGTGGTGCTCCAAGGTTTTTTTTAGTTGGCACTGCGACTTCATTTCACTGAGAAGCTCAGAGCAAGGGCCGTGCCATCGGTTTTTTATTCTGAAAAAAGTCGCTGCTTTATTGTTATTTCGACTGTTTCGGACCCTTTCTCACAGGGCGTGCAACCGTCTAAACCGCACGAGGTGCAACCTTTCGCTTATTCGGGTGAAACCCTCCGTGAGCCATCATTGCAACTATCACACGAAACAGCGTGCAACCACGCTGTAACATCCTGCGTCACCGAACTGCACACTGTCGGTGCGCAACTGCTACAGCCCGCACCATAACAGGCTAGCCGCTGTGCTGGAAAACGCCGGTCCCGGTAACATTTTTCCACACTCAAATGACGATCCGCAGGCACTGGCCCGCGTGATACAGCGAAAAACCCGCCTCATACAGGCAACTGCGCAGGCCCACCCCGGCCAGCGGCTGCATCGGCGCGAACGGGATCGGCAGCGCCTTGGCGTCGCCGTGGCAGAGGTAATCGGCGAAGGCCTTTCCAACTACCGTCCCGGTGGTCACCCCGCGGCCGTTGTAGCCAGTCACGGCCACCAGTCCGGGAGCGGGCTCGAACAAACGCATGAGGTGATCGGGAGTGAAGGCAATGCAACCGGTCCACGTGCATTCCCACTCCACCGGCTTGAGGTAGGGGAAATAGTGCTGCTGCACCCGGTCGGCCCAGGCCTTGAGGAACCAGGTCGGCTTGCGGTTGCCATTGCCCAGGCTGCCCAGCAGCAAGCGCCCGTCCTTGTCCCGGCGGATGCTGCTCAGCACCTGGCGGGTGTCCCACGAGCCTTGCCCGCCCGGCAAAATACGTCGGGCAGCCTCGTCGGTCAGCGGGGCCGAGGCAACCTGGTAGTAATAGCCGGGGAAAAAATTGCGCCGCAGTTCGGTCCAGTCGCCCTCGGTGTAAGCGTTGGAGGCAATCACCACCTGCTCGGCGAGCACCGAGCCCTGGGCGGTCTGCACCGACCAGCGCTGGCCCTGGCGCTCCAGGCGCGTCACGGCGGAATGATCGAACAGCTGGCCGCCAAGGTCCTTGGCCGCTTTGGCCAACCCACTGGTATAGGCCATGGGGTTGAGCGTACCGGCGCGTCGATCGAGCAACGCGGCGGCGATTTTTGTCGTGCCGGTGGCCTCGACACAGGCCTGGCCGGTCAGCAGCTCCACCGGGGCCCCGCGGCGCGTCCATTGTTCCTCCCGACTGCGCAGGTCGGCCTCGCCTCGGGCGTTATGCGCCATGTGCAAGGTACCTTCGCGGCGCAGTTGGCAATCGATGTTGTATTTGTCGACGAGGCTGAACACCAGCGCCGGCGCGGCCCCCAACATGCGGTTGAGCTGGCTGCCCACCGCCTCTCCGAACCCGGCCTCGATGTCATCCGGCGGGATCCACAGGCCGGCGTTCACCAACCCAACGTTACGCCCCGACCCACCCTGACCGGCCCGATGCGCCTCCAGCACCGCGACACGCTTGCCTTGCTCCAGCAAATGCACCGCCGCCGACAATCCGGTGAAGCCGGCGCCGATCACGCAGACGTCGACCGTGATTTCGCCAGTGAGCGAGGTGTTTTCAGGCCTTTGCGGCGTCAGTTTTTCCCACAGACATTCTTCGCGTAACGGCATTGCCAGACTCCAACAGAAACCCAACCATTGCACCATTCAAACTGTGGGAGCGGGCTTGCTCGCGAAGGCGGTGGGTCAGTCGACATAAATGTTGAATGACCGTCCGCTTTCGCGAGCAAGCCCGCTCCCACAGGGATCGCCGCTTGGCTCAAGCCTTAATCAAAGGTAATCCCCTGCGCCAACGGCAACTCCAGCGAATAGTTCACGGTATTGGTCTGGCGCCGCATGTAGGCGCGCCAGGCGTCGGAGCCGGATTCGCGACCGCCGCCGGTTTCCTTCTCGCCACCGAACGCGCCGCCGATTTCCGCGCCGCTCGGGCCGATGTTGACGTTGGCGATGCCGCAGTCGCTGCCCACCGCCGACATGAACTGCTCGGCCTCACGCACGTCGGTGGTGAAGATGCAAGACGACAGCCCTTGAGGGACGGAATTGTTCAGCTGCAGGGCTTCGGCAAAGTCCTTGTAGCCGACCACATAGAGGATCGGGGCGAAGGTTTCGTGGCGCACGACGTCGCTCTGTTCCGGCATCTCGACGATGGCCGGCGACACGTAATAGGCATTCGGGAACTGCTCTTCGAGCTGGCGCTTGCCGCCGAACACCCGCCCGCCTTCGCTCAAGGCCTGCTCCAGTGCATCCTGCATGTTCTCGAAGCTGTGCTTGTCGATCAGCGGGCCCACCAGGTTGCCTTCCAGCGGATGGCCGATGCGCACTTTCGAATAGGCGGCCTTGAGGCGGGTGACGATCTCTTCCTTCACCGACTCGTGGGCAATCAACCGGCGCAGGGTGGTACAACGCTGGCCGGCGGTGCCGACTGCGCTGAACAAAATGGCCCGCACGGCCATGTCCAGATCCGCACTCGGCGCCAGGATCATCGCATTGTTACCGCCCAGCTCGAGGATGCTACGGGCGAAACGCGCCGCGACCTTCGGCGCCACTTCACGACCCATGCGGGTGCTGCCGGTGGCGCTGATCAACGCCACGCGCGGATCGTCCACCAGCGCTTCGCCGGCATCGCGACCGCCAATGATCACCTGGCTCAGGTACGGCGGGGCATCGCTGAAATTCTTCAGCACGCGCTCGAACAGCGCCTGACACGCCAGGGCGGTCAGTGGTGTTTTTTCCGACGGTTTCCAGATCACGGAGTTACCGCAGACCAGCGCCAGCGTGGTGTTCCAGGCCCACACCGCCACCGGGAAGTTGAAGGCACTGATCACGCCGACCACGCCCAGCGGATGCCAGGACTCACGCATGTGGTGGCCCGGACGCTCGGAAGCGATGGTCAGGCCGTACAACTGGCGAGACAGGCCGACGGCGAAATCGCAGATGTCGATCATCTCCTGCACTTCACCCAAGCCTTCCTGGGTGATCTTGCCGGCTTCCCACGACACCAGCTCGCCGAGGTCGGCCTTGTATTCGCGCAGCAGATCGCCGAACTGACGCACCAGCTCGCCACGGCGCGGCGCCGGTACCTGGCGCCACAGGTCGAAGGCGTGCTCGGCACGGCTGACCTGCTGCTCGACTTCGGCAGCGCCTTCCCAGTTCACGGCGCCAATGCGACTGCCGTCGATAGGCGAATGCACCGGTTGTGTGCCGTTCTGGTACAGGGCCGGGGAGACGCCCAGACGATCAAGCAATGCAGCAACCATGGAATATTTCCTCAAGCGAAAGACAAAGGATTGGCAGCCGGACGAAAACGACTGATCAGACCTGTAGTTGTAGCCGTCCCGAGACTTGCCAACAAACGACCTTTAAGCGAGATATCATTCCGTTTATTCATGCTGCCCCCAGAATAAGCAGAGCAACACGAAATAAGGCCTCATCATGCTCAATAAACGCTACTTGCCCTCGATCACGGCGCTGCAATGCTTTGAAGCGGTGACCCGCCACCTGAGCTTCACCCGTGCCGCCGAGGAGCTGAACCTGACCCAGAGCGCCGTCAGCAAGCAGGTGGCACAACTGGAGGAGTTGCTCCAGCACTTGCTGTTCCGCCGCGTGCGCCGACGCTTGCAGCTGACACCGGCCGGGGATTTGTACCTGGGCGAAGTACGAAAAATCCTCACGCAGGTGGAAATGTCCACCCATTACCTGCGCTCCTACGGCGGTGACACCGAAGTCCTGCGAGTATCCACGCCGCCGACCTTCGGCGCACGCTGGCTGGTGCCACGACTTAAAGGCTGGCGCCTGCGGCACCCGACGATTCATCTGGACCTGTGCAGCGAACAGGAGGCCGACGACTTGCTGCAAGGGCGCAGTGACCTGGCGTTCTATTTTGGCCAGGGTTCACGGCCCGGCAGCGAATCCCTCAAGCTGTTTGGCGAGGAATTGGTGCCGGTCTGCGCGCCGGGCAGCCTGCCGGACCAGCCGTTCAGCGACCCGACGCAACTGGCGGACCTGGTGCTGCTGCAAAACGCCTCGCGCCCCCAGGCCTGGCACGACTGGTTCGACAGCCAGGGCTACCACACCGAACACAGCTACCACGGGCCGCGCTTCGAAACCTTCTACATGTGCATCCGCGCCGCCCAGGTCGGCTGCGGCGTGGCCCTGTTGCCACGATTCCTGGTGGAAGAAGAACTGGCCGACGGCAAACTGGTCATCCCCTGGCAGCATGCGATGCCCAGCACTAGCGCCTATTACCTGGCCTACCCTGAACATTCGGCGGAAGTGCCCAAGGTGAAGCTGTTTGTGGAGTGGATGCTGGAGCAGATAGCTAACCCTGATGCACCGCAGTAGGAGCTACCGACACAAAAGCCCGTGGCGAGGGAGCTTGCTCCCGCTGGGACGGTCCGACGCCTCGGGCGAAGCGCCCCTCTTTTGGGACTGCTGCGCAGTCCAGCGGGAGCAAGCTCCCTCGCCACAATGGCCTTGCGTACAAAAAACACTGGCAATACCGACCACCGATGTGCGCCACTACCCCTTTCATCGAAACCGCTGCCTGTCGCTGCCCGCCGCAGCGAACTGCCTGGAGATCCCCACCATGAGCGAGAGTGTCTTTGCCGATCGCATCGTGCAGAACCTGCTCGACACCGACTTCTACAAACTGACGATGATGCAGGCGGTGCTGCACAACTACCCCAACGTCGAAGTCGAATGGGAATTCCGTTGCCGCAACAGCGAAGACCTGCGCCCATACCTGGCGGAGATCCGCTTCCAGATCGAGCGCCTGGCCGAGCTGAGCCTGAGCGCCGATCAATTGAGTTTCCTGGAGCGCATCAGCTTCCTCAAGCCGGACTTCCTGCGCTTCCTGGGCCTGTTTCGCTTCAACCTGCGCTATGTCCACACCGGCATCGACAACGGCGAGTTGTTTATCCGCCTGCGTGGGCCATGGCTGCATGTGATCCTGTTCGAAGTACCGTTGCTGGCCATTGTCAGCGAAGTGCGCAATCGCTATCGCTACCGTGAGGTCGTCCTGGAGCAGGCGCGGGAGCAGTTGTATCGCAAGTTCGACTGGCTGAGTGCCAACGCCAGCGCCGATGAATTGTCCGAACTGCAAGTCGCCGACTTCGGCACCCGCCGTCGGTTTTCCTACCGCGTCCAGGAAGAAGTGGTGAACGTGCTCAAGCATGACTTCCCGGGGCGCTTTGTCGGCACCAGTAACGTGCACTTGTCTCGCGAACTGGACATGAAGCCCTTGGGCACCATGGCCCACGAATGGATCATGGCCCACCAGCAACTGGGGCCGCGGTTGATCGACAGCCAGATCGCCGCCCTCGATTGCTGGGTGCGTGAATACCGCGGCCTGCTGGGGATCGCGCTGACCGACTGCATCACCATGGACGCCTTCCTGAGCGACTTCGATCTGTTCTTCGCCAAGCTGTTCGACGGCCTGCGCCATGACTCCGGCGACCCGGTGCTCTGGGCCGAAAAGGCCATCGCCCACTACCACAAGCTCGGCATCGACCCGATGAGCAAGACCCTGGTGTTCTCCGACAGTCTGACATTGCCCAAATGCCTGGAGATTTTCCGCGCCTTGCGCGGTCGCATTAATGTCAGCTTCGGTATTGGCACCAACCTGACCTGCGACATCCCGGGTGTAGAGCCCATGAGCATCGTGCTTAAAATGATCAGTTGTGACGGGCAACCCGTGGCCAAGATTTCCGACGAGCCCGGCAAGACCCACTGCAAGGATCCGAATTTCGTCGCCTACATGCGACACGTTTTCCAAGTACCTGCCGCCCTTTCTGACACATCAAGCAAGGAGTAAATCATGCAAGCCGTACAGCGTGAGATTGCTGAACAGCTCAAGGTCCAGCCACCGTTCGCCGATGACGCCGCCCTGAAGGCCGAGATCGCTCGCCGGGTGAGCTTCATCCAGGACTGCCTGGTCAATTCCGGGCTCAAGACCCTCGTCCTGGGCATCAGCGGCGGGGTCGACTCATTGACCGCGGGCCTGCTGGCCCAGCGCGCTGCGCGTGAGTTGCGGGAGAAAACCGGTAACCCGGCCTACAAGTTCATCGCCGTGCGCCTGCCCTACGAAACCCAGTTCGATGAACACGAGGCCCAGGCCTGTGTGGATTTCATCGAGCCGGACGAGCGCCACACCGTGAACATCGGTCCGGCGGTCAAGGCCTTGGCCAAGGAGGTCCTGGCATTCGAAGGCAAGGCGCCGGGCTCGCGGGATTTCGTGTTGGGCAATACCAAGGCGCGGATGCGCATGGTGGCGCAGTACACCATCGCCGGCGCCGAGCAAGGCCTGGTGATCGGCACCGACCATGCGGCCGAAGCCGTGATGGGGTTCTTCACCAAGTTCGGGGACGGTGCCTGTGACCTGGCGCCCCTGAGCGGCCTGGTGAAAAACCAGGTGCGGGCGATTGCGCGGGACTTCGGCGCTCCGGAATCGCTGGTGGAAAAAGTCCCCACCGCCGACCTCGAAGACCTGTCCCCCGGCAAGCCCGACGAAGCGGCCCACGGTGTGACCTACGGCGAAATTGATGCCTTCCTGCACGGCCAGACCATCCGTGAAGACGCGGCCCGGATCATTTGCGAGACCTATCGCAAGACCGAGCACAAGCGGGTACTGCCGTACGCGCCGTAACGGTCAAATGCCTGTCCTGTGGGAGCGAGCTTGCTCGCGAAGGCGGTCGGACATTCACATTGATGTCGCAGACACACCCCTTTCGCGAGCAAGCCCGCCTCCACAGAAATCATTTCAGGGTAACAGTGCCTTTCATCATCGAGATGTGGCCTGGGAACGAGCAGAAGAAGCCGTATTTTTCAGCGGCATCGAGCTTCGACACGTCGAAGGTGACCGAGTCTTTCTCGCCTGCACCGATGATTTTGGTATGGGCGATGATGCGCGCATCACCTTCCTTCAAGTAGTTCTTGTCGATCCCGGCAGCCAGGCCGTCTGTAGCGATCGGCTGCATGTCGGCCTCTTTGCTCAGCACCCAGTTATGACCCATGACGTTCTTCGGCAGATTGCCGGAGTGGGTCAGCTCAACGGTGAAGGTCTTGCAGCTCTTGTCGATTTCGATGGCCTTGGTGTTGAAGGACATCTGGTCGGTCGAGTCGATGGTGGTCTTGCACTCCGCTGCCATCAGTTGGCTGCTGGCCAGGGTCAACAGGGATACTGCTACAAGTTTGGCAAACATCATGAATCTCCAAGGCATGGTTAAAAATTCCTTCAAAGGGGAAGACTGCCCTAATTTCGGACAAGTTCCTATGACCTGAATCAAAAATTGTATACAACTTAAGGCTATCAGCCTGATGGACACAATCAACCAGCCAAGCGAACCGCAGCCTCCTATGATCGGCTCCATCCCCCCCTGGAGTACCGGTCATGAACTTCAACGGCCTGTTATGCAGCTTGCTCGCCGCCTACGCCTGCGGCGCCAGTGGCACCTACGAAAAACCCCTGCGCGAGGACTGAGCCCTTTGCAGACCACAGCGGCCAGGCTTTACTCTGGGCCAGTCAACGACCTCGGAGTAAAGCATGACCATTGCGTCTGTCTGTGTATTTTGCGGCGCCAGTACCGGCGCCAACCCGGTTTATCGTGAAGCCGCCCAGGCCCTGGGCCGGGCGCTGGCGCAACGTAAGCTGACGTTGGTCTATGGCGGCGGGGCCGTGGGCCTGATGGGCATTGTGGCCGACGCGGCCCTGGCGGCCGGTGGCGAGGTCATCGGCATCATCCCGCAAAGCCTGAAAGACAAGGAAATCGGCCACAGCAGCCTGACCCGCCTGGAAGTGGTGGACGGCATGCATGCCCGCAAGGCGCGCATGGCCGAACTCAGCGATGCCTTCATCGCCCTGCCCGGCGGCCTCGGCACGCTGGAGGAGTTGTTCGAAGTCTGGACCTGGGGCCAGCTCGGTTACCACGGCAAGCCCCTGGGCCTGCTGGAAGTGAACGGGTTCTACAGCAAGCTCACCGGTTTTCTCGACCACATTGTCGAAGAAGGCTTCGTCCGTGCACCTCATCGCGACATGCTGCAAGTGAGCGAATCGCCCCAGGACCTGCTCGATGCGCTGGATGAATGGCAGCCTTCGCTGCCACCCAAGTGGGCGGACGGAAAACCCGGCTAACCGCTCGACCTCGATACAGGGCAGAATAGCTGCCGCTCAACCTCACCTTCGACCCCAGAGGATCGCCCATGGCCAAACCTAATTATTCCTTCGCCAAACGTCAGAGAGACTTGGCCAAGGAGCAGAAGAAAGAGGAAAAGCTGCAGCGCAAGAAAGCGTCGGCTGAAGAAGCACTGAGCCCGGATATCGAAGGCGAAGCGACGGCCGAAGACGGTGCCGATGCGCCGAAAGACCAGGCACCAGACGCCTGATCCTGGCTGAGCCGGCAGCCCCACTGCCGGCTCTCACAGACCCAGCGCGTTGATAATCGACTGGCGATAACCGACTGGCAGATTTTCCGGCAACCGGCCCGGCTCGAACAGCCCGATCTGCTTGTGCTCATGGCTGATCGTCGGCACGAAACCGCCCAGCAACTGGCAGCGGTAAGTGGAAATGAACACATGCCGGCCGGCGATCACCTCGAACAGGTATGAATCCAGCGGCTCCCCGACACTCACCTCGACCGCCAGCTCCTCGGCAATTTCCCGCGCCAGGCATTGCCGCGCCGTTTCACCCACTTCGATCCGCCCGCCGGGCAGTTCCCATTCATCCCGCTCGTTGAGCATCAGCACGACCAAGCCTTCGGGGGATTGCAGCACGCCTTTGATGGAAACCGGGAACATTGGAAAGGTCTCACTGTTGATGTATGACCCGTGGCGAGGGAGCTTGCTCCCGCTCGGTTGCGCAGCGACCGCCCCAGTATTTGAGGCCGCTTCGCCCGAGGCGTCGGACCGTCCCAGCGGGAGCAAGCTCCCTCGCCACAAGTGCCTGCATTTCAAAGTCTCTTTTTACTCCACCGGCATCACCGTCACCTGCACCTCGGGATCGTGGCTACCGCCCCCCAGGATCACCCCGCGCAACGGCGACACATCGGAAAAATCCCGGCCCCAGGCCAGGGTGATGTGCTCCAGGGCCGGTTGCACGTTGTTGGTCGGGTCGAAGTCCACCCAACCCAGCACCGGGCAATACACCGATACCCAGGCATGGGATGCATCGGCGCCGATCAACCGTGGCTGGCCTGGCGGTGGCTGGGTCAGCAGATAACCACTGACATAACGCGCCGCCAGCCCACGGGAGCGCAGGCAGGCCAGCATCAGGTGGGCAAAGTCCTGGCACACGCCCCGCCGCCGCTCCAGCACCTCCACCAGCGGCGTCGCCACTTGAGTCGCCTCGGCATCGAAGGTGAACTCCTGGAAAATTTTCTCCATCAACGCGCGAACACCCAGCATCAGCGGACGCCCCGGCGCAAAGCAGCTTTCGGAAAACTCGACGAAGCTGCGCTTGAGGTGCACGTAGGGTGATTCGAAGCGATAACGACAGGCCTCCAGCAGCGGCGTAGCGAGTGGCCGACCGCTGTAAGTCAGTGCGTCACGGGTCGATTCCCAGGCCGGCGATTGATTGAAATCCAGCACCGGACGGGCCAGCACCTCGACGCTCAGGCGGGCGTTGACCCTCAGCTCGTCATGGGGCCGCTCGAAGGCCAGGCGGGTCAGCGGGTTGCCGAACACATCCAGCTCATCGCGACGGGTCGTCGGCTGCGGACTGATCAACAGCTGTTGCTCAGTGCAACGTTGCCAGTCACAGGCCCGCGGCCACAGGTGGGCAAGCTGCTGGGCCAGGGACACCGGGCTGTCGTAGTGATAATGCGTGTCGTGGAGAATCTGGTAGCGAGCGTTCATCAGACGGACACCGTGCGCTGGCTGACATCATCGACGTGGGCAAAATGGCGCAGGGCCAGGCGATCGGACACCTGACCGCTGACATCGGCCACTTCCTGCAACAGATCCGCCAGCCCATCGAGCGCCGCCCGTAGGCTGGCGTCGCCGAACAGTGGGTTTTCCAGGCAGCGCAAATCAAAGCGCGACAGGCGCGCCACCAATTCCGGCAATGAAATGTCCCTGGGTGCGCCGAAATCATCGTTCAGGCGCTTAAGCGTGCGTGCAACCAGTTTCAGCTGGAAGAGCACCGCATGGGGGTTCTGTTCGTCCAGCAGCAGAAGGTCGAGCACCGGAATCAGTTGGGCCACCGCCAGGTAGCGCGAACGGTAGGTGATGCTGCTGTTGCCCAGCTCCAGCAACCACTCCAGTCCGGCCTGGTCGCACACCGCCTCGCTGCGCAGGAAGGCCGCCAGGCTGCTGCTGAGAAATTGCAGGCGCTCCAGGCGCCGGCCCATCATCAGGAAACGCCAGCCTTCGTCGCGGGTCATGTCGTCCAAGGCGAAGCCGGACAGCGCCGCCAGGGACATCACCAACCGGTTGAGGAAATCCAGCAGTTCGCCGAAATCCGGCTCACCGGTTTCCAGCTCCAGCGCTTCGCGCTGCAATTCCACCAGCGCCTGCCAGTTCTCCCGAGACAGCTTGCCGCGCACCTGCGAGGCCGCCCACTGCAAACGCTGCAGGTTGGAGCGCAGGCTGAACGACCAGTCTTCGCCCAGCAGCGCCGCCAACAAACGCTCGGGTAACTCGCCCTCATCCGGCAGCAACATCAGGCTCTCACCCAGGGACACCGCCGATTGCAGGGCTTGTGGGTCATCACCATCGACATAGCGCGCCAGCATGATCCGCAACAGCCGCGCGCTGTCATCGCAGCGTTCGCAATAGCGACCGAACCAGAACAGGTTTTCCACTACCCGCGAAGGCAGGTAGGGGTCGCGCCGGACCAGATCGTGCACGCCGACGGTTCGCTGGGCGGTCCATTGTTCGCTGCCGGGCGCCTGCTCCCCGAGCACCCAGGTGTCCTTGCTGGCGCCGCCGCGCTGCATCGACACCACTTCGGCGTCAGCCTTGGCGGCGACGCGGGTCAGGCCGCCCGACAGCACCCGATAATCGTCCTTCCCGGAGACGGCATACACCCGCATGCCGATGGCCCGGGGCTGGATATGACCGTCCTCGGCCTGCCAAACCGGTGCCTGGGACAACTGCGCCAGCTCCTGGGCGACATAGGCGTAGGGCCGCGCCTGCATGCGCGCCGCCAGTTTTGCACGCTGTTCGTCGCTCAGGTCACGGCCCAATACCGGCCTGAAGCTCTGGGACGGAAACGCTGGCTTGATCAACAGCTGGGGCAATTTCTCCAGGGCCTGGGCCAGCACCGGCGGCTCACCGCACCACCAGGTGGCGATGGACGGCAGGATCAGCTCCTCGCCAAACAGGAACTCGTTGATTTTCGGCAAAAAGCCCAACAGCCCGGGAGACTCCAGCACGCCGCTGCCCAGGGCGTTGGCTACCAGCACCCGGCCCTGGCGCACCGCTTCCAGCAGCCCTGGCACACCCAAGGCCGAATCCGTGCGCAGTTCCAGGGGGTCACAGAAATCATCGTCGAGCCGGCGCATGATCGCGTGGACCCGGCGCAATCCGCTGAGGGTCTTGAGGTAGACCGTGGCGTCCCGAACCGTCAGGTCACCGCCTTCTACCAGCGGATAACCGAGCTGGCGCGCCAGATACAGATGCTCGAAATAACTTTCGTTGAACCGCCCCGGCGTCAGCAGTACCACCAGCGGCGGCTCCCCATCGCTGGGCGCCTGGCGCGCCAGGGTTTCCTGCAAGGTGCGGAAGAAACCGCTCAGGTGCCGCACGTTCAGGTCGCGATACAGGTCGGGGAAGGCGCGGGAGACGATCATGCGGTTTTCCAACGCATAACCGGCCCCCGAGGGTGCCTGGGTCCGATCCGCCGTGACCCACCAGCGACCATCCGGGGTGCGCGCCAGATCCACCGCATACAAGTGCAGGAAAGTCCCGTCCGGCGGCGCAATGCCCTGGCACGGCCAGAGGAAGTTGTTGTGCCCGAACACCAGTTCCGCCGGCAACAGCCCTTCATGGACCAGCCGCTGCGGCCCGTACAGGTCAGCCAGCACTGCGTTGAGCAGACGCCCGCGCTGGGCAATACCGGCTGATAGCTGCTTCCATTCCTGCGCATCGATCACGTGGGGCAGCAGGTCCAGCTCCCACGGCCGGTCGGCGCCTTTCGGATCGGCATAGACGTTGTAGGTGACACCGTTTTCCTGGATCTGGCGCGTCAGCAACGCCTGGCGCTGGAGCAACTGAGCCGGCGTGCTGCGTTGCAACTGGTCGAACAGCGGCCGCCAGTGCACACGCACCGCACCGCTGTCGTCCAGCAGTTCGTGATAAGTGCCCGTCGTCAGCGGGTAACGGTCAAGCAGGTCAGGCATGGAAAGCTCGGCAGACAGCAATGAAAGATCAGACTAGCGCAAGCAGATGACGCGCGGATAGATGTGTTTTGCCTTAAGCCTGGCAACAGATCTCAGCCTGGAACCATCGTGGCGAGGGAGCTTGCTCCCGCTTGACCGGGCTGGCGCACCAGTGCGCAGCGCTCACAAAAGGGGCCGCTTCGCAGCCCAGCGGGAGCAAGCTCCCTCGCCACAGGGGTGTGCATCTAGATTTTCGGGGCTCCGTGGAAACGCCGCAGATCGAGCGTAAGCGGAAATTCGTCATCCGTTTCCAGGCTCGGTATAGGAAGTTTACCGGGCGTGTGTCCAAGGCGGAAAAAGCGCGCCATCCGCCGGCTCTCGGCTTCGTTGGCGTTGACCGGCAGGCTCTCGTAGTTGCGCCCGCCCGGATGGGCCACGTGGTACTGGCAGCCACCCACGGAGCGTTGCATCCAGGTGTCGACCAGGTCAAAGACCAACGGGGCGTGCACCGGGATGGTCGGTTGCAGGCAGTTGGCCGGTTGCCACGCGCGAAAACGCACGCCAGCGACGAACTCGCCAACCCGGCCGGTGGCTTGCAGCGGCACCGGCACGCCATTGCAGGTCAGCACATAGCGTTGCGGCGCCAGGCCGCTGAGCTTGACCTGCAAGCGCTCCAAAGAGGAATCCACATAGCGCACCGTGCCGCCCACCGCACCCTCTTCCCCCAACACATGCCACGGTTCCAGGGCCTGGCGCAATTGCAGCTCGATGCCAGCGACCGCATAGTCGCCGACCTTGGGAAAGCGAAACTCCAGGTGCGCAGCGAACCACTCGGCTCGCAACGGGTAGCCGGCGGCGTTGAGCTCATGGATGACATCGGCAAAGTCCTGCTCGATAAAGTGCGGCAGCAGGAAACGGTCATGCAACTCGGTGCCCCAGCGTGCCAGTTTCGCCGGCGCGTAGGGTTCACGCCAGAACCGCGCCACCAGCGCCCGCAACAGCAGTTGCTGGGCCAGGCTCATGCGCGCATGCGGCGGCATCTCGAAAGCGCGCAGCTCCAACAGGCCGAGACGTCCGGTGGCACCGTCCGGTGAGTAAAGTTTGTCGATGCAGAATTCGGCGCGATGGGTATTGCCGGTCACGTCGATCAACAGATTGCGCAACAGTCGGTCAACCAGCCAGGGCGGACATTCCTCGCCGGGCTGCGGCATTTGCGCAAAGGCGATTTCCAACTCATACAGCGCGTCGTTGCGTGCCTCATCCACCCGGGGCGCCTGGGAAGTCGGGCCGATGAACAATCCGGAAAACAGGTAGGACAACGACGGGTGGTTATGCCAATAGCTGATCAGGCTGCGCAGCAGGTCGGGACGCCGCAGGAACGGTGAGTCCGCCGGTGTCGCGCCACCCAGTACGAAATGGTTGCCGCCGCCAGTACCGGTGTGCCGTCCGTCGATCATGAATTTTTCAGTGGTCAGCCGGTTCAGTCGCGCCTGTTCGTAGAGAAATTCGGTGCGCTCGACCAGCTCATCCCAGGTCGCCGAAGGTTGCACATTGACCTCAATCACGCCGGGGTCAGGGGTGACGCGGAAGTTGCTCAGGCGCGGGTCGCTCGGCGGCTCATAGCCTTCCAGCAGCACCGGGCAATGCAGCTCTTCGGCGGTCGCCTCGATGGCACTGACCAGTTCCAGGTAATCCTCGACCCGCTCCAGCGGCGGCATGAACAGGTACAGCCGGCCATCACGGGCCTCGGCGCAGAAAGCCGTGCGGGTCAGCCAATCGGCAGATTGATCGATTTGCGGAACCCGGCCATCCTCGATGACCGCCTTAGCGTGGCGGGACAGCCGCTCGGTGTCAGGCAGTCCGGGCAAGTCCTGGTTCGGATCGGTGGGATGGATGAACGGATACTCGGCCGCCGTCACCCAGGGTTGCGAGGCCAGCGGCAAGCGATAGCCCAGGGGCGAATCCCCCGGCACCAGCCGGCAGTGGTTGTCCCGCAGGTACCAACGACCGCTTTGCCATTGATCGCCCTTGGCGGTGCGGGCCAGCGGCAGCACCTGGCCGATCACTTTGTCCAGGCCCTGGCTGAAGACCTTGCGCAAGCGTGCCCGCTCCAGTGGATCGTCAAGACGTGGGTTCTGGGCGGTGACATTCGAAGGCAATGCACCTTCGCGCCATAGGTAATAGAAATTGTCTTCGTAGGCGGGAAACACGAAGCGTGTCGGAATTTTCAAGCGTTCGGCAACACTGCTCAGGAAGCGACCGGCGAGTTCGCCGTCGGCGCCATAGTCCTGCTGCTCATCGGCAATCAGCGCCGGGTTGTGCCAGATCGGCACGCCGTCACGCCGCCAGTAGCAATTGAGCGACCAGCGCGGCAGTTGTTCGCCGGGGTACCACTTGCCCTGGCCGAAATGCACCAGCCCCTTGGGCGCGTAGTGATTACGCAGGCGCAGGAACAACTCGGCAGAAAGCCGTCGCTTGTCCGGGCCGAGCGCCGCCGTGTTCCATTCGGCACCATCCGGGTCGTCGATGGACACAAAGGTCGGCTCGCCGCCCATGGTCAGGCGCACATCGCCTTCCAGCAAGTCGGCATCGATCTGCCGCCCCAGCGCCTGGATCTCCCGCCATTGCTCCTCGGTGTAAGGCTTGGTCACGCGCGGCGCTTCCCAGATCCGCTCGACGGACATCTCGTGGCTGAACTCGCACTCGCAAGGCTCCACCAGGCCACTGATCGGCGCCGCCGATGTCGGATCGGGGCTACAGGCCAACGGGATATGCCCTTCACCGGCGAACAGCCCGGACGTCGCATCCAAGCCGATCCAGCCAGCACCCGGCAGATAGACCTCACACCAGGCATGCAGGTCGGTGAAGTCCACGTCGGTTCCGGACGGCCCGTCGAGGCTTTTCACATCGGCGGTCAACTGGATCAGGTAACCGGAAACAAAACGCGCAGCCAGCCCGAGATGGCGCAACAACTGCACCAACAACCAGGCCGAGTCGCGGCAGGAGCCAGAGGCATGCTCCAGGGTGTGCTCCGGGGTCTGCACGCCCGGCTCCATGCGGATCAGGTAGTTGATGTCTTCGCTCAAGCGCTGGTTGAGTGCCACCAGGAAGTCCACCGCCGGCAGCGGCGTGCGGTCGATGCTGTCCAGATACGCCTGGAACCTGGGCGTCAGCGGCAGCTTTTCCAGATACGGCATCAGCTCATGCTTTTCATCGGCCGCATAGGTGAAGGGAATCTGCTCGGCATAGGGTTCGAGGAAAAAATCGAACGGATTGAACACCGCCATTTCCGCCAACAGGTCGACTTCGACCCGCAGCTCGCTGGTTTTCTCGGGAAACACCAGCCGCGCCAGGTAGTTGCCCTGGGGATCCTGCTGCCAATTGATGAAATGCTGCTCGGGCGAAACCTTCAGCGCATAGGAAAGAATCCGCGTACGGCTGTGGGGCGCCGGGCGCAGGCGAACGATCTGCGGGCCGAGCTCGACAGCGCGGTCATAGCGGTAGTGCGTGACGTGATGCAATGCGACATGTATCGACACAGCGTGCCTCCTGCGAGCCTGGGCGTTATCGAAAGCGGCGCAAGACTTATGCCATGCAGGCAGGCCGGACACTTTCTTGGTCTACTCAAGGCAGTAGAGCACTAAAACCGGACGTTGCTCGCTTTCGCGTGCAAAGGGCCGCACATAAATGTGGCGGGGACGGTAGCGAATCGACTCAGCGACGCGGGCGTGAGGCCTTGGCCGCCCGGATGATGAGCTCGCGTTGGCGGCGGATTTCCACCAGTTGGCTGCGCATTTCCCGGTGGCGTTTGCTGTTGAGCAGTAGTAGTCCCAACAGCGGGAACAACAAACCGGTCATGTAGACGACAGAATGCGGCTGATAGGTATAGGTAGGAAGCACCGCAAGAAAACTCGCCACATAGAACACGACAATGGCCCGCACGCCCCAGGGCCGCCCCCTGATCATCAAAAAATGACTCAACGCCAGGAGTAAAGCCAGGACCAACGCGACGAGAAAGGAATATTTGGCTCGCTCAGGACTGCCCCGAAAGTAGGTACTTGAAATCAATGAAATCGAAGCGGAGAGAGAGAAACAGGCTAAAAAGAAAGCGCAGATGAAGGTAGGAAAATAGCGAGCGAGGAAAGCCTTCAATGACGCCTCCCCTTTTTCATGGCTTTTTTAAGAGACTCGCGTTGCTCGCGAATCTCGACCAGCTTACTGCGCATTTCACGGTGGCGCTTGCTGTTGAGTAACAGCAAGCCCAATAGCGGGAACAACACCGCCAACGTATAGATGACTTTATGCGGGCGATCCTCGATAGTGGGTAATACGCCCAGCAGGCATAAGACCAGCACCGCGACCAATCCCCAGACCCATTGCGGCCTGCCGCGCACCACCATGAAATTGCAATGCACCACGATCAACGTGACTGCCGCGCCCCCCAGCACCGACCAGGTCGCTTGCTCACCGATTGAGGCCCTGGGCAGGTAAGACGTCACCAGCAAGGGAGCTGCACAGCCCAGCGATAACAGTGCCGCGAAAATCCCGCCAATGAAGGTCGGGAAATAGCGCACTAGAAAACGCGGCAGACTCAGATCGTCCATTACCTCTCCTAAGACGGCGATAGGTTAGCGAATCAGCTCAGCGGCGGGAGCGTGACGCTTTAGCGGCTTGGATGATGAGTTGGCGCTGGCGGCGGATGTCGACCAGCTTGCTGCGCATTTCCCGGTGGTGTTTGCTGTTGAGCAGTAGTAATCCCAGCAGCGGCAGCAGCAGCGCGAACAAATAAGCGCCTTGATGCGGCCGGTAAGCAAACATCGGAATCACCGCCCCCAGACAGCCCAAAAAGTAACCCGCTACACACCAGACGGCCCAGGCACGCCCGCGAGCAATCAAGAAGTTGCCCACTACCAGGACCAATACCAGGGCCAAGGTCCCGAGCCCGACACAGTTGGCCCTGACGGAGGGTTCCAAAGCACGCCAGTAAGTCGTTCCAGCCAGCACCAGCAACGTTGATCCTGAAAAGCAGGCCAGTAGGATGGTGCCCATGAACACCGGAAAATAACGGGCAAGGAAGCCCTTCAGCGATCCGCCGCCGATCATTCCGTGAACTCCTCGTACAGGCCGACGGCGATGGTCTTCACATGGCCGTTGCCTGTAAACTCCGATGACTCCCTACCACTCATCGGCGGGACCTAGGGCTTTTGATAGCTTGGATAATGAGTTCGCGTTGGTGGCGAATTTTCACCAGTTTGCGGCGCATTTCCCGATGGCGCTTGCTGTTGAGCAGCAAGAGGGCGAGCAGTGGAAAAAGCAGACTCAAACTGTAAATCAGCCTGTTGGGTCGATATTCAATTGTGGGCAGTACACATAAAAAACAAAGGCCCAGCACCATCGACAACAGCAACACCCAGCGCGGACGTCCGCGCGCGATCATGAAATTGCAATGCACAATGACAAGGGTAAGGGCAACTCCGCTCAGAAACGACCATTTCGCGTCATCGGCCAGGGAAAGGTCCCGGAAATAGCTGTCAAAGAACAGCGGAACAGCGAACACCAAGGCAAAGACCGACGCCATTATCGCCCCTATGAAGACGGGAAAATATTTAAACAAAAAACTGCGGATGCTGGGCCGCTCATTCACTGTCGATCCCCTCGTTTAGGCGTATGGCAATGGTCAGGACAGTTCCTCTTGTAGGCAACGGTACAAATTCGCAGTCGGACCGCCGAGCGAATGGGCTCAGTGACGCGCCCGTGAAGCTTTGGTAGCCCGGATAATTGCCTCGCGTTGATGGCGGATTTCTACCATGTGGCTGCGCATTGCTCTTTGCCCCTTGCTATTGATGAAAAGCAACCCCAGCAAAGGGGCCAGTATCGATAGCCCATAAACAACTTCATTAGGACGGTAGTTAATCATCGGCAGTACGAACAACAGGCACGACACGAAAATCCCATTTACCACCCTGACCCATTTTGGTCTGCCACGCAAAATCATGAAATTGCTATGGACAAGCAAAAGCGCTACTACAGCTCCGGCCAGTAATGGGTAGAACCCGAATTCAGCCAAGGGAATATCGTTGAAATAAGTCGAGTAAGACAGCGCGATGGCAAATGCGATTGAGAAATAAGCAGCAAAGACCCCACCAAGAAATGCCGGGAAGTAATGCCTGAAAAAAGCCCTGAGCGTGAGCACGTCATTCACTCTTCAATCTCCTCATAGAGACCGATTGCGATAGTTTTCACATTGCCTGACAAGGCACTTCCGGTGAGACCGATGGCGGCACCTAATGAGTCTTTGATTTGGGTGACGGTGCCATGCTTAATCTGGGTGGCTGTGAAACGCTTGGGCAACTCACCAGCCAATTGCTTGAGCTTTAGCATCTTCGAGGTCAGCCTTGGATCATTGATACTCAGCAACTCCTTAGTCAGCTTCGCCCGCTCCTGCCTGTTAAACCCGCGAAGTACTTCGCGCAGACTTTTCCCAGTCGTCGCCTTCGCAACCCTGACAAGCTTGATGGTAGTCAACGCGGAAGCGCCAACACCCACCAGGGAAGCGGCATCCAACCCAATAGCAACATTCTGGTACCAGGCTTCGCTGTCCAGCCAATCGTTGATGTCAGGCTTGGTCACCTCAAGTGTGGTCCGGCCAACCCCGTTGAGGCACTGTAAAGTGCTGGCGCCCGCAGCAGTCCAGGCAATCGCGACCATCACACCACTGGCCCCGGCACTGAAGGGTACCAGGATGGTTCCGCTGGCAATCACTACCCAACTGATTACCGCTCCCGCGCATGAAAGTGTTGTATTCACAGCCTCTATGACTAAACGCGACTCACGCGGATTGCTCTGTACTTGCTGAGCAAATTGCTGCGGAGCAACGTATTTCTGCGCCTCACGCAAGATGATCCGCTTGGGCTTAATGCTGCAGATCGGCTTGAACTCGCGCAGGGTCACCACGTTGAATTCGGCGTCGATGTACACCACGCCAGCGCCGACAATACCGGGGTCGGCATCAATGGCGGCGAACAAGCGCGGCAGGTTGATCTGGCTTTCGATGCGTTGGCGGGCCATGAATTGGGAGAAAGTGTTGTCCATGCCGATGCCCGGCAGCTGGGTGCTCATGTCTATCGTCCTTGGCAGTCGAGAAATGTCTTTTACCAACACTGAACCTGTGGCCGTCTGCACTTCCCGGTGAAAAACAGCAAGCATTGGCGGGCGCCACGATAACAAACGGCCAGCACCGTCGCTAGAAAGCAAAACGCCAGCACTTCGGCTGGCGTTTTACGTTATCGCTCAGGGATCAGCGCGGTACCACAGGCTTGCGCGCAGGCTTCGGCCCCTTGCCCTTGGCCGCGTCCTTACGCTCCTTGGCGGCCTGCTGGTTGCGGGCGAACGCCGCGGCCTTGGCTTGCTCGCGCTTGTCCCACGCATTGCCGCCGTCGCTGGCGCGCGGTGGGAGGCCGGTGTGCTGGGTCAGGATCCTGGTGGTGTCCTTGCCCACTTTGTGGCTGCCAGCCGGCGTCGAGTTCTTGCGTCGGGCACTCTGGTAGCTGTCGGTGGCCGGCTGGTGCAACGGGATCAACTGGTTCTTGCCTGGCCCGATCAGGTCGGCACGGCCCATGCGCGTCAGGGCTTCACGCAGCATCGGCCAACCCTTGGGGTCGTGATAGCGCAGGAAGGCCTTGTGCAGGCGGCGCTGCTCCTCGCTCTTGACGATGGTCACCCCGTCGCTCTTGTAGGTGACCTTGCGCAGCGGGTTCTTGCCCGAGTGGTACATGGCCGTGGCGGTGGCCATCGGCGACGGGTAGAACGCCTGCACCTGGTCGGCCCGGAAGCCGTTGCCCTTGAGCCACAGCGCCAGGTTCATCATGTCTTCATCGGTGGTGCCCGGGTGGGCGGCGATGAAGTACGGAATCAGGTACTGCTCTTTCCCGGCTTCCTTGGTGTACTTCTCGAACATCCGCTTGAACCGGTCATAGCTGCCGATACCCGGCTTCATCATCTGGTTGAGCGGGCCTTCCTCGGTGTGCTCCGGGGCGATCTTCAGGTAACCGCCGACATGGTGGGTCACCAGTTCCTTGACGTACTCCGGTGACTCGACCGCCAGGTCGTAACGCAGGCCGGAGGCGATGAGGATCTTCTTCACCCCAGGCAACGCCCGGGCGCTGCGGTACAGCTGGATCAGCGAGGAATGGTCGGTGTTCAGGTTCGGGCAGATGCCGGGGAACACGCAGGACGGCTTGCGGCACGCGGATTCTATTTCCGGCGTCTTGCAGGCGATGCGGTACATGTTCGCGGTCGGGCCGCCGAGGTCGGAAATCACCCCGGTGAAGCCTGGGACCTTGTCACGGATCTCTTCGATCTCGCGGATGATCGATTCTTCGGAACGGTTCTGGATGATCCGGCCTTCGTGCTCGGTGATCGAGCAGAACGTGCAGCCGCCAAAGCAGCCACGCATGATGTTCACCGAGAAACGGATCATCTCGTAGGCTGGAATCTTTTCCTTGCCATAGGCCGGGTGCGGGACACGTGCGTAGGGCATGCCGAACACGTAGTCCATTTCCTCGGTGGTCATCGGAATGGGCGGCGGATTGAACCAGACATCGACTTCGCCGTGCTTCTGCACCAGGGCACGGGCGTTGCCCGGGTTGGTTTCCAGGTGCAGTACGCGGTTGGCGTGGGCGTAGAGCACCGCGTCGTTGCGCACCTTCTCCACCGAAGGCAGGCGGATCACGGTCTTGTCCCGGGTCATTTTCGGGCTTGCCAGGATCTGCACGACCTTGGCTTCGCTCGGGTCTTCTGCACTTGAAAAAGTCGACCCTTTTTCCTGCTCGATGGCGCAGGCTTGAGTGTCCTGGGTGTTCACGTACGGGTTGATGATCTTGTCGATCTTGCCCGGGCGGTCGATGCGGGTGGAGTCCACCTCGTACCAACCTTGCGGCGTGTCGCGGCGGATGAATGCGGTGCCACGCACATCGGTGATGTCTTCGATCTTGTGGCCGTAGGACAGGCGCTGGGCGACTTCGACAATCGCCCGCTCGGCGTTGCCGTAGAGCAGGATGTCGGCGCAGGCATCGATCAGGATCGAGTTGCGCACCCGATCCTGCCAGTAATCGTAGTGGGCGATGCGCCGCAGGGACGCCTCGATGCCGCCAAGCACGATCGGCACATGCTTGTAGGCTTCCTTGCAGCGCTGGCTGTAGACCAGGCTCGCACGGTCCGGCCGCCTGCCCGCCAGGCCGCCGGGGGTATAGGCGTCGTCGGAGCGGATTTTCTTGTCGGCGGTGTAGCGGTTGATCATCGAGTCCATGTTGCCGGCCGCGACACCGAAAAACAGGTTGGGCTCGCCGAGCTTCATGAAGTCGTCCTTGGACTGCCAGTTCGGCTGGGCAATGATCCCCACGCGAAAGCCCTGGGCTTCCAGCAGACGGCCGATGATCGCCATGCCGAACGATGGGTGGTCGACGTAGGCATCACCGGTGACGATGATGATGTCGCACGAATCCCAGCCGAGCTGATCCATCTCCTCCCTGCTCATGGGCAGGAACGGCGCCGGACCGAAACATTCGGCCCAGTACTTGGGATAGTCAAATAACGGCTTGGCTGCTTGCATGTCGATGACCGGTATAGAAGATGAAAAATCGCGGGCGCGGAATATAGCACAAAAAATGATCAAGTCCGACGGCTATGGTCGGAAATAGCGCATTCCCCTGTGGGAGCGGGCTTGCTCGCGAAGGCGGACGGACATCCAACATCGATGTCGACTGATCCACCGCTTTCGCGAGCAAGCCCGCTCCCACAAGGAGCATTGCAGTCCTTCAAAAAGAGAAGGTCTTATTCATCATCATCAAAGTTATAGCTGCCCGGCGCCAAGTTCTCGAACCGCGTGTACTTGCCGATGAACGCCAGGCGGATAAACCCGATCGGGCCGTTCCGCTGCTTGCCGATGATGATTTCGGCGATGCCCTTGTGCTCCGTTTCCGGGTGATACACCTCGTCGCGGTACACGAACATGATGACGTCGGCGTCCTGCTCGATCGCACCCGACTCACGCAAGTCGGAGTTCACCGGGCGTTTGTTGGGACGCTGCTCCAGGGAGCGGTTCAGCTGGGAGAGCGCCACCACCGGGCAATTGAATTCCTTGGCCAGGGCTTTGAGGGAACGGGAGATCTCGGAAATCTCGTTGGTCCGGTTGTCGCCGCTGGAACCGGGGATCTGCATTAATTGCAGGTAGTCGATCATGATCAAGCCGACCTCACCGTGCTCACGCACCAGGCGTCGGGTACGGGCGCGCATTTCCGACGGGCTGATGCCGGCCGTATCGTCGATGAACAGCTTGCGGTCGTTGAGCAGGTTGACCGCCGAGGTCAGGCGTGGCCAGTCGTCATCTTCCAGTTGGCCGGAACGGACCTTGGTCTGGTCGATACGCCCCAGGGAAGAGAGCATCCGCATGATCAGCGATTCGCCTGGCATCTCCAGGGAGTAGACCAGGACCGCCTTGTCGCTGCGCAGTACGGCGTTTTCCACCAGGTTCATCGCGAAGGTGGTCTTCCCCATGGACGGACGGCCGGCGACGATGATCAGGTCCGATGGCTGCAGGCCGCTGGTCTTCTCGTCGAGGTCGGTGTAGCCGGTCGACAGGCCTGTGATCGCGTCCGCGGTGTTGAACAGCGTATCGATACGGTCAATGGCCTTGGTCAGCAGTTCGTTGACGCCCACCGGGCCACCGGTCTTCGGCCGGGCCTCGGCGATCTGGAAGATCTGCCGTTCGGCTTCGTCGAGGATCTCCTCGGCGGTGCGGCCTTCGGGGTTGAATGCGCTGTCGGCGATTTCGGTGCTGATGCCGATCAGCTGGCGCAAGGTCGCCCGTTGCCGGACGATTTGCGCATAAGCCTTGATGTTGGCGACGGACGGCGTGTTTTTCGCCAGCTCACCGAGGTAACCAAGGCCGCCGACCTGGGACGTCTGGCCTTCCTTGTCCAACTGCTCGGCCAGGGTCACGACGTCGATCGGCATGTTCTGATCGGCCAACTTGGCGATCGCACGGAAAATCAGGCGATGGTCATGCCGGTAGAAATCGCCGTCGGACACTTGATCGAGCACGCGTTCCCAGGCGTTGTTGTCCAGCATCAGGCCACCGAGCACAGCCTGTTCGGCCTCGATGGAATGCGGCGGCACCTTCAGGGCAGCGGTTTGCAGATCGTATTGCTCGGGAGCGGTGATTTCGTTCATGGCCACTTGATTCTTGGGAAACGCAGGGGAAATCGGCATTGCAGAAAGACAAAGGGCACGACCTGTAAACAGGATCGTGCCCGATGTTACCGACTAGTACCCGAGGGTGCCAGCCGACAGGTGTTGCTTAGGCTGCTACCACGACAACGCGTACGGTGGCTTCAACTTCGGCGTGCAGGTGCACGGCTACGTCGAATTCGCCTACGTTGCGGATGGTGCCGTTCGGCAGACGAACTTCGCTTTTTGCCACTTCAACGCCGGAGGCGGTCAGTGCGTCAGCGATGTCGTGAGTACCGATCGAACCGAACAGCTTGCCTTCGTCGCCAGCGGTGGCAGTGATGGTCACTTCCAGCTCAGCCAGTTGGGCAGCGCGGCTTTCAGCCGATGCTTTACGGTCTGCGGCGGCTTTTTCCAGCTCAGCACGACGCTCTTCGAACGCAGCCAGGTTGGCAGCGGTCGCAGCGGTGGCTTTGCCGAAAGGCAGCAGGTAGTTACGACCGTAGCCGGCCTTAACGTTTACTTTGTCGCCCAGGTTGCCCAGGTTGGCGATTTTTTCCAGAAGGATCAGTTGCATGTGAAAATCCTCTAACTTTTAACCTTCACCGTTCGCGTTGTCGGCATCCTTGGATGCCATACGACCGCGAAAATCAATCAGGCTGTCAACGATGGCCAGGACCACGAGCAACGGACCGAGCAAGTGCATGAAAGGCAACAACGTCACGTACATCCCCACCAGCCAGAAAGCAGCCAGTCGTTTCTGCGCCACCAACCCGTGAACCAGGGCCAGGCCGGCGAAGACCAGCGGTACACTGCACAACGGCAACAGGATCAGTGCCTGCAACCCGAAAAACGGGGCCACAAACATGACGGCCAGCAGTGACAGCGCCACGCTCTTGGGGAATCGGATTGCGCGAAATTCGCGCCCGAAACCACCGGGGTTATACAACGACGCCTGCCAATAGCGCCCAAGAATCAGGCACAGCACGCTAAAGATCTGCAACGACGCCGCTATCGAAACGATCATCAGCGGAGTGGCCATGCTGGTGAAAAACGCCTTTTCGTCTGCCGAGAGAGTCTCGTAGACCCCACCCATCGCCAGCGGCAGGACGTTCTCGAACGTCTGCGCCAGTGATTCGATGATGGAACTGAACACAGTCCCCAGGCTCACCGCACACAACAACCCCACGGCCACGCTGCATAGCAGCACGCGGTTCCAGGTATGCCCGGCGCGCAGAATCAACGCCAGGCCGCTAGCCCCAAGCAACACCAGAAGTGTCGTCGGGTCTTTCAGGAAGTACCAGCTCACCAACGCTGACAACACCCCGATACCCAGGACGCTCAAGGCGTCCGAACCGCGCCGCAGGAGCACCAGGCTCCCGGCGGCGGCACTCAACCAGAACAACAGCGGCAATGCCGCGGATCCGGCCACAACCAGCGTGGCCTGCACGCGTCCCCGCATGATGAAGTCAGCTAAGGCGCGCATGCATTCGATCCCTTACTACTCGTCGACTGCCCGGTCTCAGCGGCCGTGGCTGTCGGTGTAGGCCAGCAGGGCCAGGAAGCGGGCGCGCTTGATAGCGGTGGCCAGCTGACGCTGATAACGAGCTTTGGTACCGGTGATGCGGCTTGGAACGATTTTGCCGGTCTCGGATACGTAGGCTTTCAGAGTGTTGAGATCTTTGTAGTCGATCTCTTTCACGTCTTCAGCGGTGAAGCGGCAGAATTTACGACGACGGAAGAAACGTGCCATGTGATTGGCTCCTTAAAAGGTCCGTGGATTACTCGTCAGCGTTATCGCTGTTGTCGCTGTCGCTATCGCTGTCATCGCCATCGGCGCTGTCAGAGTGCTCAGGACGGTCGCGACGCTCACGGCGCTCACTGCGGTTTTCTTCAGCCTTGAGCATCTCGGATTGGCCGGTAACGGCTTCTTCGCGACGGATGACCAGGTTACGGATCACTGCATCGTTGTAGCGGAAGTTGTCTTCCAGCTCGGCCAGGGCCTTGCCGGTGCACTCAACGTTCAGCATCACGTAGTGAGCCTTGTGAACATTGTTGATTGCGTAGGCCAGTTGACGACGGCCCCAGTCTTCCAGACGGTGGATTTTGCCGCCGTCTTCTTCGATCAGCTTGGTGTAACGCTCAACCATGCCGCCGACTTGCTCGCTTTGATCCGGGTGGACCAAAAAGATGATTTCGTAATGACGCATGAATGCTCCTTACGGGTTGTAGCCTGCCGCTCAAAAACGGTCAGACAAGGAGTGAATGACACTTATGGACTTGAGGACGCTAGACACATAAGTGCCTGCCATCACAGCAAGGGGCGCAATTGTAGAGAAGGGCCGAGGGCGGCGCAAGGAAATTGGTGATTATTTGAACAGTCACAATCCGCGCGCCAACACAAACCACTGTGGGAGCGGGCTTGCTCGCGAAAGCGGTCTGACAGTCAACACATCGGCTGAATGATAGTCCGCATTCGCGAGCAAGCCCGCTCCCACAGTTTGATTGGGCTTGGCCTTAAGGTTTCTTGGCAGCCGCCTTCGCCCCACGCTGGCGCAGCGCCTCGAACAGGCACACCCCGGTCGCGACCGAGACGTTGAGGCTGCTGACGCTGCCGGCCATCGGCAGCTTGACCAGGTAATCGCAATGCTCGCGAGTCAGGCGGCGCATGCCTTTGCCTTCGGCGCCCATGATCAGGATGGTCGGGCCGGTGAGGTCCTGGTCATAAATGTTGACCTCGGCCTCGCCCGCCGTGCCGACGATCCACAAGCCACGCTGCTGAAGTTTTTCCAGGGTGCGGGCCAGGTTGGTCACGGCCACCAGAGGGATGACTTCCGCAGCGCCGCAGGCGACTTTACGCACCACCGGCGTCAAGGTCGCCGACTTGTCCTTGGGCACGATCACCGCCAAGGCCCCGGCGGCGTCCGCCGAACGCAGGCAGGCGCCGAGGTTGTGGGGATCGGTCACGCCGTCCAGCACCAGCAGCAAGGGCGCGCCTTCGGTGCGGTCGAGCAACTCGTCAAGCATCGCCTCGCCCCAGACCTGGCTTGGGCTGACTTCAGCCACGACGCCCTGGTGGACGCCTTCGACCCAGGCATCCATCTCGCGCCGTTCCGCCTGGCCGATGGCCACGCGGTTTTCGTTGGCCAGTTCGACCAGGGTCTGGACCCGCGGCTCGCTGCGGCCTTCGGCCAACCAGATCTGCTTGACCCGCTTGGGGTGATGACGCAGCAACGCTTCCACGGCGTGCACACCGTAGATTTTTTCCAACTGACTCATGACTTGGCCTTGGGTTTACGCGCCCCGCCACTTTTGGCCGGGGCCGAGCCCGCTTTCGGCGGGCCTTTACGGTGTTTACTCGGTTTGCTGTGGGCACTGTCCGGGGCTGACCGCTCGGCCTTTGTCCCCGACGCGGCCTTGCCGCCTTTCTTGGCTTCCGCCAGCAACGCTTGTTTCATTTCACGGCTTTTGCGCACTTCGGCGTTTTTCGCCGCGGCATCGCTCGGACGATAGGCTTCGCCGGCTTTTTCCTTGGCCGGACCACGACGCCCGGACTTGGACGAAGCAGGCTCCGCAGCAGCCTTGGCCGCAGGTGCAGAAGTTTCGGTACCGCGCTTCTTGCGGCCGATTGGCGCGCTGATGGTTTTTTCCGCCATCTCGAAGTCGATCTTGCGCTCGTCCAGGTCGACGCGCATCACCCGCACTTCAACGGTATCGCCCAGACGGAAGCTGCGACCGGTGCGCTCGCCCGCCAGGCGGTGATGCACAGGGTCGAAGTGGTAGTAATCGCCCGGCAGCGCGGTGACATGCACCAGGCCTTCGACGTAGATATCGGTCAGCTCGACGAACAGGCCGAAACCGGTCACGGCCGTGATCACGCCCGGGAACGACTCACCCACGCGATCCTTCATGTATTCGCACTTGAGCCAGTTCACCACGTCGCGAGTCGCTTCGTCGGCACGCCGCTCGCTCATCGAGCACTGCTCGCCGAGTTGCTCCAGCGCCGCCTCGTCGTACGGATAGATCCGCGCCTTCGGAATGGTCATCGCACCGGCACGCTTGACGTGCGGGGTGTTCATCTTCGAATGGATCACGCTGCGGATCGCCCGGTGCGTGAGCAGGTCGGGGTAGCGGCGGATCGGCGAAGTGAAGTGGGTATAGGCTTCGTAATTCAGGCCGAAGTGGCCCTGATTGTCCGCGCTGTACACCGCCTGGCTCAACGAACGCAGCATGACGGTCTGGATCAGGTGGAAATCCGGACGGTCCTTGATGCTCGCCAGCAGGGCCTGGTAGTCCTTCGGCGACGGACCTTCCTTACCTTTATGCAAGGACAGGCCGAGCTCACCGAGGAATGCCCGCAGTTTTTCCAGGCGCTCCGGCGGCGGGCCGTCATGGACCCGGTACAACGCAGGAATCTCGTGCTTCTTCAGGAATTCGGCGGTAGCCACGTTGGCCGCCAGCATGCATTCCTCGATCAACTTGTGCGCGTCGTTACGCACGGTCGGACGGATTTCGGCGATCTTGCGCTCGGAACCGAAGATGATCCGTGTTTCCTGGGTCTCGAAATCAATCGCGCCACGGACATGACGAGCCGCCAGCAGCACCTTGTATAACGCATAGAGCTGCTTGAGATCCGGCAACACCTCGTTGTATTCACCGCGCAGTTTGCGCGATTCGGCCAGTTTCGGCGTCTCGAGCATCGCGCTGACCTTGTTGTAGGTCAGGCGGGCATGGGAGTGGATCACCGCTTCGTAGAAGCAGTAGTCGGTCATTTCGCCGGACTTGGAGATAGTCATCTCGCAAACCATGGCCAGGCGGTCGACATGGGGATTGAGCGAGCACAGGCCGTTGGACAACTCTTCAGGCAGCATCGGCACGACGCGCTCGGGGAAGTACACCGAGTTGCCACGCACCTGGGCCTCGGCGTCCAGCGCCGAACCGAGCTTCACGTAGCTGGAAACGTCGGCGATCGCCACGTACAGCTTCCAGCCACCGGAGAACAGGCGCAGCTTGCCCGGACGGGCTTCGCAATAGACGGCGTCGTCGAAGTCACGGGCGTCCTCGCCGTCGATAGTGACGAACGGCAGGTGACGCAGATCGATGCGCTTCTCTTTGTCCTTTTCCTCGACTTCCGGCTTGAGCTTGGCGGCCTCTTTGAGGACCGCTTCAGGCCATACGTGCGGGATGTCATAGGTGCGCAGGGCAACGTCGATCTCCATGCCCGGCGCCATATAGTTGCCGACCACTTCCACCACGTCACCTTGCGGCTGGAAGCGTGGGGTTGGCCAGTGGGTGATCTTCACCTCGACGAACTGACCGACCTTGGCGTTGGCATTGCGGCCCGGGGTCACCAGCACTTCCTGCTGGATCTTCGGATTGTCGGCGACGACAAAACCGATGCCACCTTCTTCGAAGTAACGGCCAACGATGGTTTCGTGGGCGCGGGACACCACTTCGACGATCACGCCTTCGCGACGACCACGTCGATCCAGGCCGGACACCCGGGCCAGGGCCCGGTCACCGTCGAACACCAGGCGCATCTGCGCCGGGCTCATGAACAGGTCGTCACTGCCGTCATCCGGGATCAGGAAGCCGAAACCGTCGCGGTGACCGGCGATGCGGCCCAGGATCAGGTCGAGCTTGTCCACCGGCGCATAGGTGCCACGGCGGGTGTAGATGAGCTGGGCGTCGCGTTCCATGGCACGCAGACGGCGGCGCAGGGCTTCGAGCTGGTCTTCGGTGGTCAGACCGAATTCTTCGACCAGTTGCTCGCGGCTAGCAGGCGAACCCCGATCGGCGAGATGCGCCAGGATCAGTTCGCGGCTAGGAATAGGGTTTTCATATTTTTCCGCTTCACGAGCGGCCTCGGGATCGAGGGACTGCCAATCGGCCATTAGAGAGTTTTCACCTTGTCTATATGCGGGTTAGTTTGGCATAGGCTTAATGAAACGGGAAATTTCAGGCGCCTGAATCCTCTTTCTGAAGCTCTTCGACCATCCTTTGAAGCCTGTGATCGCGCCGCTGGTGAAATTTCCAGGTTTTTTTGTCGGGAGGGGTTTACAGTTAAAAACACGCTCCGTATAGTGCGCGCCATCGACGACGTACACACGTTGCCGATACTGCCCAGATGGTGAAATTGGTAGACACGCCAGCTTCAGGTGCTGGTGACCGCAAGGTCGTGGAAGTTCGAGTCTTCTTCTGGGCACCAATTTCAAGCAGCAGGTTGTCGACCTGCCAGCTTAACGAAAACCCGCGAAAGCGGGTTTTTTCGTTTACGGCCCCGGCAATTTCGTTTTGGTAATTACTAAAACAAAAACAGGGGTTTACAGATCAAAATGCGCTCCGTATAGTGCGCCACATCGACAGCGGCAACGCTGAAGATGCTGCCCAGATGGTGAAATTGGTAGACACGCCAGCTTCAGGTGCTGGTGACCGCAAGGTCGTGGAAGTTCGAGTCTTCTTCTGGGCACCAATTCAAGCTTCAAGGTCAAGACCTTGAATCCTCACAGAAACCCGCGAAAGCGGGTTTTTGCGTTTCTGGGGTTTGCTTACCAGTATCTGTGGCGAGGGCGCTTGCTCCCGCTGGACCGGGCTGGCGCACCAGGACGAAGTCCTCCTTGCCTAGCTCGCCTGATGGGCCTTTAGCCTTTGGGGCTACTTCGTAGCCCAGCGGGAGCGAGCTCCCTCGCCACGGGACCCGCATCTCCCCCCCAGGACATCCAGACGCACATGAGAAACAATATCGTTTATCATTGTTACAAGTTTTTGCTACACGACAGTGAGGAACCCTGCGAATGATGTCTGGAACCACCCTGCGCCGCGCGCTCAACTGCACCCTGCTCGGCCTGGCCCTCGCAACACCCCTCGCCCATGCCGCCGACAAGGTGGAACTGACCCTCTACAACGGCCAGCACAAGGAAGTCGGCGACGCGCTGGCCAAGGCCTTCGAAGCCAAGACCGGCATCCACGTCAATGTGCGCAAAGGCAGCAGCAATCAACTGGCCAGCCAGGTGGTCGAAGAAGGCGAGCGCTCCCCCGCCGATGTGATCTACACCGAAGAGTCACCGCCCCTGAACAAACTTGGCGAACAAGGCCTGCTGGCGAAAATCGACGACGCCACCCTGAATGTGCTGCCCAAGGATTATGTCGCTGGCAATGGCACCTGGATGGGGGTGACCGCCCGCGTGCGCGTGGTGGCCTACAACCCGAAACGGGTCGACGAAAAAGACCTGCCCAAGACCGTCCTCGATTTTGCCCAGCCGCAATGGCAAGGCAAGGTCGGCTTCGTACCGACCAGCGGCGCATTCCAGGAACAGGCCGTTGCCATCATCAAACTGCATGGAATGGAAGCCGCCGAGGAATGGCTCACCGGGCTGCGCGCCTTCGGCAAGGTCTACAGCAACAACATGGTCGCTCTCAAGGCTGTGGAAAACGGCGAAGTGGCGGCTGTGCTGGTGAATAACTATTACTGGTTCGCCTTGCAGCGAGAGAAAGGCCAGCTCGCTTCCAAACTGCATTATTTCACCGGCGGCGATGCCGGCGGGCTGGTGACGGTGTCCAGCGCCGCGGCCTTGAAGTCCAGCAAACACCCCGAGCAAGCCCAGCAATTGCTTGCCTATATGGCCAGCGAAGAAGGCCAGCGGGTGATCACCCAGACGTCCGCCGAATACCCGCTGCACAAGGGCATGGTGTCGGATCGCGGCCTCAAGCCATTCAGTGAGCTGGAACCACCGAAAGTCACCCCGGCCGACCTGGGCAACGCCGAAGAAGCGTTGGAGCTGGAACGCGAAGTCGGCCTGAACTGATGGCGACATCGCTGAACGCTCCGTCCATGGCGGCTGGGTATCTGCCCCGACGCAAGCGCCCGCCCATCGGCCTGTTGTTGCCGGTGGCGTTGCTGGTGCTGCTGAGCGCGTTGCCCCTGCTCTACGTGGCAACAAAGGCCTGGCAAGCGGGCTGGGCCGAGGCCCTGCATCTGCTATGGCGACCGTATGTGTTCGGGTTGCTGCGCAACACCCTGGCGTTGATGCTCGGCGTCACACTGGCCTGCGGCGTCATCGGGCTGTCCCTGGCCTGGTTGCTGGAGCGCAGCAATCTACCCGGACGCCGGGTATGGGGGGTGATCCTCTGCCTGCCGTTCGCGGTGCCGGCGTTTGTCAGCAGTTTCACCTGGGTGTCCCTCAGCGCGCAGTTCGAAGGCCTGGGCGGGGCGATCCTGGTGATGAGCCTGTCGAAGTACCCGCTGATCTTTCTTCCGGTGGCAGCCACGTTGCGCAACCTGGACCCATCCCTGGAAGAATCCGCCCGCACCCTGGGGCAGAACCGCTGGGGCGTGTTCTTTCGGGTCACGCTTCCGCTGCTCTGGCCCTCGTTGCTGGCCGGCTCGTTGCTGATTGCATTGCACATGCTGGTGGAGTTCGGCGCACTGTCGATCATCGGCCTGCAAACCTTCACCACCGCCATCTACCAGCAGTTCGAGCTGGAATTCAGCAACGCCAACGCGGCCATGCTGTCGGCGGTCTTGCTGGTGCTGTGCCTGATTCTGCTCTGGCTGGAGTTGCGGGTGCGAGGCAAGGGGCGCCATGTGCGCACCGGCCAGGGCGCGGCGCGTCAGGCCGAACAAGTGCGACTGGGACCTTGGGCCCTTCTCGGCCAGGCGTACTGCCTGCTCCTGACGGTGATCGGCAGCGGTATTCCCTTGGGGATGCTGGTGTATTGGCTGCTGGTCGGCACTTCCGCCGCGTTCCCGATCGGCGAGATCAGCGAGGCGTTGCTGTCGTCGCTGGCGCTGTCACTTGGCGGCGCCGCGCTCTGCCTGGTACTGGCCGTGCCGGTGGGCCTGCTGGTGGTGCGCTACAAGGGCCGGCTGGCCGTGTGGGCCGAACGCCTGCCCTATCTGCTGCACGCGCTGCCGGGACTGGTGATCGCCCTGAGCCTGGTGTATTTCGCGCTGCACTATGTGCCGGCGCTGTACCAGACCTCAGGTTTGCTGCTGATCGCCTATGCACTGCTGTTCCTGCCGCTGGCCCAGGCCCCGGTGCGCACTGCCTTGAACAAAGCCGCACCGCAGCTGGAGGAGGCGGCCCGCACCTTGGGCGCGTCTTCGTTCAGTGCTTTTTGCCGGGTGACCCTGCCGATCATCTTCCCGGCGCTGGGCGCCGCGTTCGCGCTGGTGTTCCTGGATGCCATGAAGGAGCTGACCGCCACGCTGCTGCTGAGTCCAACCGGGCTCAACACGTTGGCGACGGCTGTCTGGGCTCATACCTCGAACGTGGAGTTCGCGGCCGCAGCGCCTTATGCGGCGCTGCTGATCGTGGTGTCGGGGTTGCCGGTTTATTTGCTGACGACGCGGATGTATCTGGACCGCTGAAATGGCTATCGCGAGCAGGCTCGCTCCCACATTGGCCCGAGTACACACTCGAGGACAGCTGTGGGAGCGAGCCTGCTCGCGATGAGGTCAGCCCGGGCAACGATCAAGCCCTGAACTGCCCCAGGCTCGCTTTCAACTGCGCCGCCAGGCCGTCCAGCACCTTGCCGCTGGCAGTGGTCTCGACCACGGCCTGGGCGGCTTTCTCAGCCTGGACGTGGATGGTTTCCACTCTTCCGCGCACCGCTTGCGCGCCCTGGGCCTGATGGGCTGCCGCCTGGGTCGCAAGACCGATGGCCGCGTGCACCTGCTCCACGGAGGTCTGCACCGATTGCTGCAAACGCGCGCTGTCACGCAGCACCAGCAAGCCCTCGTTGGCCTGGCGCCCGGCCTGGCCAATCGCCGCCACCGCTTCGCGAGCGCCTTGCTGCAACGCCACGATATGCGCCTGGATGTCGCCCGTGGAGCTTTGGGTCTTGCTCGCCAACGCCCGCACCTCATCGGCCACCACCGCAAAGCCACGCCCGGTTTCCCCGGCCCGCGCGGCTTCGATGGCCGCGTTCAAGGCCAGTAGGTTGGTCTGCTCGGCGATGCCGTGGATCACCGTCAATACCACTTCGATCTGCTCGCTCTGCTGCGCCAGCCGCTCGATAACTTTTGCCCCGGTGTCCACCTGTCCGGCCAGTGCCTCGATCAAACCGCTGACCTTGGCCGAGGTCCGGGTGTTTTCGTCGGTGGCCTGGCGAATCTCCACCACTTGTTGCAAGGCCGCCTGCATGGCCTGGCTTTCCGATTGCGCCTCATCGGCCATTTGCGACAGCGCACGCAGGCTCTCGGCCACCTCATCGCGCTGCATCCCGGCCGCGGCATCGGCGCCGGAGTTACGCAAAGTCATCGCGCCGATTTCCACACCGGTGCGCTGGGCGACATCGCCTGCCTCGCGCACGATGGGCTGCAACTTATCCACAAAGCGATTGACCGCCGAGGCCATGTCGCCGATTTCGTCCTTGCTGCTGATTTGCACGCGCTTGGTCAAGTCACCCTCGCCCGCCGCCAGATCATTCATCGCCGCGATCAACAGCTTCAGGCGGTTGACCACCCGGCGCCCCAGGACCACGGCCAACAGCAGCAACACACCAAAGCCCACCAGCGCCAGGCCCAGGCCGATGCGCCAGCGTAAGGTACTGGCAGCTTCCTGCACGGTGCTGGCGGTGTTGGTCTGCATCTGCGTGGCGGTGGCCTGCGCCGATTGCAGGCGGCCGCGCATGGCGGTGGCGCTGTCGGCCGCAGCCCCCTTGAGGCTGTCACCGACCAACTGGTCGCTGCTGGCAATCAGAGCCGCGAAGCGCTGGTCCAGCGCCTCCAGGTCGGTCTCCACGGACGCCGTGGAGACGCCCATCAAGACCTTGCCGATCTCCACGCCGTTGGGGTTGATCGAGGCTTCCAGGTAATACACCGATGGATCGCTCTTCGCCGCATCCAGCACTTTGTCCAACGCCCGCTCGCCCTTGCCCTTTTCCAGCAAGGCCTTGTTGATCGGGTTTTCCCGGTTCAGGTAGCGGGTCAGGTGCTCACCGGCAGCGTCGTCGTAAATGACGAACAGCACGTTGGGATTGCGCTGGGCGCGACGGGCGAACTCGGACAGCGTAGGGACGTCGTTGTCCCACATGGCGCGGGGTGCGACGGAGGCCAGGAGTTGCGCCATATCATTGGCGGAATCGCGCAAGTCCTTTTCCAGGGTGCCACGCAGCTGCGCCTGTTCATCCTTCAGACGGGCAGAAAGCCCGGCATTCAGGCGCTGACGGGTATTGGCGGACAGACTGTCCAGGCTTGAGGTGACTTCGCGCCCGGCCTGTTCCAGCTCAGCCGAGAGCTTCTGACTGTCAGCCCCCAGCCGCGAACCGAGGTCCGCCTCGAGGGCCGTGACCGTGCTTCGGGTCAGCGCGACAGCCACCAGCACCTGCACCAAAAGGGCGATACCAAGGGTAACGAACACCGGCCGCAGCAAACGGCTTTGTAACAATGAGAGAACAGCCGACACGGGAAATCCCTCTAGCAAACGCCATTAATTTGATGGCACTCGTCAAGAGGTGCCTGTAATGGACATTCACAGCAAGTGTCGTGCCGCCGGGCCGGCAGAAACGACAAAGGACCCAAACAAGGGTCCTTTGTTTTTTACATCAACGACTTATCAGCCGAACGGATGGCGCAGAACGATGGTTTCGTTGCGGTCCGGCCCCGTCGAAATAATGTCGATCGGCGCACCGACCAGCTCTTCGACGCGCTTGATGTAGTTGCGGGCCGCCACCGGCAGCTCTTCCAGGGTCTTGGCGCCCACGGTCGATTCAGCCCAGCCTGGCATCTGCTCGTACACCGGCTCCAGGCCGATGTAGCTGTCGGCGTCGGTCGGTGCGTCGATGACAGCGCCGTCCTGGTTCTTGTAGCCCACGCAGATGTTGATGGTTTCCAGACCGTCCAGCACGTCCAGCTTGGTCAGGCACAGGCCCGAGATGCTGTTGACGTCGATGGCGCGACGCAGGATGACGGCATCGAACCAGCCGCAACGACGGGCACGGCCGGTGGTGGCGCCGAACTCGTGGCCACGCTTGGCCAGGAATGCACCGACGTCGTCGAACAGCTCAGTCGGGAACGGGCCCGATCCGACGCGCGTGGTGTAGGCCTTGGTGATGCCCAGGATGTAGTCCAGGTACATCGGGCCGAAACCCGAACCAGTGGCGATGCCGCCGGCGGTGGTGTTGGAGCTGGTGACGTACGGGTAGGTCCCGTGGTCGATGTCCAGCAACGAACCCTGGGCACCTTCGAACATGATGTCCTTGCCGGCGCGACGCAGCTCGTGCAGCTCGGCGGTGACGTCGAGCATCATCGGCTTGAGCAGCTCGGCGTACTCCATGCACTCGTCCAGGGTTTTCTGGAAGTCGATGGCCGGTTCTTTGTAGTAATTGACCAGGACGAAGTTGTGGTAGTCCAGCAACTCACCCAGCTTGGCGGCGAAGCGCTCGCGGTGGAACAGGTCGCCGATGCGCAGGCCGCGACGGGCCACCTTGTCTTCGTAGGCCGGGCCGATGCCGCGACCGGTGGTGCCGATCTTCAGCTCGCCACGGGCCTTTTCACGGGCCTGGTCCAGCGCGACGTGATAGGACAGGATCAGCGGGCAGGACGGGCTGATACGCAGGCGCTCGCGCACCGGTACGCCTTTTTCTTCCAGCTTGATGATTTCCCGCAGCAAGGCGTCGGGAGCCACCACCACACCGTTGCCGATCAGGCACTGGACGCCTTCGCGCAGTACGCCGGACGGAATCAGGTGCAGGACGGTTTTTTCACCGTCGATCACCAGCGTGTGGCCTGCGTTGTGGCCACCCTGGTAGCGCACTACGGCGGCAGCATGTTCGGTCAGCAGATCAACGATCTTGCCTTTGCCCTCATCACCCCACTGGGTGCCCAGGACTACGACATTCTTACCCATAACACTTGTCCTCATTCGCGCAAACTTGGTGCCGGCCACGGCCGGCGGGAAAACTCAAGAAGCCAGCGGCAATACTTGCCAAAGCCCATTCTGCTGAATCAATTGCCGGTCGCAGTCCGCTTCACGGGCGGCGGCCACGGGTTGCCCAGGCAAAGCCTGGACGACTCGCTGACCCTCACTGCGCAACTGGCAGACCGTCTGCCAGAGTGCCGCATCCGTACTGTCAGGCATCCAGATACCGCCGGACGGTAGCTCGATTTCAGCACGCCCCAGGGTCACCAGGGTTTTCAAATCGGTAGAGAAGCCGGTGGCCGGACGGGCGCGACCGAAGTCGGCGCCGATATCGTCATAGCGACCGCCCTGGGCGATGGACTGGCCCACGCCCGGTACGAAGACCGCAAACACGACACCGGTGTGGTAGTGATAACCGCGCAACTCACCCAGGTCGAAATACAACGGCAGCTCGGGGAAGCGCACCGACAGCCGCTCGGCAATGGCCAGCAAGTCGTCCAGCGCCGCCAATACCGGCGCCGGCGCCTGGGCCAGGCGCTCACGGGCAGCCTCCAGCACCTCACGCCCGCCACACAGGTCCACCAGCGCCCGCAGCATGCCCGACAGGTCTGCCGGCAAGCCTTCGGTCAGGCTGATGACTTCGTCAATGGCCTTGCGTTGCAGGGCGTCGAACAACTGTTGTTCCACTTCGCCGGACAAACCGGCCGCGCGGGCCAGGCCGCGGTAGATGCCGACATGCCCCAGGTCCATGTGGACATCCGGCACGTCAGCCAGTTGCAACATGGCCAACATCAGGCTGATGACTTCTACGTCGCTGCTCGGGCTGGCGTCGCCATACAACTCGGCGCCCAGCTGGATCGGGCTGCGCGACGATGACAAGGCCCGCGGCTGGGCGTGCAGCACACTGCCGGCATAGCACAGGCGGTTGGGGCCTTCGCGGCGCAGGGTGTGGGCGTCGATGCGCGCCACTTGCGGCGTGATGTCGGCCCTAAAGCCCATCTGCCGGCCCGACTGCGGGTCGATAACCTTGAAGGTGCGCAGATCCAGGTCCTGGCCCGCGCCGGTCAGCAGGGATTCCAGGTACTCGATATGCGGGGTAACGACGAATTCGTAACCCCAGCTCTGGAACAGATCCAACACCTGCCGACGCGCTACTTCGATACGCGCAGCTTCCGGTGGCAGTACTTCTTCGATGCCATCTGGCAGCAGCCAGCGGTCTACCGTTGCCATTACGCCATTCCCCTATGGTCCGGGCGGCCAGCCCTCGGGCAAGCCTTGAGTGAAGCAGAAAATGCCTGCGTCATGCGCACCCCATGGGTTAAACACGCGCAAGAGCGACGTGACGAATGGCCTGCAATCGGCCTCGTCCGGCACTTTCCTCGAAAAACCTGTCGAGTCGTTCAACCCGACGCCTGCCACTTGAACCGCAATCGAACGTGCAGACGCAAAAAAGCCGGGAATTTCCCGGCTGCCGCATCATACACACGTTTTCCCAAAGGATCACCCCGCCCGACGCTTTAGCCGCCGGGCGGAGTGCCCCAAGGTCAACGCCGTATCAAGGCTTGGCCTTCTCCAGGTAATGGAAGAAGTCGCTGCTTGGGTCCAGGACCAATACGTCGGATTTGTTCGCGAAGCTTTCACGGTAGGCACGCAGGCTACGGTAGAACGCGTAGAACTCCTGGTCCTGGCCGTAGGCCTTGGCGTAGATCGCGGCGGACTGGGCGTCGCCATCACCGCGAACCTCTTCCGATTCACGATAGGCTTCAGCCAGCAGCACGCGACGTTGGCGATCGGCGTCGGCACGAATGCCCTCGGCCAGCTCGTTACCCTTGGCGCGGTGCTCGCGGGCTTCACGCTCGCGCTCGGTGCTCATCCGCTCGAACACGCTGCGGTTCACTTCCTTCGGCAGGTCGATGGCCTTGACCCGGACATCGACCACTTCGATACCCAGCTCCTTTTCCGCCATCGTGTTCAGCGAACGGGTGATGTCGGCCATGAGCGCATCACGCTCACCGGACACCACTTCATGCAGCGTGCGCTTACCGAACTGGTCACGCAGGCCCGATTCCAGGCGACGGGACAAGCGCTCGTCGGCAATCTGCTTCAGGCCGGACGTCGCGGTGTAGAAGCGCTCGGCATCCTTCACGCGCCACTTGGCATAGGCATCCACCATCACGGCTTTCTTTTCCAGCGTCAGGAAGCGTTGCGTCGGCGCATCCAGCGTCATCAGGCGAGCGTCGAACTTGCGCACCTTGTTGACGTACGGCACCTTCACATGCAGGCCAGGCTGGACATCCGCCTGGACCACGCGACCGAATTGCAGCAACACCGCGCGCTCGGTCTGAGCCACGATGTAGAAGCAGTTCCAGGCAGCGATCGCCACGACGACACCGACAATAAGGGCGATCAGTGATTTATTGCTCATCAGCGACTCTCCCTGGTACGTGCTTGCTGTTGCTGCAGGTCCGCCGCCGCACGGGCATTGGCTTCATTGCTGGCGGCCGCCGTGCTGCCGGTCGGCGGCGTGCTGGTATTGCGACCGCCCTCGACCATCTTGTCCAGCGGCAGGTACAGCAGATTGCTCTGGCCGTTCTTGTTGCCGGTCACGAGGACCTTGCTGGTGTTGCTGAAGACTTCCTGCATGGTGTCCAGGTACAGGCGCTGACGGGTCACCTCAGGGGCCTTGCGATACTCGGCCACCAGCTTGGTGAAGCGATCGGCCTCACCCTTGGCACGGGAGACCACTTCGTCGCGGTAACCGTTGGCGTCCTCGATGATCCGCTGGGCCTGGCCACGGGCTTCCGGCACGACGCCGTTGGCATAGGTTTCGGCCTGGTTGCGTGAACGCTGCTCGTCTTCACGGGCGCGGATCACGTCATCGAAGGCTTCCTGGACTTCACGCGGTGCCGCGGCGCTCTGCACGTTGACCTGGGTCACGGTGATGCCGGTGCGATAGGTGTCGAGGAACCGTTGCAGGCGCTCCTTGATCTCGCTGGCCATCAGTTCACGGCCTTCGGTCAGCACCTGGTCCATGGCGGTGGAACCCACCACATGGCGCAGGGCGCTTTCGGTTGCGTGTTGCAGGCTGATTTCCGGCTGGTCGACGTTCAGCACGAAGTCCTGCAGGTTGGTGATCTTGTACTGCACGGTCAGCGGCACTTCGACGATGTTCTCATCTTCGGTGAGCATCTGGCCCTGCTTGGTGTAGGCACGCTCGCGCGTGACGTTTTCCATGTACTTCTGATCGATTGGCGGGAAGTAGATGTTCAGGCCCGGACCAACCGTCTCGTAATACTTGCCGAAGCGCAGCACCACGGCCTGCTCCTGCTCGTCCACGACATACACGGCGCTGTACAGCCAGACAGCCGCGAGCACGACAAGACCGATGCCGAGCAGGCCGAAACCGCCGCCCTTGCCCGGACGACCGCCGCCATCGTCACCGCGTTTCTTACCACCACCGAACAAACCGTTCAGGCTTTCCTGCAGCTTGCGGAAGGCCTCATCGAGATCCGGTGGCCCCTTGCGGTCGCCGTTGTTACGACGCTTGCCGCCCCAGGGATCCTGGTTATTCGAGTTGCCACCCGGCTCATTCCAAGCCATAGCGCTCTCCATCTGATAAAGCAAAGACGCACCCACGGCGCGCCGACCAATGCTACAGAATGCCTGACACCGCTTTCTCAGGCTTTTATTGCAAAGTGTGTTGCTCGATGAACTCCGCCGGTTCCAGCCCTTCGCGACTGACCAGGCGGTTCAACTCCGACCGGGGCAGGCGCACGGCCAGCAGGCAGGTGCCTTCCTCGTCGTGCTGTTCCTGCTGCACCGCCCCCAGCTCGAAGAACTGGGCGCGCAGCCGGGCGAAACGTTGCGGCAACTTCAGGGTGCCGACGAACAGGTCGTCACCCAACAACTCGGCCACGGCCTGCTTGAGCAGGTCCAGGCCAGTACCGTCGCGGGCCGACAGCCAGACCCGCTGCGGCTTGCCGTCGGCATCGCGCTGGATCTGCGGCTCCACGCCTTCGAGCAAATCGAGTTTGTTGTATACCTCGAGGATCGGCAAGTCCTGGGCCCCGATCTCGCCCAGCACCACCATCACCTGCTCGATCTGCAGCATCCGGTCCGGCTCGGCGGCATCGATCACGTGCAGCAGCAGGTCGGAATTGCTCGACTCTTCGAGCGTAGCCCGGAAAGCCTCGACCAGCTTATGCGGCAAGTGACGGATGAAACCCACGGTGTCGGCCAGCACGATCGGCCCGAGGTCGTCCAGGTCGAGCCGGCGCAGGGTCGGGTCGAGCGTGGCGAACAACTGGTCGGCGGCGTAGACGTCGGACTGGGTCACGTTGTTGAACAGGGTCGATTTGCCGGCGTTGGTATAACCCACCAGTGAAACCGTCGGGATATCGGCGCGCTTGCGACCGCGACGCGACTGCTCGCGCTGGCTGCGGACCTTCTCCAGCCGCCCCTTGATCTGGCGCAGGCGGACCCGCAGCAGGCGCCGGTCGGTTTCCAGCTGGGTTTCACCCGGGCCGCGCAGACCGATACCGCCCTTCTGCCGCTCAAGGTGAGTCCAGCCGCGAACCAGCCGCGTACTCATGTGCTCAAGCTGGGCCAGTTCGACCTGGAGCTTGCCTTCATGGGTGCGGGCGCGTTGGGCGAAGATGTCGAGAATCAGCCCGGTCCGGTCGATCACGCGACACTCGAAGACACGTTCGAGGTTACGTTCCTGACTGGGCGTGAGGATGTGATTGAAAATCACCAGGTCGACGTGCTCGGCCTTGACCAGGTCGCGCAACTCCTCGACCTTGCCACTGCCGATCAGGAACTTGGCGGTTGGCCGATGACGCGGCACGTTGAAAAACGCGACGGTATCGGCGCCGGCCGACAGTGCCAGTTCCTGAAACTCCTGCGGATCTTCGCGCGCCTCAGGGTCCTGTCCATCCAAGTGAACGAGAATGGCCCGTTCACCACCACCGTGGCGCTCAAAGAACAAAGGAGACTCCTATCAGGCGTTACCCGGCTCAGCGTCGCCGCCTTCGGATTCGGTTGCGCTAGGCAGACGAATCGGACGGACCGGCACGACGGTCGAGATCGCGTGCTTGTAGACCATCTGGCTGACGGTGTTTTTCAGAAGGATGACGAACTGGTCGAAAGACTCGATCGTGCCTTGCAGTTTGATCCCGTTGACCAGATAGATGGACACCCCAACTTTTTCTTTACGTAAAGTGTTCAAGTAAGGGTCTTGTAGCGAATGCCCTTTTGACATGTGCCGCACTCCTTTAAGGATCAATAATAAAAATCGGAATCAGATGGCTTGGGCCGTCACACCCCCAAGGATAGACGGCAATTGCAAGGACTCAGCTCAATATGGAGATGGTCCGAAGGTATTTCAAGGCGCGTGGCAGATTGTCGCAATCGAGACTGTCGAGCCAATGCAGGTCAGTCCAGCTGCGCAGCCAGGTGAACTGGCGCTTCGCCAATTGGCGCGTGGCAATGATCCCACGCTCCTGCATCTCGGCTGACGTCAGCTTGCCGTCCAGGTAATCCCAGACCTGTCGGTAACCCACAGCACGTATAGACGGCAACCCGGCATGCAGGTCACTTCGCTCACGCAGGGCTACGACCTCGTCGATGAATCCCTGTTCCAACATTAAAGTGAATCTTTGTTCAATTCGCCGGTGCAGCACTTGCCGGTTCGCCGGAGCGATGGCCAGATTCGCGACAGTATAGGGCAATTGTTGCAGTCCCGAAGCGGCTGCTTCAGTACTTTGCGCAGATTGTCGCTGGCGCAGGGCCGTCATGCTCAGGCCGCTGACCCGATAAACCTCCAGCGCCCGGCTGAGCCGCTGCGGATCGTTGGGGTGGATACGCGCCGCCGACTCCGGGTCGATCGCCGCCAATTGTTCGTGCAGGGCTTGCCAGCCAAGGCGCGCAGCCTCCTCTTCGATCTGCGCGCGCACCTCGGGGTCGGCCGCCGGCATGTCCGCCAGACCGTCGACCAACGCCTTGTAATACAGCATGGTGCCGCCCACCAGCAGCGGGATCTTGCCCCGCGCGGTGATCTCGGCCATGGCCTGGAGCGCATCACGACGAAAATCCGCCGCCGAATAGGCTTCGGCCGGATCGAGGATATCGATCAGGCGGTGAGGGAATTCGGCCAGCAGCGCCTTGGACGGCTTGGCCGTGCCGATGTCCATGCCCCGGTAGACCAGCGCGGAATCGACGCTGATCAGCTCGCAGGGCAGGACTTTGGTCAGCTCGATGGCCAGGTCGGTCTTGCCCGCCGCAGTCGGGCCCATCAGGAAAATCGCCGGAGGCAACTGGCTCATCAACGACCGCGCAAAAACAGTTTGTCCAGGTCGTCCAGGCCCAATTGGGTCCAGGTCGGCCGGCCATGGTTGCATTGACCGCTGCGCTCGGTGTTTTCCATGTCCCGCAGCAGGCCGTTCATTTCCGGCAGGGCCAGGCGTCGGTTGGCGCGAATCGCACCGTGGCAGGCCATTGTGCCAAGCAGCTCGTTCAGGTGCGCCTGGATCCGGTCGCTGGTGCCGTATTCCATCAGGTCCGCCAGCACATCGCTGACCAGTCGGTTGGCCTCGGCCTGTTTCAACAACGCCGGGATCTGGCGGATCGCCAGGGTTTCCGGGCCCAGGCGTTGCAGCTCGAAGCCCAGGCGCTGAAACCAGCTCACGTGTTCTTCGGCGCAATCGGCTTCGCGCTGGCTGACGGCCAGGGATTCAGGCACCAGCAGCGGCTGGCCACTCAAGCCTTCGCTGGCCATGGCGATTTTCAGCCGCTCGTACATGATCCGCTCATGGGCGGCGTGCATGTCTACCAGCACCAGGCCCTGGGCGTTTTCCGAAAGAATGTAGATGCCTTTGAGTTGCGCCAGGGCGTAGCCCAGCGGCGGGATATCGCCCTGGCCATCAGGCAACGCGGGCGCAGCGCTTTCAGGCAAGGGCTTGAAGAATTCGCGATAGGCCGCCTGGGCCTCGGCGGCCGGCACGTTCGACTGCGGGCGCGGGGTGTATTGATACTGATAGCCACTGCCCGCACCGCTGCCTGCGGTGTTGTAGCTCGGCTGGGGCTGGGGTTGTTCCAGCAAGGCATTGGCCGCCAGGCGCATCTCACCTTGCGGCCCGAACTCGCCGGCCTCAAGCCCGGTCGGCCGGACCATGCCGGCCACCGCAGCCGGCGCCGCCAGTTGGTCTTCCGGGCGCACGTCGCCCAAGGCGCGGTGCAAGGTGCCGTAGAGAAAATCGTGGACCATGCGCCCGTCCCGGAATCGCACTTCGTGCTTGGTCGGGTGCACGTTGACGTCCACCACGGCTGGGTCGACTTCGAAAAACAGCACGAACGTCGGATGCCGACCATTGAACAGCACATCGCGATACGCCTGGCGCACCGCGTGGGCCACCAGTTTGTCGCGCACCGCCCGGCCATTCACGTAGAAATACTGCAAGTCCGCCTGGCTGCGGGAAAAGGTCGGCAACCCGACCCAACCCCACAGATGCAGGCCATTGCGCTCCACCTCGATGGGCAAGGCCTGCTCGAGGAACCCCGCGCCACACACTGCCCCCACGCGCCGGGCACGGGCCGCATCGTCCTGGGCCTCGTGCAGGCTGAGGATGGTCTTGCCGTTGTGGCGCAAATGGAAGGCCACGTCAAAACGCGCCAGGGCCAGGCGCTTGATGACTTCTTGCAGGTGATCGAATTCGGTTTTCTCGGCCTTGAGAAACTTGCGCCGGGCCGGAGTATTGAAAAACAGGTCGCGTACTTCCACCGAAGTGCCCACCGGGTGCGCCGCCGGCTGGACGCGCGAGGCCATGTCCCGGCCCTCGGTCTCGACCTGCCAGGCCTGGTCGGCGTCGCGGGTGCGCGAGGTGAGCGTCAGGCGCGACACCGAACTGATGGACGCCAGCGCCTCACCCCGGAACCCCAGGCTCATGACTCGCTCCAGGTCCTCCAGGTCGCGGATCTTGCTGGTGGCGTGACGCGCCAGGGCCAGCGGCAGGTCGTCGGAGGAAATGCCGCCACCATCATCGCGCACCCGCAACAACTTGACGCCGCCCTGCTCGACGTCCACATCGATGCGCCTGGCCCCGGAATCGAGGCTGTTTTCCAGCAACTCCTTGATGACCGACGCCGGGCGCTCGACCACCTCGCCGGCGGCGATCTGGTTCGCCAGCCGAGGGCTGAGCAGCTCGATGCGGGCGTTGCTGCCGATCACTTCATTGCTCATTCTTTGGACGCCACTTCGTTGCCCGGAATCGTCAGGGTCTGGCCGATCTTGAGTTCGTCGCTCTTGAGGTTATTGGCGCTGCGCAAGGTGGCAGGCGATACCTGGTAGCGCACGGCAATCATCGCCAGGGTTTCGCCCGGGCTGACCCGATGGTCCCGCGGGCCTTGGGCGATCTTGCCGGAATCACGCAGCCAGGCGATGTAGGTGCCGGGCGGCGGGTTCTGTTGGAAGAACTGCCGCACGCCGCTGCTGATGGAACGAGCGAGCGCCTGCTGGTGGCTGGACGACGACAGTTTGGACGCTTCGTTGGAGTTGGAGATGAAGCCGGTTTCCACCAGGATCGACGGGATATCCGGCGACTTCAGCACCATGAACCCGGCCTGCTCGACACGCTGCTTGTGCAACGGCGTGACGCGGCCGATGTTGCTCAGGACTTTCTGGCCGACGTTGAGGCTGGAGGTCAGCGAGGCGGTCATCGACAGGTCGAGCAGCACACCGGCGAGCATCCGGTCCTTGTCGTCGAGGCTGACGTTGCCGGCCCCACCGATCAGGTCGGAACGGTTTTCGCTGTCGGCCAGCCAGCGGGCGGTCTCGGAAGTGGCCCCACGGTCGGACAGGGCAAACACCGAGGCACCGAAGGCCGCTGCCGAAGGCGCGGCGTCGGCGTGAATGGAGACGAACAGGTCGGCGCCTTTCTTGCGGGCGATTTCGGTACGGCCGCGCAATGGAATGAAATAGTCGCCGGTGCGGGTCAGCTCGGCGCGGAAGCCTTTCATGCCGTTGACCTGGCGTTGCAGCTCACGAGCAATGGACAGCACCACGTCTTTTTCCCGCTGCCCGCGCGAGCCCGAGGCTCCCGGGTCTTCACCGCCGTGACCGGCGTCGATCACCACGATGATGTCACGCTTGCCGGCCGGGGCCGGTGGCAGCTTGATCGCCGGTTCAGACGGGGTGACCGGTACCGCCGGCACCGTGGCGACATTGGTCGGCGGTGGAGGTGGCGGCGCGGCATCGGCCGGGTTGTCGAACAGATCCACCACCAGCCGATTGCCATACTGGGCGTTCGGGGCCAGGGTGAAGCTTTTCGGGGTCACGGCCTTCTTCAGGTCGATGACCACCCGCAGGTCGGTCGGCGTGCGCTGGGCCGAACGCATCGCAGTGATCGGCGTGTTGGCGGTCGCCACGTTCAACGGCGCGCCAAGGGACGCACCATTGATGTCGATCACCAGGCGATCCGGGGCGGTCAGGGTGAATACGCTGTGTTGCACCGGGCCCGTCAGGTCGAACACCAGGCGCGTGTTGTCCGGCGCCCGCCAGAGGCGAACGCTGTTGACCTTCGTCTCAGCCACAGCATCGACGGCCAGTGCCGTAAGCAACAGTCCTACGACAGCAACCACCGCGCGAAAGCGCATACCAAACCCCATCATCAATTAGTTTTCCAATGCCAAAGCGGCACACCACGACTCGCCACGCGAGCCTTGCGGCGTCAGTTTCAGCGAACGCCCGCCGTTATGCGCGCCAATGGTAATGGTCAGGTCAGGCTTTGGCAAAAAGCCTGCACCCTTGCGGGGCCATTCGATCAGGCACAGTGCGTCATCTTCGAAATAATCGCGGATACCCAGGAATTCCAGCTCTTCGGGGTCCACCAGTCGGTACAGGTCGAAATGGAAAGCGCGAATGTCGCCGATCTCGTAGGGCTCGACCAGGGTGAAGGTCGGGCTCTTGACCGAGCCAATGTGCCCAAGGCCGCGGATAATGCCCCGGGACAGGGTGGTTTTCCCCGCGCCGAGATCGCCTTCGAGAAATATCAGGCCATGGCCTGCGGTGATGCGCGCGATGCGGGCACCCAGTTCCGTCATGGCAGGTTCGTCCGCCACGTACAGGGTTACTTCAGACACGGTGAATGCTCCTCCAACAACTGACGAATGGCCGGGATCAGATCGGTGGCCGCCAGCCCCCGGCCCGCCCGACCGACCTGGGTGCCGGCGTTGGCGTGCAGCCAGACCGCCAGGCACGCAGCCTCGAAATGTTCCATGCCCTGGGCCAACAAGGCGCCGACCACGCCGGCCAGTACATCCCCCAGGCCGGCGGTGGCCATGGCCGGATGGCCCTGAGCGCAAACCGCCAGGCGACCATCCGGGCTGGCAATCAGGCTGCCGGCGCCCTTGAGAATCACCGTGGCGGCGTATTTCTGGCTCAGGGCGTGGGCCGCCGCCGGACGATCAGCCTGCACCTGGGCGGTGGATATCTCCAGCAGCCGCGCCGCCTCGCCCGGGTGCGGGGTGATGACACATTGCTCAGGCAGACTGACCGCACCGCTGCCGAGCAGGTTCAGCGCATCGGCGTCCCACACCTGGGGCAGTGGCGCATCGGCTGCTGCCGACAGCAGACTGCGCCCCCAGGCCGCCTGGCCCAGGCCCGGCCCGACCACCAGCACACTGGCCTGCTGCAGCAACCCCATCAACTGGTTTGCCGAGCCGGAGCCCTGCACCATCACTTCCGGCAGCCGGGTCAATGCGGCCGGTACGTGTTCGCTGCGGGTCGCCATGGAAATCATGCCGGCACCGCAGCGCAACGCGCTTTCGGCACTCATCTGGATGGCGCCGCCGAAGCCCCGGTCGCCGCCGATCAACAGCACATGGCCGAACTTGCCTTTGTGGGACGTGGCAGGGCGCGGCACCAGACGTGGGAGATTGCTCGGCAGGAGCAATCGAGCGCAGGCCGGCGCCGCTTCGATGAGGTCAGGATCGGCGTGCAGGTCGTTGAACACCAGTTCACCGACCCGATCCGCCGCCTCGCCCGTGAACAGCCCCAGCTTCAAGCCAATAAAGGTCACGGTCAGGTCAGCCGAGACCGCCGTACCCAGCACCCGGCCGGTGTCGGCACACAAGCCCGAAGGGATATCCACCGCCGCAACCGGCAGGCCGCTGACATTGATCGTGTCGATGGCGCGGATATAGGGCTCGCGGACCTCGCCGCTCAAGCCGGTGCCAAGCAAGGCGTCCAGCAACACACCGCGCATGGGTGACTCATCCGACCACGGCTCTACCGGCACGCCCACGGCGACCGCCTCGGCGTGGGCATTGGCCGCATCGCCCTGCAATCGCCGCGGCTCGCCCACCGTCAGCACCCGCACCGACCAGCCGGCGCGCCGGGCCAGGGTCGCCACCAGGTAACCGTCGCCAGCGTTGTTGCCATGCCCGGCCAGCACCGTCAACTCGTCGGCATCCGGCCAGCGCCGCACGATGGCCCGCCAGGTGGCGCGGGCGGCGCGCTGCATCAATTCAAAACCGGCCGTGCCCGCCGCGATCAGTTGCGCATCGAGGGCCCGGACCTGCGCAGCGCTGTACAGCGCGTCGGGAAAATCATCTTTAGTGTGCGGCATGCGTCTTCGGGCTCCGATGTCTGGCAGAATTATACGCATCTCAGCTCCGGTTTCTCTCGCCTCATGCCTGCCATTCCCACCGACCTGCCCGCCCTCGCCCAATCCATCAAGGACTGGGGCCGCGAGCTGGGTTTCCAGCAGGTCGGCATCAGCGGCCTGGACCTCGCCGAGCATGAGCAACACCTGCAACGCTGGCTCGAGGCCGGCTACCACGGCGAGATGGACTACATGGGCGCCCACGGCAGCAAACGCTCGCACCCCGAGGAACTGGTGCCGGGCACGTTGCGGGTGGTGTCCCTGCGCATGGACTACCTGCCGGGCGACACGCACATGGCGCAAATGCTCGGCCAACCGGAAAAAGCCTACGTCTCGCGTTATGCGTTGGGCCGCGATTACCACAAATTGATCCGTAAACGCGTGCAACAACTGGCAGAAAAAATCCAGGCAGCCATCGGCCCTTTCGGCTATCGCGCCTTCGTCGACAGCGCACCGGTGCTGGAGAAAGCCATCGCCGAACAGGCCGGACTGGGCTGGATCGGCAAAAACACCCTGGTGCTGAACCGCAAGGCCGGCAGTTACTTCTTCCTGAGCGAACTGTTTGTCGACCTGCCATTGCCAGTGGACCCGCCCCAGGCCAGCGAACACTGTGGAAAATGCACCGCGTGCCTGGACATCTGTCCTACGAACGCTTTCGTCGGGCCCTACGTGCTGGATGCCCGCCGCTGCATTTCCTACCTGACCATCGAACTGAAGAGCGCCATCCCCGAAGAATTGCGGCCGCTGATCGGCAACCGGGTATTCGGCTGCGATGACTGCCAGATCGTCTGCCCGTGGAACCGCTTCGCCCGCCCCTCGGCAGAAAGCGATTTCAAACCGCGACACAACCTGGACAATGCCGGTCTGGCCGAGCTGTTTCTGTGGGACGAGGAAAAATTCCTCAGCAGCACCGAAGGCTCGCCGCTGCGCCGCGCCGGTTACGAGCGCTGGCTGCGCAACCTGGCGGTGGGCTTGGGCAACGCACCGTCAACCATCCCGGTGATGCAGGCCCTGGAGGCGCGGCGTGATTATCCGTCGGAACTGGTGCGCGAACACGTGGAGTGGGCGCTGCGCCAGCACGCCGAGCGTCAGACTTCGTCGTTGTAGACGAACTTCGGCATCTCCCAATGAAAGCGGATCGCCAGCAGCCTTAGCAGGAAACCGCCGAACAAGGTGATGAGAATCGCCTGTTCGCTGGGCAATTGCAGGTACACGCACAGCAGATAGCACCACGCGGCGGCAAACGAGACGCTGGCATACAGCTCGCGACGGAAGATCAGCGGAATATCGTTGCAGAAGATGTCGCGCAGGATGCCGCCGAACACGCCGGTGATCACACCACTGACCGACGCCACCAGCATGCCGTGGCCCATTTCCAGGGCGGTCATGCAACCGATCAGGGTGAAGGCCACCAGGCCCACGGCGTCGAGCACCAGGAACAGCGAGCGCAGGTGACGCATCCAGCGCGCCAGGAACACCGTCAGCATCGCCGCCGCCGTGGTCAGCACCAGGTATTCCGGGTGCTTGACCCAGGTCAGCGGGTAATGCCCGAGCAGCACGTCACGCACCGAGCCGCCACCCAGCGCCGTGACGCAGGCGATCAGCACTACGCCGAACCAGTCCATGCCCCGCCGCCCGGCGGACAGTGCGCCGGTCATGGCTTCGGCGGTGATGGCGATCAGATAGAGCATCAACAGCATGATGGCGGTCCTAACGGGAAGGCGCGCAGTCTAGCCATTTCGAGCAGGCACCAAAAGAGGGCGATCATCGACCCTGCAAATACAGAACTGTGGCGAGGGGATTTATCCCCGTTGGGCTGCGCAGCAGCCCCATGCAGCCGCTCCCCTGGCCAACCTGACACAGCGAGGCGTCAGGTTTGAGGGTTGCTGCGCAACCCAGCGGGGATAAATCCCCTCGCCACAAAAAGCGCTCTTGCCGCAGCGTCTTAGAACTTGATGAAGTGCTTGCGGTAATGCTGCAACTCGGCGATGGACTCGCGGATGTCGTCCAGGGCCAGGTGGCTGCCGCCCTTCTTGAAGCTGTCGCGCACTTCCGGCGCCCAGCGCGCGGCCAGTTCCTTGAGAGTGGAGACGTCCAGGTTGCGGTAATGGAAGTAGCTTTCCAGGGATTTCATGTGGGTATACAGGAAGCGCCGGTCCTGGCAGATGCTGTTGCCGCAGATCGGCGACTTGCCCTTGGGTACCCATTGTTCCAGGAACGCGATGGTCTGGGCCTCGGCCTCGGCCATGCTGACTTTGCTCTCGCGTACCCGCTGGGTCAGGCCCGAGCCGCCGTGCTGGCGGGTGTTCCATTCATCCATGCCGGCCAGGATCTCATCGCTGTGATGGATGGCGATCACCGGGCCTTCGGCCAGGGTGTTGAGGTCACTGTCGGTGACGATGGTGGCCATTTCGATGATGACGTCGGTATCAGGATTCAGACCGGTCATTTCCAGGTCGATCCAGATCAGGTTCTGCGGGTTTTGCATAGGAAGGGCTCCTCGGAGTAGCTGCGCAGTTTAGCCTAGGCTTTGTACGAGAAGTGCCTACGCGACGATCATACTGCGTTGAAAACAGGCTCGGAATGCTCATTTACAATCAGTAGACTCCACTTCCTCGCCTGTTTTCGCCTTGTCTGATCGCCGCTCGGCGACTTCTCGTACAAACCCAAGGCAAGCCCCTCGGCGTGCTAAACTCGCGGCCGTTTTACCTAATCGCTGCATTATTCATACGGAACACCCATGGCCAAACGCCAACTCAATCGTCGTCAAAACTGGCGCATCGAAAAGATCCAGGGCGAGCGCGCCGCACGTGCCGCCAAACGCGAATCCAGTGCTGTCGAAGCCCTGGAAGGCGGCGACCTGGGCCCTGAACAGACCGGGCTGGTGATCGCCCACTTCGGCGTGCAGGTCGAGGTCGAGGCCCGCGAAGGCGAGCTGGCTGGCCAGGTGTTCCGCTGCCACCTGCGCGCCAACCTCCCGGCACTGGTCACCGGCGACCAGGTGGTCTGGCGGGCCGGCAACCAGGGTATCGGCGTGATCGTCGCGCAATTGCCGCGTCACACCGAGCTGTGCCGTCCGGACAGCCGCGGCCAGCTCAAGCCCGTGGCCGCCAATGTCGACATGATCGTGATTGTGTTCGCCCCGCTCCCCGAGCCCCATGCCAACCTGATCGACCGCTACCTGGTGGCCGCCGAACACGCCGGCATCCGCCCGTTGTTGCTGCTCAACAAATTCGACCTGATCGACGAACACAACGCGCCGGCGCTGAATGCGCTGCTGTCGGTCTATCGGCAGTTGGGTTACCCGGTGCTGGAAGTCTCGGCCCACCACGGCAACGGCATGGAGCAACTGCAACAGCAGCTGGACGGGCGCATCAGCGTGTTCGTCGGCCAGTCCGGCGTCGGCAAGTCGTCGCTGGTCAACAGCCTGCTGCCGGAAGTCGAGACTCGTGTCGGGCCGCTGTCCGAGCTGTCCGGCCAGGGTACCCACACCACCACCACCGCGCGCTTGTTCCACTTCCCCCGCGGCGGCGAGCTGATCGACTCCCCGGGCATCCGCGAATTCGGTTTGGGCCACGTCAGCCGGGCAGATGTCGAGGCTGGATTCATCGAGTTCAACGACCTGATCGGCACTTGCCGCTTCCGCGATTGCAAGCACGACCGCGAGCCCGGCTGCGCCTTGCTCAAGGCGCTGGAAGACGGTCGCGTGCAGCAGCAACGGATGAACAGCTATCGCTCGATCATCGCCAGCCTCCCGCAAAGCAGTTATTGATTTAACGCGATTGAAGGGCGGGCTCTGTTGTGGCGAGGGAGCTTGCTCCCGCTTGAGCGCGCAGCGCTCACTCAAGGGGGGCTGCTACGCACCCCAGCGGGAGCAAGCTCCCTCGCCACGAAAGCCAGAGCTTCAAATAAAAAGCCGCGAATAATCGCGGCTTTTTATTTGGGCTCACTGCGCCGGCGGCGCGGCCGGTTTCGGCGCGGTGTCGTCGAACAGGTTCAGCCGCTCACGCAATTCATGGGCCGGCACGGGTTGCTGGTCCGCCGGCAACGCGTTCGGATCCGCCGCAGCGCCAGGTGTCGCCGCCGGCGCTTCGCCCGGAGCACCCTGGCCCTGGGCCGGGTCTGGCGCCGGGTCATCGGTTTGCGAACCTTCGATGGCCTGCTGGGCCTTCTTGGTCAGTACCACGATGTCGATACGCCGGTTGACCGGGTTGAACGGGTCCTTGCGATCGAACAGCGCCGAGGAGGCATAGCCGACCACCCGCGCCACCTGCTCGTCCGGATAACTGCCGGTCACCAGGGCCCGACGTGCCGCGTTGGCGCGGTTGGCCGACAGTTCCCAGTTACCGTAGTCGCCCTTGCCGACGTAAGGCTTGGCATCGGTGTGACCGCTGATGCTGATCTTGTTCGGCACCGCCTTGATGGTGTCGGCCATGGCCAGCAGGATGTCTTCGAAATACGGCTTCAGGCGTGCGCTGCCGGAGTCGAACATCGGACGGTTCTCGGCGTCCATGATCTGGATGCGCAAGCCGTTCGGCGTGATCTCGAACAGGATCTGGTCCTTGAATTTCTGCAGTTGCGGGTTTTCTTCAACCTTGTTCTGCAATTCCTGCAAGAGCAATTCCAGGCGTTCGCGCTCGATCTGCTCGGCCATGCCTTCGACCTGCTCGGAATCCACCGTCACCTTGTCAGGCTGGGGCTGGGATTTGACTTCAGGGTTGAGGGTGCTCTCCGGCGCCAGGGTCGGCGTACCGCCCAGGTCGATGATATACGGCGTGCCACTCTCGGAGAAACCGACCGGGTCCTTGAAGTAGCCGGCGATGGCGATCTTCTGTTCAGGGGTTGCAGTGGACAGCAGCCACAACACCAGGAAGAACGCCATCATCGCCGTCGCGAAGTCGGCGAAGGCGATTTTCCAGGCCCCGCCGTGGTGCCCGGCGGCGATGCGCTTGACGCGCTTGATAATAATCGGCTGGTTGTTTTCCATGACTCAGCGACCGCGAACCGCTTGTTCCAGCTCAGCGAAGCTTGGACGGTGCGCCGGATAAAGGACCTTGCGACCGAACTCCACCGCCAGCGATGGCGGCATGCCCGAGGCCGAGGCCACCAGGGAAGCCTTGATGGCCTCGTAGACGTTGAGCTCTTCCTTGGCGTCATGGGCCAGGGAGTGAGCCAGCGGACCGAAGAAACCATAGGCCGCCAGAATACCGAAGAACGTACCCACCAAGGCCGCACCTACGTGCAGGCCGATGGACTTCTGGTCGCCATCGCCCAGGGAAGCCATGGTCACCACGATACCCAGTACCGCCGCGACGATACCGAAACCGGGCATGGCGTCAGCGATACCGGTTACGGCGTGGGACGGATGCTCCAGGTCTTCCTTGAGGCTGTACAGTTCCATGTCGAACAGACCTTCGAGCTCATGGGGAGCCATGTTGCCGGACGACATGATGCGCAGGTAATCGCAGATGAACGCCGTCATGCGGGCGTCCTTGAGCACCGCGGGGTACTTGGCGAAAATCGGGCTGGCGGCGGCGTCTTCGATGTCGCCCTCAATGGCCATCATGCCTTCGCGGCGGCTCTTGTTGAGGATCTCGTAGATCAGCCCCAGCACTTCGAGGTAGAAGGTGTGGCTGAAGCGCGAACTGAACATGCTCAGGGATTTTTTGAGCACGTGCATCGTCATATAGCCAGGGTTGGCTTGCAGGAATGCACCGAGGGCCGCACCACCGATGATCATCACCTCGAAAGGCTGGATCAGGGCGGCAATCTTGCCATGGGAGAGCACGTATCCGCCGAGCACGCTCGCGAACACGACAATGATGCCGATAATTTTAGCCATAGATAGAAAGTACTTACTTAAGTCGGGTTCAAGGTCATATTCGGAAGCTGAAAAATCTCTTCTTCTACTTATCGGCAAAACTGCGCCAGACTATAGCCAGTTCTGGCGAAAAGCCAATTTGCCCCGTTCCGGGCGTAGATACTTCGGGGATGAGCGCGTCCAGCCATGACTCACGAAACCAAGGTTCCAACGCCACGACCGACCACGCTGCAAGGCTGGGTACAACTGCTTGAGGGCGTGCATCTACCGGTTCCCCAGGCCAGTCACGACCTGGTCTGCAAGGCCATCGCCGACAGTCGCCGCTCCCTGCGTGACATCGCCGAGCTGATGCAAGACAGCCCCGCCCTGGCCCTGAGCGTGATTCGTGAAGCCAACCAGCACACCCATGGCAGCCTCGCCGAGCCTGCGGAAAATCTCGAAGTGGCGATCAACCGCCTCGGCCTCAAGCGCACCGAAGAACTGCTTGCGCGCCTGCCCTCGCTGCCACAGCAGGAGATCCCCGTCGCCCTGCGCCAGATGCAACTGATCAGCCAGCATGCCACGCAACAGGCCAACGGCTTTTTTGCCAGCCGCCTGGCGCGCCTGTGGCAGGATATCCACTGGGGCAGCCTGCTGTTCCTCTCGCCGCTCTGGGCGCTGGCCCTGACTCACCCTCGGCTGCTGGAAGAGCGCGAGTTGCGGGTCGTCCACAAGGGCCAATCCGCCGCCAAGGTGGAGCGCGAACTGTTTGGTGTCAGCCTGTTGCAAATCTGTCTGGCGCTGGTGGAAACCTGGCGCCTGCCGATCTGGGTGGTGCAGGGCTATCGCCTGTTGCTCACCGAGCGCCGCGAACTGGTGAAGGTGCTGCGAATCGCCCGGGACAGCGAGCACCCGTTGCGCCAGCAAAATCGCCTGGACGACGACCCGACCCTGCGCCGGTGGCTCAATCAACCGGCCAACACCGTCTTGCTGGCCAACGGCCTGGCACTTTCGGCCCACCAGGCCTGGGATTGTCCCCACAGTTCGCGCTGGCAGTACCTCACCAGCTTGTATCTGCAGATGTCGATGGATGAGCTGCAACAGCAATTGCACCAGCAAGCCGCCATCAGTGCCCGTCATCATGCCATGCCGGACCTCTGGCACCCGGCCGTGGCACTGATCTGGCCGTGGGGCCGGCGTCGCGTCCACCCCGGTTTGCTCCCGGCAGCCGCGCCCAGCGCCGAGAACCTGGGCCAGTGGCGCAAGCAATGCTCTGAACTGCTGGTGGAGCCGAGCCCCTTCCGCAATGCCATGCACCTGACCACTTCGGCACGGGATGTACTGGTCGCCTGCGGCATGCGTAGGGTGATGATCCTGATGGCCGACCGCAGCCAGACCAGCGTGCGCGTGCACCAGACCGCCGGCCTGCCCACCGAAGCCGCAGCCATGAGTTTCACCATCAGCCAAAGCAAGGTCTTGCAGCGGTTGCTGGCCCAGCAGGCTCAGATTCGCCTGAATCCGGAGAACAACGCGCAGTTTTCCGCGCTGCTGCCACCGGGCCTGCGCAGCCTGTTCAAGGGCGAGCACCTGATCTTGCGTTCGCTGACCTGCAACGGACGGGTGATCATGCTGGTGGCGGTGGACCAGGGCGGCGGGCCGTTCTCGGACGTGACCGTGCAGGCCTTCGGCAAAACCGTGCAATGCATTGAACGGGCCCTGCACACCTTTACCAACCGCGGCCGCTGAACTTGCTACAATCCTTTCCCTTTGCGCCCCTGGAGACCTCACATGCCTGACTTCTCTGGCTTGCCGCTGGTGATCGAACCGAGCGAGCTGCTTGCGCGCCTCGACGCCCGCGAACTGATCCTGGTGGACCTGACCAGCGCCGCCCGCTACAGCACCGGGCACATTCCGGGCGCCCGCTTCGTCGACCCGAAGCGCACGCAACTGGGCCAACCACCAGCACCGGGCCTGTTGCCGGCCAAAGCTGACCTGGAAGCCCTGTTCGGCGAACTCGGGCACAACCCCGACGCTGTTTACGTGGTCTATGACGACGAAGGCGGCGGTTGGGCCGGGCGCTTCATCTGGCTGCTGGACGTGATTGGCCACGGCAAGTATCACTACCTCGACGGCGGCCTGCTGTCGTGGCTGGACGAAAGCCTGCCGGTCTCGGTCGAAGTCCCGGCGCCCGTCGCAGGCCCGGTGAGCCTGACCCTGCATGAAGCCCCCACCGCAACACGCGAATACCTGCAAAGCCGCCTCGGTGCCGCCGACCTGGCGATCTGGGACGCTCGCGGCCCGCTGGAATATTCCGGCGAGAAAGTCGTCGCGGCCAGGGGCGGGCATATCCCCGGCGCAATCAATTTCGAATGGACCGCCGGCATGGACCAGGCGCGCAACCTGCGCATTCGCCGGGACATGCCGCAAATCCTCGAACAATTGGGCATCACGCCTGACAAAGAAATCATCACCCATTGCCAGACCCACCACCGCTCTGGCTTCACCTATCTGGTGGCCAAGGCGCTCGGTTATCCGCGGGTCAAAGGCTATGCCGGTTCCTGGGGCGAATGGGGCAACCATCCCGACACGCCCATCGAGCTTTGAAAGCGCTTAAGGACAGTTAATGAAAAACCGTTTGTTCATCCTCTCTCAGTACCTGCTGCCCCACCACCTGCTGTCGCGGCTGGCCGGCTGCATCGCCGAATGTCGCGTGCGCTGGTTCAAGAACGCATTCACGGCGTGGTTCGCCAAGCGCTATCAAGTGGACATGTCCCAGGCCCTGGTGGAAGACCTGACTGCCTACGAGCACTTCAATGCCTTCTTCACCCGGGCCTTGAAAGACGGCGCACGCCCGCTGGACGAAACCCCGGGCGCGATCCTCAGCCCGGCCGACGGAGCGGTCAGCCAACTCGGTCCGATCGAGCATGGCCGGGTGTTCCAGGCCAAGGGCCACAGCTTCAGCGTGCTGGAACTGCTGGGCGGTGATACGGCCAACGCCGCACCGTTCATGGGTGGTGATTTTGCCACCATCTACCTGTCCCCCAAGGACTACCACCGCGTCCACATGCCGCTGGCCGGCACGCTGCGGGAGATGGTCTACATTCCCGGGCGGATTTTCTCGGTCAACCAGACCACCGCCGAAAACGTCCCGGAACTGTTCGCCCGCAACGAACGCGTCGCGTGCATTTTCGACACCGAGCGCGGGCCGATGGCCGTTGTGCTGGTGGGCGCAATGATCGTCGCCTCCATCGAAACCGTCTGGGCCGGGCTGGTCACGCCACCCAAGCGTGAGCTCAAGACCTTCCGCTACGACGAAGCCGCCCGGGCACCGATCCACTTGGAAAAAGGCGCAGAGCTTGGGCGCTTCAAGCTGGGCTCCACGGCCATCGTGTTGTTCGGGCCGGGCCAGGTGAAATGGGCCGAGGAACTGGTGGCCGGCTCGCCGGTGCGGATGGGCCAGGGGCTGGCGCTGCCAACCGCTTAATCAAGCCGCTCAGACCGGGTCGCGGCATTCGCGAGCAAGCCCGCTCCCACAAGGGATTTACTGCGCACACAAGTTTTGTGTCCAGCGGAGATCCCCTGTGGGAGCGGGCTTGCTCGCGAATGCGGGATGCCAGCCGCTACAGTGCTGCTGACCCAACCCCTGTACCGCGCACTCATACCCCTATTTCAGCCACAGCTGCTAGAGTTGAGGAGATCCTTTTCATTTTTCTGGCCGGAGCCCGTCCACGGCATGAATGAGACCAGCCCTCTCCAGTTATTGCGCGTCTTGACCCCGACGCAGTCACGCCTGTCGTTCTGCGATGGTACGCCACGCGATCTCAAGCGCTGGATCGCCAACCTGCCCAAGGCCAACATCGGCGAGACAGCCCGCCTGTTGTACCAGGCCCTTGGCGAACTCAACCAGTTTCTCACCCCCAGCGACAATCGCCTGCAACTGCTCGAGCTGCTGCGGCCCGAGGTGTATTACGTCTGCAAACACCTGGAGCGGCACTTCCTGCAACAGGCCATCGTGCTGGACGACCGCTCGCGCAAGATCGTCAACCTTTGCCAGGCCCTGCAAACCCATCTGGCGATGGGCTACAAGCAGATCGTGGCGCGCATTGCGGCGAAATACACCAAGGACCGCGCGCGCCTGCTGAGCACCGCATTGCAGCGGGCCATGCATGCCCTCGACAGCCTGCTGGTGCGGGTCAGCCAGATCTATAGCCCGGTGCCTGAAGGCTTGTGGCTCGATTTACACCAGTTGTACCGGATCGCCTGTCAGCACCGCTTGCAGCACCTGAGCGTGAGCGACGAACTGGCGAGCCAGGTCCATCAATTGAACGCCGAGCAAACCTACGTCGTCGCGCTGCTGTTGGGGGCGTCACGCAGCAATCAACTGCGCCAGAGCCAGATCGCACGGCTGGCCGAAGTGCTGGAGCCCTGGAGTCAGTACGTCCAGCTCGATCCAGCCACAACCGCCACCAGCCTGTTCGCCGTCGCGCCGGAACTGGACATCGGGCCACGCTATCGCTCCAAATTCAGGGCCGAGCAGCAACCGACCTTGCAGGGTTTCGATCCACAGCGCCTGGTCAGTGCGATTGCCGCTCACCTGGATAAACCCGCTGACCTGCCCGTGCCTGGCGGCATGAGCGCCGACACCCTGCACCATTTGCAAGCGGCCTGGGGCGAGGCGGCCGAGCGCAGCTTCCAGCGCACCGAGGGCAATGGCACGCTGACCCTGTGCGTGGGCATGAGCGCGTTGCACTACTTCCTCGGCGGCGAACGCTCGTTCAGCGATATCCTGAAAACCCCTACCACTGGCAAGGCGCGGTTCGAGGCTTCACCGACCAAAGGCAGCGACACCTGGAAACAGGCTTTCGATGCCGCCCCCAGCGGCGACAGCGACATGCTGCCCTACGAAGAAATCGAGTATCCGGTCAACCCGGCCGACGACGACGGCAGCAGCTCCGACAACCAGCATCACTTCCCGACCTACGACCTGCCGATTGTCAACCACAGCCCCGGCGGCTACTGCCTTGCCTGGCCGAAGGAAATGCCGGAACAGCTGCAAGCCGGGGAAATGATCGGCATCCGCGATGCCAGCGATCAGACCTGGAGCGTTGCCGTGGTCCGCTGGATCCGCCAAGTGCGCAACGGCGCCATGCAAATGGGCATCGAACAGGTCGCGCCCCATGCCCAACCCTGCGGTTTGCAACTGGTCCGGGAGGAGAATGAGCATGGTCACTACCTGCGAGGGCTGCTATTGCCAGAGATCAGCGCCATCGACCTGCCCCCCACCATGATCGCCCCACGCCTGCCGTTCCAGGAGGGCCAGCAGATCCTGATCAACACCAACGGCCAGGAACGCCGGGCCGGCCTGGACCGACGGCTCACCAGCACCCACAGCTTCAACCAGTTTTCCTATCATCCGGAGGACTCGACCGCCGCCGGGGATGGAACCGATGCCGAGGGAGATTTCGACTCGTTGTGGAAATCGCTTTAGACAACCAATACAGTCCTTTTGTGGCGAGGGAGCTTGCTCCCGCTGGGTCGCGAAGCGGCCCTAAAAACCTGACGCCTGCTGCGCAGGCCAGCGAGCAAGCTCCCTCGCCACGAAAGCGCTCACTCCAAATCGGTGTATTGGCTCAGAGCTGCCCGTCCCGATCCCTGAAGCCCAACAGGTACAACACCCCATCCAGCCCCAGGGTTGAAATCGCCTGCCGGGCCGATTGCTTGACCAATGGCTTGGCGCGGAACGCCACGCCCAGGCCGGCGATGGCCAGCATCGGCAAGTCGTTGGCGCCGTCGCCCACGGCGATGGTCTGCTCCAGGCGCAGTCCTTCCTTCGCCGCCAGCTCTCGCAACAGGTCAGCCTTGCGCTGGGCATCGACGATGGGCTCGACGGCGACGCCGGTGACCTTGCCATCCACCACTTCCAGCTCGTTGGCGAACACGTAGTCGATGCCGAGCTTGGCCTGCAACTGCTTGGCGAAGTAGGTGAAGCCACCGGACAGGATCGCCGTCTTGTAGCCCAGGCGCTTGAGCTCGGAAAACAGGGTTTCAGCGCCCTCGGTCAGGCGCAGGGAGGCACCGATGGAATCCAGCACACTGACGTCCAGGCCTTGCAACAAGGCCAGGCGCTCCTTGAAGCTGGCGCGGAAATCCAGCTCGCCGGCCATGGCCCTCTCGGTGATAGCCGAAACCTTGTCGCCCACCCCGGCCGCTTTTGCCAGTTCATCGATGACTTCGGCTTCGATCAGCGTCGAATCCATGTCGAACACCGCCAGGCGGCGGTTACGCCGGAACAGCGAATCTTCCTGGAAGGCGATATCGACGTTCAGTTCCTGGGCGACGCTGAGGAATTCAGCCCGCAGTGCCTGGGGATCGGCCGGTTCGCCGCGCACGGAAAACTCGATGCAGCCCTTGCCCTTGTCGTCCGGGGTGTCCAGCGGCATGCGCCCGGACAACCGATCGATGTGGTCGATGTTCAGGTCATATTTGGCGGTGATCGAACTGACGCGCTGCAACTGCTCGGCGGTGACCTTGCGGGTCAGCAGGGTTACGATGTGGCGCTTCTTGCCCTGGCCGGCGACCCAATGCTGATAATCGGCTTCGGAAACCGGAGTGAAACGCACCTGCTGGTCAAGTTTGTAGGCGGTGAACAGGATGTCCTTGAGCACCGATTTGCTCTGCTCGGCGTCCGGGATTTCCACCAGGATGCCGAACGACAGCGTGTCATGGATCACCGCCTGACCGATGTCGAGAATGTTCACACCACCCTGGGCCAGAACGCCGGTAATGGCCGCAGTCAGACCCGGACGGTCGCTGCCAGTGATGTTTATCAGGACGATTTCGCGCAAGGCGCACCCCCGCAGGTGGAAAAAAAGCGCATTCTACCCACATTCAGTGACCATCGGGCACCGCCGGTGCTTTGCCGGTCATGGGGCTGTCGCTATACTGCGCGTCAATTTCACGGACAAAGAGCCGAGCTCAGTGAACCGGCCCACGCCAGTCAAAACCGACAATTTCTTCCTGCTGATCTTCCGTGCACTGCGCCACCGTCGCGTGCCGATCGCATTGCGCATTGCCAGCCATAACGTGATCCTGGTCGCCCTGGCCCTGGTCATCTATGCCTGCGTGATGGGGTTGCAGTTCAAGCAGGCCATGCATGAGCAGGCCGATGCGCTGGGTGAAAGCCTGACCACCCAGACCGCCACGTCCGCCACCGAGCTGCTGGTGTCCAACGACATCCTCAGCCTCAACGTGCTGCTCAACAACCTGACCAAGAACAAACTGGTGGCCCACGCCGCCATCTACAGCGTCGACAACCGCATCCTCGCCGAGGCCGGCCAGCGTCCCAAGCCAGGCCTGCTGGGCGAGTCCGGCGGCATGTACCAAAGCAAGATCACCTTCCAGGACGTGACCGCCGGGCAACTGCGCATCAGCCTGGACATGGACCAGTTCCAGCAGCCGATGACCATCAGCCTGCAAAGCATGGGCATCCTCAGCGCGATCCTGCTGGCACTGGCGCTGGCCTTGAGCCTGCGCCTGGGCCGGCACATCTCCACGCCGCTGCTGCAACTGCGAGTGTGGCTGCGGGACATCGACGAGCACACGCCGGCCACCCAGCGCCAGGACGAAATCGGCGACCTGGCCCGGCAACTGCACGCCAGCTTCGCGCCGGAACCTGCGCCCGTGCCGGAACCCGAAGAACTCGACTTCGTTGACGAGGACGCCGCCGAGCCAGGCTTTGAGGTGCGCAACCTGCGCGATCCGGGCTTCGACGAAAGCCCGCCGATGCCGGCTGCCAAGGCCGCCCCGCGGCATGTGGTGCGTACGGTAGAGGATGACGAGGACGACGACGCCTTCGCCGACCTGCGTGACGAGTCAGTGACCGGCGAGCCAAAACCGCTCGCCCGACCTGTCGTCTCGAACCAGCCCCAGCACAGCGCCGTACTGGCGGTGCAACTGGGTGCCCAGGATCAACTGCGCCGCCTGCCCCAGGCGCGCCTGAAGGAATTGCTCGAGCGCTACCGCGATTGCCTGGACCAGGCCGCATCGCTTTATCAGGGCGAATTGCACACCCTCAACGATGGCAGCACGCTGATGCTGTTCCATACCGAGGACAGCGGCGACGACTACCTGACCAATGCCGTTTGCTGCGGCGAGCTGCTGCGGGCCCTGGGGCATCAGTTGCAGATCGAAGTCGCCGACAGCGGCATCACCCTGCAACTGCAACTGGGCCTGACCCTGGGCGACGGGCTGTTCGGCCTGAGCCAGATCGACCTGCTGCTGACCGAAACCGCCCAGGACGCCCTGGCCCTGTCGCAACACAGCCGCAACCTGCTGCTGGTGGAACGCAAGATCAACGACGACGCGCTGATTCGCCAGCGCGCCCGCATCCGCCCCATCGCCAGCCCCGAAGGCGCCTGCTGCGTGGAGCGTCTGATGGAGCCGTATCCGTCGATGCTGGAGCGGCAGTTGGCGCGGATGCATGAGCGCCAGGCCTGAGATTCAGTAGCTGGTACGACGAAGCCCGCAAATGAGTAATTGTCTGCGGGCTTTTTGTTGGCTGTGCTGGCCTCTTCGCGGGCAAGCCCGCTCCCACAGGGATCTCCAGTGGACGCAAATTCTGCAGTCCGTTCGGATCCCTTGTGGGAGCGGGCTTGCTCGCGAAGAGGCCCGTGCGGGCACCGGTAATCCACCCGCCAGAAACAACAAAGCCCGCATCAACGCGGGCTTCGCTTCACATCAGTCCAACCTCAAAACCTGAACACTTCCATATCCGTACGAATCGGCAAGGCCATCGGGATTTTCGGCGATTTTTCCGGTTCGGCAGGCTTGGCCTGGACCGGAGCGGACTTGCGGGTCGGAGCTTCGACGATCGGCGGCTGGTTGGCCAGCGGTTTGAGCGCCGTGGAGAGCTGTTCGGCCAAGCGCTGCACCAGGACGCCCTGGGCCTGGACCTGTGCCGCGGTGGTGCCGGCATGTTGCTCTTGCAGGTGCACGATGCGGTTTTCCCGCACCTTGCCGCGACGGTCGATCAACCGCCACTGGGCGTCGAGTACCGCCGGTTGGGCTTTGCCCGAATCCAGGCGGGTAATCGACAGCAGCACCTGGACATCCGGGGTAAAACCCTGGATGGCTGGCGCCAGGACTACGCGCTGGCTGTCCAGGTGCCCGGCCACCTGACGCAACAGCAATTGATCGATGTCCGAGGACAGGCTACCGGCCCAACGGCCGTCCGTAGCAGCCTGCAGGCTGCCGTCCGGCTGGCGTTGCAACAGGGTTTCGCGTTGCAGGTAATCGGCAATCAACACCGGCCCCAGCAATACCGCCATGCCCGTGCTTTGCGCAGGCTGGGCCGGGTTGCCGCTGTCGAGTTGATACAGCGACACCGGCTGGTTGACGGCGCAACCCGCCAGGCCAAGCAGGCCGGCGAGCCACAAAATAGGAAGGCGCAGAGCAGTCATCATCCCGTCCAAGTGGCGGCCACAAGGCATACCACAGTGAAAAAATACTTGGTCATAAAAAAGAACGCTCGGCCACGCCGGCGCTTGAAAGGGCCTATCATCCGTGAATATGCGTCCCGACTCCAGCGCGAAAGCGTCGGTCTGCACCTTTTAATCGCAGACCGAGCCCTCTAGCACGCTTAATTCAGGTTTTCGACGAGCAGCGCATCGACCCGTTGAAAACCCCTCGGAAGCTTGTTGCCCCGCCGACCGCGTTCACCTTTGTAATGTTCAAGATCGTCTGCTTTCAACGACAGCGTCCGCTTTCCAGCCTGCAGGACGAGCGTGGCGCCTTCCGCCAATACTGCAATATCCGTGACATATTCCTCACGGCTCGCCACCCGTTCGCCGGAAATGCCAATAATTTTGTTGCCCTTGCCTTTGCCCAGTTGCGGCAGGTCGCTGATCTTGAACACCAGCAGCCTGCCCTCGGTCGTCACCGAAGCCAGCCAATTACTCTCACGGTCGGCGACCGGGCGCGGCGCAATCACCTTGGCGTTGTTCGGCAGGCTCAACAGTGCCTTGCCCGCCTTGTTCTTGGCTTGCAGATCCTCGCCCTTGACCACGAAACCGTAGCCTGCGTCCGATGCAATAACGTACAGCCCATCATCATCAGGCATCAGCACGCATTCAAAAGTTGCACCTGGTGGCGGAGTTAATCGACCGGTCAGCGGTTCGCCCTGGCCACGCGCCGACGGCAGGGTATGAGCCGCCACCGAATAGCTGCGTCCCGTAGAGTCGATAAACACCGCAAACTGGTTGGAACGCCCAGGCGCCAGGGCCTTGAAACCATCCCCGGCCTTGTAGGAAAGCCCTGCGGCGTCGATGTCGTGGCCCTTGGCGGAACGTACCCAGCCTTTTTCCGACAGCACGACGGTGACTTTCTCGTTCGGCAGCAGATCGTGTTCGCTCAGCGCCTTGGCTTCGGCGCGCTCGACGATCGGCGAACGGCGGTCGTCGCCATAGGTTTCGGCGTCCTTGAGCAGTTCGGTGCGCACCAGTTTCTTGAGCTTGGCTTCGCTACCTAGCAGGGCTTGCAGCTTGGCCTGCTCCTTGAGCAACTCATCCTGCTCGGCCCGCAGCTTCATCTCTTCCAGACGCGCCAATTGCCGCAGGCGGGTGTCGAGGATGTAGTCGGCCTGGATTTCGCTCAAGGCAAAGCGGGCAATCAAACTGGCCTTGGGGTGTTCCTCGGTGCGGATGATGTGGATCACTTCGTCCAGGTTGAGGTAGGCAATCAGCAAACCGTCCAACAGGTGCAGGCGGCGTTCGACCTTGTCCAGGCGGAATTGCAGGCGCCGGCGGACGGTCTTGACCCGGAACTCCAGCCATTCCACCAGCAGCGCCCGCAGGTTTTTCAGCTGTGGCTTGCCGTCCAGGCCGATGATGTTGATGTTGACCCGATAGCTGGACTCCAGGTCGGTACTGGCGAACAGGTGCTGCATCAGTGCGTCATGGTCGACCCGGCTGTTGACCGGAATGATCACGATCCGGCACGGGTTCTCATGGTCGGACTCGTCGCGCAGGTCCGCAACTTGCGGTGCTTTCGATGGTTTTGCCTGCATCATCGCGGCAATCTGTTCCAACACCTTGGCCCCGGACACCTGATGCGGCAGCGCCGTGACGATGATGTCGCCGTCCTCGATGTGGTACACGGCACGCATGCGCACCGAACCGCGACCGTTCTCGTAGATTTTCAGCAGTTCGGCGCGCGGTGTGATGATTTCCGCTTCGGTCGGATAATCCGGACCCTGGATGTGCTCGCAGAGTTGCTCGACCGTGGCTTTTGGCTCGTCCAGCAGGCGCACGCAAGCTGTCGCCACTTCCCGCAGGTTGTGGGGCGGCACATCAGTGGCCATGCCCACGGCAATGCCTGTGGTGCCATTGAGCAGGATATTCGGCAATCGTGCCGGCAACACCAGGGGTTCGTCGAGGGTACCGTCGAAGTTCGGCCCCCAATCCGCAGTGCCCTGGCCCAATTCGCTGAGCAGCACTTCGGAGTAACGCGACAGGCGCGCCTCGGTGTACCGCATGGCCGCGAAGGACTTGGGATCGTCCGGCGCACCCCAGTTGCCCTGCCCGTCCACCAGGGTGTAGCGATAGCTGAACGGCTGCGCCATCAGCACCATGGCTTCGTAGCAGGCAGAATCGCCGTGGGGGTGGAACTTGCCGAGCACGTCGCCGACGGTGCGAGCCGACTTCTTGTGCTTGGAGTCGGCGTCCAGCCCCAGCTCACTCATGGCGTAGACGATCCGCCGCTGGACCGGCTTCAAGCCGTCGCCGATGTGCGGCAGGGCACGGTCCATGATCACGTACATGGAGTAGTTGAGGTAGGCATTTTCGGTGAAGTCAGCCAGCGATCGGCGTTCTACGCCATCTAAGCTGTCTGCAAGAATGTCGCTCATGCGGGCCTCATCAGTTCGTTGTCTGGCGCAGCAGCATGGTGCCGTCGCGCTGGGTAAATTCAAGTTTGTTCAGGGCGCTCATGCCCAGCAGCACTTGTGTGCCGCCCAGGCCAGGCGCCACCAGGGCCCGGACATCGCGCAAGACAATGTCGCCCAGTTGCAGCCGGTCGATGCGGGTGCGATAGCCCTCGCTCAAACCGTTGGCCGTGCTCAATGTCACGCCAAAACCTTTTTCCAGCCTGAGGCGCTCGGCCAGCTCCACCGGAATCGCCACGTCGGTGGCGCCGGTGTCGAGCATGAAGTCCACCGGCTGGCCGTTGATCTGGCCGCTGGCGACGAAATGCCCCTGGGTATTGCCGAGCAGCTTCACCTCGATAAATCCGTCACCGCGTTGCGAGTACACCTGGGTGTTGGGGTTCTGCTGGCGCTGTTCCAGCTGAGCAAAAAACCGCGTGGCCAGGAACAGCGCCGCACACCAGGCCAGGATCATCAGCACGCGACCGGCGCGCTTGCCCGGTGGCTGTTGACTCATGGCGAGGCGCTCCAGCCGCCGTCCGGCGCGGCAAAGCGCCAGACGATCGGGCGTTCTTCACCATCGGCCCGGCGCCCGTCATTGTTGTCCAGGCCGATCCAGGCACCCTCGGCATCCACCACCAGCGCTTCGGCCAACCCATAGGCCTGGGCATAGCGGCGATTGTCCTGCAACGCCTCGGCGGCGAACGACCAGCAACGCTCCACCTTGGCGCTCTGCGGGTCACGCCGGCAGACCTGGAAGGCGTTGCGCTCCAGGGTAAACAGTTTGCCGTTGAACAGTGAAATATCGGCGAAATCCCGGGAAACCGGCTTGGCCTTGGGAAATTGCGCCGGCTGCATCTCCAGCCCCGCTTCGCTCAACAGCACGCAGTTGCCATCGCAATCCCACACCGTTTGCTGGCGCTTGATCAATAGCAGGCCGCGACGCTCACGCTCAGCCGCCAACCAGAGCTGGTCGCCGGCCGGGTTCACCGCCAAGCCTTCGAACAGCGCATTGAAATGCAGCAACATGCCGCTGGCCCGGGCCTGGCGAATCAACGCCGGGGCGATTTTCAACCAGGACGCCTCGCCTGTCGGCGGCACCTGCAATATAGCCGCATAGGCCTCGCTGACCACATAGCGATTGCCGGCACTGTCGCAACTGATGCCTTCGAAATCCAGCGCCCCACCGCGCAGGAACGACGCCGCCCAGGTTCGTGAACGCAGGCCCCAGGGCAAGCCGTTGTCGGGCACCTGGGGCACGTCAATGACCAGGGCATCTGCCTGCCAGACCTTCGCATCGGACGCGTCCAGGCGATAAATGCGGTCATCGTCGCGATCGGACACCGTCCACAGCTCGCCGCCACACACGGCCAGCCCGGACAAGTTACCGCCGCGCATGCCCTCGACGACATGCTCGGACAGCAACTTCAGTTCCGGTGCCGGCTCTGCCACCACAACCCCCGCCCACAGCACCAATGCCAGGGCGAACCCGTTGCGCATCAGGCCAGCACCTCGGCCAGGTCACCTTTGGATTCGAGCCAGGACTTGCGATCACCGGCGCGTTTCTTCGCCAGCAGCATGTCCATCATTTCCGAGGTCGCTTCGAAATCTTCCAGGGTCAACTGCACCAGGCGACGGGTGTTCGGGTCCATGGTGGTTTCGCGCAACTGCGGCGGGTTCATCTCGCCCAGGCCTTTGAATCGGGTGACCTGCGGCTTGCCGCGCTTCTTCTCGGCCACTAGGCGGTCAAGAATGCCGTCGCGCTCGGCTTCGTCAAGGGCGTAGTAGATCTCCTTGCCCAGGTCGATGCGGTACAGCGGAGGCATCGCGACGTACACGTGGCCGGCGTCCACCAGCGGCCGGAAATGCTGGACGAACAAGGCGCACAGCAAGGTCGCAATGTGCAGGCCATCGGAGTCGGCGTCGGCGAGGATGCAGATCTTGCCGTAACGCAGCTGGCTCATGTCCTCGGCGCCTGGATCGACACCAATGGCAACGGCAATGTTGTGCACTTCCTGGCTCGCCAGCACTTCGCTGCCGTCCACTTCCCAGGTGTTGAGAATCTTGCCGCGCAACGGCAGGATCGCCTGGAACTCTTTGTCCCGCGCCTGCTTGGCCGAACCACCGGCGGAATCACCTTCGACCAGGAACAGCTCGGACCGCATCGGGTCCTGCCCGGCGCAATCGGCAAGCTTGCCCGGCAATGCCGGTCCTTGGGTGATGCGCTTGCGCTCGACCTTCTTGCTGGCCTTGAGCCGGCGACCGGCGTTGCTGATCGCCAGCTCGGCCAAAGCCAGGCCGGTTTCCGGGTTGGCGTTGAGCCACAGACTGAAGGCGTCCTTGACCACCCCGGAGACAAACGCCGCCGCTTCACGGGACGACAGGCGCTCCTTGGTCTGGCCGGAGAACTGCGGCTCCTGCATCTTCATCGACAGTACGAAGGCGATGCGCTCCCAGACGTCTTCTGGCGCCAGCTTCACGCCACGGGGCAACAGGTTGCGGAACTCACAGAACTCACGCATCGCGTCCAGCAGGCCCTGGCGCAACCCATTGACGTGGGTGCCGCCCTGGGCCGTGGGGATCAGGTTGACGTAGCTTTCCTGGACGCTTTCACCACCCTCGGGCAGCCACAGCAGCGCCCAGTCCACGGCTTCTTTATTACCGGCCAGGCTGCCGCAGAACGGCTCGTTCGGCAGGCGTTCGAAGCCGTTGACCGCATCCACCAGATACGAGCGCAGGCCGTCTTCGTAATGCCACTCGACCTTCTCGCCGGTGGCCTTGTCCTCGAAGCTGACCAGCAGCCCCGGGCACAACACGGCCTTGGCCTTGAGCACGTGCTTGAGACGGCTGACGGAGAACTTCGGCGAATCGAAATACTTCGGATCCGGGGCGAAATAGACGCTGGTCCCGGTATTGCGCTTGCCGACGGTGCCCACCACTTCCAGCTCGGTGGCCTTGAAGCCATCGGCGAAGGTCATCTGGTACTCGTTGCCGTCGCGCTTGACCCGCACACGAACCTGGGTCGACAAGGCGTTGACCACGGAAATACCCACCCCGTGCAAACCGCCGGAGAACTGGTAGTTCTTGTTGGAAAACTTACCGCCCGCGTGGAGCTTGGTGAGGATCAGCTCGACGCCCGACACGCCCTCTTCAGGGTGGATGTCCACCGGCATGCCGCGCCCGTCATCGCTGACTTCCAGCGAATGATCGGCGTGCAGGATGACCTGCACCGACTTGGCGTGCCCGGCCAAGGCTTCGTCGACGCTGTTGTCGATGACTTCCTGGGCGAGGTGGTTCGGCCGACTGGTGTCGGTGTACATGCCGGGGCGCTTGCGCACCGGGTCGAGGCCCGAGAGGACTTCGATGGCGTCTGCGTTATAAGAGCTAGCGCTGGGAGTGGCCATGGGGTCTCGTCGTCAGTGTTCAAATGAAAAAGGGGGCGATGGCTCACAGCAAGGTGAAGTCGATCGCCTGGTACAAATCGGCGCCTATGCCGGCAAAACTCAGCAGCGCCGGCAGTTGCTGGGCAAACCCTTGGAAACTGTGGTCGCCGCCAGCCTGGATGCGCAAGGCACAGGCGCGGTAATACTGCTGGGCGTGGCGATAATCCAGCGTTTCGTCACCGGTTTGCAACCATACCTGATACCGCTGCGGATCCCGGGGCGCCGGGACTTCCAGTTCGGCCAGGGTTGTGACGTGGTCGAGGGTCAGGTCCCAGGTTTCGTCGGTGTATAGATTTTTCTGCGGGCCCAGGTAGCCGTCGAACATCCGATGGGGGCTGACGGCCGGGTTGATCAACAACGCCTTGAGGCCGTGGCGCTCGGCCAAGTGAGTGGCATAGTAGCCGCCGAGCGAGCTGCCGACCAGCAGCGGACGGCCCAGTTGGGTAATCGCCTGCTCCAGCTGGGCCATGGCTTCGCGGGGGTGGTGGTGCAGGGCCGGCACTTGCAGTCGGTCGGCCAGGCCCAGGCGGGTCATCACGTCGATGAGCTGGCGGGCCTTGGTCGAGGCTGGGGCGCTGTTGAAGCCGTGGATGTAGAGGATCGAGGCGGACATGCCAACTTCCTGTGTCGGGGGGCAAAGGCCGGAGTTTACAGGGAGTTTGTGGCGGTTTGGGGGGATTTGGCCGTATCGCCGGCCCATCTCTGCTGGCTGTGCTGCGATTCCAATTGTGGGAGCGGGCTTGCTCGCGATGGCTTTGTGTCGGTCTGTGGGGATTTTTTGACCGTGTACATATCCATTTCTGCGGTAACGGCGGCTTAGGGTTCCGCCCTGACGGCGGCTCACTTTTTTTCAAACGCCAAAAAAAGTAAGCAAAAAAGGCTGTGCCCCACCACTGGGCACCTCGCCAAGGCTCGGTGTTCCCTCACTCCGGCATTGCTCC